>NZ_JADMKC010000023.1 GCF_018780105.1 Thiobacillus sp.
CCTTTGCCGCTGATCCACCCGGCAGGCTCAATTTCCGGCGGGGCTGAGAGGGGAGATAGGTCAAAACCAGTGCGGTGGTGACGGATTGGATTCGCGCAGCTTAGATTTCAAGGCAAACGCCAATTACTCCGCCCGCAATGCCTCCACCGGATTCAACCGCGCCGCGCGCAAGGCCGGCACTACACCGGCTGCCAACCCAATCAGCACCGACGCAATCAGCGCACCGATCGCGTAGTCCCACGGGATGTTGACCGGGAGGCCGCTGACGGTGGTTTTCAGCAGGCCGGCGATCCCGGCGCCGAGCGCCAAGCCGCCGATGCCGCCGAGGCTGGCGAGCAAGGTCGATTCCATTAAAAACAGGGTGCGGATCTGTGCCCGCGTGGTGCCGAGTGCGGTGAGCAGGCCAATTTCGGCGACGCGTTCGGCGACCGCGATGTGCATCAGCGTGACCATGCCGACCGCGCCGACCAAGAGCGAAATACCACCGAGCGCGGCGACGGCGAAGGTGAGCACGTCCAGCACGGTGCCGAGCGTTTCGAGCATCTGCTGTTGCGGCGTCAAGGTGAAATCCTCGCGGCCATGGCGGGCAAGCAGGATGCGATGGGTATCGGCGACGACGGCGTCGAGCGGCGCGCCGGGGCGGTAGGCGATGTGGATTTCCATCACGCCTTCGCGATTGAAGACTTCGAGCGCGCGCGCGGTGGGAATGTAAACCGTGTCGTCGAGGTCGAAGCCGAGCACCTGCCCCTTGGGTTCCATCACGCCGATGACGCGGAAGCGCGATGAGCCGACCTGCAGGGTGGCGCCGAGCGGGTTGGCGCTGCCGAACAGTTCGTTGCGCACCTTCGATCCCAGCACCACATAGGCGCGCGGGTTGCGCGGATCGTCGGCAGGCAGGAACTGACCGACTGCCACCCGCATGTTGAAGGCGCGCGAAAAGTCGGGCCCCTCGCCGTACACCGTGACGCGCCGGCTGCGGCCCTGGGCGCGAATTTCCGCGTTGCCCATCACCCCGGCATTGGTGTACTGCACGTAGCGCGAAGACTTCAGCGCCAGCGCATCGTCTACCGTGAGCAGGCGCGCGCTGCCGATCGAGCCAACCGAGGTGCCGTGGGTGCGGGTCTTGCCGGGGGTGACGGTGAGGATGTTGGTGCCGAACTGGGTGAACTCGGCCAGCACGAAGCGGTGAATGCCGTCGCCGATGGACGTCAGCAGGATCACCGCGGTGATGCCGATCGCGATGCCCGACATCGACAGCAGCGTGCGCAGCGGGTGTGCGGTGAGCGCGGTGCGGGCGTAGCGCAGGGTGTCGAGCAGGGTCATTTTCCGCTCAATGCCCGCACCGGATCGAGCCGGGCTGCGCGCGCGGCGGGCAGCAGGCTGGCGACAATGCCGGTAATCAAGGCGGTGGCGATGCCGGCGACGCTGGCCCACACCGGTGGCCAGGCCGGCAGGGTGGGATAGGCCAGCCGGATCGCCCAGCTGCCGAGATGGCCGAGCGCGAAGCCGAGCCCACCTCCGGCCAGCGACAGCCACAGCGCCTCGGCGAAGAACAGCCGGCGGATGTCGGCGGCGGGTGCACCGATGGCCTTCAGCAAACCGATTTCAGAAGTGCGCTGCGCCACCGCCACCAGCATCACGTTCATCACCAGGACGCCGGCCACCGCCAGGCTGATCGCGGCGATGCCGGCCACTGCCAGCGTCAGCGCGGAGAGGATGCGGTCGAAGGTGGCGAGCACGGCGTCCTGGGTGATGACGGTGACGTCTTCCTCGCCGTCGTGGCGCTGCGTCAGCA
>NZ_JADMKC010000057.1 GCF_018780105.1 Thiobacillus sp.
TATGAAAGACTGCTGGCTCAATAACCCGGTGTCAATTAAATCGGGGGAAGATTCCGGCCCTGCCGGGCCGCCACTGAGCCCAAACGTTAGTGCGCAACACCATGCGAAAGCAGTCACTCTATCTTGGGGCACTTTTCTCACTGTCTGTTGTGGCGGCAATCTATCAGGCAATCCTTTACTGGCATGGGGTTGATGAGTCAGAAAATCTACTGGCTACTTGGCAATTTATTTTCATCGTGCTGATCGTTCTTTGGGTCGATGCAGACAGTAAAAATTTCCCAAACATCTATCGCCCATTTGAGTATGGTCAACTGGTTTTCTTCTTTTGGTTGCCCTACTTGCCGTTTTATCTGTGGCGCACTCGACGCGCATTTGGTTTATTGCTGCTATTAGGATTTGTGCTCTTGTTCTTCCTTGGTTATTTTGCACAACTGGTCATCTATCTGCATCGGCATTACCTGTCTTAAGGAGCAAGTTCTTAAATGCTGATGGAGACACTGCAGGATGGGGCTGAGTCATTCAAAGTTTCGCTATACGGAGCCGCAACAAATTCGCCGGTGGTGCTTTTTGCGGTGGGAGCGGGTGGCCAGCCGGAACGTCACGCTACGCTTTTGGATGCTTTGGCTGAATCCGGTTGCATGGTTGTTGCGCCGCATTTCGAGCGCCTCGCTTCACCGGTTCCCAGGGAAGAGGAATTGACTCTCCGGGCAAGGCGTTTGTCCTTCGCACTCGACGCATTCGTTCGACCCGGTGCAACAGCGATGGGTGTGGGGCATTCTATTGGTGCAGCGACCCTTGTCGCGCTGGCTGGAGCTCAAATGTGGTTAGGGCCTGGTCGGCGCGTCAATATCACACAGGACAGTCGACTAACTCGTCTAGCCCTCTTGGCGCCACCGACTGGATTTTTTCAAGCGCCGGGGGCGCTTGATGCAGTGCGGGTTCCAGTTCTGGCATGGGTGGGTTCGGCGGATAACATCACGCCTCCCGCCCAAACAGAATGGTTGGCGCATGCCATGCGCGATTGTCACACTGTGGATGTTCGCGTCACTGAGGGTGCCGGCCATTTCTCGTTCATGGATATTCCCCCGCCACAAACAACAGAGCCCTTGCAAAATAAGCAGGCATTCCTTCAAGCGTATTCCAGTGAGGTTTGCAGGTTCGTGGTTGGCTAAGGAGCGCCGACCGTGACAAACGGCGTGGGCACGTATAACAATTCGTTCAAGCGGACGTCTCTTATGAGCCGCCGTTAAACTCAAACATTGGGCAGACTATGATCATGACGCGTGAGAACAGTGAGGCATTCGCGGCCCGATGGGCGGAGGCATGGAATCGTCGTGCCATCGAAGCAGTCCTGGAGCACTTCCATGAGGACATTGTTTTTACCAGCGCCACCGCTCTCGCGGTAGTGGGCTCGCCCACTGTCCGCGGTAAAGAGGCGCTCCGCGCGTATTGGGCCGCGGCACTTGCGCGCATCGGCTCGCTTCGGTTCACCGTGGATCACGTGCTGTGGGATCCTGTGCGTCGCGAGCTTGCCATCATCTACACGTCCGATACCGATGGAAAGACCAAGAGGGTGTCTGAGAACCTCACATTCAACGAAGATGGGCAGGTAGTGGCCGCTGAGGTGTTTCACGGTGCCCCCATTTCGGCGTGAGTACAGCCCCATGCTGCCCAACAATACGCTCGTGAAACCTCAATCCAGGTCCTCCACCACGCTGCCGATTCAGCACTTTGAGCGACAAAAAGACTGGGCTCGTTGGCTAGAAGAAAACCACAGCTCGTCGAAAGGCGTGTGGTTACAACTCGCAAAAAAAGGGAGCGATATACCGTCCGTTTCGTACGATGAAGCCATCGAGGTCGCGCTTTGCTTCGGATGGATAGATGGGCAAAAGAAGACGCACAGCGAGCAATTCTGGCTTCAGAAATTCACTCGGCGCTCGGACAAAAGCGTTTGGTCCAAGCTCAATAAAGACAAGGTCTTTGCGCTAATTGAAACAGGGAAAATGAAGCCTGCTGGACTGCAGGAAGTCGAGCGCGCAAAAAGCGATGGACGCTGGGACGCCGCCTATGACTCGGCCAGCAAAGCCACTGTACCAAGTGACTTTCAAACCGCACTGGACAGCAATACGCGAGCCAAGGATTTCTTTGGAACTCTTGATAGCCGGAATCGATACGCGATCCTCTTCAGAATTCAAACGGCCAAGAAGGCCGAAACACGCGCGAAGAAAATTGCCCAGTTCGTACAAATGCTAGACCGACACGAGAAGGTGCATGCTTGATCAATTCATCAACGCTGCCGGCGATGGCATTTCCTTCGGCGAATTCACCACCACCAGCGCTGCGGACTGGCCACCCAGGGCGGCGCGGCAGGGGTACGCGTCAAGCTCAACGGCGTCTACCAGTGCAACGGCGCGGACGCCACCAGCTACTGCCTGGGCGACGGCGTGAATGGCCAGGTGACCAATGCCGGCTCCTGGAGCTGGTCGCGGGAACTGAACCCCGATACCTACACCCTCATCCACCTCCCTTCCCTTCCTTGCCTTGCGGCCTGGAAGGTTTTTTTTGCCCTGCGCAGCGGCGTGTCCGGTATGCGTAGCAGCGAACGGCGACGGGATTCACGCAGGCAAGGCCGCCATCTGATGTCATCAGGCTGAAATATTACAATTGCAACAAATCTGCGTTAAATTGAGCCGCTGTCTTCTGACAGCAGGGGGTAAACACCCGTCTGCTCGGCCCTGAATCATCAATTTATTCGGAGAATCCAACGTGTACTTATTCTGCCGCCTGCCCCGGTTCAGTCGGAATGCAGGGTTCACTTTGCTTGAACTGCTGGTTGTGCTGGTCATTCTGGGGTTGCTGGCGGGCTACGTTGCGCCCAAGTATTTTGCCCAGGTGGGCAAGTCGGAAGTGAAGACCGCCAAGGCGCAGATCGATGCCCTGGAAAAGGCACTCGACCAGTACCGCATCGACACCAGCCGCTATCCCAGCACCGAGCAGGGTCTGGCGGCGCTGAACGCCAAGCCGGCCGACGAAGCGCGCTGGGATGGCCCCTACCTCAAAAAGGCCGTCCCCAACGACCCCTGGGGCAAGCCCTACCAGTACCGCGCGCCGGGCGAACATGGCGAGATCGACCTGTTTTCGTATGGCCGCGACGGGGTGCCGGGCGGCACCGGCAATGACGCTGACCTCAACAACTGGTAAAGCCACGGCATGCGTTATCGGGTAAAGACCCTACGCCCGGGCAGCGGCGTCGCCACGTTGACGGTGGAAGCGCTCGACGAGAGCGAAATTGCCAGCCGTCTGCAACGCGAGGGCGCGCAGGTAATCTCGATCACGGCCGAGCGCAGCGGCCTGCTGGCGGCACGGCGCGCACGCTTTCCGCTGCTGCTGTTCACGCAGGAGCTGATCGCGTTGCTGGATGCGGGCCTGACGCTGACCGAGGCGCTGGAAACCCTGGCGGAAAAGGAAAGTCGTCCCGAATCGCGCCAGCTGATCGACCGGCTGCTGAATACCATGCGCGAGGGGCGTCCCTTCTCTGCGGCGCTCGCGGCGCAAAGCGAGGCGTTTCCGCCGCTCTATGCCGCCACGGTGCGCGCGGCCGAAAGTACCGGCGACCTGTCGCCTGCCCTCGCCCGCTTTGTCGGTTACCAGAACCAGATCGACACGGTGAAGAAGAAGGTGCTCTCGGCTTCGATCTACCCTATGCTGCTGGTCGGCGTCGGCACGCTGGTGATCGGCTTTCTGCTGGCCTACGTGGTGCCGCGCTTTGCCACGGTGTATGCCGACTCCGGGCGCGACCTGCCCTGGATGTCGCAGATGCTGCTGAACTGGGGCGAAATGGTCGAGGCGCACGGCGGCTGGATCGCGCTGGGCGTGATTGGCTTCTTTGCCGCGATTGCGCTGGCGCTGGCCCAGCCAGCCACCCGCGCCGCCCTCACCCGCCTGGCCTGGCGCACCCCGGCCATCGGCGAACACTTGCGCACCTTCGAACTCGCCCGCTTCTACCGCAGCCTGGGCATGCTGCTGGTGGGCGGGATTCCGATCGTGTCCGCGCTGGGCATGGTGTCGAGCCTGCTGTCGGCGCATCTGCGCGCGGGCGCAGCCACCGCGGCGGACGCGATGCGCCGGGGCGAAAGCATCTCGGCGGCGTTTGCGCTGGGCGATCTCACCACGCCGGTCGCCGCCCGCTTGCTGCGGGTGGGCGAAAAGAGCGGCCGCATGGGCGAAATGATGGAACGCATCGCCATTTTTCACGACGAGGAAATGGCACGCTGGGTGGACTGGTTCACCCGTCTGTTCGAGCCGCTGCTGATGGTGTTCATCGGCCTGACGATCGGTCTGATCGTGGTGCTGCTGTATATGCCGATTTTTGAACTGGCAGGATCGATCGAATGAGCGTCGATCAAATGAACGTGGCATTGCCCACCCTGAGCGCCGAAACGCTCGTTAGCCTGCGCGAGCAGGCGCGCGCCGCCAGCCAGCCGCTGATGCAGCGGGTGCAGGAGCAGTTCGGCCTCGCCGCCGATGATGCCCTGCATCTGCTGGCCGCACACAGCCACCAGCCGGCCTTCGAAATGAGCGCGCTGAATACGCTGGCGGTCGATTTCAGCCAGCTGGGTTTCAACGAGGCCTCGCGCCGCCACTGCCTGGTTGCGCGCGATGCCGATGCCCAGTTGTGGCTGCTGCTGGCCGACCCGTGGGACAGCGCCAGCCGCGCCTATGCCGCGCATGTGCTGGGCGCGCCGTTCAAGACCGCGCTGACGCACCCGGCCGATCTGGCTGCGCTGATGGCGCGCCACGAGGAAGGCCTCAACGCGATGGAAGGGATGGGCGGCGGCGGCGTCCAGGCTGCTCAGGACTCCGGCGCCGAGGCGCTGTCCTTCGCCAGCATCGCCGAGGATGCCAGCCCGGTGGTGCGGCTGGTGCGCTCGACGCTGTACGACGCGCTGAAGGCCGGCGCATCGGACATCCATCTGGAAACCGATCCGCGCGGGCTGACGGTGAAATACCGCATCGACGGCGTGCTGTCGCACGTTGCACAGGTGCCGGGCACGGAAACCGCCGAGCAGGCCGTGTCCAGAATCAAGGTCATGGCCGAGCTCGACATCGCCGAGCGCCGGGTGCCGCAGGACGGTCGCTTCAAAGTGGCGATGCAGGGGCGCGAGGTCGATGTACGGGTGTCGATCATGCCGAGCGTGTTCGGCGAAGACGCGGTGCTGCGCATCCTCGACCGCCAGGCGCTGTCCGAGGAACTGCGCGGGCTGACGCTGGAAGGCCTGGGCTATGCCGGCATGCCGCTGGCGCGCATCCGTAAGCTGGCGGCCGAGCCGTACGGCATGCTGCTGGTGACCGGGCCGACCGGCTCCGGCAAGACCACCACGCTGTACGCCGCGATTTCCGAAATCAACCACGGCCGCGACAAGATCATCACCATCGAAGACCCGGTCGAATACCAGTTGCCCGGCGTGCTGCAGATTCCGGTCAACGAGAAAAAAGGCCTGACTTTCGCGCGCGGGCTGCGCTCGATCCTGCGCCACGACCCCGACAAGATCATGGTCGGCGAAATCCGCGATGCCGACACCGCACAGATCGCGGTGCAATCGGCGCTCACCGGCCACCTGGTGTTCACCACCGTGCACGCCAACAACGTGTTCGACGTCATCGGCCGCTTCATCCACATGGGGGTCGATCCCTACAGCTTTGTGTCGGCGCTCAACGGCATCGTCGCGCAGCGCCTGCTGCGGGTGAACTGCCCGCACTGCGCCGCGCCGGCCGTGCCGTCGGACGAATTGCTGGAATTGTCCGGCCTGACGGCGGACAAAACCCGTGGCTTCGACTTTCGCCAGGGCAGCGGCTGCGGCCAGTGCCGCGGCAGCGGCTACAAGGGCCGCCGCGCAGTGGCCGAAATCCTGCTGCTCACCGACGAGCTGCGCGAACTCATCGTCGCCCGCGCGCCCATCGGCCAGATCAAGGAAGCTGCCGTGCGCGGCGGCACCCACAGCCTGCGCGAAGCCGCGCTGGCACTGGTGAAATCGGGTGATACCACCCTCGAGGAGATCAATCGTGTCACGCTGGTCGGCTGATCCCTTGCACATCGCGCTCGCGCCTGGCGAAGTCGCCCTTCTGGCGGGCAGCGAAAGCCGCCTGCTGACGACCGAGGCGCATACGCCCGCCAGCCTGCTGCCCTTGCTCGACGCGGCTTTGGCCGATGCCGTATGGCCGCGGCGCCGGATCACGGTGGTGCTGTCGCAGCAGTTCGTGCGCCCGGTGCTGACGCCGCCGCCCGGCAAGGCGCTGGCGCAGGACGAAGAGGCGGCGCTGGTCGTCGCCAGCCTGCGCGAGATTTACGGCGACGAAGCGGCCAGCTGGCGCATTGCCGTGCATAGCCAGCCGCCGCATGCCGGCCTGCTGGGCGCGGCAGTCGACGGCGCATTCATGCAGCAACTGGACGACTTGCTGGCGCGGCACGGCTGTCGCAGCCTCTCGATCACGCCGCTGGCGAGCCACGCGGTGCGGCGCCTGCCGCCGCGTTTCGACGGCTGGTGGATTGGCGTCGAACCCGGCTGGGCGACGCTGCTGGGCGCCCATGCCGGCATCTGGCAGCACGTGGCGGCACAACCGCTGGGCGCCGACTGGCGCACCGCCCTGCCGGAATGGCTGGCGGCCGAAGCCGGCGGCGCGGCCGCGCCGATCGCCCGCCAGGCCTGGCTGCAGCCTTTCGGGCTCGGCGCCGTGGGCAACCTGAAAGCAGCAGACGACTGGCAGTGGCATACCTTGCCGCACGACGCGCAGGCGCACGGCGCCGCTGCGCTGGTGGAAATTTAAAATGGCGGAGATTTGAAATGGCCCGTCTGAACCTGGATTTCCACCGCGCTGACCGCTTCCGGCTCGATGCCCTGAGTATCGGGTTGCTGCTGGCGGGCGCGCTGGTGCTGGCCTGGGTGGGCGCGCAATGGCTCGCCGCACGCGACACCGAGGCCGCACAGGCGGGCGCCCTGCTCAAGCTGGAACAGCGCCCCGCGCCCAAGCGCACGGTGTCGCGCGCCGACAGTGCCGCGCAGGCGGCGCACGAACGGATTGCGGCGCAGTTGAACGCAGGCTGGCAGCCCGCATTCGATGCCTTGGCGGCGGCCCGCAGCGGCAAGATCGCCCTGCTTTCGCTCGACGCGGTGCACGCCAAGCGGCAGATCAAGCTGGTGGCCGAGGCCCGCCATCTGGCGGACGCCGTCGAATTCATCGAGGCCCTGCAGCAGCAGCCCGGCGTCCTGCGGGCAGTGCTGGTCCAGCACGAAATCGAAGCCGATGCCGAGTACCAGCCGGTGCGCTTCCAGGCGCTGGTGGAGTGGCGCGCATGAACGCGGCGCTGATGGGATGGCGCCCATGAACATGGCGCTCTGGCAACTGCGGCAATGGGGACGCCGCCTGGGCGCGGGCGGCCTGCTCGGTCTGGCCCTGCTGGTGCTGGCGCTGGGCGCTTTCTTCATGCTGGTGCGACCGCTGCACGTCCAGGCGCACGCCCAGCAGCAGCGCATCGACCAGTTGCGCGCAACCGGGCAAACCGTTGCGGCCGCACCTGTGACGACGGCCCCCGATCCGATTGCCGCGCTGCCGCCCGACAGTTCGGCGGCCGCCACGCTGGGCGAGCTGGAGCAACTGGCGCGCGCGCACGATTTCGAGCTCACACGCGGCCAGTACAGCGTCGCCACCGTCAACACCGGGGGCGACGATGCGGCCCGGCTCGCGCGCTGGCAAATGGTGTTTCTGGTCCAGGCGAGCTACCCCGAGCTGCATGCCTTTGTCGCCGCTGCGCTGGAGCGCCTGCCGAACCTGACGCTGGACGAGGTGAAGCTCAAGCGTGAGCGCATCGAGGACACGGCATTGCAGACCGAATTGCGTTTCAGCCTGTTTGTGGAGACCGCGCCATGACCGAAGGCCGCCGCCGCGCCCTGCTGTTCGGCACGCTCGCTGTCGCGCTGGCCTGGTCGGGCTGGCTGGCGTTGAATAGCGAACCGGACGACGACGCAGCCGATCTGGTTGAAGTGGCGGATACGCTCGCACGCCCGGCGCGTACGGCCGAACCCGCGAACGTGCGCCCGTTGCAGGCGACGCCGTCCGCCAAACCGCGGGCGCCGTCGGAAGCCGCGCCGCGCATGGCCATTGCCCGCGCCGATCTGTTCCCCAAACAGACCTGGTATATCCCGCCGCCGCCACCCCCGCCGCCGCCGCCCCCACCTCCTCCTCCGCCGCCGCAAGCGCCGGCCCTGCCCTTCACGTACATGGGCAGCTGGCAGGAGGACAGCACCACGACGTATTACCTGACGCGCGGCAGCATGCCGGTCAGCGTGCGTGCCGGGCAGATCCTCGATGGCGCCTGGCAGCTGGAGCCGGTCACGGGCAAGACTTTGAATTTCACTTATTTACCGCTGAATCAGGTGCGCAGTCTGCGCATGGGAGACTAAATTGCAGCACGCCAATCTCACACTTCTGTTTGCCGCGCTGCTCGGCACTGCGGGCCTCGCCGGTTGTGCCAGTCCGGGTCTGACCGAAGGGCAAGCGCTGATCGGCAGCGGCGCGACCGAGGCGGGCCTCGCCCGGCTGCAAGCCGGCATGGCAGAAGAGCCCGGCAATCTCGAGCTGAAGTCCTACTACTATACTCAGCGCGAAAAGCTGGCGAGCCAGTGGTTGACGCAGGCACAGCAGGAAATTGGGCAGGGCAATTTTGCGGCCGCCGAGGCAAGCCTGAACAGGGTGCTCAGCATCCATCCGGAAAACCCGCGTGCCAAAGTGCTGTTGGCGAGCCTGGAAGGCGAGGTGGCGAACAAGCGTTTGCTGGACGAAGCCCGCACCGCGCTCGACCAGAACAATCCCGCGCTGGCGGCCGACAAGGTACAGCAGGTGCTGACGCAATCGCCGGGTCACGCGGGCGCCATCGACATGCAGCGCAAGATCCAGCTGGCGCGCGCGCAGGAAGAAAACGCGCCGCGCGAACTCAGCGCCAGCAGCCGCAAGACCATCACGCTCGAATTCCGCGATACGCCGCTGCGCAATGTGTTCGACATGATTTCGCGCCAGTCCGGCATCAACTTCGTGTTCGACAAGGATGTGCGGCTCGATACCAAGGCCACGCTGTTCGCCCGCAACACCACGGTCAGCGAGGCGATCAGCATGCTGCTCGGCACCGGCCAGCTTTCCCGGAAAGTGATGGGGCCGAGCACCTTGCTGATTTATCCCGACACCCCGCCCAAGCAGAAGCAGTACCAGGAGCTGATGGTGAAGAGCTTTTATCTGGGCAACGCCGATGCGAAAAGCACCATGGCGATGCTGCGCGTGCTGATCAAGACCAAGGACATGTACGTCGACGAGCGCCTCAACCAGCTGGTGATTCGCGATACGCCCGAAGCCATCCGCCTGGCCGAGAAAATCATCGCCACGCAGGATCTGGCCGAGCCCGAAGTGATGTTGCATGTCGATGTGCTCGAGGTGAAACGCTCGAAGCTGCTCGATCTGGGGGTGCAGTATCCGAACCAGTTCACCGTGATCAACCCCAGTACGCTGACCTCGGCGCTGACGCTGGAGAACCTGAAAAACATCAGTGCGAGCACGATTGCCGTGAGCCCGGCCCCGGCAGTCAACATCCAGCAGGACAACAGCGACGTCAACATTCTGGCCAACCCGCGCATCCGGGTGAAAAACCGCGAAAAGGCCAAGATTCACATTGGCGACAAATTACCGGTGATCACCACCACCTCCACCGCCAACGTCGGCATCAGCGAATCGGTCGCCTACCTCGACGTCGGTCTCAAGCTCGACGTCGAGCCCAGCGTGCTGATGCGCGACGACGTGCAGATCAAGGTCAATCTGGAAGTCTCCAATATCGTGAAGGAAATCCGCAGCCTCAGCGGCACCCTCACCTATCAGATCGGCACCCGGACCGCCAACACGGTATTGCGTCTGAAAGACGGCGAAACCCAGGTGCTGGCGGGTTTGATCTCGGAAGAGGAACGCGGCTCGTCGACTGGCATTCCCGGCCTGTCCGACCTGCCCATTCTGGGACATCTGTTCGCCACCAAGAGCAATGAGACCATCAAGACCGAGATCGTCCTCTTGATCACGCCGCATATTTTGCGCAATGCCGAAGCGCAACAGGCGGCCCTGACCGAATTCCGTGGCGGTACCGAGAACTCGATTGGCGGTGGCAGTGGTGGCGGCGGGGGTATCAGTGTGCCCGTTTCGCCGGCCATTGCGCCGCCGGCACGCGGTCAGATCAGCGCACCCGATCAGATGGTCGAACCCCCGGCTGCCCCGGATAGCGAGCCTGAGCCTGTGCCTGCGCTGCCCCAGGCGCAGCCGTTCCAGCCCTGAAATTGACCATGTCCTTGCGGCGCGGCGGCGGCTTCAGCCTGATCGAATTGATGGTCACCCTGGCCATCCTCGCCCTGCTCGCCAGCGTGGCCGTTCCGTTTGCCCAGCTGGTGCAGCAGCGCCACAAGGAAACCGAGTTGCGCGAGGCACTGCGGCAGATTCGCGGCGCGCTCGACGCCTACAAGCTCAACGTCAAGGAGGGTCGCATCCAGAAGAGCGAGGGCAGCAGCGGTTATCCGCCGGATCTGGACAGCCTGTGGAAGGGCGTGGCCGATCAAACCCAGCTCGATGCCGCAAAGAAGCTCTATTTCCTGCGCCGCCTGCCGCGCGACCCGTTCTATCCCGATACGGCGGCGGCCGCTGCCGACACCTGGGGCATCCGCAGCTATGCCAGTCCGGCCGAGGCGCCAGCCCCGGGCGACGACGTGTTCGATGTGTATTCGCTGTCGACGGCGCGCGGCCTGAACGGCGTGCCTTACCGGGAATGGTGACGCTATGCTGAAACGACGCGGATTCAGTCGGGGATTCACGCTGGTCGAACTGATGGTGGTGATGGCCATCGTGGCCCTGCTGCTGGCGTTGGCGCTGCCACGCTATTTCAATCACCTGGAAAGCTCGCGTGAAACCATCCTCAAGCAGGATCTCGCGGTGATGCGGGACGCCATCGACAAATTCCACGGCGACCGCGGCCGTTATCCCAACAGCCTCGACGAACTGGTGAGCGAACGTTACCTGCGTGCGCTGCCGGTCGATCCGATTACCGATCGCAGCGACACCTGGCAGGCGGTCGCGCCTGCCACCAACGAAGCGGGCGAGAGCGAAACCGGCGAACTCTATGACATCAAGAGCGGAGCGCCGGGCACTGCGCGCGACGGCAGCGCCTATGCCGACTGGTAAATCCGCCCAGTCCGGATTCACCTATCTGTTCGTTCTGATGCTGATTGCGCTGATCGGCATGGGGCTGGTCGCAGCGGGCACGCTCTGGAGCACCGATGTCAAACGCGCCCGCGAAGCCGAATTGCTGTTCATCGGCGATCAGTACCGCCAGGCCATCCGCAGCTATTACGAACGCGAACCCGGCCAGCCACGCCTGCCGCAATCGATCGATGAATTGCTGGAAGACCGCCGCGGCGTCGAGATCGCGCGCCATCTGCGGCGCGCATATCGCGATCCCTTCACCGGCAAGGAATTTGTACTGATCCGCTCACCCGACGCCCAGGGCATCATCGGCGTGCACAGCCCGTTCGACGGCCGGCCGTTCAAGGTTTCAGGATTTTCAGCAGAAAACGGCGCGTTCGCCGAAGCCACCCGTTATGCGGACTGGCAATTCGTATTCACCGCGCCTGTGCCCGCCACACCGGTTGCCGGGGCCAGCTCGGGCGCGCCTGCCCCTTAAGCTTCGTAGCCTTCGCGGTGGGTCGCGTTGATGGTGCGCAGCAATTCGCGGAACGGAATGCTGCGCTCGTGTTTCTTGAACAGGTCCATGAAGGGCAAATCGCCGCCCTGCCCAACGCCTGCATATTTTCCCGACACCATCGACTCGTGCAGCTCACGCAACATGGTGTCGAGCGAGTCGAGATACGGGGTATAGGTGGCGGCCTCATCGTCATCGTGTTCGAGGCAGGCGCGCAATTCGTCCACTTCGTAAACTGCTTCATGAACAAGGTCGACCAACTGATTGAAGTTTGATGGTTTTTTCATTTCGAATTCCGTAGATTTAATAGCACAGCAGTAAAACAAAACAGGGGCAAACGCCCCTGTTCGTGTAGGTGCCGCCTGAAGTTTAGCGCTTGACCGGCTTGGCCGCGATTTCTTCCAGACGTCGTGCCTTGATGACCTGGCCGTTCAGCGCCGCATCCTTGGCGCTGCCGCCGTAAGCCACCACCATCAGCTGGCTGTAATACATCACGGGAATGTTGAACTTGGTGCCGTA
>NZ_JADMKC010000018.1:0-40515 GCF_018780105.1 Thiobacillus sp.
AATTTTTGCGTCGCTGAATGGTTCAGTATTCATCCGGTTTCCGGCTGGCTAACGTCTGAAATCACCGGCCTGCGCGGCTTTTCGCGCAGGTCCGGTGGATTGAAAGGTTAGGCATCTTCGTGCGAAAAGAGCTCATGTCCATACGAGTTGTCGATTACACAAAGCCAGTTGTCACCAGGATTCTTTTTGAACACATAGGTTGCATTCCGATGGATTAGGGCTGCTTCAGGCGTTGAAACTACTGTTTTAGCCAAGACCAAGGCTGTGTCATCAGATTCCAGAATCTTCATTCCGGCCTGTTTGACGTCTAGCTTGTGGTTGAAATGCGCAGCAATGGCTTCAAAGGCTTTTCTGATTTGAATTTTTCCAATGGCGTTCATGCCCGGCTTTATTACGAGCACAGCGTCTTCAGAATAGATGTCGATCAACGTATCGAAATCCTCTCGGTTGATTGCCAAGTCGGCTTTCTCGATTAGTTGCTCTATCGGATGTTTGGCCATGAACGATGCATCCTGTGATGTCTAACGAATGAAATGGACTCCCCCGCCCCCGACGGCATCTGATGTGCCAGATTGAATGGAGTCGTTCCGATCAATCGAAAGAGGAGGAGAGTCCGTCATGAATGTGACTACCGTAGGAATTGACCTGGCCAAGAACGTATTCAGTGTGCATGGCGTCGATGCCCATGGCAAGGTCGTCATCAAGAAGACCGTATCGCGCAGCAAGCTGCTCGAATGCTTCGCCAACCTGCCGTCCACAATCATCGGCATGGAAGCCTGCAGCGGCGCCCACCACTGGGCGCGGGCCTTGCGCAGTCTCGGCCACGACGCCCGCATCATCGCCCCGCGCTTTGTCATCCCTTACCGCAAGAGCGGCAAGAACGACGGCAACGATGCCGAAGCCATTTGCGAAGCCGTCAGTCGTCCGGCCATGCGCTTCGTTCCCATCAAATCCGTTGAACAGCAAGCCATCTTGAGCCTGCACCGCATCCGCAGCGCCGTCGTTGCCGAGCGCACCGCCCAGATCAACCAGATACGCGGCTTGCTCAGCGAATTCGGCCTCATCATGCCCAAGGGTCGTTACCCCGCCCAGCATCACATTCCCGACATCCTAGAAGATGCCCAGAACGGCCTGCCCAGTCTGGCGCGACGGCTGCTGCACGATATTTACCAGCGCATCCAGACCCTCAACCAGCAGATCCTCGCCTACGACCGTGAGATCGAACACCTCGCCCGCCACAGTAATCCCGCCCAACGCCTGATGACCCTTCCAGGGTTGGGTGCCGTCACCGCCACCGCACTTGTCGCCAGCATCGCCGACCCCAAACAGTTTCACAACGGCCGGCAACTGGCCGCCTGGCTCGGCCTGGTTCCCCGGCAGTACAGCACCGGCGGCAAGACCCGCTTGGGGCGCATCACCAAACAGGGCGACAAGTATCTGCGTACCTTGCTCATTCACGGCGCGCGCTCGGTATTGGCAGCGCTCAAGGACAAACAGGATCGCACCAGCTGCTGGCTGCGCGACCTCGTCGTGCGCCGGGGTTACAAGCGGGCGGCGGTTGCATTGGCCGCGAAGAATGCACGCATCGTCTGGGCGATGCTGGTGCGAAGTGAGGTGTATCGGATCACGCCCGCAGGGCAGCGAGCATGAGCAGCAACACGATCAACCGAAGCGCAGACTGAAGCGTCTGCAAGGTAAAGGAGCAAACCGCCGAATCACTGCATAGGCAATGGATGACGACAGGTCAGACCGGGGTGTGAAAGTCTGTTTAACTCGATGGCCATCAAGGCCGACTAACGAATGAGACCGGCACCCAAGCGCATTTCATCAAGGCCAGGGCAATGCCCATCAACAGGCCGTATGTAGAGCCGCAGTCTTACACCCAATCAGAATCCACTACCGTTGCGTGATAGGGGGAGTCCATGTAGTAGAGCTAACCGGCGGCGCTTTAGCGCCGTCCAGCGACCGGAGGGAGCGAGGTTGAGCGCCATGTTAGACAGCAGTTTCATCTACCTCGACCTCAATGCAGTAGGCAACCCAGGAGGCAAAGCTACCGAATTGTTCAGCTTCGCTCGGAGAAAGTGGACTTTTGCCAACCTTCGGGAGGGCGTGAGTATCGACCCAAAGAACCGGCCCGTTGGGAGATGTTGTGTCCAACAGCACTGTGCCCGCGTCATTGCGGTCATCAAGGACGACATATTGCGCAGGGAGCCCAACGGCGCAGCGAAATCGCTCAGTGGCGGAAACCGAACTGACGATATTGGGAATGGCATTTGCGGGACCGTAGCCGCACGACTGCAAGAACCACTTAACGTCGCTGGGCAGAGTAACGCGCAGACGGGACTCGACGCTTTGAAGAGTGGCTTCAGTCTCCATTCTCGTGCCTTGGAGAAGCGGTCTATGTTTTTCAAGGAGCTCGGCAATCGTGTTCATAGAGGGCTCAGCGGTCTAACGTGAAATTGAGGGGCGCCGATAGGCGTCCCTCTCGAATGATGGGTTAGCGCTCATAGTTCCGAAGTGCTTGGGCAAGCCTGTAGTTATACGGTGACTCCGTAGCCAACTTGTGAAGACACACATCCTGTAGAGACTGCAATGCTTCAAAAACTGGGGATAGTTTCGTTTCTACAGGATTGCCGTGCCTGTCTTCTGAGATAAATACCATTTCTTCGGCGATCAAAACTCGCCGGATTGCGCCCTTGGGCTCATTGATGAAATTGAATCCATCTCGATCGTCAAAGACCATCTCCAGCACTTTGTCTTCCTTTTTTTCAACCCAGTTATCTATCCGTTCATCAAAATGTTCCAAGTTGTCTCTTGCGGCCCGAGGCAGAATTGGGGAGTCTTTTGCAACTTGCAGGTGAGTCCGTAGCGCTTCTCCTCTCTGCTTTTTGGACTCATCTGCTTTGATTGGGTCAAAGAACTTTGAAATCATAGCTGCATGAGTGAGAAATGAAACGAGTGCAAACCAGACCTCCCGTGACTGGCGGGATTTGTTTTCTGCGACCAACGATAGAAGGAGCTTGTAACTTGCGATTGCAGAAGCGGCATGGATTTGAATTTCATCCGTGTACCAATGTAAGTGGTATTTATCCATGTGCAATGTTTGAGCGCTAACGTTAAGTAGACACCTGAATCGGTGTATAACAAAAATTAACTGAAGTGTATAACGCAACCATTATCACGATAACCTATTGTTCTGAATTGGTCTTGGTCTTGATAGGGGACGCAAATGCAAAATGAAAACACGCCTGCCGCTCCACCGCCCAAACTACTTGATCAGGTGCGCGACCGAATCCGGGTCAAGCATTACAGCATCCGTACGGAAACGCAATATGTTCAGTGGGTTAAGCGCTTCATCCTGTTTCATGGCAAAAAGCATCCTAGGGATATGGGCGCCCCAGAGGCCGAAGCATTTCTGACGCATCTGGCGGTGGAGGGTCATGTTGCGGCAGCAACGCAAAATCAGGCCTTGTCGGCCTTGCTGTTTTTATACAAGGAAGTGTTGGCGATCGATCTACCCTGGCTGAAGGACGTGACGCGCGCCAAACGGCCGCAACGCATGCCGGTGGTGCTGACGCGTGACGAAACGCGTGCGGTGCTGGATCGCATGGCCGGGGTGTATGGACTGATGGCGCGCCTGCTGTATGGAACCGGAATGCGCTTGATGGAGTGTGTGCGCTTGCGGGTGAAGGATGTGGACTTTGCGCGCCGTGAGATTCTGATTCGTGATGGCAAGGGCGCAAAGGATCGGGTGACGATGTTGCCCGATTCTGTGGTGGGGGCTTTGCAGGATCATTTGCAGCAGCGGCGCGCGCTGTTCGACGATGATCGCCAGAAAGGCAAGGCCACGGTGTATATGCCTGATGCGCTGGAACGCAAATATCCCAATGCGCCGACCGAGTGGGGCTGGCAGTATATTTTTCCTTCCGGCAGTTATTCAACCGATCCGCGCAGCGGCACTGAGCGCCGCCATCACCTCGACGAAAAGCTGTTGCAGCGGGCGATGAAGCGGGCGGTCCAGGCTTCGGGTCTGGCCAAGCCGGCCACGCCGCACACGCTGCGCCATTCATTCGCCACCCATCTGCTGGAAGCCGGCTATGACATCCGCACGGTGCAGGAGCTGCTCGGACATTCTGACGTTTCGACCACGATGATTTATACCCATGTGTTGAACAAAGGCGGGCGCGGGGTGACGAGCCCGCTGGATCGATGATGACGGACGAAGATTACATGCGCGCCGCGCTGGTGCTGGCCCGCCAAGGCTGGGATGCAGGCGAGGTGCCGGTGGGGGCGCTGGTGGTGTGCGGCGGCGAGATCGTGGGGCGCGGGTTCAACCAGCCGATTTCCAGCCACGACCCGACGGCGCACGCCGAGGTGATGGCGCTGCGCGACGCGGCGGGGCGCCTGGGCAATTACCGGCTGGCGGGCTGCACGCTATATATAACAATAGAGCCGTGCGTGATGTGCTCGGGGGCGATCCTGCATGCGCGGGTGGCGCGCGTGGTGTATGGCGCACGTGAATACAAGACCGGCGCGCACGGCAGCATCATGGATGTGTTTGCCGAGCCGCGTTTGAATCATCATTGCGAGATCAGCGGCGGGGTGCTGGCGGACGAATGCGCGGCGATGATTTCGGGATTTTTCGAGGCACGGCGGCAGCAAAAGAAGGAGGCGACGCAATGAACGGTCTGTTTATCGAGGTGGATATGCGGCTGCAGCAGCTGTATCTGTGGGAGGCGTTTCCCGATGGCGACATGCTGATTCGCCAGTATCCGGTTTCCACCGCGGCCAACGGGCCGGGCGAGCAGGCCGGCAGCCATTGCACGCCGCGCGGCCGCCATCGCGTTGCGGAAAAGTTTGGCGAGGGTGCGCCGCTGGGCACCGCTTTCAAGTCGCGCCAGCCCACCGGCGAAATCTGGACGCCAGAGCTGGACGCGGAAAACCCGGGGCGCGACTGGATTCTCACGCGGATTCTTTGGCTGGAAGGCCTGGAGCCGGGCAAGAACCAGGGCGACGGCGTGGACAGTCATGCGCGTTACATCTACATCCACGGCACCAATGAAGAACACAAGCTCGGCACGCCGGCATCGCACGGCTGCATCCGCATGAGCAACGCGGATGTGGTGGAACTGTACAAGCTGGCGCCGGTGGGAACCGAGGTGCGGATTGCCTAGCGCCTACCCAATCGGGCTACGCGGGCGGCACCTTCGGACGATTGGCAACGGGCCCGAACCGTCATTTAATCCGGCTGGCCGATAAAACCGGGGGGTGAATGATGTCCGCAGCTGAAGCGCCCGGGCTGCGCGATCTGGCGAGCCGTTTCCCCCGCATCGGTCGCGTCGAGGCCATTTACGTGCGGCCGCAGCGCCGTGCGCCGATGCTGTCGGTGGACGAGGCCCGGGCGATTGCCGCATGCGGCCTGCACGGCGACCATTACGCCAGCGGTGCGGCGGGCCGCGTCGATGGCGGTTCCCGGCAAATCACCCTGATCCAGGCGGAACACCTGCCCGTAGTGGCGGCCTTGCTGGGCCAGACGTATGTCGATCCGGCCGGGCTGCGGCGCAATCTGGTGGTGTCGGGGCTGAACCTGCTGGCCGCGCATGGCTTGTTTCGCGATCAGAGGCTGCTGCTGCGCATCGGCGCCGAGGTGGTGTTGGAGGTGACCGGCCCTTGCGCGCCCTGTTCGCGCATGGAAACAGTGCTGGGCCCGGGTGGCTACAACGCGATGCGCGGCCACGGCGGGGTCAAGGCGCGGATCCGAGCGGGCGGCATGATCCGGGTGAACGACCCGGTCAGCTGTGAGCGGGAGTAGGGCACGGCCAGACGCTTGTCTGGCGTTTTTTTTTTGCCTGGTAGACTCTGTGCTTTTTGTTCGTGGCCTGCTAGGCGCGCGCCAGCGGAATCTCGGCCCAGTGCGTGGTGTAGCGGGGCGAACGATTGTCCTGCCGCATGCGCCAGACGGGATCGATACCGGCGCCGGCGAGGAAGAGGGTGCCCGAGCCCATTTCCCGGTTCAGCTGATCCATCACCGTCATCAGCTTGTCGCGCCGGCGAGTTTGGGCGCTGCCGAATAACGTCGTCTGGCGCAGGCCGGCGGGTTGCAAGGCGCTCAGCAGGATGCCTGCCTTCTGGTACTGGAACCCCGCGCGGTAAAGCCGCTTTAACAGGAAGCAGGCCGCCTTGGCCAGGCGCAGGGTGTCGTCGGTCGGCTCGGGCAGGCGCAGCCACTGCGCCGCGGAATACTGCGCGGCATCGGCCAGGAACGGGCTGGTGCGGATAAAGACCTGGATTTCGCCAGCCAGCTGGCCTTCCGCCCGCAGCTTTTCTGCGGCTCGCGTGGCGTAAGCCATCATCGCTTCGTGCAATTCCGGCAGGCCCGTTACCCGCGTGCCGAAGGAACGGCTGGTCATGATCTGTTGTTTGGGCGGTGCAACGTCTTCGAGCGCCAGACAGGACACGCCGCGCAGCTCCGTGGCCGTGCGCGCCAGAACCACGGAAAACCGTTGTCCCAGCCAGGCCGGATCGGCTGCCTGCAGGTCGGCTACGCTGTGGATATCCAGTTCGGCGAGCTTTTCCGCAAGACGGCGACCCACCCCCCAGACCTCGCCAACCGGCGTAGCTTTCAGCAAGGCCCGCTGCTGGGCGCCAGGCAGGGCGCTGTAATCGCAACTTCCGGCAAACTCAGGCCGGGTTTTGGCCCAGTGATTGGCCAGCTTGGCCAGGGTCTTGCTCGGCGCGAAACCGACGCTGACCGGCAATCCCGTCCATTTCAGCACCTTTTCCCGGATCTTTATCCCCATTTCACGGTAGTTTTGTTCATGCCGGCTGGCAAAGGCAAGGAAGGATTCGTCGATTGAATAGACTTCCTGTTCAGGCGAAAAACCGGCCAGAATCGCCATGACCCGACGGCTCATGTCGACATACAGCGTGTAATTGGATGACAGGGCAATCACGCCATGCGACCCGGCCAGATGCGCGCACTGAAACCAGGGCTGGGCCATCTTGACGCCGAGTGCCTTGGCTTCCTGCGAGCGCGCCACCACGCAGCCATCGTTATTGGACAGCACCACCAGCGGCTTGCCTCTGAGGCCCGGATTGAACACCCGCTCGCAACTGGCGAAAAAATTGTTGCAATCCACCAGAGCGAAGGTGCGCGACGGCCTCATAACGGGAGGCTCAGCCACGCGGGAAAACCGGGTGGATGACATGGATCACCACGCCCCACAGGGTCAGCTCCTGAGCGTCCTTCAACACGATCTTCGGATAGTCCGGGTTGGCGGGCGCCAGACAGAGCCCGTTTGGCGTGGACTCCAGCAGCTTGACCGTGAATTCGTTGTCCACCGCGGCCACCACGATCATGCCCGGCGCCGCTTCGATGGCGCGGTCGACCATCAGCAGGTCGCCATCGTGAATGCCGGCGCCGGTCATGGAATCGCCCTTGGCCCGCAGGTAGTACGTGGCCTCGGGATGGCGGACCAGATGATGATTCAGGTCCAAACGGTCTTCCTGATGATCGTCGGCCGGCGACGGAAAACCGGCGCGCACGGGGGTGGCAAAGAAAGGCAGTGCCAATGGCTGGCCATGGTTGTCCAGCGCCCAGGCGCCCGGTGGCAATCCCTGGCCGGGGCCGATCGCGGCGAGCTGGGTCACCAGTGGCAACAGGCGTTCCGGCAAGCGGATCACCCGGGTCGGTTCTTTGGCCGGGCGTCCGGCGCCGGGACGGCGACCGCCACGGGCTGGCAAGTGATCAGAAGGCATTCGATTATTGTAACAACAATCAAGATGAATGCTGCCGGCAAAGGAAAACGTCTCCAGTGATTTGTCTGGAGTGTCTTGTAACAATATGTATTTGAAATGGATATGAAAACGGATGTGTCAATCCGGCATCGGGAGTGCACAGGCGATCGCTGTAGGAGCCAGAGCAACCTGCTAACTCAGCTTCCAAATAATCAATAACTTAGGCAAAGACCTTTTTGCTTAAGGTTGATCTCCGCTCTGATTTTGCAACCTGATTTTGGCAAATTCCTTTTTTAAAGAAAATTTGCCCCACCTTCCCTAAGCGGACAGCCTGGGTGAGAGCAGCGAGCGGCCGTTGTTCGGCGATTCTGTTGAAAAACTCGATGTCGCAGCCGAGTCCATCCCCCACCAAGGGTAATTTTTTGAAACGCGCTCCTTTCGGGGCTCGCAACCGGGTCTAAAGGGCAAGCGCTTTGCCTAGCGTTCCCACACCACGCGTAACAGGTTTTCCTGCTCGTTGTAGTGGTATTCCAGTTCACCCTGATAGGCGTGATGCATCGCCTCGCCGATGCCGCGTGCAAGGTGGATGTCGGTCGTGGTGATCAGGACGCCGTCATCCTGATCCTCGATCTGCATGATCCGCTTCAGGGGATGCTCGGCTTTGGCGCGAGTTTCCTCATTCTTCGCCAGATGCAGCAATTCTTCGCGGTGATCCTTGAAGAATGGCCCTCTCACGGTCACATAACCGGCCGGGAACACATCATGAATGCGGTGACATGCCGGACACATTGCCTCGTGTGCCTGCGCAGGTTTAACCAGCCATTGCCAGCGACCATCGTGGAACACAGCGCCACATCGCGGGCAAACCGTGGGTTCCGGCAGTTTGTGCTTCGCCTTGTAGGTGTCGTGCCGGGCTTCCTGAACCAAGCGGTCGCGTCGAACGGGTTCAAATCCAGTAAATCGGGTTTTCATTTTTCGCACCTGTAATTAACAAAAAAACAACCTTGCTATCGGGGGTGACCCAAAAGTTTGACGATTTCACGCATGAAGGCAGGCAGGTCGGAGGGCTGCCTGGAGGTGACCAGCTTGTCGTCTACCACCACCTCCGTATCTTCGTACAGCGCACCTGCGCCTTGCAGTTCCTCGGCAACCGAGTGGTAGCAGGTGGCGCGTCGCCCCTGCAGCACACCAGCCGAGATCAAAATCTGCGGGCCGTGGCAGATGGCGGCGACAGGTTTGTTGCGATGCATGAAATCCTGCGTGATCGCGATGACAGCCGGCTCCTTGCGTAGTTTCGCGGGGGCCTTGCCGCCGGGGAGAACGAGAAGGTCGTAGTTAGTCGGGTCGACATCCCGCACTGCTATATCCACGGCGACCTCGTAGCCGTGCTTGCCGTTTATTTTCCCCCTGGCAATGGAAGAGATGTACACCTCCACGCCTTCCTCCTGCAGCCGGTAAAAGGGAAACAGGAGTTCGGAATCCTCGAAATGATCCGCGCCGATAATCAGTGCTCTCATGGCAACTCCAGGTCTGGCAGCCGTTGGGCTAGGCTTGGCGCTCGAGCGCAATGCCAGCCAGTTCAATGACAACGCCCAGCGCAAGCACGATCAGGCCGGCCCATATTGCTGCGGGTGCCATGAACATCAGCACGCCACCCAGCACCACCAGAACCCCAGCCAGAACGCGCCTCGAACGCTGTTTTCTCAACATGATGAATGTTCCTCGGACATGGGCCGCTTACTCATAACGCAGAAACGCTTCCGCGAGGCTGTCGGCACCAGCATGTTCGATCAGCGCGTCGATCTCCTGCAACAGGGAGTCGTCCTCGTCCTCTTCCAGCACGCCGTCGCCGACCAGGCTTGCGCCCAGGCCGGCAAGGAGGGCGTCCCTGATCACGGCCAGCGTAGGCGGATTTTCGCGGTTCTCGTCGTTGACCACCGCCTCGATCACGCGCGAGAGCGGTTCGCTGGCGCTGGCCTGCACAAAATCGATGGCAAGGGCGGTTGCGCCGAATTCCTCGATGAGGGCATCCAGTTCATCGAGTGGCGATTCACTGACATCAAAGTGATGCAGTTGCTCGGCCTCCTTGAAGTCCTCGGGTAACAGATCGGCGAGAAAGCGGCGCACCGCCATGAGGCTGACGGGCTGCTCGCACGCCGGATTGTTGACCCGGCTGCGAAGCAGTGCCGACAGGCGTGGGCTGACCCGGCTGGCAATATCAATGGGATTTCGCGTCATGGCCTTTCCTTTTTGTCCGATGCCGCATGGTCAAACTCAACTCTTGAATCTCACTATCCATTTCAATGTATAGCAGATGGACTTTCGGCCTGTCGTCCGGACCGGGACAGCAGGCGCGTTCGTGTGGCTCGCATATTATTCAGGGATGGATAAAAGCCACTCCCCAGATTCAACCGGATCAGCAATGGATGCCTCCCTCGCGGCCAAGCTCGACTTGCTGGGACGACCGGGCACCTACCCCGAGGCGCCCGCGCGGGTGGAGCGGGTGGAAACCCACATGTCCTGGGTGTTCCTCACCGCCACCCATGTCTACAAGCTAAAAAAACCGGTGCGCTACCCTTATCTCGACTTCGGCACGGTCGAGGCGCGGCGCCTGGACTGCGAGCTGGAGGTGCAACTCAACCGGCGTCTGGCCACCGATGTCTACCTGGGCGTGATTCCGCTGGTGCGCGATTCGAACGGGCACTTGCACTTGGGCGGGACGGGGGAGACGGTGGACTGGCTGGTGCAGATGCGGCGGCTGCCGGCGCAACGCATGCTCGATCAACTGCTGCGCAGCGGCGCGGTCGAACAGGCGGAGATCATTCAGCTCGCCCGCCGGCTCGCCCGCTTTTATGCGGAAGCGGCTGCCGAGGCCATTACGCCCGCAGCCTATCGGCAAGGCCTGGCAGAACGGATCGAGGACAACCTGCGTGAACTCGGCAGCCCGGAATTCGGCCTCGACCCGGATCAGATGCAGCGTCTTGCCGGCCTTCAGTTGAGTTTCCTGCAACGCCACGCCGAACTGTTCGACGCCCGCGTGCGGCAGCATCGCATTGTCGAGGGGCACGGCGACCTGCGGCCGGAGCACGTGTGCCTGCTAGCGCAGCCGGTGGTCATCGATTGCCTGGAATTCAACCGCGAATTCCGCATCCTCGATACGGTCGACGAACTGGGCTATCTGGCGCTGGAATGCGAGCGGCTGCATGCGCCGCAGGTAGGCCGCTGGCTGCTGGAAAGCTATCGCGAGGCGAGTGGCGATGCCCCGCCCGATGCCCTGATTCATTTCTATCAGAGCTGCCGCGCGGTCCTGCGTGCCAAGCTTGCCGTCTGGCACCTGCGCGACGACGGGCGACATCCGCCGGGCCGCTGGCTGGCAACGGCCAGGGACTACCTCGACCTGGCGCAGCGGCATGCCGATGCGGCAGGAAGCTGACGCGCGCCTGCCTAGTGTCGTGAATCAGAAATATCGAAACATAAAACGGTGTCTTTTTCCGCATGGCGGCGTTACTCGTCGTTGCCATAGAGCCCGCTATGTCGCCTCCTCGCGCCTCTTGTGTCCAGGCCGACAGGCCGTCGGGTATGCCATGCAAAAAAATCCATCCGTTTTATTTGTCCCGCTATTTCTGATTCACGACACTAGTCCTGCAGCAGTTCGGCCAGCGAGCCGTCGCTGTGCAGGCGGCGGATGGCTTCTGCAAACAGGGGCGCCGAATCCAGCACCTCCACCCGGCTGCCCAGCAGCGCCGGCAGCAGCCGCAAGGGGGGAATGCTGTCGGTGACCAGTACCTTTTCCAGGGCCGGGTGGACCAGCGCTTCGGCCGCCGCCTCGGCGAACAGGCCGTGGCTGGCTGCGGCTAACACCCGTTTGGCGCCCAGCGCCTTGCAGGCGGCGGCCGCCCGCGCCAGCGTGGTGCCGCTGCTGATCAGGTCGTCGATGATGAGGATGGTGCTGCCGGCGACGTCGCCCACCACCGCCTCGCCCGACACCACGCCCCCGCTGCGGCGCTTTTCCATGAATGCGACGGCGACGGGACGGCCGAGCGCGCGCGCAAGGGAATCGCGAAAGACCTCTGCCCGCTTGATTCCGCCGATGTCCGGCGACATCACCACGATGGCTTCGTCACGCAGCCGTGCCGCGAACCAGGCAACAAACAGGCCGCGGCCCTCCAGGTGTTCGGCCGGGATGCGAAAGGCATTCTGATAGGCGGCCAGGTTGTGCACGTCGAGCGTCACCACGCGGTCGGTACCCACCGCTTCGAACAGTAGGGCGACATAGCGGCTGCTGACCGGATCGCGCGGCTGGGTCCGACGGTCCTTGCGGGAATACGCCAGATAGGGGCAGATGGCAGTGACGCGGGCGGCCGAGGCATCCTTCAATGTGCCGATGAAAAACAGCAGGCGAACCAGCTTGTCGTTGGCGCTCATGCCCGGCTCGCCATGGAGCGAATGGATCACATAGACATCCCTGCCGCGCACGTTTTCCAGTGGCCGCGCCTTGTGCTCGCCGTCCTCGAATTCACGTTCCTCGTGGCTGGCAAGCTCAATCTCCAGCGCCGAGGCCACGCGCTCGCCATAGGCGCGGCTGGCATCGAGCGCGAACAGGCAAAGATGATCGTGATTCATCGACCGTTCCCCTTTTTCTAACGCTGGCATCGATTAAATAATATGCCAGACTGAAAACAGGTGTTGTTCACAGGAAAGATGAGAACCATGGAAACCAAGGAATGTTTTCTGAAGGATCAGTTTGGCTATTGCTGGCTGGAGCATGACCAGTGGATGTTCCAGGCAGTGGATGTGCACGAGCAACTGCTGGGCGAGCCCATAAAAGTCGAACTGGCGGATCTGGTTTTTCACCACGATGAAGACGAAGAACTGCATTAGGGCCTGAGGACGTTTAAAACCGGCGTTCATCGGGGATGCCAGGCATGCTTACTGGACATTGGGAGCATTTTTCGCATGAAGCCGATATGGGCGTGCGTGGAGCAGGCGCTTCGCTCGATCAGGCGTTCGAGCAAGTTGCGCTGGGCCTGACAGCGGTGGTGACCGATCCGGCTCTCGTGACCCCCGAAAAAATGATCCGGCTAACGTGCGAGGCGCCCGATGTCGAGTTGCTGCTGGTGGACTGGCTCAACGCGCTGATATACGAAATGGCGACGCGCAAGATGCTGTTCAGCCGCTTTGAAGTGAGGCTGAAAGGAAAACACTTGAGTGCGACAGCATGGGGAGAAGTGCTGGATGTAGCTCGCCACCACCCTGCAGTCGAAGTGAAGGGGGCGACCTATACGGCGCTTAAGGTAGCCCAGCAGGCCGATGGTGACTGGCTCGCCCAATGTGTGGTGGACGTGTAGCGGCAGCTGGAAGCGAAGGAATTGCATGGATATTGCACGGTTTGAACGCAAGTCCGAATTCGAATGGCAGATCAAGCCGTTTGGCAGGATGCAGGTACCGGGCGTGATCTTCGCCAGCGAGGCACTGCTGCGCGAGATGGACGCCAAGGTGGCCGAACAGGTGACCAATGTCGCCATGCTGCCGGGTATCGTCGAAGCGTCTTTCGCCATGCCGGACGCGCATTGGGGCTACGGTTTCCCCATCGGCGGCGTGGCGGCGTTCGACCCGGACCATGGCGGTGTGGTGTCGGCGGGCGGCGTGGGATTCGACATCTCCTGCGGTGTGCGTACCCTGCATACCGGCTTGCAACTCAAGGACATCGAGTCGCTGAAAACGCGGCTCGCAGACGCGCTCTATCACAGCATTCCTGCCGGCCTGGGGAGCACCGGTGCGATTCGGCTGGACGCGGCGAAGATGGATGCCATGCTGCGCGGAGGCGCCCGCTGGGCGATAGAGCAGGGCTTTGGCGAAGCGGCAGACCTGGAGCGCATCGAAGAGGGCGGCTGCATGCGCGGTGCAGACCCATCCCAGGTTTCCGAACAGGCCAAAAAACGCCAGCACGACGAAATGGGCACGCTCGGTTCAGGCAACCATTATCTGGAAGTCCAGCAGGTGACCGAGGTCTACGCCGCAGACATCGCCGCTGCATATGGCCTGAAACCGGGCGATGTCGTCGTCAGCATCCACTGCGGCTCGCGCGGACTCGGTCACCAGATCGGCACCGAATTCCTGCGGCAAATGGTGATCGCCGCCCCTGGCTACGGCATCGAATTGCCTGATCGTGAATTGGCCTGTGCCCCGATCCATTCGCCGCTGGGTCAAAACTATCTTGGCGCCATGCGGGCGGGCATCAATTGCGCCCTGGCCAATCGACAGATTCTGACCTACCTCACGCGTCAGGTGTTTTCGCGGCTATTGCCTCAATCAAGGCTACCGCTGCTGTATGACGTATCCCACAACACCTGCAAGCTGGAGACCCATACTGTGGATGGACAACCGAAGAAACTCTTTGTGCATCGCAAGGGCGCCACGCGTGCGTTTGGTCCCGGCCACCCCGATCTTCCCGCAGCGCTGCGTGAGGCCGGCCAGCCGGTACTGATCGGCGGCAGCATGGGGACGGCGTCCTACATTCTGGCAGGCACGCGCGCGAGCATGCAGCGGGCCTTCGGTTCCGCTTGTCACGGATCGGGGCGGGCGATGAGCCGACATCAGGCATTGCGCAACTGGAACGGTCGGCACGTCGTCGATGAACTGGCAAGGCGCGGCACCCTGATTCGCAGTCCATCCTCGCGTGGGGTGGCGGAGGAAGCCCCAGGCGCCTACAAGGATGTGAGTGAAGTGGTGAATTCGGCTGAGCATGCCGGCCTGGCGCGCAAGGTGGCGCGTCTGGAACCGATCATCTGCATCAAGGGCTGAGGGCCGCAGCATGGACTACGCCACCGAACCACTCGATCAGAACACGCTGCAACCGCAGCCGGGTGATGCACTGCTTGTTGTTGACGTACAAAACGATTTTCTGCCAGGCGGCAGTCTGGCGGTGAAGGGTGGCGACGAGGTGGTGCCGGTTCTCAACGGCTATATCGGCGCATTCGTGGCGCATGGCCTGCCGGTTTACGCCACGCGCGACTGGCATCCGAAGGCGCACTGCTCCTTTCGCGAGCAGGGAGGGCTCTGGCCACCGCACTGTGTGGCGCGCACACACGGCGCAGAATTCTCGGCGGGGCTCAAGCTACCGCCTGATGCTGTGGTGATCTCCAAAGCGACCACGCCCGATGAGGATGCCTACTCCGGTTTTCAGAATACGGATCTGGATCAGCGCCTGCATGCTGCGGGCATCCGCCGGCTGTTTGTTGGCGGGCTGGCTACCGACTACTGCGTGCTCAATACAGTGCGCGATGCCATTAGGCTCGGCTTCGAAGTGATGCTGCTGACCGATGCGATGCGGGCGGTGGATGTCCAGCACAGCGGCGGCAAGCAGGCTGTGGCGGAAATGGTCGGGCTCGGCGCGCAGCCGATCACGCTCAATGGGCTGGCCGTGTGAATCCCGCGACCAGCCCCCTGCTGTGCGACCTCTATCAGCTCACCATGCTGCAGGGATATCACGACTGTGCAATGGAAGACACCGCGGTGTTCGAGTTCTTCGTACGCAAGCTGCGTCCGGGCCGCGGTTTCCTGATGGCGGCAGGATTGGAACAGGCGCTCGAATTTCTCGAACAGCTGCGCTTTGCACCGGAAGAACTTGAGTGGCTGGCGGCCACCGGTCGTTTCAGCCAGAGTTTCCTCGCCACCCTGGAAACGCTGCGCTTTACCGGCGACGTGCACGCGATGCCAGAAGGCACGGTGTTCTTTCCCAACGAGCCGATTCTGCGCGTGACCGCGCCGATCGCGCAGGCGCAACTGGTGGAAACGCGTCTCATCAACCTGCTGAATCTGCAGACGCTGATCGCCTCCAAGGCGGCGCGCTCGGTGTTAATGGCGCCGGGCAAGCTGCTGGTGGACTTCGGGCTGCGCCGCGCGCACGGGGCGGAGGCAGGCCTGCTGGCGGCGCGCGCAAGCTATATCGCCGGTTTCACGGGAACCTCAACGGTGCTGGCCGGCCAGCAGTTCGGCATGCCGTTGTTCGGCACCATGGCGCATTCCTTCATCCAGGCGCACGACGACGAGGCGCTGGCCTTCGAGCATTTCGCCCATGCTCAGCCCGACAACGTGGTGGTGCTGATCGACACCTACGACACCGAGGCGGCCGCCCGCAAGGTGGTGGCGCTGGCGCCGAAACTGACGCGTGACGGCATCCGCATCAAGGGGGTGCGCATCGATTCCGGCGATCTCGCCGAGCATGCGCGCCGGGTGCGGCGCATTCTCGACGCGGGCGGGCTGAAGGACGCCATCATTTTTGCCAGTGGCGATCTCGACGAATATGCCCTGCGCGACATGCTGGCCGCCGGCGCGCCGGTGGATGGCTTTGGCGTTGGCACGCGAATCGACACCTCGTGCGATGTGCCTTTTCTCGATTGTGCCTACAAGCTGCAGGAATATGCCGGCCGTGCGCGCCGCAAGCGCTCCGAGGGCAAGGCCACCTGGCCAGGACGCAAGCAGGTGTTCCGCAATCACGATGCCGACGGCAACATGGCAGGCGATGTCGTGACGCTGGAAGCCGACAACCAGCCGGGCGAGCCGCTGCTGATCCCGGTGATGCGTGGCGGTCGACGCCTGGCGCCTACCCCGACCTTGCAGGCCATTCGCTATCACGCATCAGAAAACCTGGCTCGGCTGCCGGAACCGCTACGACGTTTGCAGGAAGATGTTGCCTATCGAGTGGAGATTGCGCCCGCGTTGCACGAGCTGGCTGCCGAGGTCGACCGCGCTACCTTTCCTGGCCATAGCGACTAGATTGAAAATATGATCCCTATTTCCCCCCTTGCGCCAGACCAACTGTATCGACCCTGTGATACCGATCAATTCACGTTTAAGACTACCGCCGAGCTTGAAGACCTGACGCAAGGCATTGGCCAGATGCGTGCCATCGATGCCGCGCATTTCGGCATCGGCATGCGCCATGCGGGCTATAACCTTTATGTCATGGGGCACACCGGCAGCGGCAAGCACACCCTTATCCGCCAGTTGCTTGATCAGCGCGTGGGGGCAGAGGCCAATCCTGCCGACTGGTGCTATGTGCACAATTTTTCCCAACCGCACAAGCCGCGCGCGATCCAGTTGCCCGGCGGCATGGGTACACGTTTCCATGCCGACATGCAGCAACTGGTGGCCGAACTTCAGGCCACCATCCCGGCTGTGTTCGAGGGCGAGGAATATCGCCGTCGCCTGAGCCAGATCGACGACGAGTACAACGAACGTCAGACCCAGGCATTCGGTGCCGTCGGTGACGAGGCCAATCAGCATGGCGTGGCCCTGCTGCGCACTCCGAGCGGCTTTTCGTTCGCGCCGGCCAAAGACGACGAGGTGATGAGCCCGGACGACTATGACAAGTTGCCGGACGAGGAAAAAAAGCACATCGAACAGGAAGTCAGCAGCCTGCAAGAACAGCTGGAGAAGGTGATCCATCAAGTTCATCAATGGCGGCGCGAGCGGCTCGATCGAGTGCGAACGCTCAACGAAGAGGCCGTCCTGTTTGCCGTTGGCCATCTGATGGATTCGTTGCGCAGCGATTATGCGGACTACCCGGCGGTGTGCAGCTATCTCAACGAGGCGCAGCAGAACGTCATCGAAAGCATAGACGAGTTCCGCCATCCCAAGCAAGGCATGTCCGCACTCGCCGCCATCACCAGCGAAATGCCCGATTTCAGCCGCTTTCGCGTCAACCTGCTGGTGGGGCGTGATTCGATTGAAGGCGCGCCGGTGGTCTATGAAGAACACCCCACCTACCAGAATCTGATCGGACGGGTCGAGCACATTTCGCAGTTGGGCGCGCTGGTCACCAACTTCCTGCTGATCAAGCCGGGTGCCTTGCACATGGCCAACGGCGGCTATCTGCTGCTGGACGCGCTCAAGCTGCTGACCCAGCCATTTTCATGGGAAGGGCTCAAGCGTGCGCTGTCCACCCACGAAATCCGCATCGAGTCGCTCGGCCAGATGTACAGCCTGGTCAGCACCGTCTCGCTGGAACCGGAGCCGATCCCGCTCGACGCCAAGGTGATCCTGATCGGCAATCGCATGCTGTATTACCTGCTGGCGCAATACGATCCGGAGTTTGGCGAGCTGTTCAAGGTGGCGGCCGATTTCGAGGACGAAGTTGAGCGCAGCGCCGACAACGATCTGCTGTATGCGCGCATGATCGGCACCCTGGTGCGCCGCGAAAAGCTGCGGCCGTTTGACCGCGGGGCGGTGGCGCGCGTGATCGAGCATAGCGCGCGCCGGGCCGAGGATGCCGAGAGGCTTTCCACCCACATCGTGAGCTTGGCCGATCTGGTGCGCGAGGCCGATTACTGGGCCGCGCAGGACCAGCGGGACGCGGTGGCGCGAGGCGATGTCGAGCGCGCGATCGCGGCCCAGATCAAACGCTCCGACCGTCTGCGCGATCGTTCGCATGAGGCCATCCTGCGCGGCATCCTGCACATCGACACCGAGGGCGAAGCGGTGGGGCAGGTGAATGGCCTGTCGGTGTTCCAGCTCGGCGATTTCAGCTTTGCGCAGCCGTCGCGGATCACCGCCAATACCCGTCTGGGCGACGGCGAACTGGTCGACATCCAGCGCGAGGTCAAGCTGGGCGGCTCGATCCATTCCAAGGGCGTGCTCATCCTGTCGTCCTTCCTGGCATCGCGCTACGCCGCCGAGCAGCCGCTTTCTCTGGGAGCCAGCCTGGTATTCGAACAGACCTATGGCCAGGTCGAAGGTGACAGCGCGTCGGTAGCAGAGTTGTGCGCGCTGTTGTCCTCGCTGGCCAATGCGCCGATCCGCCAGTCGCTGGCAGTAACCGGATCGGTCGACCAGTTCGGCCGGGTGCAGGCGATCGGCGCAGTGAACGACAAAATCGAAGGCTATTTCGATATCTGCAGCCAACGTGGCCTTTCTGGCCAACAGGGCGTGCTGATTCCCGCATCCAACGTGATGCATCTGATGCTGCGGCAGGATGTGGTGGACGCGGCGGCAGCCGGGCACTTCCACATCTACGCGGTGGAAACGGTGGATCAGGCGCTCGAACTGCTGACCGGCCTTCCTGTCGGCACCCCCGATGAGGCGGGCAGCCTCAACCAGCGCGTGGCGCAGCGGCTCAAGCAGCTGGCCGAATTGCGGCGCAAGTTTGCCGGCAAGGACAAATCCGATTCCGGCGACAGCCATGCGAACAGCGACGAGTGAACCATCTGCCAGCATCCGCATCTGGGTGGCACTCGACGAGTCGCCATGCAGTGCCGCGGCGCTGACGGCGGCCGCTGCGCTGGCCGCTGAAATGGACGCCGAGCTGGCCGGACTGTTTGTCGAGAACATCAACCTGCAGCACCTGATCGGCCTGCCGTTTGCACGCGAGTTCAGCCTGCTGACCGGGGCGGGGCGCACCTTGTCGCAAGGCGAAATGGAGCGTACCTGGCGGCGCGAAGCGGAGAGCATGCAGCATCTGCTGGCCGAGGCAGCCGAGCGCATGCGTCTGCGCTGGTCGTTCCGGGTGGCGCGTGGCCGGGTGGCGGCCGAGATCAATACGCTGGCCCAGGCATTCGACCTGATCGTGCTGGGCCAGCACTCGGGCATCGGCGTCACGGCTACTGCCCCAGCCAAGCCCCGCTTCACCCGCGCGCATCCGCACGTGGGGCCGGTACTGGTGTTATACGAGGCGGATTCGAGTGCCACGCCCAGTCTGGATTTGGGCGTCAGACTGGCGCGCCGGAACAACGCCGAACTCGTGCTGCTGGTGAGTGCCAATAGCGAGAACGCGTATCGAACGGCGTGCGCTGCCGCCCTGGCCGTGCTGAATGCGCGCAACCTGCCTGGACGATGTGTCTGGCTGACCACGCTGGATGCGCCACACCTGCTTGGGGTGGCGCATCGTGAAGCGGCAAGCTGCCTGGTGCTGGCCAACAGGAAACGCTTTCTGATGCAGGCTGGATTTGACCGGATGCTGGATGAGATCGAGTGCCCGGTGGTGCTGACCTGATAAGTGCTGGATCAACTCCCCCATCAAGCGGTGGTGCGTTTGTATCAATTTACTTGGGCTAGATTGAAAGTGAATGGGGGAGGAGGGATGAACTTCAACAAGAAAGCAGGCAGATGCAATTTGGCATGCCCCGCGTCTGTATTAAGGCCTCAATCAAGAATTGGCACTGACCGGTGTAATGGCACCTTGAAAGGAAGAATGACACGATGAAAACACCTCTGCAGATCACGTTTCGCGACATTGAACATTCCGACGTGCTGGAAGCGCATATCCGCGAAAAGGCAGAAAAACTGGAGACTTTCTTTGAGCCGATCATGTCCTGCCGGGTGGTCGTGGACATGCCGCACCAGCACAAGCAACAGGGCAAGTTCTTCAACGTGCGCATCGACATCGGTGTGCCGGGAAGTGAAATCATGGTGAACCGCGACCAGCACGAAGACGTGTATGTCGCGCTGCGCGACGGGTTCGATGCGGCCAAGCGCCAGCTCGAAGATTATGCCCGGCGCCTGCATCGCGAGGTCAAGACCCATGACACGGAATACATCGGCGAAGTGGCGCGGCTGTTTCCCGACGAAGGTTATGGTTTCATCCAGCGCGCCGACGGCGACGAACTGTATTTCAATGGCGACAGTCTGGTGAACATCACGCTCAATCAGCTCAGTGAGGGCGACGCCGTGCAATTCATTGAGGATCTGTCCGCCGATAGGCCGCAGGCCAAACGCGTAAGCGTTGGCCATCACCACCTGCCGGAGTAGACCGGCCAACGCGAACGCCCGTCGCGGCACCTCACTCATTCGCCCTGCGCTATTGCGCTCCTGGCGGGTGCGTGTAAACCAGCCGGTCGGCCTGATGTTCGAGCGGAGTGCCCAGCTCGGCGCACAGCCCTTCCATGCGCGTGGCAATGGCCGCGAAATCCTCGCCCCGCGCGAGTCTGACCTTCGCCACGGTAAGCCGAACCGGGATCAGTTCGATGCACTGCAGCCGCCCTTGATCGAACAGCAGCCGGAACAGGCAGGAGCGGTCGTTGCGCAGCACCGGATCGACCGCATAGTCGTCGATAAAATTCCCCGTGTCGTAGAGGATGGGCTTGCCCTGGTGGATTTCGATTCCCTGGCAGATATGCGCGCTGTGGCCGTAGTAGACGTCGGCCCCGAGTTCGATCACACGGTGGGCAAACCGACGGAATTCCACAGCAGGTCGCTCGACGAAATTGGCGCCCCAGTGATTTGAGAACACCACGAGATCCGCGCCCATGTCTCGTGCCCGGGTGATCGCATCTGCCACGCGCGCCAGCGTGTCCGCATGCAGCGAGACTTCCAGATACTGGGTTCCAGGCTGCTGCGCGGACGCGGCAAAATCCGGCTGGTTGTCGGTGAACGCAAGCAGCGCCACGCGGCAGGGCGATACGCCGTGCACCTCGACCAGGGCGGGCGCGGCAGCCGCAGCCGAATCGAGGCCGGCGCCGGCGTGGCGGATGCCTGCGGTGTCCAGCGTGCGCAGCGTGTCGCGCAGCCCGCGTGCTTCGAAGTCCAGCACATGGTTGTTGGCCAGCGAGCAGATGTCGATGCGCGCCGCTTGCAGAAAGCGCACGGCACCAGGATCGGCGCGGAAGTGGAACATTTTCCAGCTGCGTGTCCACGGCTGCGCATGCCGGGTCAGCGCGCATTCCAGATTGGCGATGCGCAGGTCGGCCTGCAGCAGGTGCGGCAGCACGTCGCCCCACATGTCTGCAGGCTGCATGTACTTGAGTGCCGCGTCGACGCCGCGGCCGAGCATCACGTCGCCGATGAGAGCCAGGCTCAGCATCGCTACATCGTGCGCTTGAGCAACCGCCGCAACGCTGCCAGCGGCCGGGTGTTGAGCACGTCGTTCTTTTCCAGCCAGCCGCGCCGGGCCTGGCCGACGCCGTACTCGAGATGGGCGAAATCGAAAGTGCTGTGCGCGTCGGAATTGATGCTGATCAGCACGCCTTCTTCCCTTGCGATCTGGCAGTGGCTATCCAGCAAATCCATGCGATCGGGGTGTGCGTTGAGTTCGAGAAAGCAGCCGCGATTATTTGCATGACGAATGATGCGAAGCATGTCGACATCGTAGGGTTCGCGCCGGTCGATCAGACGGCCGCTGGGGTGCGCCAGCATCGTGAAGTGAGGATGATCCATCGCGCGCAGGATGCGAGCGGTCTGCTTCGCGCGCGACAGATGGAACTGGCTGTGCACTGCGCCGACCACCAAGTCTAGTCTGCCCAGTACTTCGTCCGGCAGATCGAGGCTGCCATCTTCGAGGATGTCGACCTCGATGCCCTTCAAAAGCGTCAGGCCGTCGAGTTCCGTGTTGAGGCGGTCGATTTCCTCGCATTGCCGGATCAGCCGCAGCGGATCGAGGCCGTGCGCCACGGTCAGGTGGCGCGAGTGCTCGGTGATGGCCAGGTATTCCAGTCCCCGCGCCCTGGCTGCCAGCGCCATCTCGCGCAGACTGTCGTGGCCGTCGGTCGCGCGCGTGTGGGCGTGCAGGTCCCCTCGCAGGTCGGCGAACACGACCAGATTCGGCAAACGTCCGCTGTGCGCCGCTTCGATTTCACCGCGGTTCTCGCGCAGCTCGGGCGGAATGAAAGGCAGGCCGACACTGCGATAGACCGATGCCTCGTCCTCGCCAGCGATGCGCCCGGTTCCGCGAAACACCCCGTATTCGTTGATCTTGAGACCCTGTTGTTGCGCGATGCGGCGGATCGCGATGTTGTGGGCCTTGGATCCGGTGAAATAGCACAGCGCCGCGCCATAGCTTGCGGCCTCCACCACACGCAGGTCGACCTGCAGGCCGGACTTGAGCATGACGCTGGCGCGGGTGGGGCCGGCGGACAGCACGTCGACCACTTCGTCGTAGGCGGTGAAGCGTTGCATGACCGGGCTGTCGGCGGCAGCCGTCACCAGGATGTCGAGATCGCCTACGGTCTCGCGCATGCGGCGGAAACTGCCGGCCACCGTTACCTGTTCGACGCCGGGGACAACTTGCAGGAAGGCGGTGAGGGCATCGGCATACTGCGCCGCCACCGCCAGCTTGAAGCGGCGCGTTTGGCTGGCGTGCGCTTCAACCGCCTGCAGGATGTTGAGTTCGGTCTTTTCGCCGAAGCCGGGCAGGGCGCGGATGCGGCCGTCGCGCCCGGCCCGGTACAACTGCTCGACGGTCTGCACATCAAGGTCGTGGTACAGCGCCTTGACCCGTTTTGGGCCCAGCCCGGGAATCTGCAGCAGCTCGGTGACCGCGGGCGGCAGTTCGCGCCGCAGCCGTTCGAGCAGACTGCAGTAGCCGGTCGTGACGATTTCATGGATCTTGGCGGCAAGGTCATCCCCAATGCCGGGAAGCCGTGTCAGGTCATCGCCTTTTTCCAGCAGCGCGCGCGCCTCCTGGGGCAGTTCACCCAGTGTGCGGGCGGCATTGCGATAGGCGCGGATGCGGAACGGGTTGGCGCCCTGGATTTCAAGCCGGTCGGCGATTTCTTCGAAGACAGCGGCGATGTCGGCGTTGTGTGTTGGCATGACCGGAATGATGCGTTTGAATGTACGAGCGCGGCGCTGATCGGCGGTTGGGACAGGCTGGCCACGCCCGGCATCCCCAATTTATTGCGCACGCTCGTTTGAACCATAGTCGACCGGATAGGGATGGGTAATAGCAACTACGCTTGCTGGGCGCAGATGCTGCCGCGATGGAATGAGTGTTTAGATAGCCTGTGCTTTGAGTTAGAGAACGGCATCGCTGGTTTCAGTCGGCAATTGCTTAGCAGGTAACGTGAAACAGGCCAATGGTCTTGGCCTTGCCCTTGGTATCGTTATAGGTCTCGATGGCATCGGACGTAGGCAGCAGGATCACCCGGCAATCATGATGCTCGAAGAAATCAGCGGCCTCCGGCGACAGCCTCACGTTGCCGTACTGCCCTGAGCCCAACACCAATGTGTCGCAGCCTTTTTCGTAAATGAATTCCGCCTCATCCCGCGAAATGATGTGTGAGGTGCCGTAATATTTCTTGGAGAGCTTCTTCTTGCGCTTGGCCACCTCTCCCGACAGGCGGATGAGGACATCGTGTGAATAGGTGTTGCCATCGATGGTAATGCTGCCGAATTCGGTGGAATCGATTTTCATGGCAGGCCTCCAGGCTCAATGGCGATGGTGCACTTCAATGCGGTGAATGGCGCAGCAACTCCAAGTCAGCACAATCAGCCAGGGGCTGACCAAGTTGGGATTACTAGAGGCCGTCTTCGGATATGTCACCAAGAAATATTAAAAGCCCAACTAATTCGCAGGCGGCCAGGAACGGTCATTAGGCAAAATATGTTTTAAAGGCTGGCGATTCTATCGCACCTTGATTTCCGTCCACATGCGGGACAGCACGCGGCGCTGGGTGCGGTCCATATCTTTCAGCATCTCCAGCCGGCGCTGGATGTCGGGTGTGGGAAAAATGGTCCGGTTGGCGGCGATGGCGGGTTCGATGAATGGCAAGGCCGCGCGGTTGGGGTTGCCCGAGCCGATCAGGTTGGTGAGTTCGGCCGAATTGCGGCCTTCCAGCATGAAATTGACAAAGCGCAGGGCGAGGTCGGGGCGCGATCCGGTCTTGTGCAGCACCATCGAATCGAGCGCGAGCACCGCGCCTTCGCGGGGCGTCGCGTAGCCGATGGTGAAGGGGCGCCCGGCGTGCAGGGCGTCCTGCTGGGCCTGGAACATGTCGCTGGAGTAGCCGTGGGCGAGCCAGATGTTGCCCACGGTCAGTTCCTTGATGTAGCTGGAGGCGTTGAACGCGGCCCAGTAGGGCTTGGCGCGAAGGATCAGGTCGCGCGCGCGGCGCCAGTGTGCCTCGTCGGTATCGTTGACGGAATAGCCCAGATACTTGAGCGCGGCGGCCATCAGCTCGCGTTGCGAATCGAGCACGGTCACGCGGCCTTTCAGCTTCGCCAGATACTTCGGCTCGAAGATCACCGCCCAGGTGTCCGTGGGCAGGCCCAGTTCGCGCATTTTCTGCGCGTTGTAGCCGAGCAGCGTGATGGTGAACGCATACGGCACCGAATAGCGGTTGCCCGGATCGAAAAAGGCATCGAGGTAGGCCGGGTCGACGTTCTTCAGATTGGGCAGCATCTGCGTGTCGAGCGGGCGCAACTGCTGCGACTTGATCAGCGATTCGACCGCATTGCCGGTCGGCACGATGAGGTCGTAGCCGGACGCGCCCGCCGCCAGCTTGGCGAGCATTTCCTCGTTGTCCGAGTAATAGTCCTGCACCACCCGGCAGCGGCAGGCGGCCTCGAAGCGCGCGAGGGTCCGGTCGGAAATGTAGTTGTTCCAGTTGTACAGATGCAGCACGTCCGCGGCATGGGCCACGCCGGTCAGCAGCAGCACGAGGCAGGCGATGAGAAACTTCATGTCCGTCCGCCGAGGGCGCCCCGGTGGATGCGCGTGGCGAGCACGATCAGGCTCAGCGTGAAAGCCATCAGCAGGGTGGAGACGGCGTTGACCTCGGGCGTGACCGCGATCTTGATCATGGAATAGATCTGCAGCGGCAACGTGGACACGCCCACGCCCGCGGTGAAGAAGGTGATGACGAAGTCGTCGAGCGACAGCGCGAAGGACATCAGCGCCCCCGCCACCACAGCCGGCAGGATGAGGGGCAGGGTCACCAGGCGGAAGGTTTGCCAGGGCGTCGCGCCAAGATCGCGGGCGGCCTCGAAGATGCTGTTGTCCAGTCCCAGCAGGCTCACGCGCACGACGATGGCGACGAAGCCGATGCAGAAGGTGATGTGGGCAACGATGACCGACCACAGGCCCAGTTCCAGGCCGAGCCAGGGCCGGAACACCAGATTGAAGAACAGCAGCAGGCTGACCCCGAGCAGGATTTCCGGCATGGCCACCGGGGCGAGGGTGAGGACGGGCAGGACGCGGCTGTCGGTCTGGCTGCGTCCGCCGGTAGCGAAAGCGTGAACTCACCGTCGTTGGCGAGTTCGGTAGTCGCGACAGCGGCGTTGCCCACCGCATTGCGTGCGGCGGCGTTTGCCGATATCACGTCTATGGCCGTGATCGTGATTGACCGTCCCGCACAGTAGTCAGGTTTTGTTCTCCGCCAACAGGTGCATAACTTTCCGCCAAGCCGCCTCGCTCTCCTTGCCCGCCTGACGAAATGCCCGCTCGAAGCGTCGGCGTTGATCTCCCGATAGAATTTCCTCCAACTTTGCGCCTTTTTTTGCCAAACGCAAACGCTTGACGCGTCGATCCGCCGGGTCGGGTGCCCACGCAACCAATTCCTGATCGATGAGCTGCCGCAAGGGCGCATTCAACGATTGCTTGCTTACATTTAGGATCGCCAGCAACTCGTTGACGCTCAAGCCCGGATTGCGCCCAACGAAATACAGGATGCGGTGGTGAACCCGGGAGAGTCCATGCTCCGCCAACACTGCGTCGGGTTTCGCAACGACAGCGCGAAAAGTGAAATGCAACGCTTCCAGGGCTTCATTGAGTTCTCGTTCTCTCTCCGACGATGAGGTTATTAGGTCAGTCATGTTGACATGATAGAACTGGATACCTATGATTTATACGTCAACAATGCTGACCAAATGGAGAGGGCGATGCCTGTTATTAGCCGCGAATTCGCTGTCGAGTTCGCTCATCGCTGGATCGAGGCCTGGAATCAGCACGACCTCGACGCGGTTCTGAGCCACTACACGGAAGATTTCACATTTTCCTCATCTTTCGTTACCACAATTGCCGAAGAGCCGAGCGGAGTGCTGCACGGGAAAGCGGCGGTACGCGCGTATTGGCGCAAAGGCCTTGAGCGTATTCCCGATTTGCACTTCGATCTGAACGACGTGCTGACCGGGGTGGACTGCCTGACGCTTTACTACCTGGGCCACCGTGGCATGGCAGCCGAAAGCTTTTTCTTCGACAAGTCCGGCAAGGTGAAGGCGTCGCATGCCTGCTACACCATTCAGCCATAATCCCAGAAGGTGCCTTGAAAGTTAGACCTATCATCCACCATGCTCGTACTCGACCACGTCTCCCTATCAGTCCCCAGCATTGACGCCGCCCGCGCGTTCTACGACGCGGTAATGGACGCCCTCGGTGTTGCAAAGGTCTATGATCGAGCCGACGCTCTCGGTTATGGCGTGAGGTGTAACGCCATTGAGGACTTTCACTCATGTATTGCGGTGTATCAATCTTCCGAGGCGAATCTCGACTCAAAGCGTCACTGGTGTTTCAAAGCGACCACCAGAGTCCAAGTTCGCACCTTCTATTCCGCTGGGTTGGCACATGGCGGAAAAGACGATGGACCGCCCGGTCTTCGCCCTCAGTATCACCAACACTACTACGGTGCCTTTTTGCTAGACCCGTTCGGCAATCGAGTAGAGGCTGTTTGTCATCGTGCCGAAGAGGTCTAACACTGCATATATCGACTCCCCCAATAGCAGCCGGTGGCCGCTGAATACTTACATTGCGCTTTTCAGAGGCATCAACGTTGGCGGGAACAGCTCTCTGCCGATGAAAGAGCTTGTTGTCCTGCTCGAAGGAATGGGTGCGAGAAAGGTCAGAACTTATATCCAGAGCGGCAACGCAGTTTTCCTCAGTCCCGAAAAGAATGCTTCGCAACTCGCCAAACAATTGGCCACTGAAATAAGAAAGCGTCACGGCTTTGAACCCCATGTCCTCCTTCTCGGCCCTGAAGCAATAAATATGGCAATAGCGAGAAACCCATTCCCAGAAGCAGAGGCTGATCCCAGTCGTTTGCATCTGGGTTTTCTGGCTTCTACACCCAAGAACCCCGACCTGGAGAAACTCAATAGCCTCAAGAAGGCGAGTGAGAGGTTTCATTTGAGCGATAACGTGTTTTATCTCCATGCGCCGGAAGGGGTGGGTAGATCTAGGCTCGCGGCAAGCACCGAGAAATTGCTCGGTGTTCCAATGACAGATCGAAACTGGAGATCAGTTTGCAAAATCAGAGAGCTGTTGAGGGAATAGATCACTACCGCCCAACTTGGCATTCCACCTGGCCTTGCAAGAAGACGCGCAAGGTCGGCTACATCAACCTGAATCAGGAGCCAACATGACCAATAAAATTTATAGAATCGATAAATTCATCGTTCCAGACCATGCGAAGGAAGAATTTTTAAGTCGTGTGCGCGAGGCACACGAAATACTTCGCACGTTACCTGGATTTGTAAGCAATATCATGGTCGAAAAGACTGCCGGAAATGGCTCTTTCAACTACGTAACCATCGCCGAATGGGCGACTCCAGAGGCGATTGAATCAGCAAAAAAAGAACTTGATGCCCTGCGTGAGGTGAATAATTTTAACCCGCAGGAAATGCTCGACAGGCTGGGAATCCAGGCTGACCTTGCCATTTACAAGGCAATTGATCTCTAAAGTTGTTAAATCTCTCGAACAGCTTGGGTTCTGAACTGCGGACTTACTTTTCACTGCCTTATATCCATCAATCAATCGCTCGGCCTTATCTCCTTAGTGGTGCGCGACTACGATGAAGCACTATCGTTCTTTGTCGGAAAACTCGACTTCGCACTGGTCGAAGATACTCAAGTAGCCTAGAGCAGGCCACTGGCTGGTACATGTCACCTGCCTACCAAGCAATTAAATCTTTGCGTGCGAACAATACTGACGGTGATGTTTTTCTTGTGCCTGGCGTCTCAGATACACACAAGGCTACCGACATTCTTGGTTAATGCATCCAAGGTCCAACTTTACGTTATGCAGCATGAAACGAAAGCCATGAATTCGATTGTTCTCATTCTTCCCGGCATTGGCAACTCCGGCCCAGAGCATTGGCAAAGCCTTTGGGAAAAGGCCAATCCGTCGTTTGCCCGCGTGCAGCAGCGCGACTGGGACTATCCGGTTTGTAAAGAATGGCTCGATGTTTTGGAAGAATCGGTCGCTCGTTCTGGTACGAATGTCGTACTGGTAGCGCATAGTCTGGCGTGCGCTCTCGTAGCTCATTGGGCGGTGAACACAAATCTCACGATTAAAGGCGCGTTGTTGGTCGCCCCGCCCAATCCCGATGGACCCCACTTTCCGAGAGAAGCGGTCGGGTTCTCGCCGTTGCCGCTGAAGCCACTTCCATTCCAGAGTTTCGTCGTGGCGAGCACCAACGATCCCTACGGAAGCTTAACGTTTGCCAAGTCTGCGGCTTCTGCCTGGGGTAGCCGCTTTGAAAGTATCGGTCCCGCAGGCCATATCAATTCAGAAAGCGGTCTTGGAGAATGGCATAAGGGCTTTTCCTTGCTTCAACAACTTGCCGCATAACAACGCCGGCTTGGAAAAAGGTCGCATGCCGGGTGCTACAACAGGTGGTGTTCGTGTCGTGCTTCGGCTCGAAGGGTTATGCGTGCTCATCGCGGCTTCGGTGGGCTACTCCAAGTTCGGCCTTGGCTGGGGTGCGTTCGCACTTTTCTTCTTTACACCGGACCTTTCATTCCTTGGCTATCTCGCAGGCCCAAAGGTCGGCGCCGTTAGTTACAACTTGGCGCACTCATATATTGGGGCTGTCGCTTGTCTTGTGGCGGGTTCCGTTCTTCCGGCGCCAACACTTCTTTGCGCCGGAATTATCTGGTGTGCTCACATCGGATTCGACAGAGCGCTTGGTTATGGTCTCAAGTACGAGGAGGGTTTTGGCTTCACTCATCTTGGCCGCATTGGGCGGTTTCCTGGGTGATCTCCACTGTGGTGGGTTGGTAACAGCTCCCAGCTGTTAGGGGTTCACCGGCCTGCACAGCTTGCTTCCTGACCCAATTGATTTTGGAAACCTATGCCCGGTTAGTCCGCAACGCCACTCACGAGGCAGTGCGTCGCGGACGTGTTGGCCGGGCTCGACCTAGGCTATCCCGCTTAAACCTGTCGACGTTGTTGGTCAGGGTCTTGAGGATGCCGGGTAGCTCTGCCACGGTCTGGGCGGGCAGGCCGGTCACGGTTTCCTCCGCCAGAGCGCACCACAACTGCTTGACTTGGTCGGCCAGCGCCTTGCCGCTGTCGGTGAGTTCGACGATGCTGGCACGCCCGTCGGACGGGGCGGATTTGCGGCGGATGTGGCCGGAGGCTTCGAGCTTGCGGGCCATGAGCGTGACGCTGGGCGGCTCACAGCCGAGCGCCTCACTGAGCTGCGCCTGGATGCTCGGGCCGCTCTGGGCGAGCTCGAGCAGAAGCGCTTCCTGGCCGGGGTGCAGGCCGAGCGGGGCCAGCAACGCCGCGGCCCTGGCTCGGTGGCGGAGACTCAGGAGGCGGATGGCTTGGTTGATGGCGTCAGCTTGCTTGAAGTCCACGGGCACCCCATTGACAGATTAGTTATGCGAATAATATTATGCACATAACTAATATGCGCCGCAAGGATACATTTATGGCTTCTCTCTTCGCCCCCCTGCTTCTTGGTGACATCACCTTACCCAACCGCATCATCATGGCCCCGCTAACCCGCTGCCGCGCCAGCGAGGGTCGTGTGCCGAACACGCTGATGGCGGAATATTATCGCCAGCGCGCCGGGGCAGGATTGATTATCAGCGAGGCGACATCGGTCACCCCGATGGGCGTCGGCTATCCCGATACACCAGGCATCTGGTCGGAGGCGCAGGTGGAAGGCTGGAAGCTCATCACCAAAGCCGTGCATGAAAAGGGCGGGCGCATTTTTCTTCAGCTCTGGCACGTCGGGCGTGTTTCTCACCCGCTTTACCTGAACGGAGCGCTGCCGCTGGCTCCCAGCGCGATTGCTCCTCGAGGGCATGTCAGCCTCGTGCGCCCGGAAACAGCCTATGTCACTCCCCGTGCGCTGGAACTCTCCGAAATACCGAGCATTATCGAAGCCTTCCGCAAAGGCGCGGAGAACGCGAAAAGAGCCGGGTTTGATGGCGTGGAGATTCATGGTGCGAATGGTTATCTGCTCGATCAGTTCCTGCAGGACAGCACCAATCTTCGCACGGATGAATATGGCGGATCGATTGAAAACCGGGCGCGCCTGATGCTGGAAGTGACCGATGCTGTCATTTCTGTGTGGGGCGCAAAACGTGTAGGAATGCATCTTGCGCCGCGCGGCGATGCACACACAATGGGCGACTCCAATCCGCTTGCAACTTTTTCTTACGTTGCCCGTGAACTGGGTAAACGCAAGATTGCGTTTGTCTGTGCCCGTGAACACATGGGCGAAGGACGTATCGGGCATGAACTCAAAATTGCATTCGGCGGCGTTTTTATCGCAAATGAAGGGTTTACGCGTGAATCCGCACAGCAGGTAATCACCGCAGGTGAAGCTGATGCCGTCGCATTCGGCAAGCTGTTCATCGCCAATCCGGATTTGCCGGAACGCTTCCGCACAGATGCTGCGCTCAACACACCGCAGTCCGAAACATTCTATGCCAAGGGACCAAAGGGCTATACGGATTATCCTGCGTTAGAAGGTGCCCAAGCGGGCTAACCGAGCGGATGCGATTTCCCTGGGCAGCGAAAGCGGGATGCACGACCCTCCAGTTGGGGCCGTAGTTTGTCGCTTTCTGGCACCGCTGCATGTCACAAACGGCCGGGCTGTCCCGTCTACAGGTGATATGTGATCCACTTTCTGAACCAGGGAGAACCCAGCCATCATGACGACTCTTGCCGAACGCGCCCTGCGCTACGACCGCGAACATGCGCGCAGTCTGCGCGCTCTGGCCTACCGTATGCTCGGTTCGCGCGCCGAAGCAGAGGATGTCATTCAGGAGGCTTGGCTGCGCTGGACCCAAGTGGATGAAAGCATCATCCAGCATGTTGGCGCCTATCTCTCGCGCCTGGTGACCAACTTGTGCCTGGACAAACTGCGCTCGGCCGCAGCGAAGCGCGAGCAGTATGTTGGCGTGTGGTTGCCCGAGCCGCTGCTGGATGAAGAGGCCGGCTGGTCGCCCGGCCCTGAGGTGCAGGCGGAGTTTGCGCAGGACGTGTCCGTGGCCTTTATGCTTGCGCTCAAGCGGCTGTCGCCGCTGGAGCGCGCGGCCTTTATGCTGCACGATGTGTTCGACCTGGACTTCGACGAAATCGGGCGGCACCTGCAGCGCAGCCCGACCGCCTGTCGCCAGCTGGCCAGCCGCGCGCGCAACCATGTAAAGGCCGACTACGCGCGCCGAGAAGTGGAGGAGGAAGAACGCGAGCGCTTGTTCGCTGCCTTCAGCGAGGCGGTGCGCAATTTCGACGTGGATGGCTTGGCCAGGGTGCTGAGCGAAGACGCAGTATTGCTGTCCGACGGGGGAGGCAAGGTCAGTGCGGTGCCACGTCCGCTGCAGGGCGGCGCGCTGATCGCTAAGACCATTATCGGCTTCGCAAGGTTGCCGACCAGCCGCTGGCGCCTGGAGCTGGCGCGTATCAACGGCCTGCCCGGCTGTCTGGTCTTCGACGACGAGACCAACCAGCTGGTCCAAACCATCGCGCTAGCGCCCTCAATCACCGAGCCGGGCCGCATCAGCGCGCTCTACATACAGCGCAATCCCGACAAACTACAGGGCGTGCTGTCTGCGCTGGGCCCCATCGGTTCCACCGGCTGAAGAAAAAAACAGGCAAGTACGGCGTAAACGGGCGGACGATGCTCTCTTGGCGACAATGAGCCCGAGGAGGCGCCATCTTGAACGCGGTCGTTTGATTGGCGCCTGGATGATCCCAATGATGGCGGCCTGGAATTACACCGAGTCTGCGATGCGCTCACGCAGCCATTGATGCGCGGGATCGCGATGGACGCGTTCATGCCAGAGCATGGATATCTCGTATCCCGGCACCTCGACCGGTGGCTCGACGATTTGTAGAGCTCCGTCGTTGCACGCCAGCCGAGACGGTAGCATCGCCACGAGATCGGTGCTTGCCAAGGCCGACCTCAAGAAAAGGAAGTTCTGCACGGAAAGCACCACCCGGCGCGTCAAGCCCAGCGCCGAGAGCACTTCGTCCGTGACGCCCTGAAACCCGCCGCCTTCTGGCGACATGATGACGTGATCGAGATTGCAGAATTGCGAAAGCGTCGGTCGTCTTTTCAGGCGCGGATGACCTGCACGGCCGGCCAGGACGAACCGCTCCGTGAAAAGTACACGCTGGTGCAAGCCGGGCGGAGCCCCTTCGGTTTTATGAAAGGCGAGATCGATCTCCCCCTGTTCCGCGTGCCTGGCAATGTGTGATGGGCTTATCTGAAGGATTGCCAGCCGGGTACCTGGCGCCTCCGAACGCAAAACACTCAACGCCTGCAGCAAGATGCACGAGTCGGTGTAGCCAGCCGCGGCGATGCGCCAGGTATGCGTGGCTTTAGCTGGATCAAAGGGGTCGGCAGGCGACACCGCGCGCGCAAGCGCATCCAGTGCTTGCCGCAGCGGTTCGCGCAGCGCCTCGCCCCTTGCGGTAGGCCGCATTCCTCGCGGCCCGGGCAGCAATAGCGGGTCTCCAAAGATATTCCTCAACTTGGACAGATGGACGCTGACCGACGGTTGAGCGAGGTTCAGGCGTTCCGCTGCGCGGGTCACATTGTGCTCTTTGAGCAAGACGTCGAGCGTCAGCAGCAGATTCAGATCCAGCCTTTTAAGATTATTCATGGCAATACCTGGGATATTGGAAATTCATTTCCAATATACCGGATGAAGACTTATCGTGCGCTGCATCCAATGTAGTCATACCTGCCTTGGATACCGGCGGCGATTGCGTCCTGGCGATCTACAACTTGCACTAGTTGAGCAAGCTGGCTCATGTCGAGCCAGGGGTTGTCACAAAAGTGCCTCGGTTGACGTCTTGATCGTGGAGTGTTTCACACAACTGACAGGAGTGCAGACCATGCAAGCAAGAATCAATCATCAACACGCTGCCCCGGCGTGCAGCAGGCCATGCCCAAGCGCTGGGATACGTCTCAATGCACAACGTGAAGGAGTGGTTCAGTGAACAACATGATTCGATCGGGCGTGCTGCTCGCTGCCTTGGTAGGCATCGGCGGTGCGATGGCCGCCTGGAAGTTCGACGCGGACTCTCAGGTCTCTGCCGCACAACCTGAACAGGCGGTAGTGGTTTCTGCCGCTACCGCGATGGCGCGCGAATACCGCACTGTCACCAACGTCATCGGCACGGTGCTCGCGCTGCGCTCTGTAACCCTGCGCAACGAACTACCCGGCACAGTGCATCAGGTGAACCTGCAGCCCGGTGCCGTCGTCGAGGCGGGAACCGTGCTGGTGGCGCTGGATGTGTCGGTGGAGCAGGCAGACCTGAAGGCGCAGGAGGCGCAGCTCGGCCTGGCCGAGGCCACGCTTAGGCGTCTGGAGCGGCTGCGCGGCTTCGACGCCATCTCCGAGATCGACCTCGACAAGGCACGCGCCGAGCGCGACGTGGCCGAGGCGCAGGTCGCGCGCACGCAGGCGCTGATCGCTCGCAAGATCATCCGCGTGCCGTTCCGCGCACGCGTGGGCCTAGCCGATCTACACGTAGGCCAGTACCTGAACGAAGGCACGGAGATAACCACGCTGCAGAGTGTGGACGACGCGCTGCATGTCGACTTTGCGGTGCCACAGGGCGTAGCTGCGGCACTGAAGCCGGGCGACCGGGTGGGCGTCTTCTCGGACAGCAGCAACAGCGCGACAGCGGGTCCCATCCAAGCACGCGTCGTAGCCGTCGATGCGCGGGTTGACCCGGCCACGCGCAATAGCATGGTGCGCGCCCGCATCCAGCTTGGCCATGACACAGCCGCCATGAGGGCGTTGCCGGCGCCGGGCTCTTCTGTGCGCGTGAGTTTGGGCATAGGCGAGCCAGCGCCGGCCGTGGCGATTCCTGCCACTGCGCTGCGCAGGGGGCCGTCAGGCGATCACGTCTACGTGATCGCCACTGGCGGCGACAAACAACTGCGCGTGCAGCAGCGCCCTGTCAAGGTGGGCGCGATGCTGGGCGATGAAGTTCTGGTGGCCGGCCACCTCGCGGCGGGTGAGCTGGTCGCCACGTCAGGCTCGTTCAAGCTTCGCGACGCGGCTCTGGTGGCGGTGGCGAACGCAGGCACCGCGCGCACCCCGTCGGCCAGGGCGAATACCGCAACCGGCGGCTGAAGGAGCAAGCAATGCGTTCATCCATCACCGACCTCTTCATCCGCCACCCGGTGCTCGCCGTGGTGGTGAATATGATTATCGTGCTGGTCGGTTGGCGCGCTTTGTCAGCGCTGCCGGTGCAGCAGTACCCCAGCCTCGAGAGTTCGTCCATCGTCATCACTACGGTCTACACCGGCGCCAGTGCCGAGACCGTGCGCGGTTTCCTCACCACGCCGATCGAGCGCGCGGTATCGGCCATCGGGGGGGTTGACCATGTGGAGTCGAGCAGCCGTGCCGGCGTGAGCGCCGTCACCGTGCACCTCAAGCTCAATCACAGTTCCACGGCGGCGCTGGCGGAGGTGACGGCCCGGCTGCAGCAGGTGCGCTCCGAGTTGCCGGGCGAGGCCGAGCCGCCGGCAGTGGAGGTGCAACGGGCCGACCGGCCCTATGGCACCTTTTACCTGAGCTTCGCTTCCAAGGAGCGCAGCGTCTCGGCCATCACCGACTACCTGATGCGCAACCTACAGCCTCGACTGGCCACCATCGAAGGCGTGCAGCGTGTGACCAACAACGAGGGCGGCCGCAATCTCGCGATGCGGGTGTGGATCGATCCCGGCCGGCTCGCTGCACTGAACCTCACGCCCGGAGACGTGCAGGCCGCGCTGCAGCGCAACAACTACCTCGCCGCGGTAGGCCAGACGCGCAACGACCAGGTGCAGGTGAACGTGCTGGCCAACACCGACCTCCGCTCGGTGGAGGAATTCCGCCAGCTCATCGTGGCCGAACGGCATGGCTCGGTGGTGCGCTTGGCCGATGTGGCGCGTGTGGAGCTGGGCGCTGAGGAGGCACAGCTGGCCGCCAAATACAATGAGCAGGAGGCGGTGTATCTCGGTATTTGGCCGGTGCCGGGAGCCAATGAACTGGAGGTGGCCGCGGGCCTACGCGCCAAGATGGCGGAGATCGCGCCCACGCTGCCCAAGGACATCGAGATGCGCCTGGTGTGGGATGGCACGATGTTCATGCGCGATGCGCTCAAGGAGATCAGCAAGACGCTGGCCGAGACAGTCGCCATCGTCGCGGTGGTGGTGTTCCTCTTCCTCGGTTCCGCACGCACGGCGCTGGTGCCGCTGGTGGCGATGCCCGTCTCGCTGATCGGCGCCGGCGCAGTAATGTATGCCTTCGGCTTCAGTCTGAACCTGCTCACCATCCTGGCGATCGTGCTGTCCGTGGGACTGGTAGTGGACGATGCTATCGTCGTGGTCGAGAATGTAGAGCGCCACGTGCGCGAAGGCAAGGCGCGCATGGAGGCCGCGCTGGCCGGTGCGCGCGAGCTGTTCGGGCCCATCGTAGCGATGACGATCACGCTCGCGGCGGTGTACGCGCCCATCGGCATCCAGAGCGGGCTGACTGGCGCGCTTTTCCTCGAGTTCGCGATTACGCTCGCCGCAGCGGTGGTGGTCTCGGGTATCGTGGCGGTGACCCTGTCGCCGGTGATGAGCGCGCATTTCGTGCGCGAAGGCGGGCACCAGACACGACTCACCGTGTGGGTGAACAAACAGTTCGACCGTGTGCGTGCAGCTTATGGCCGTGTGCTCGATGTGACGCTCGGCATGCGAGCCGCAATCGTGCTGGCGGCACTGCTGATTTCATCCGCGGCCTATCCGCTCTATGTCTTCTCGCGCCAGGAGCTGGCGCCGGTGGAGGACCAGCGCCATATCAGCCTGTTCTACGAGGCGGCGCCCGATTCGTCGCTGGCCGCGACCAACCGTGACCACCTCGATGTGGTGAAGGCCGTGCGTGCATTTCCCGAGACCGAGTTCACCTGGTCGCTCACCGCCAACTGGGGTGGCTTCGGCGGCATCGTTGTGAAGGACTGGACGCAGCGCAACCGCTCCACCGAGGCGATGTATGGCGAAGTGTATGGCGCCGTCTCTCAGGTGCCGGGCTTGCGCGTGTTTCCACGTCTGGACCCGCCACTGCCGACACCCGGCCAGTACGACGTGGAGCTGGTGCTGCAGAGCGACGAGCCGCCGGAACAGCAGTTGGCCATCGTCTCGCGTGTAATCGAGGCCGGCATGAAGAGCGGCAAGTTCCTCTACGTAGACACCGACCTCAAGCTCGACATGCCCGAGGCGCGCGTGGTGCTCGACCGCGACCGCATCGCCGACCTGGGGCTGGACCTCGCCAGCGTGGGCCGCGAGCTGGGCACGCTGCTGGGCGGAAACTACGTCAACCGCTTCAACTGGTTCGACCGCAGCTACAAGGTCATCCCGCAGATCGGCGACGACGGCCGCGCCTCGATCGCACCACTGCTCGACCTGAAGATCAAGACGCCTGGCGGTGCGCTGGTGCCGGTTTCCACCTTCGCGCATGTGGAAACCAGCACCTCGCCGCGCGCACTCAACCGTTTCCAGCAGCGCAACGCGCTCAAGGTATTTGGCGGCGTCGCGCCGGGTGTCACCAAGGAAGAGGGCCTGCGCGTGCTGGAGGACGCGGCGCGCATGGTTGGTGGCGACCGGGTGGTATTGGACTATGCCGGAGAATCGCGACAGATCCGTCACGAGGGCTCGTCGCTGGCCGTCACGCTGGGCTTCAGCCTGGTACTGATTTATCTGGTGCTCGCGGCGCAGTTCAAGAGCTTCCGCGATCCGCTGATCGTACTGCTGGGCTCGGTGCCGCTGGCCATCTCCGGTGCGCTGGTGTTCAGCTTCCTCGACCTCACCACCATCAACATCTACTCGCAGGTGGGCCTGATCACGCTGGTTGGCCTGATCGCGAAGAACGGCATTCTGATCGTTGAATTCGCCAACACGCTGCAGGAGCGCGGGTTGGACAAGCTGTCCGCGCTGCGCGAAGCGACGCTGACGCGCCTGCGGCCGGTGCTGATGACCTCGGCCGCCACGGTGTTCGGCCACCTGCCGCTGGTGCTTGCGTTAGGCCCGGGTGCGCAGGCGCGCAACAGCATCGGCACGGTACTGGTCACCGGCATGGTGATCGGCACGGTGTTCACGCTGGTGGTGGTGCCGGTGTTCTACATGCTGATCGCGAAGGACCGTCGCGGCGAGGCCGCCCATGAAGCGGCGGCACCTGCTGCCGCTGGCGCCATCGCGGTAGCGAGCTGATGAAAAGGAGCAGGTGATGAAGACGACTCTTTCGTTACTGGCCATGTCGCTGATGATCACCGGTTGCGCTAGTCTGGCACCGGATTACCAGCGCCCCACGGCGCCGGTGGTTCAGGCGTGGCCGTCGGAAACTGGGGGCACGTCCGCCCACGCGGGTGATGCCGTGGCCGACCGGACGTGGCAGCAGTTCTTCACCGACGAGCGGTTGCGGGAGCTCATCGGCCAGGCGCTGGAGCACAACCGCGACCTGCGGGTGGCCGCCCTCAACATCGAACGAGCACGGGCGCTGTACCGTATCGAGCAGGCCGACCGGCTACCGACGGTGAGCGTGGGCTCAGGCATCGCGGTACACCGCACACCAGGCAGCCTCACAGCCAGCGGTGCGGCGGAGACGGAGCGTCGCTATGACGTGGTCGTCGGCATCAGCGGCTACGAGCTGGATTTTTTCGGCCGCGTGCGCAGCCTGAACGAGGCCGCGCTGCAGGAGTTCCTGGCCACCGAACAGGCCCGTGACAGTGCGCAGATCAGCTTGGTGGCCGAAGTGGCCAATGCCTACCTCACGCTCGCGGCCGATCGCGAGCACCAGCGGCTCGCGCGCGAGACGCTGGACAACCAGCGCAACGCCCATGCGCTGATCCAGCGCCTTGTCGAATCTGGCGTGGCCTCGCAGATCGACTTGCGCCGCTCGCAGACCACGGTGGACACGGCCCGTGCCGACCTTGCGCGATATACCGCTCAGGCCGCGCAAGCGGAGAACGCGCTGGCCTTGCTGGCGGGTGGGTCGATTCATCCCTCGCTGTTGCCGGATTCGCTGGCGCCGGTGGCCTTGCTGGACACCCTGCCGGTGGGTGTTCCTTCGCAGGTGCTGCAGCGCCGGCCGGACATCCGCAGCGCCGAGCACCGCCTGCAGGCCGCGCACGCACAGATCGGCGCCGCGCGCGCGGCCTATTTCCCCAGCATTACGCTCACCGCGAGTGGCGGGGTGGCCAGTGGCGCGCTGTCTGAGCTTTTCAAGAGCGGCTCCGGCGCCTGGGCCTTCGTGCCGTTGGTCACGCTGCCCATTTTCGATAGTGGGCGGCGCCGGGCCGCGGTGGAGGTGGCCGAGGCAGAACGCGGGATATTGCTGGCGGAGTACGAAGGCGCTGTGCAACGCGCCTTCCGCGAGGTGGCCGACGGTCTGGCGGTGCGCAGCACGCTGGGCCAGCAGTTGGAAGCGGGGGAGTCGCTGGTGGCGGCCACGGCCGACATTTTCAGACTTTCGGAGATCCGCTTCCGCCAGGGTGAGCAGAGCTACCTGGAGGTGCTGGACGCGCAGCGCGAGATGTATGCGGCCCAGCAGGGCCTGATCGCGGTGCAGCTGACGCGTCTCGCGAACCAGGTGTCGCTTTACAAGGCGCTGGGCGGCGGATGGAGCTGAGGTCACGGCTGGCGTGCGATCTGCGGAGATACGCGGCGCAACGTCCAAATCCACCGCATCGGTCCAGGTGCCATGGCGACCAACACTTGCGAGGGGGATCGGCCCGCTGGCCGGCTCGTTTGTCGCGGTGGGGCCTACTGAATTCGAGAAAGGAACTGCTGAATTGGATATGACCCGTATGTCGATCCCGACGGGCAGGGTCTACCTGGCCGTCACAATCACCACCTTCTTCTGGGGCGCGAATTTCGTACTTGCAGGTTGGGTGCTGGAGGATCTGTCACCCGATTGGGCCAGCGCGTTGCGTTTCCTGTTTGGCGCCGGGCTGATGTCCGTCCTTGCCTGGTGGCGAGGCGAAAATCTGGCTGGCCTGGCGCGGCGATATGCAGCGAACTATCTGCTGCTAGGACTGGTCGGCATCGTCGGTTTCAACCTCCTGTTCTTTAGGGCCATGCAGACAACCTCGGCGGACAACGGTGCGCTCATCATGGCGACCAACCCACTGCTTACCACCTTGCTCGCGGCGGCAACGCTGCGTGAGCGTGTTAGCGCGAAGCATTGGGCAGCCCTACCGATCGCGCTTTCTGGTGTGGCCATCGTTATCACCCATGGCGAACTGGCCCGCTTGCAGCATCTTCAGATCGTGGAGGGCGATCTGCTCATGCTGGGCGCTAACCTGACCTGGGCGGCGTTCAATATTTGCTCGCGCCGTTTTTCGCCCAATGCATCGGCCATCGCCAATACGGCGCTGATGATGAGCACTGGTGCGCTGGTGTTGTTGGCGATCGCGGCGGCTAGCGGGGCTGCCCTTTCCATGCCGGGACCACAGGCGTTCTCGGCGCTCGTCATCATGACTATCGCCGGCACGGTGTTGGCGTATCTTTTCTGGGGCATTGGAATTCGGCAACTCGGCGCCGGCAGGACCTCACTGTTCCTGAACCTCGTGCCGGTGTTCGCCATGCTGGTCGGCGCATCGGCCGGCGAGTGGCCCAACTCGGCGCAAATTACCGGCGGCGCTCTAGTGCTGACAGGAATGATTATCGCGATCCTCCCCGCGCGGCAAGGCGTCATGGTGCGGGCCGGTGAATCATATTTTCCGAAACGCCATCACGAATGACGGTTTATAAAGCGTCATTTAGGATGGACACTTTACGTTAGGTGCCTGAAAGACTCGCATGCCAAACCGCCTTGCCTCATGCAGTTGTGGTCAGCTCACTGCCGAAGTC
>NZ_JADMKC010000018.1:40615-160059 GCF_018780105.1 Thiobacillus sp.
TCGCATGCCAAACCGCCTTGCCTCATGCAGTTGTGGTCAGCTCACTGCCGAAGTCCAAGAAATATATGCTGAGCCCCCCTATGAAGAGAGTTGGCCAGAGAGTCGGGCCACGGAATATCTTGAATCTTTTTTTCGCATTGATGCTGAGGGAGCCCTTGTCGCCACTGAAAATGAAGACAAGATAGTCGGTGCTGTGTTTGGCTTCAGTTACCCTTGGCAGGTCGGCTCCATCTTTTTCATCCAAGAGTTATTTGTTGCCGGGCAATACCGTGGCAAAGGAATTGCCGGTGATCTCGTAAGGCAGGTGGTAGAGAACAAAGGCGGAGATTCACACGTGGCGTTGATTGTGCGAGAAGGAACAGTAGCCGCTAAGTTCTACGAAAAACTCGGGTTATCTAAGAGCACGCTCTATGAACTTCGGTCTGGGAAACTCCGCGTCTAACACTGCGGTCAACAGGGATGCCCAAACAGCTGGTTTTGCCGCCTGTTTGGCCGCCCGTTACCTTCGACGTTGGGCGGCAAAACTTCGTGGTCTCGATCTGGACCAATCTTGCGGGAGATTCAGAAGTGATTACTGAGATTGAAGACTACTTCTCACTGGGTTGCGGACGTTGCGAACGCTTCGCCTCGGTTGATTGCTCGACGCGGAAATGGATGGGCGGGCTGCTAGCGCTTCGGAAGCTCTGCATCGACTTGAAGCTTGTTGAAACGGTTAAGTGGGCTCATCCATGCTACATGCACAAGGATCGCAACATCGCAATCATCGGTGCTCTGCGCAGTGATTTCCGACTTATTTTCTTCAACGCCGCGCTGATGAAGGATTCCGAAGGCGTGCTGGAGAGACAAGGGCCAAATACCAAGCACCCGGACATGATTCGATTCACGGACAATTCGCAAGTGGCAGCGATGGAAGGAATCATCCGCTCCTACTTGAAAGAGGCGATGAGTTACGCGGAAGCCGGCATCAAGCCGCAGAAGGACGCAAGCGAAATCGAATTGCCATATGAATTGGCAGAGGCATTGGACTCCGATCCGGAGCTTGCAGAGGCGTTTCACAGCCTTACACCGGGGCGTCAAAGGAGCTACGTCATCAACTTGAGCTCGGCAAAGAAGCCCGAGACCCGCATTTCTCGTATTGCCGCTTTCCGTGATCGGATCCTTGCCGGAAAGGGCGCATTGGAGCGGTGATTTGAAACACGGCCGCCCAACCATGCATTCCAGCGGACCGCCTTCGGCGATCGCTGAAGGCCGACGTAGCCCCCTGAGGAGATCACATGCATACCGGAAGTTGTCTCTGCGGAAACGTGAAATATGAAATACGCGGTAACTTTGGACCCGGATTCTACTGCCACTGCTCGCTGTGTCGAAAGGCAAGTGGTTCCGCGTTTGCCTCAAACATTATTGCAGCGGCGAGGGAATTCGTGATTGTTTCGGGGGAGGAATCATTAAAATGCTTCAGTACGCCCGACGGCACTCACAGATATTTCTGTGGAAACTGTGGCTCACCAATTGTTAGTCGTCGCGACGTCCTTCCAGATGTAGTTCGTGTTCGTATGGGAACGCTCGACTCCCCGCTCTCCCAAGGCCCTGGCGCGCACATCTATGTTGGCTCAAAAGCCCCATGGCACGAGATTCACGATCAACTCCCGCAGCATGAAGATCGCCCGCCACCCTGGGGCTAACCACTTCAGCAGAATGCGCCGCAAGCGGCGCGCCCTTGGTCTAGTACGTTGGGTGCCACAATGACCGGCTCATCCGAACTCGACCGTGTAGTGTTCCGTGAAGTTGATGGCCCAACGCTCGACTTAGGCGGCACTCTTTCCACGTAGAACCTCCGTAGCTAGCCGCTCAAGGTTTTGCTCGTTGGCGTACGCTACGAACTCGGCGATGCGCCGGTAGTGCTCAACATTGTCAAAGGTCTGGCGCCACACCACATCGGTACCGTGAGTCTTTGGTTGCAGCTCGATGGTCAGTACGAAGTGATGTCCGGTGAGGTGCTCGATCTCGAAGATCTTGACGGCTTCAATGCGAATGAAGCGGCTTTCATTCGGGTAGTCCTTACGAGCGAAACGCCAAGGCACGCAAGGCGGCGATACAGCACCATGGACTGAACTGCGGAATAGGCGGCTTCAGCTTTGCGGACACGTATGGCCGGCGCGCCGAAAAGTACATCCAGGTCCACCACTTGGTGCCCCTTGCATGGATCGAGTAGGAGTACCGCATAGACCCAATCAAGGATTTGTTGCCGGTCTGTGCCAACTGCCATGCGGTAATCCACCTTGCAAACCCGCCATTCGCTCCCGATGAAGTAAGGGCGATGTTCTCAGAGCGGAAAGCATCGCCAGAAGCCAGTTCCTAGCCATGGCCCCGTGACGGCCGGCCAACTTAGGCCGGCGAGGTTATCCGTAGTTCTTGTCTTGGGTTGCCGTCAGGCACGCCAAACGGCTGCCGCCGACCCCCTAGGGCTTGTTCCGAAACGCCCGGTGAAGCCGTGTCGCAACTCATTGATTCCTGAGGCTCTCGGTTAGCAGGTTGTTCTTGCTGGCTAAGGCGCGCCGTAACCCCTTGAATTTATTTCTCTCGAGTTAGCAGCCTGAAGTTGCATGGGCACAAGCTCTAAGCCATTGTTTTAAAAGGCGCCGAGTTAGCAGCTTGAAGTTGCAGCCATCCACACTGTAAGTCATTGAGTTGATTGGTCCAGGGTTAGCAGGTTGAAGTTGTACGATTTAGCAGCCTTAAGTTGCGATTTAGCAGGTTGCTATGGTTCCTACAACTACAGCCCGGGCAAGCCTTGTCTATTGCCGTTATTTACTTCGCATAATGGGCGATTTCGTTCAAGAAATCGCGCAATTAACCGCTATATCGCGACATGTTTTATGCAAAATTTCTTGTCGTTTCAGGTTTGGTTTTGTTGGCCATTGGCCTGCTTCAACGCAGAATTTCCAAGCGGCCGCAAGGTCATGAACCACTGCTAAGAGACTATCCGGCAGACCTGAAAGACGCGATTTACCACCCGAAAGAATGGCGAAAGCCCAGAAAATGACAAATGCCGCCCAATGGGCGGTTTTTTTTGATCAACAAAATCTCCGATCGCGCGATCGCGCTAGAAATAACTTTAAGTTCGTCGACGGATTTTGCAACCTGGAGATGGATCCTCGCATCGAGCTCGAACAGGCCTGAAAGCCTTTATCCATGCGGGGTAGTAACTGGCCAGTTCGTCGAAGAAAAGATATCAACTGAATCGGCCGGCCGATGCTCGAAAATAGTTTAAGTGCTATTGGCCAATGAAATGCCGCCCGATAGGCGGTTTTTTTTTGCTGGTCCTTTTTTGAAAAGCAGAAAACCAAGATCACCAAAAGCAGAAAAGCCAGGTCAAGAACAAAGCGATTCCTTCGGAGGTTTTTTTAGTGGCTGATCAGTCCCAAAGCCGTAGAAAAAGCAGCTGCAGCGCCACGGTGAAGCTGTGGCACAGCACCCGCCGATTTTTTCTACTCACTCCGGCACAGTGCGGAGGCGTCTAGCTTTTTTGTAGTTCCTGTTTTTTTTCCTTTCGCAAAAACGATTGCGACCCCCTCAAAAGGGCGAGGGGGCGGCGCAATCGTTTTTAAACCGCGAAAGGAAAAAAACCATGAACCACTGCTTAAAAAACCCAGACGCTCATCGCCGCTTGGCTAGAGGGGCCAACGCCTCCCCTAAGTACCCCACGCTTGGCAGGCAGTATCAGGCTGGCGTTGAGTTCAAAGCTCGGCAAATGTGGCTGGACTTCAAGGACGCTGTTGGCCCGGCTCTTGAGGCCATCGCAGACAGCATTGACGCCAGCAGGAAGGCGTTTAAAGCATGGCTGAAGGCATTTCGGATGCCTGAGCCGATTGAACTTCCATCGCTTCTACAGTTGCCCTTGCCGTTGTGGGTGACCTGGTTCCCATTACGTCAAGCTGCATAGGCTTTTTGATCGATCAACGGGCTTGCTCGGCGCAAGCGCCGGCAGCGCCCGCCGACCGATCAAATGCGCTTGGCCGTCATGAGAACGAAGAGCTCGCTTTCGTCAGATGTATTTGAGTTCACGCGCATTATCTTGGGGAGGAATGAGAGGCCTGTAGAGCCTTCGGAGTCACCAGCCGAGGTCAGACCCCCGTAAAGCACTGAAACACCGTCCGAGAGGACCGTAGAGGTATCTATGGAGCGTTTTGTGAGGGTAGGTGAGGTGGTAACACCGGTTGTGGTCGTAGCGAAGCTGGAAACCTCGATCGATGAATCGACCTCGATAACATCGTCAAGGATGTTGGCCGTCGCTTCCATGATTACACCGCTCGACCTGTATTCGATGGACTGAGTGACGCCGTTTTGTGTGTCAGTGGTCGAACCGAGAATCGGCACATCCTGACCGACGACAAGACGCGATTTCTTGCGATCCACCAAGAGCATGCGCGGCGATGTGTAAATGCTGAAGGCGTTATCTGTCTTGAGCGCCGACAAAGCCAAGCTGATAGCACCAGAAGAAAACCGCAGAACATCACCGGCAACCACACCACCGACATTAAGGGAAAGCGATCCTAGCTTTGCAACCAAAGCCTGAAAACCACTTTGTCCGCCCTTTGTTTTGACGTGCTCAATCAGATAAACCTGCAACTCGATGGAAGGCGTTGCGACATCGAGCGAAACCAGCAAGCGCTTCATGTCCCTGATCTGGCCAGGTGTTCCCTTCATGATCAAACGATCTGACTTATTGTCGAGCTGGGCAGTGGCGCTAGTCGATGAATACTCACCCGTGGCAGGAACTGGGGCATGTAGGCCGGGTGCGGCTTGAGTAATCGACGGATAAAGGTTGCGAAGAACGTCGGTCAAATATTGGGACGTTCTTGATTTTGGACGATAGACGAAAACTTCCATTTCTTCGAATGATGGAGAAGAACCACCGATTTTTTTAACGGTGTAAAGACCGTTGTCATGGGTAATTGAATAGCCGTAGCCGACCAAAATATCAGTTAGATTTTTCCTTAGTTTTTCTGAATTGCCACTGATCGAAAGACTGATTTTACGGTCATCTTTGATGAGCTCATCGGGAAGGCTGTAAGCGTCTTTGTTGATCTCGGCGAAGTAAAGGCGAACCACATTAGAAAGCGGAACATTGTCGAGCTTGATGGTATCCGCGTGAGCCTGAGAAAAAACCACGACGGTAAGCACGAAGAGAAAAAGAAGGACAGGGTTTTTCATTTTGTGAGATAGGCCGGAGTGGATTTATTGGCATCTTTTGTGATGGCCGAAACACCGCGCGAATAAAGCAAGGAAGGCGAAGCAATAGCGAGCCCTTCGGCGTAATTCAAAACGACCCACGTGTCACCCGCCACAGTAATCGAACCAGCAATAGAACCAGCAGAAACAGGAGCAGAAGAAGGCGTAGCAGGCACACCTGAAACCGTTGAAGGAGATGACTGCAAAGCTGTTAATTCTTTGCTTTGAGCTTGCGGCGAACTGCTGGGTTTGGCGTTCGGCACAACGTGGAAAAAATCGTAGAGGTAAAAAGTCGCGACAGTAATTAGCGTGATGGCCAGCAAAACAGGAAAGAAAAAAGCAGTTGACTTGAAGAGGTTTTGACGTGCGTCAAGCGACTTCTCGACTCCTCCCCCGGTTTCGCTTGAATACGACTTGTAGAGCGGAAAAATTTTTTTGTTGTAGGTCGACGTAGACCACGATGTCAGCTTGGTTTTGTAAAGCTTCGATCCTTCGTACATCTGAATTCGGTAACGACCTGACATGCCAAGAGTTTTCAACTTGGTGAAAACAAAGGTCATTTCAATGACGTTTTTCAGCAGCTTATGGATATCGGTAATGTCTTGAGTGACCAAAGCCAAGTCACATGAAACACCCTTGCCATTCACGCAATGGCGATGCTCCCGAAAAAATGCCATGTGTTGCTGAACGGCCTTGCTACTGGTTCCCCAAGGTCGCCACGCCTCATCAATAGCGACCACATCACCCGGTTTCACAATCGTCATGTCATTGACAATAAATTTATCGTCAAGAAATTCGGGGAAAAAATCCGCGCTCTCAACCTGCTCATTTTTGACCAGGCGTATCTTGCCAAACTCAACGCCATCATCGGGTTTGCCAAGATGGGTATGGATCAATTCTTGATTGAGTCCGTGGATATTGGTAACGATGTCACGGCCTGCTTTGATGGCCGGGAGGATGACGGAGGAAACGACTTCATAGGTTTTGCCGGAACCCATCAAACCAGTGTAGGCGTTGATTGCCATGGATCAGCCAACGAACGGGAGACGACGAATCAAGAATTTTGTCGACATCGCACTAAGCATTAACGGGATGCCGATGTCGATGCGGATAAGGTCGAGCAGATACCACAGCAGAGGCGGAAATTGACCCATAGCGGCGACGATTGCAGAAGTCGAGGGGACATAGGCCACGAGCGCGCCGATAAGCTCAACGGCCAGAAACCAAGCCGCAAACATGATGACGAATTTGACGACGATGCTTCTGAAGACAAAAGCAAGCGCAACGTTAAAGGCTGAAAACAAAATAGCGAACATGGGTTAAGCCCTAAGAACCGTAACGAGACCAGCAATGCCCCAAATAGCAGTAAACAACAGGCTGAGCATGGCGCGTTGCTGCTCGATCAGATCGCACGCACCTTGCATTGTCATAGTCGTTCCGAAAAAGTCGAACGAGGGCATGACGCAATCAGCCGTATGAACAGGAATGGTAAAAGCTGACACGCTGGGAAGTAGGCCCATGACGTGAGTAAGAATGCTGGCGCCGGTTGGTGCGTCCTCAAGAGCAGGCTCGGCAATGCCGGGATCAGGACCAAGATCAACTGTGACTTGGTCGGTTGCTGGCGATTGAACAGGTTGGGCGGTCGGGTCTAACGCGGGTGCTGTTGCAGCATCAGGAGAAGGCAGAGAAAGCAAGTCATAGTTGGTTGGATGTGGGTAAAGACCGGCGGCCACATCGGCCAAGATATCAGCCGCAGTTACAGGATTTTGCACGTCATAAGGTGCACCTAAATAGCCAGGTTGCTGAGCGGCCTGTTGCCAAATTTTATTGGCGATTGCGGCAAGGATTTCAGGATCAGCAAACGTATTTAAATCACTTTCGGTGAGCTTCGACGCAGCATCATTTAAAGAATAGTTTTTGGTTGAATCTACATATTTCGGATTGTTGAAAATGTAGTAGGTCAACGTAGAAGGGTCTGTACCAGAACCGGGAGTGCCGTAGTCATCAAAGGTGTAATTGACGGTTTGATAGCGCGAGTAAGCATAGCGAATGCCGTCCGGGCAAATCAAAGGCGAAATCGTGCAAACAACTTTTGTGGGGCCGCTGGTATAGCCATCAACAATGTTGATAGTGAGCGCGTGACGATTAGTTATCTCAGTAGAAATGATTGAATGAATGTGACGCTTGTAAACCTGATCGAATATTTCCTGCGTCGTGTTGCCACAATAAGTTCCAGATGCAGTAAAGCCGCCCGTCATGGTGGCGCATATTTTCTGATCGCTTGGGTATTGAATCGCATTGCCCACACCTGGGTCGGCATAGTCGTATGGGAGGTCTGTTGGAACTACCGAATAATCAGTGCCAGTGAAAGGAGGCGGAAGAGCGGGAGCATGGGTAATTGTGCCCTGCGAAATCTGGACAGTAGAGGCAGGCGAAACCGCTTTAACCTCAAACTGACCCATAGAGAAATCATAAATTTCATAGGCGGCACCGAGGCCGAGAGCGACCGATAACCAGACCGGGGCTGTGCCAATACTAGCAACGGTCGCAGCTACAGAACCAGCCGCGATAGCACCACCCACGACCGTTTCGGCAGATGCGAGTGTGGCTGTGTAGATAGGATCATTAGCAGCAAAGCCCATCGTATTGAGTCGTTTTCCGAGCGTGGAAGCGATGGCTTTATTTACTTTTCCAGTAAACGGTTTGGCGAGTTGAAGAGCCTGGGCCTGTGCTTCTTTTTCGACATAGACAAGCACGCCTATGGATGAGATCAGCAGAAAAAATGCAGCAATTGAACGTGTCATGTATCAACCCCAAGAACAAACGCCCAAGCCGAGACGATGCCGAAAAAGAAAAACAGAAGGTAAAGATAGGTTTCAGCGTCGATCATGAAAACCCTCCAGAAGTCGGGAGGCGTCCCCCCCGGCTTGTTAATTAGCGGCCGCCCTTGAAAAAGCCAACGATGGTTTTGCCACCGCTGATGATGAGATACAGACCCATCAGCGCAGCCAAAGCGAGCAATGCAGCAGCCGAAACAGTTGACAGATCGATGGCCGAGGTCAACGAAGTGAAGTCAGGCGGCAGGGCCAACGCTTGACCAGCGGAAATCATTGCAGCAGTACCAAAAGCGACAGCTTTTCCGGTGGTGTTGTCGATCACCGCATAAAGATCACGGCCAATTTTTTTTGCGGTTTGAGTGACACGGTTGAAAGCGATTTTCATTTTTACAACTCCTTCTTGAATGCCTGAGAAGACCGTCAGGCAGCGGGGTTCGGCAGAATGCCGAATTAGCGTGGTCTAAAAATATTGACGATTGCGCCCCCTGATTTGCCGATGAAATAGAGGGCTACAACAGTAGAAAATGAGAAGGCGAAAAGCGCGCCGAGAATCGAATAATCGAAGCCTGCGGGAATGCCAGTTTCAGGCACAGCAGAGGTCGAGGACATAGTGCAAGTCGGTGGGATGTATGCAGGCGGAGAAAAAATATCGTTGACGAAATAAGTGCCCTGGTTGATTTGAAAATTCATTTTCCAAACGCCTGAATCCTTGAAGAAAGTAACGCTATTAACTGTGTTCCCGGAAATGTAAAAAGACACAGGCAAACCCGAATAATGGGCATCGATAGCGTCATCGACAGTAGCCAAACAATCAGCGCCATTCCGGTAGCCGATGGTCATGCCACCACCTCGAAAAGGTCTTTTTGACGCGTCAGATATTCGCGCTTCTGAACTTTAGCCAAACGCATTAGGCGGGCTTGCTCGGCCTGAGAAAAAGTGGGCGCAGGCTTGAAGGCCTTGGCCATTTTCTTGACTAGTTTTGGGTGGCCGTACATCAGAAGGGACACCCATCAAAGATGCCAAAATCAATCCATCTTTTGCGATCAAAGATAGTGCAACCGTATTGCACGTAAGAACCAAAATCGAAGTGGATCCATGTGCGGTAATAGGTCTTCATCAGTAAGGCCCACCCGCGTAGTAATAGCTTGAATTGCGTTGATCCAAATCGCAGTAATGACGGACGTGTCGAGGAAGCGGAAAATAACGCCAAATCCAAAGGTGCTTTTTCATCATGCGGCCCTCAGGCTGTACCACTCGGGAACGGCAAGGGGTTGAAGGTCGATAAATCGGACTTTCACCGGAAAGCGCTCAACGTTGCGCGGCTGAAGAATATCGATGCCACATTCGCGAAGAACTTTGGCATGGACATAAAGCTGAGTCTTACCGATAAGGTCGCGCACATCGTGGCCAGCAAGCCAAGCAGCAGCAAGGGCACGTGAACGACGTGGAAGCGCTTCCAAAATATCGTCATCACAGGAACGGTCTGCGCGCTTGAAAGGCTCAATCTGTTGTTCGTAGATTTCAGCCAATTTTTCATCGGTGAGATTGGCCAGGTCATTCAAGCCAAGCTCTGAAAGCAAACGTTTTTTAAGTTCGAGTTCCACGCGCACCACCCCCTGTTTTTGAAGCCAAATCACTAGATCGTCATCCTTGGCCGATCCATGCTTAACCATTTCAAGATGCTTGACGTAAGCCTTGAGCATGTGACGCGTATTTGCCCACCAGACGGATTCGTCCCCTGCCTGACCGCGTTTCATGCGAGCGATGGAGCGGCCACCAAGCCAGCGGATGAAAGCACGGGCTGAACTTTCCGACCCTGTTGCGTAATTCCGGGTAACGTCCAGACGCGAAACGACAGCGCCGCGCCCGGTTGATGCCACCTCGCGGGCAGCACCCGCTGGCCGGTGAGCGCCGCTAGTTGTGAATGGTGGAAGGCCAAGCTCCACCAGTACTCGGTTACAAGCCTCGATTGTCCCTGCGAGTCCGTGGTTAAAAACGTTGTCTTTGCGAGATAGCCTTCCCGGGTTGCCGCTAAGGGAGACACGGAAACCGTCACATCCAACACGCACCGATGTGTCATGGCTTCCCTGAATGCGCGTGGACTGGTTGCGCTCAAAAACTGGGACACCTTCGGCGGAATAATGGACAGTGACGCCCCCCGTGAGGATCGGGAGTACCGCCCCCTGATGATGCTGAGTAATGGTGATCCAATCGATGAAGAGCGACCCATCTTGCATACCTCCCCCAAAAGCTTTTTTTAACCTTCAAACACCGGAAACCGGAATGAACGGACTAGTGTTACTAGCCGTTCGACCCTGACGAAATTTCATCAGGCCGACTTGACCGCTGCCATCGCCGGGATAACTCCGACGACATAGCTTTCAAATTTGCCCATGCGGGCGCGCTGACCGATGTCCAGATCAATAAGGGCAGGAAACTGGATATTTTTGAATTGTTCGATGCAGGACGCATCAAGAGGCATTTCTGTAACTTCAAAGCCATAGCCAACCACGGTGACCTTGGCATTTTGGAAGGTCTCGATTTTGGTCTGGACAAGAATCGTGGACATGTCCCAATCGTTGCCGTCTTTTGTGCCCTTGAGAACCTTCGCACCGAGAACTTGCATTTTCATGATGGTTTCCTTGATAGGTTGTAGAACTCACAAGATGTGAGCACGCCCCAAAGATACTCACAATGTGTGAGCAGACGCAAGCACTATTTGTGACTATCATTCGCGCAGGAGGCAAAGCCATGACACAAACGCAACAACTCATTGAGCAGGTACGCCAAAAACTCAACGGCGCAACCGATTACAAAATAGCGCAAGCTCTTGATTTACAACAGGAATATGTAAGACGCTACGTGAAAGGCGATGCCGCCGACGCCTACGCCTGCGCCAAGATCGCCGAAATCCTTGAGCGCGATCCTCTTGAAGTGATCGCCCAGGTGGAAGCGGAGGCCGCAAGGACGGAAAAAAAACGCCAGTACTGGCGAAGTTTTTTTTCTGGTTTGAAGCAGACCGCGCACGCCATAGGGTGGTTAGCGATCGCGGCTGGTTCCGCCGGCGTACTACAGGCTGGAAAGGCTGACGCAGGGCCGCTGGCTACTTCGCATAATGAATATTATGTTAAACAGTAAAAACATCAGCCAAGCACAGCCGCCTTCAAACCTGGCCAGCTACCCAATGGCACCGCACCCAGTGCCCACCCCCCAGATCGGTCTGATCTGGGTAGGTTTGCCGGCATACCTCGCTGGCATGCGGGCAGCGCGGATGGAAATGGCAACCGGCCGGTGGATTGAGTGGCGAGGGTTGATCGCCGCTCAGGCGGATGATGGATTGCCCGGACTGGGCATCGATGCGCGGCACGGCGCTGACCAGGGCCTGGGTATACGGATGCCGCGGCGCGCGCAGCACGTCGGTGGCGGCGCCGTGTTCGACGATGCGGCCGAGATACATGACGGCCACCGCATGCGCCAGGTAATCGACCACGGCCAAGTTGTGGGTGATGAATAGATAAGCCAGGCCGAGCCGGTTTTGCAGGTCTTTGAGCAGGTTGAGGATTTGCGCCTGCACTGAGACGTCGAGCGCGCTGGTCGGCTCGTCGCAAATCAACAGGCGCGGCGCGACGGCGAGCGCCCGCGCAATCGCGATGCGCTGGCGCTGGCCGCCGGAAAACGCGTGCGGATAGCGCCCGCCTGCATCGTCCGGCAGCCCTACTTGCTGCAGCAACTGCACCACGGCATCGCGGCGCGCGCTGGCCGCGCCGATCTGCAGTGCATCCATGCCTTCGAGCAGGATGTCGGCCACCCGCATGCGCGGATTGAGCGAGCTGAACGGGTCCTGGAACACCATCTGCATCTGCCGCCGCAGCGTGGGCACGTTGTGCGCGCCCAGCGTTTCGCCCGCCAGCGCCACGGTGCCGGCTGTCGGCTCGATCAGGCGCAGCAGCGCCTTGCCGACGGTGGTTTTGCCGCAACCGGATTCACCCACCAGCGCCAGCGTGCGGCCGGGCTGGATCGACAGCGACACGTCGTCGACGGCGCGCACGTGACCGATGGTGCGCTGGATCAGGCCGCGCCGGATCGGAAAATGCACCTTGAGGCCATCGACCTGCAGCAACGCCTGTTCCGTTTGTGCGGGAATCGCATGTACGCCAGCCGCATGCGCGGTGCGCGGCGGCAGGCTGCCGGCCAGATGGCAGCGCACCCGCTGACCGTTGATTGCCTGCCACTGCGGGGACTCCAGACGGCAGCGCGCGATGGCGAACGGGCAACGCGGTGCAAACCGGCAGCCGTGCAACGCTTCATCGAGCCGCGGCACCTGGCCGGGAATCGTGGTGAGCCGCCCGCCATCGCCGGGCCGCGGCAGGGCATCGAATAGCATGCGGCTGTAAGGATGCTGCGGCGTGGCGAAGAAGTCCGCGCGCGCGCCCTCCTCCACCAGTTCGCCGGCGTACATCACCCCTACCCGGTCGGCGTTTTCTGCGACCACGCCGAGGTCGTGCGTAATCAGCAGCATGCCCATGCGGCGTTCGGCGCGCAGATGGCGCAGCACGTCGAGCACTTGCGCCTGGATGGTGACGTCGAGCGCGGTGGTCGGCTCGTCGGCAATCAGCAGTTTGGGCTGGCCGGCCAGCGCCATGGCGATCATCACCCGCTGACGCAGGCCGCCCGACAGTTCGAACGGGTAGCTGTCGAGCCGCCGCGCCGCGTCCGGCACCCCCACGGCATCGAGCAGCGCGCGCGCCGCGTCCGTCATCGGCTGGCCGCGCAGGCCCTGATGCAGGCCCAGCGCTTCGGCGATCTGATCGCCCACCTTGATGACCGGATTCAAGGCCAGCATCGGTTCCTGAAAAACCATGGCGAGTCCGCCGCCGCGCACGCGCCGCATCGCCGACTCGGGCAGCGTCAGGATGTTTTCGCCGTCCAGACGCACGCTGCCGGCGGAAATTCGCCCACCGTCCGGCAGCAGGCGCATCAGGGAGAGCGCCGTCATCGACTTGCCGCAACCCGATTCGCCGAGCAGCGCGTAGGTTTCGCCCGCGGCGATGTGGAACGACACGCCGTCGACGATGCGCACGGCACCGATCTCGACGATGAGCTGGTCGACCTGCAACAAATGGCTCATCGCCCGCCCTCCCGGCGCGGATCGAACGCATCGCGCACGCCGTCGGCAAACAGGTTGGCGGCCAGCACCAGGGTGAACATGAAAGTGAATGCCGCGCCGAGCTGCCACCAAACGGTAGGCTCACGCGCAAGCTCCAGCCGTGCGCCGTTGATCATGTTGCCCCAGCTGTGCATGCTGGGATCGACGCCGACGCCGACGTAGGACAGCACCGCCTCGGCCAGCACCAGACCGGAGAAATCCAGCACGATGGCGATCAGCACCAGATGGAACACGTTGGGGAAGATGTGGCGGCTGAGGATGCGGGTGTGGGATACGCCGAATGCGCGCGCAGCATCGACATAATCCAGCGTCGACAGCTTGAGCGCCTCGCCGCGTAACAATCGGGCCAATCCGGTCCAACTGGTCATTCCCATGATCAGGCAGAGCGCCAGCAGGCGCACGTCGGCGCGCGCGGCGGCGTTGTCGAACAGCTCGGGATGAGATTCGATATAGCCCTGCACGATCAGTACCGCCGCCGCGATCAGCAGCACGCCGGGAATGGAATTGAGCACGGTGTAGACATACTGGATGACGTCGTCCACCCAGCCGCGGAAATACCCCGCGGCGATGCCGAGGCTGATTGCCAACGGCAGCGTCACCAGCGTGGTGAGCGTGCCGATCACCAGCCCGGTGCGGATGCTCTTCAGCGTGATGTAAAGCACGTCCTGCCCCACCTTGTCGGTGCCGAACACGTGGTAGCCCGCCGCCAGATGCATCAGCACGCCGGCCAGTATCAACAGCAGCGTCGCCATGCAGACCAGCGTGCGTCCCGGCCAGCCGAGGCGGCCTTCGCCCCAGCGCGTCAGCCATTCGCCCAGCGACAGCTTGGCCCGGCGTGCTTGCCACGCGGCCAGCACGCCGAACAGCAGCAGGCTCGCAGCCAGCCCCTGCGTCAGAGCGATGGCGCTGCGCCGGACAATATCCGGCCGCCGCTCGGTGGCATCGCGCAGGTGCGCGCCGCCATATTGCAGGCGAGGATATTCGCGCACCGCTTGACCATCGCGGTCAACGAATTCCTTGGCGTACAAATGCATCGCCAGCGGCGCCGAATAGGTTTTTTCGTTCCGGGTGCGCAAATCGCCCACCAGCGCATCGAACACCGACAGCACCTCGACCGAATACTGCGGCTTGTCGACGGGGCTGTCGGCCAGCTTTTCACGGTAATGCAGCGAATCGAGCAAGCCGATCGCCACGAACACGCCCAGCACCAGCGCCGCGCCCATCGCCATCGGCCGCCGTCCCACCGCTGCCCACGGCGCGCGCAGGTGTTCCTGGCGGCTGATGCTCCAGGCCAGCGCGAGCACGCCTGCCAGCAGCGCGAAGATCAGGCCATCGGTCCACAGGATGACGGGCTGGATGTCCATGAAAATCGCGCTCATTGCAGCCGCACCCGCGGATCGACCCACGAATAGGACAGGTCGGTGAGGATCAGCCCGACGATGTAGAGCACCGAACCGAGGAACACCATCGCCCGGACCACGGCAAAATCCTGCGCCTGGATCGCATCGATGGTGTAGCTGCCGAGGCCGGGAATGCCGAAGAAGGATTCGGTGATGAGGCTGCCCATGAACAGCGTGGGAATCACCACCACCGCGCCGGTGAGGATGGGGATCATGCCGTTCTTCAGCACATGGCGGAACAGCACGCGCAGCTCGGACAGCCCCTTGGCGCGCGCGGTGCGCACGTAGTCCTTGCCGATTTCCTCGATGAAGATGGTGCGGTACCAGCGCGACCCGCCGCCGATGCCGGCCACCACGCTGACCAGCACCGGCAACAGGATGAACTTGAGGCCGCCGATGCCGCCGGCAAAACCCGAGATCGGCAGCAGCTTCCACAGCGAGGCGATGAAGTACTGCCCGGCGATGATGTAGAACAGGCCCGAAATCGACATCAGCACCACGCACAGCACGACCCCCCACAGGTCGAGATAGGTGGCACGGAAGAACACCATCAACAGGGCGAAGGTGATGTTGACCAACAGGCCAACGACGAACACCGGCAGCGCAATCGCCAGGCTCGGACCCATGCGGTTCCTGATTTCATTGCCGATGTCGCGGCCGTCGTCGCCCTTGCCGAACTCGAACACGAACATCGCGGCCGAATGCTGGAAAAAAATCGTGTCGGTGAACTGCGCGCTGCCCTCGGCGGCGTGGTTCAGCAGCAGCGGTTTATCGTAGCCGTGCTCAGATTTCCAGCGCTCGATCGCTTCCGGCGTCACATGCTTGGCGCCGAGCTGCAGCCGCGCCATGTCGTCCGGCGTGTTGACGACGAAAAACAGCGCGAAGGTCAGCAGGTTTACCCCGATCAGGATCGGGATGGCGTACAGCAGGCGGCGCAGCAGGTAGGCGAACATTGCTCAGATCATCCCACTCAACAGCAAGCGAATGTCTGCGCCATAAGGAGAAAGTACCCAGACCAACGCGCCGCAGTTGAGCAACACGGTCAGCCAGAAGATGGTTTGGAATTCGCGTTTGCTCGATTTGTGACGAAAGAGTTGTTGCGCAAAAATGGCACCGGGCCATCCACCAACCAGCCCAAAGACAAACAAGGTGTTCTCAGGCGTTCGCCTCAGGCCAGATTTCGCCGCGCTCTTGTCCACACCATAAGCAATGAAAGTGATCAGGCTTGCTACCAGATATGCCACCGCCACGAACATCGGGATATGCCCTGACCAAACCATGGAGGCCAACAAGGCCGAGAACAGAAGCGCCCAAAGCATGGATACGATGTTGACCCTTAATTTTATTGAGGTCTGACTCTCGTCGGCATACCGGACGTTCACTGCACAACAGCGCCCTTGCGCATCGCTGCCCAATTCGTAGCTGATGCCAGCGCCAATCAGCGGGCGTCGCTGCTGGTTCGAAAAACCTCGTATATGCAAAAAAACTGGCTGGTTGCCTCCGCCGCTGGGAACGACGAAACCGAAACCCTTTTCATCGTTCCATTTGATGACTTTTCCTTGATATCGCATGGCTGGTCAGTCAATTCCAGAAAGTTTATTCATTACGCCTGACCTTCTTCACGTCGCCGCCAGGCAATCGCCGCCGGCGCAATCAGGGCAAATAACCCGCCCAGCATCAGCACAATCGGCCACAGTACCGGCTGATTCCAGGCTTCGCGCTGGCGCTCGCGCAATTCCGGGTCGACGCGGCGGTACTTGAGCGTGTTGTTCGCCATCAGATTGGGTTTGACGTTATGCACCCAGCCGTGGCGCAGGCCGAAGGACTTGGGGTAATAGGCATAGATCCACGGCGCATCGCGGCGCACGATCTCCAGCATGGCGTCGATCACTTTTTGACGCGCGGGGCCGTTGTCCATGTCCTTCATCTGCTCGAACAGGCGATTAAATTCAGGGTTATCGTAGTTGGCAGCATTTTCGCCGCCCGTGGCGACCTTTTTGTGCGGGCCGTAGAGCAGGAAGAAGAAGTTTTCCGGATCGGGGTAATCGGCGTTCCAGCCCCACTCGAACAACTGCGCGTTGCCTTTGCGGATCTTGTCCTGGAAGCGGTTGTAGTCGGTGCCGCGCACCACCAGCTGCACGCCCAGCTTGTCGAGCTGCTTCTTCATCCAGTCGAGGCGCGATTTGGCGTCCGGGCCGCTCGCCATGGTGTCGAAATACAGCACCAGCGGTTCGCCGGTTTTAGCTTGGCGGCCGTTGGGATAGCCCGCCTCGGCCAGTAGCCGTTTCGCGTCCGCGAGCGGGCGTCGCACGATCTGCTTGCCGCGCGCTTGATACACGTAGGGATTGAGGCCGGCCACGCCCTCGACATAGCCGAACAGGCCCGGTGGAATCGGGCCCTGTGCGGGAATGCCGCGACCGTTGAGAAAAATCGAGATGAACTCGTCGTAGTCGAAGGCGATGGACAGCGCCTGCCGCAGTTTCTGGCGATCCTCGCCGAGCCCGCCGACCACCGGGTCGAGCATGTTGAAGCCGACGTACCAGATCGAAGCGGCCACCGTGGTAATGAGGCGGATGTCCTTGTCGCGCATGCTGTCAGTGGGTTGCGGCTCGCCGCGGGCGGAAAACCGCACCGCCTGATCGAAGCTGTCGGAGCTGATGCCGGCGCTGTCGTAATAGCCCTGCATGAACTTGCTCCAGTAGGGAATGGTTTCCTTTTCCAGGCTGAATATCGCTTCGTCCACCAGCGGCAGGGGCTTGCCTGCGTCGGCCAGCAAGCCGGCCTGGCGGTCGGCCGCATCGCCGTCGGCGGGATAGGTTTCGCCGTGGAAATTCGGGTTTTTTTTCAGCACCATGCGGCGATTGGGATCGTTTTCCGCCAGATAGAACGGCCCGGTACCGACCGGCTGCCAGTCCAGCGTGAGGTTGCGGTCGGCCATGCCGGGCTGGGCAAAGAACGCTTCGGCCTCCCACGGCACCGGCGCAAAGAACGGCATCGCCAGCCAGTAAATGAATTGCGGATATTTGCCCTTGATGCGGATGCGGTAGGTGGTACGGTCGACCACCTCGGCGCCGGCGAGCGGGAAATCGTTCAGGTTCAATATGGAACCCGGTCTGGCTTTGGCGGCCTGCTCCAGCGTGGCGCCCAGTTCCCTCAGACCGACGATGTGCTCGCTCATCAAGCCAAATATCGGTGAGCTGAGACCGGGATGCGCCAGCCGTTTGATCTGGTAAACATAATCCGCTGCGGTCAATTCGCGGCTGCCCGTATGGGCAAAATCGGCAAGCGTGGCTTTGTCCGCCAGCGCAGCGGCATCCAGCGCATGGTAGCGGTAGCGCCCCGCGGCATTGCGCGCTAACGCAGGGTGCGGCTGGTAACGGATGCCGGGCCGAAGACGGATCTCGTACACGCTTTCGGCAATCGCGGCCGACGGTGCATCGTCCGGCAAGGGCTTGCCTGCCGCGTCGTAAAAACGTGGCTTGGGCACGGCCTCGGCCGTCAGCGGAATCAGCGTGTAGGGGCGTTTGAGAAAATGGTATTGCAGCGGCGGCTCGTAAATCTGGCCGGTGAATTCGACTTCGTTCTCGCTGTAGGAACGCGCCGGATCGAGATGCTTGGGGCGTTCGGAGAAGGCGCTGTAAACCGCGTTCGCCTGCTTCGCTGTGCCCGGGTAGGGGGAATTCCAGTTGTCGGAACATCCCGACAACTGGCTCGCTGTGGTGAATAGCCCGGTGGTGAACAGGATCGTGCCCAGCAGGGATATGCCCATACGCGTCATGCCGCGAGTTTACCCAAGCCCACCGCTAACGTCAGCCGTTATAATCGCGGCCTACTCAACTTTTCGAGACCATCATGGGCTTTCTTGCAGGAAAACGTTTGCTGATTACCGGTGTGATTTCCAACCGCTCCATTGCCTATGGCGTTGCCTCTGCCTGCAAGCGCGAAGGCGCCGAACTCGCTTTCACTTACCAGGGCGAACGCATCAGGGATCGCGTCGCTGAATTCGCCCAGGAATTCGGCTCCGATCTGGTGTTCCCGTGCGATGTCGGCAGCGACGACGAAATCAACGCGCTGTTCGTCGAACTCAGCAAGCATTGGGATGGCCTCGACGGGCTGCTGCACTCGATCGCGTTTGCACCGAAAGAGGCGCTGGCCGGCGACTACCTGTCCTCGGTCACCCGCGAAAACTTCCGCATCGCCCACGACATCAGCTCCTACAGCTTTGCCGCACTGGCCAAGGCCGCGCTGCCGATGATGGAAGGCCGCAACGCCGCCCTCCTCACCCTGTCCTATCTCGGCGCAGTGCGCTCGGTGCCCAACTACAACGTGATGGGCCTGGCCAAGGCCAGCCTCGAATCCAGCGTGTATTACATGGCGCAAAGCCTCGGCCCCAAAGGCATCCGCGTCAACGCGGTATCGGCCGGCCCGATCAAGACGCTGGCCGCTTCCGGCATTGCCAAGTTCAACGAAAAGCTCGATCTGGTGGCAAAAAATGCCCCGCTGCGCCGCAATGTCACCATTCATGAAGTCGGCAATGCGGCCGCCTTCCTGCTGTCCGATCTGGCTTCGGGCATCAGCGGCGAAATCACCTATGTGGACGCGGGCTTCAACACCACCGCGGGCGCCGACGACTGAATCGTATGCGGCAGGCCATAAAAAAACGCGCCGGCAAGGCGCGTTTTTTTATGGCCTGAATGAGGCAGTCGCCGGCGTCAGGCGGCGGGTTCATCGCGCCGTACCCACGCGTCGATCAGCGTATAGGTCACGGCAAGCACCACCGGGCCGACAAAGATGCCTACCAGGCCAAAACTGATCAGCCCGCCGATGACCCCGGCAAAAATCAGCAGCAAGGGCAGGTCCGCCCCTTTCTTGATCAGATACGGACGCAGGATGTTGTCCAGGCTGCCGACCACCAGGGTCCAGACCAGCAGGAACGTGCCCCATCCGGCATCGCCGCTCCAGTACAGCCAGGCGACGGCCGGCGCCAGAACCAGAACCGGCCCGAGCTGGGCGATGCACAGCATGAACATCAGCGCCGTCAGCACGGCCACCATCGGCAAGCCGGCGATGGCCAGCCCGATGCCGCCCAGAACCGACTGCACCACGGCCGTTACCACCACGCCCAGGGCCACGCCGCGGATCGCCTGGCCTGCCAGCACGACGGCGTTCACGCCCTTGTCGCCCGCCAGCCGCATGCCGAACTGCTTGATCCAGGCGGCAGTCGATTCGCCGCCGGCGTACAGAATGGCCGCAATCACCACGGTCAGCAGAAACTGGAAAAACAGCATGCCGAAGCTGCCAACTTCCGCGACGAACCAGTGGGTGATGTCCTTGGCATAGGGCGCGAGCTTGACGGCGAAATCCTGCAGGCCCTGGGCCACGAATTGCATCCAGAACTGCTGCAGCTTGTCGCCGATCAACGGCACGCCGGCGACCCAGGCCGGCGGCGGCGGCACCTCGGTTTCGGCCAGCCATTTGGACCAGCCGACGATACGGTCGGAGTTGTCCACCAGGGTCACGATCGCTGCGGACATCGGGATCAGCAACACCAGCAGCAGGCTGAGCGACATCACGACGACCGCAAGCGAACGCTTGCCGCCCAGCCGGGCCTGCACCTTGATCATCACCGGCCAGGTCGCCACCACCACCATCGTCGCCCAGATCAGCGCCGACAGGAACGGCCGCACGATCCAGAAAGACGCGGCGATCAGGATGCCGATAAACAGGACTGCCAGCGTGGTTCGGGTCAGGTCATGCTGCGTGGGGTTCATGTGGAATTTCCGGAAAGGGCTGCCTGTAAAAAGAATGTGCAACCGGCGCTTTACGCGCCCGGCATCACCTGCGCAAAACTCTCGATCGCGACAAAGTCGGCGCAGTCCTTGTGCGGCTGGCTTGAATCGGGATTGCAGATGGCCAGCAGGTGGGCAATGCCGTAGGCGCGCGCGCTGTTCAGCACCGGCAGGCTGTCGTCGACGAATAGGGTTCGGGCCTTGTCGAACGGCTCGACCGCCTGCAGGGCCTGCCAGAAATCGGGATGCTCCTTGGGCATGCCGATCTGATGCGACGAAATCAGCGCATCGAAATGGGCGTCGAGGCCGGTTTCGCGCATTTTCAGATCGAGGCTTTTGGGATGGGCGTTGGTCACCATCGTGATGCGCCGACCGGATGCCCGCACCGCCTGCAGGAAGGCCGGGACGTCCGGACGCACGGCGATCAGGTGGGCGACTTCCTGCTTCAGTTGAACGATATCGAGGTTGAGTTCGCTGGACCAGAAATCCAGGCAATACCAGTTGAGCGTGCCGGCATGCCGTTCGTAATGCGTGTCCAGATGCGCCTGCGCCACCGCCTCGTCGAGACCGTGGTATTCGGCATAGCGGCGCGGCATGTGCTCGCGCCAGAAATGGTTGTCGAAGTAGAGGTCGAGCAGGGTGCCGTCCATGTCGAGAAACACGGTGTCGATCTTCTCCCACTCCGGCATCGCGCGGCCACCCGTTTGATCAGCTTGCGGCATGGCGTCAGAACAGCTGGTCTTTGGACATGCCGCGCCGCCGCAGCAGCTGCCGCAGGATGCGCAGCGATTCCATCTGGATCTGCCGCACGCGTTCGCGCGTCACCTGCAACTCGGTCGCCAGATCTTCGAGGGTGCAGGTTTCCAGGCCATTGAGCCCGAAGCGCCGCTCGATCACCCAGCGCTGCTTGTCGTTCAGCTGCGACATCCACTCGGTCACGTGGTGGCCGATTTCCTCGAGCTGGAGCATTTCGTCCGGCAAGTGAGCGTTGTCGTCGGCAATCGCCTCGCCCAGCGACAGCGTCGGATCGATGTCGAGCGGCGCGTCGAGCGAGGTGACGCGTTCGTTCAGTTGCATGATGCGGCGCACGTCCTCGATCGGATGGCTGGTCAGCGCGGCGATGTCTTCCATCGTGGCGTCGCTGATGCCGTGGGTTTCGAGATGGCGCTTGGCGCGCAGGTAGATGTTGAGTTCCTTGATGACATGCACCGGCAACCGGATGGTGCGCGACTGATTCATGATCGCTCGCTCGATGTTCTGGCGTATCCACCAGGTGGCGTAGGTCGAGAATCGGAAGCCGCGCTCGGGATCGAATTTTTCCAGCGCGTGGATCAGGCCGAGATTGCCCTCCTCCACCAGATCGAGCAGCGTCAGCCCGCGATTGGCGTAGTGCTTGGCAATATTGACCACCAGCCGCAGGTTGCGCTCGATCATGGTCTGGCGCGCCTCGAAATCGCCCTGCACCACGCGCCGGGCCAGTGCGGCTTCTTCAACGGCCGTCAGCAGCGGCGATTTGCCGATTTCGTTGAGGTAGAGCTGGGTGACGTCCACCTGCGACTCGCCCAGAATGGCCGAAGCCAGCTCCTCCACGCTGTCGACGGCGGCGTGTTCGGCTTCTTCCGGCTCGTCGAGCGGCAGGTCTGCCGACTCTTCGGATTCGTCGCTGGGTTCCTGGCTCATGAACGCTCCGGCAGGTAAACAAGGGGATCGAGCGGTTTGCCATAACGGCGTATTTCAAAATGCAGTTCGACCCGGTCGGAATCACTGTCGCCCATCAGGGCGATTTTCTGGCCGGCCGTCACGCTGTCGCCTTCCTTCACCAGGATGCTCTCGTTGTGCGCATAGGCCGAAAGAAACTCGCCCGCGTGCTTGATGATCAGCAGTTTGCCATAGCCGCGCAGGCCGCTGCCGCTGTAGACCACTTTGCCGGAGGCGGTCGCGATCACCGGCGCATTTCGCGTTCCGACAATGTCGATGCCCTTGCCGCCTGCCGCACCGAAGCGCCCGGCCAGCGTGCCCTCGGCGGGCCACAGCCAGTCGCCAACCGTCGCCGCAGGAACGGGGGCAGCAGGCACGGAGGCCGCGGACGTGGTGGCGACTACCGGCGCCACTTTGACCACGGGCGGTTTTGCGGCCACAACTGCCGGGGGCGTGTTGACCTGCGCCCAATTGGCTTCCGAATACGGCAGCAACACCGCCTGCGGGGTTTTCAACACCAGCGGCTCGGCCAGCGGGCGCGCACTCGGCGCGGGGTCATCGTCCAGCGGCTGGATTTCCACTGCGCCCGGCGGCGCCGTCAGCCGCAATTCCTGGCCGACGAAAATGCGGTCGACCGATTCGATCCGGTTCCAGCGCGCGACATCGCGGTAATCCAGGCCGTTGGCAAAAGCGATGGCATACAGCGTGTCGCCACGTTGCACGGTATGACGGCCCGTGGTGGAGGGGGTGATTGGCGATGTGCGCGGACGCGCGGCGGCGGGCTTGCTGCTGCTTGCAGTACCGGCAGTTCGCTCGCTCACCGGCGCGGTGCCGCTCGACGAGCAACCGACCAGCGCCAGCAAGACCAGGCCCGGCAAGATCAGACCTGGCGCCAAGCTGCCGAACCAGCCCGCCAACCCGGTCATGCGACCCCCGGCAGCAGGGGCACGAATTTCACCCCTTCCAGCAAGCGTTCGGTGTAGGTGTCGCCCTGGCGTTCCACCACGCACAGCGTCTGGGTCTGGTTGCCCAGCGGCATCACCAGCCGGGCGCCGTCGGCAAGCTGCGGCAGCAGGACTTGCGGCACTTCGCCGAACGCTGCGGCAATCACGATCGCGTCGAATGGGGCAAAGTCCCTGGCACCGTTCATGCCGTCGCCATGCTTGGGCTTGACGTTGTTCACCCGCAGTTCGCGCAGGCGCACCCGGGTCTTGCCGACCAGCGCGGCGATGCGTTCCATCGACACCACTTCGCGCGCCAGCTTGGCCAGCACGGTGGCCTGATAACCGCAGCCCAGGCCGATTTCCAGCACGCGGCCAAGCGGCCGCCCCTGCCCGGTTTCACCATGGCGGGCCAGTTCGGCCATGCGCGCCACGATGTGGGGATTGGAAATCGTCTGCCCGAAGCCGATCGGCAGCGCCGTATCTTCGTAAGCGCGCGACTCCAGCGCCTGGTCCACGAACAGGTGACGCGGCACCTCGCCCATGGCCGACAGCACCATTTCGTCCTTGATGCCCAGTTCGCGCAAGCGTTCGACCATGCGGCCGCGCGTGCGCGCCGAGGTCATGCCGATACCGGCGCGGGAATTCATGATTTCAGCCATGCGCTCACGCTGTCCATCTGGTTGTAGCGGGTCAGGTCCATTTGCAAGGGCGTGATCGACACCTGGCCTTGCGCCACGGCGAAGAAGTCGGTGCCGGCGCCGGCGTCGGCGGCCGCGCCTGCCGCGCCCACCCAGTACACAGTCTGGCCACGCGGGTTGGTGCTCTTGATCACCGATTCAGCCTTGTGGCGCTTGCCGAGCCGGGTGACCTGGATGCCGTCGAGATCGTCCCGGCTGCAATCCGGGACGTTGACGTTGAGCAGCATCGGTTCGGTTGGAGGCTGCGCCTGGATGCGCTTGACCAGATCGGCCACCACCTGCGCGGCGGTCGCGAAATGCTGCGCATTGTGGCTGGCGAGCGAGACGGCAATCGAGGGAATCCCCAGCAGATAGCCTTCGGTGGCGGCCGCGACGGTGCCGGAATAGATCGTGTCGTCGCCCATGTTGGCGCCGTGATTGATGCCGGAAATCACCATGTCGGGCAGATGGTCGAGCATGCCGGTGACCGCCAGATGCACGCAATCGGTCGGTGTGCCGTTGACGTAATAAAAGCCGCTCGGCGCCTGCCGCAGCAGCAAGGGCCGGTCCAGCGTCAGCGAATTGGAGGCGCCGCTGCGATCGCGCTCGGGCGCCACTACGGTGATCTCGGCCAGCGGCGCAAGAGCCTGCGCCAGCGCAGCCAGGCCGGGGGCAAAGTAACCATCGTCGTTGGAAAGCAGGATGCGCATCAGCGGAAGTCTCCATGCCGGAGGGGCAAAATACGCAGGAAATTCATGGTGTAAAAGCAGACATCTGACATGTCACCGATTCTAACACCGGCCTGTGACCGAATCAGTCGTACTCCAGCGTGTAAAACACATCCAGTCCGGTGTTCGAGCCGGTCGTCACCTCGACCCGGAACTTGGGCGAAAACTGGTAGATGGCTTTGACGATCTGCTCCAGCCCGTCCAGGCTCTGTTCGTAGTTCATCATCAGTTTTGAATTGATGCGTTTGCCCACGCTGACCACAGTCGTCGATATGTCTTCGGGGTTGTCGCCGCCGCGCACTTCGAAGTTGTCGATCGACAGGAATTCCGCCAGCTCGCTCTGCAGGCTGACGGATTCGGCCTGGCTCAGCAACGCACCCGCCATCAATTGCAACGCGCCGAACTTGGCGCTATCACCCTCTTCCAGGCCGTGCCCGAACACCAGCCAGGACAGCGTTTCGGTATCGGACATGGCGGGATCCGAATACAGCTTCGCCAGCGGACGCTCGACGTTGCCGCTGACCTTGACGCCGGCGGTGACGTCGCCGGTCTTGCGCACGGCCAGGATGTCGAGCGTGGGATTGCCGATCGGGCCGGTAAAGGTGAGCACGCCGCGCTCGATATCGAGCTTCTGGCCATAGGCCGAGTAGCGGCCTTTTTCGACTTTGATGCTGCCTTCTCCGCGCAGCGCCTCGTTGAGGGTGAACACGCGGATTTTTCCACCGAGCCGGGCGTCGATGCCGGCGCCCTTGAACAGGAAGTCGTCGCCGAGATCGAAGCGCAGATCCATATCCAGCGGCGTGCGGTGGGCACGGGCGTCGGCGCGCGGCGGTTGCCCCACCACCACCACGTCGTCGGACAGGCGCGGACGGCTCGCTTCCGGCATTTCGATACGGGCCTTGTCGGCGCGCAGGTCGCCCTCCAGGGTCAGGCGTCCCGCCGCATAGCCCAGGCGGGTGGTGCCCGACAGCCACAGACGGCGGTCGCTGCGGGTGAGCACGGCAAATTTCTCGGCCTTCAGCGTCAGCCCGCCTTCGGGATTGCGCCAGGACGCCGCGCCCGTCAGCAGGATGCGGCCGGTCTGTCCTTCCAGCACACCTTCGCTCACGCTGACCGTGTTGTTGTCGAGCTTCAGTTTGAGGACGCCATCGCGGATGGCGAGCCCCTCTTCCGGCATGGTGAAGCGGATGCCGCTGGCGGCCAGCGTGCCGTCCAGCACCGGCTGCGCCAGCGTGCCGCTGCCGGACAGATCGAACGCAAGCTGCGCATCCGCCTTGATACCAGGCGGCAGGAAGGGTCGCACTGCGCGCAGATCGGGCAGCCTGGCTTGGGCGCTCCAGTTGAGCGGGGCAGTGCGCAGCCACATCAGCTTGCCGTCTTCGAGCGTCAGGCGGGTACGCCCTTCCGCATGGATCCGCCCGGTCTCTGCGGTGTCGATATCGACACGCGCGCTCAACTGGTTTGCCACGGCGCGCAGTTCGATATCGAGTTGGGTGAGGCCGAGCGCCAGTGCCGGGTCGGTGAGCGTCACCCCGCCCGATTCGCGGTGCAGGACAACATGGCCATCGAGCGCGTTGTCGAGCTGGATATCCCATTCTCCGACGACCCGCAGGTCGGTGCGGAGCGGCAGCTGCTCTTCCAGCAGGTCCAGCAGCGGCGCGATCGGAAGGCGGGCGAAGCTGCCGCGTGTGGCGAGTAGCCCCGCGCGGCGCTCGAAGCGGTCGAGCGACACGCGCCCGCCGGCAAAACTGAACGCGACGTCATCGATGCGCTGCACATCCTGACCCAGACTCAGGCTGGCGGGCGCCAGCAGGCGCAGCGGCCAGGCACCGTCGATTTCGGCCTGCAGCAGGCGGCCGCGCCATACCTGCTTGTCGTCGAGCCCGCCTTGCGCCTGCGCCGTGACCTGCCACTCAGGCAGGCGCGCATCGAGTTCGATCGCATGGGCGCTGCGCCATCCCTGCACGTCGAGCCGAATCGACGAAGCGCGGTATTCGCCCAGCGCCAAACCCTGCCCCGTCAATTTTCCGTTGAAGGCGCCGGTCGCCGTTGCCTGCATGTCGAGCTGCAGGTTCAGGCTGTCGGCCATGACGCCGCCCGGCAAACGCAAGCCGCGTGCGTTGGCCTGCATGTTGATCTGCGGCCGCGCGGCGCTGCCCGACACGCGGCCTTCGCTGTCCAGCTGGCCGGCCAGATCGAAGCCCAGGTAACGCGTGCCCAGGCGCGCCAGCCGCTCCAGCGCGGGCGCGTGGATCTGCCAGTTCGCCTGCACCTTGGATGGCGCAAAATCGCCACGCAGCTGCACGGTGTTGCCCGCCAGATTGACGTCCATCTCGGTGTCGAACAGGCGGCCGCCAGCAAAATTCAGCCGCCCTTTGCCCGCCACCGGATGGCCTTCGAGCTCGCCCAGCGGCAGCTCGAAGCCGGCCTTGATGCTGAAGCCCGGCTTGAGCGCGCCGCTGACCTGCCCCCGTGCATTGAGCCGCGCCTGCGGAAAGGCGCCGAAGCGCGCCGGGTTGATCCGCGCCAGATCGAATTTCGCCGCAAAGGCCTGCTTGCCGCTCAACTGCACACTGCCCTGCGCCGACAATTGGCCGCCGTGCTTGCCGCTCAGATCCAGCGCCTGTAGCGCCAGTTTGTCGGCGTCGTGGGTCAGTACGAACTGGCCCTTGCCATAATTTCCGTCGACCTCGGCGTGCAGACGCTGGCGTTCGGCATCGCCGTCCAGCTTCAGCGTGGTACGGATGTGGCTGACATACAGGCTGCTGTGCAGGCCCGCCAGGTTCAGGCGATCGCTGTTCAAGTTCAGAACGAAGCGGCCGTCGCGCCACTGGCCCTCGCCGCTCAGCTGCCCGGCTGCGCCGAGATCGATTTCCAGCATGCTGAAGTCGGCGTGGCGGGCGTCGCCCAGCACCGCACCGCTCAGGCTGGCCAGCGGCATGCGCCCGCTGTCGAGTGTGCCCGCCAGCGCGTTTTCCAGACTGAAGCTGCCGAGCAGGCGCTTGCCCGGAAGCTGCTGGAAGATGCCGGAGAACGCCAGACGAGCACTCGGCGCCCCTTCCACCCACTGTGCCGGATCGATGCCCTGCCCTGCCAGCAGCAACTGCGGCAGCAGCAATTCGGCAAACGGTGCGATCTCGCCCTGGGCCAGCAGGCTCAGGTCGCGCGGCGCCGGGCTTGCGGGGCTACCGGTTGTCTGCGCGCTCAACCGGAATTGAATCGCTTCGAGCCGTCCACTGAGATCAAGCGCGGCGCTGACCGGCAGCGGCTCGATCGTGTCGGCGGCGAGATGCCCGCTGAGGGCGAACGGTGCGTTCTGATCCATGCCCGCCTGCCCGCGCACGCTCGCCCACGGCGATACCAGAGAATCGAGCTGCACCTGCCAGCGTTGCTTCCGCCCATCCACGCCCAGACGAATGTCCGTCAGGCTCACGGTCTGCTCGCCCTCGCGGATGTCGAGCCGCGCCAGATCCACCCGCGCCGGGCCCAGCTCCAGTCCGAACGGCAGCCGCAGGTTAGCCGGCAGCGTGGCGGGTTCGGCGCTGGGCTTCAGCGTCGTCACCTCGATCCGCTGCGCGGTGAGCTGGCGGATATCCAGGCGGCGCTGCAGCAGCGCGCGCGCGCGCCAGTCCAGGCGGGCGTGCTCGACCCGGATGCGCGTGGTCTCGCTGCTGAATTCCAGATAGCGCACGCCCAGCTGCGGCGTCAGCAAATGCCCCTCGACGCCTTCGATCCTGAGCTTGCCCTGGCTCAGGCTGGAGGCTTCGCGGGTCAGCCAGCGAAAGCCATCCGCCGTCGCGGTCAGCCAGGCCAGCCCGCCGAGCAGCCCCAGCAGCAGCGTCAAGACCGCAAGCCCGATCCACAGCAGGCGCTTCAAAATGCCACCCCGAGCTGGAAATGCACCTGGAATTCTTCGGTTTCCTGGCCGTAGGCGAGGTCGACATTGATCGGACCGATCGGCGATTTGTAGCGCACGCCCACACCCGCGCCCACCGCCGGAGACAGCTCGTCGATACTGTCCGCCGCATCGCCGGCATCGACAAACAGCGCGGCGCCCCAGGTCGGCGTAAAAAAGTAGTTGTATTCGATGCTGGCGGTGGCCAGGTTGCGCACCGACTGCACCGCGCCGGCCACGTTCAGGCCGAGGCTTTCGTGTTTGTAGCCACGCACCGAGTTTTCACCGCCGGCACGAAACAGGAAGTCGGTGGGAATACCTTCGAGGTGTTCCGCCATCACCGCGCCCAGTTCACCGCGCAGCAACAGGCGGCCCTTGTCACCCAGTTTGAAATATTCGGTATGGCGGCCATACAGCCGGACAAAGCTGGTTTTCGACAGCAGGCTTTCCGACGCTACGCTGGCCTGCAGGTTGGTAATGTGGCCGCGCACCGGGTAAAACGCGCGGCCATCCGTACGATGCATCCAGGCGTAGCCAAGGCTGAGCGCCTCGTTCTGCACGGTGGGCAGGCTGTCCACGGTCTGGTTTTCGAACTGATACTGCAGGGAAAGCGTGGCATCGATGCGGTCGCGCTTGCGGTTTCGACTGATTACCGTTTTCCAGCTATCGGTGTCCTGACCCTCGATTTCTTCCTGCAGGAAAGACAGGGAGGTGCGGTTTTCGTAGCCCCTGGCCGAACGCGGCCAGGCCAGCTCGGCCAGCGCCGAGCTTTCAAGGTGTTCCAGCTTGAGTTCCAGTTTCAGGCGCTCGCCCGATCCGAAAATATCGCGGTGCAGATACGTGGTCTGCACGCGTGCGCCTGTGTCGGTGCTGTAGCCCACGCCAAAACTCAGCTGCTGTTCCTTGCGCTCGACCACTGTTACCAGGATCGGCGCGGCCGCTGCCACGGCCGGATCGGGATTCACCAGCACGATCACCTGCGAAAAATAGCCGGTGGCATCCAGCGCCTGCTGGTAATCCTGCATCTGCTGCTGGCGCACCGGCTCGCCCGTCACGGCCGGATTGAGTGCCGCGATCACGCTGGCCGGATACCGTTCGTTGCCGCTGATCTGCAGCGGTCCGTAGAAGAATGCCGGGCCGCTGTCGATGACGAGGGACAAACTCGCACGCTGGGCCGCCGGGTCGACTCTGGCCTCGCTGCTGGCCAGACGCGCCGCCTGATAGGTGCTGCGCAACAAGGGACGCAGCGCCGTATTCTTGGCCGCATCCCAGTCTGCCTGGCGAAACGGCATCCCTGGCTTCAGCGCAAAATTGTCGAGGATCCGCTTGCGCAGACGCTTGTTGCGGGCCTCCAGCGTATCCTTGGCTGCATCCGCCTGCGGCGTCTCGACCAGCCTGCCCTCGAACCGGATATCGATCGCCCCCACCAACGTGCGCGGCCCCGGCACCACCGAATAGCGCACCCGCTGATTCGCGCCCGCCCCCTCTATCGTCGAACTGATTTGCGGGGAGAAATAACCCTCGGTCGCCAGGAGTTCATGCGCCGTGACCAGGCTTGTCTGCTGCAAGCGCAGCAACTCCTCATCCGTCAGCGCCTCCCCCAGGCGCACCGCCCGCGCCGTTTCCAGATACTGCTCCAGCAACGGCTTCAGTTCCTCCGGCGCATCCACCCGCACCTCCAGCGCGTGTGCAGAAGCCGCCGCCAGTCCGAGCAGGGACAGAAAAACCAGAGAAAAAAGGCGGAGGCGCAAGTGCAGAGCGGAAAACGAGGCAATGCCGAATTCTAGGCGAGAACCGGCGGCAACAAGATAATCAGCGTGGTTCAGGGACGCATCGCTTATCTCCGCAGCCATTTAAGGGAAGCGTCCCCTTTGTTTCGTTTATTTCTCCTCGTAAGCTTCTTCGGTAGTCCCAAATGCGTATTCGTGAAACTGGGGGCCATTAGGTTCGATAACAAGAGATGGGGCGTCGCCATCATCGGTGAACGCTACGAACGGTCTGTAGGTGCTCCCTTCAAACTCAATTTCGCCTTGATCGAATAGCATCGAGAGGTCGAAGCTGAATTCACCACAGATTGACTTTGCCACCTCTCTCGGAACCTCATGCTTCTTCAAGGTATCGCTCAGGGCGGCGATCCATTGACGCTGAAAGTCCGCGCACAGCGATTCAAGCTTGTCATACTCAGATTCAGTCATGAGCGACGTCCTTTTGCGGCCCAACGTTTGAATTCACCGGCGCTGCGCGGCTTCATCGCGCAGCGTCCGGTGGAATGATGGGTTCGGCCTCATGGCGATACCTCGGCAATTACGTTACCGGAATAGGCCATGATTCGGGCAGCCAAGGTAAATAGCTCCTTCGCGCTGACTTGGTGTCCCTCAGAGAGTGTGAATATCTCCTCCGCTTGACTAAGATTTCCTAACCCGGGATCAGGGTAGCGACCTGCCCAACGCACGAAATGAGAGAGTGCTTGCAACGTTGCCTGATCTTTAGCGGTCAAGCCAGGGACAAAACTAGCCAGCTTGCCGAGATTATGGTGGCGGTGCTTCTTCTCTTCCGCTTGGTAGGCAGGAATACCCTTCTTAATAATGAGTATGGCCTTGAGGCAGATTTCGAGGCTGTAGCCAACAAGCATTAGCGCGACGGCGTGATATTGGCAATGGCAAGCTCCACGGACACTCTCAGGCATTGCCGCTAGATTGGGCGCCCCTTGTAGCAAGACGCGAGCAGATTCAGACATTGCGTGCGCATGAGACAACCAAAGCACGGGGGATTTCAAATCTTCCTCGACTGGACCAGCCTCTAGGTCGACAAAGTAGCCGGCGAGGTTTTGTGCCATAGCCCATTTGTGCCATGCGAGTGCGCCGTACCCAAGAGGGTCGCGCTCGAATCCGTCTTTGCTTGGGCCGACAAACTCTTGAGGAGTCTTGTGTGACATTACGATGAGGCCGAACGTAGAGCTAACCGGCGCTGCGCGGCTTTATCGCGCAGCGTCCAGCGACCGAAGGGAGCGAGGTTGAGCGCAATGTTAGATTTTCTCTTGCCTTGATACAGCTGCACGTTCAAGGTTGTCAGCCATCATAAATAGGTGCCTGGCTTCAGCTCTGTGTTCTTCAGGAACGTCTGCGTCGACAATTCGGGATAGTGTTTTTTGCGTACGACTCGTTAAGTTAACGATAATTTCAAGTGGTGCACCTTTTTCCATCATCATTTCAGCTTCTCGCAACGAGTCTCGGGCTTCACTGATACGCCGCCTGAAATTGCTAGCTGAACCGCCACTTCCAACGAAGGTCCGATTATTAACGGACTCAAACATAAACATGGCTTTCCTAAAGTCAGAGCGCATTTCACTCATCTCTGCTCGAACCAACTGAAGCAGCCCTGACGAATCGCCCTCGGCCACTTCTTTAAGAGTCGCGGGCTTCGCTAGTGAAAGTATGCTGACAATCGAATTAACCCCATCGCCTTTTGCAGTTGACTCTCTTGTTGCGGCAATTGCCTGAGCGATTGATTCCTGATCCTCTAGCACGTCCCGATACCTCAAATCCCTGCGGTATTCCGTATACCTGAGTGGGGCAATGTCGAATATTTTTGGCGTGCCATTCTCTTGCACCAGAACTGTCGGTTTATCGAAAGCCTGTCGCAGCCCCAACTCAAACAGGACATTTGGATTCCTTGAACTCAGATCACAAATTGCCATCGGTGAATCTATGAGTTTTTGCAGAATATCCAGATGAATCAGATTCGTTTGCTTAACTTCATCTGCCCGAACGGGTTTGAAATTCGACTTTTCACATGCTGGCTTGAAGATATCTTCGTAAACTTTTGAAAAATGCCCTTTGTCATAACCATCCGGGTCGGCAATTGGCATGATTACAAAGCATTCCGGTTGAGCCGCGACTTGTTTTTGTTCGTGTTCAAGTTGTTTGGCCACAAAGCCTCCTAGAAAAATCTAACGTTAAATAGCCGTCACGTGACGGAATAAAAGATTACCGGACATGTCCGGTAATCTTGCTTCATGTGGTCACCCTTTGACTTATCGGGTTGCTCAAAACCACCCCGCTCCGCCTGATGTCCATCAGGGATTCTGCGACTTCACCACACTCATCGCCCCCGCGATCAGCGAGCTGATATCCGCCATATTCGACGGCACGATCAGGGTGTTGCCGGTTTTTGCGATACCGGCAAAAGCCTCGACGTATTTCTCGGCCACTTTCAGATTCACCGCCTGCATGCCGCCGGGCAGTTCGACGGCGCGCGCGACGCGGGCGATCGCTTCGGCGTTGGCGGCGGCGATCGCCTTGATTGCTTCGGCTTCGCCCTGGGCGACGTTGATGGCCGCCTGCATCTCGCCTTCGGATTCCTGGATCGCCGCATTGCGTGCACCGGTGGCGATGTTGATCTGTTCCTGCATGCGGCCTTCGGATGAGGCGATCAGCGCGCGCTTCTCGCGCTCGGCGGTGATCTGCCGCTGCATGGCGTGGAGAATGTCTTTCGGCGGAGTCAGATCCTTGATTTCGTAGCGCAGCACTTTGACGCCCCAGTTGGTCGAGGCTTCGTTGAGCGCCATCACCACGCCGCGGTTGATATCGTCGCGTTCTTCGAAGGTGCGGTCCATTTCCATCTTGCCGATCATCGAGCGCAGGGTGGTTTGCGCCAGTTGAGAAATGGCATCGATGTAATTGCTCGATCCGTAGGATGCCATCTTGGCGTCGGTGACCTGAAAGTACAGGATGCCGTCCACCGCGAGCTGGGTATTGTCTCGCGTGATGCAAACCTGGCTCGGCACATCGAGCGGGATTTCCTTCAGCGAATGCTTGTAGGCCACGTTGTCGATGAACGGAATGACCAGATTGAGGCCGGGCGCGAGCACGGCGTGGAACTTGCCGAGGCGTTCGACCACCCAGGCGTTTTGCTGTGGTACCACGCGCACGCCCTTGGCGACGACGATGGCGATGACGATTAGAAAAACCAGTGCGACGACGTCCATGTTTCCAACCCCTTTTGATTAATTTCCGAGAACCAGTGTGTTGCCCTTGACTGCACGAATGATCAGCGGGCGCGCGCTGTCGACGCTGGCCGATTCGGCCTCGGCGTCCCACAGCGCACCGCGATATTTGACCTGGCCGCGCCCGTCCTGCCAGGTATCGAGTATCACCGGCTGGCCGATATCCATGTCCTGCACCGTGCTTTCAGGATGCGCCGTGCTGCGCTTCCAGTGGCGCAGGGCCAGTGTGCCGGCGACGGCGATCACGGCCGCGGTCAGCAGCTGCACCACCAGCCCGGCGCCGAGCCAGGCGGCGATGCCCGCCACCGCGGCCGCAGCGCCATACACCAGCAGGTAAAACGTGCCGCTGGTGAGTTCCACCCCCACCAGTACGGCTGCCAGAATCCACCACACCACATAAGCCTGCATTTCAACTCCTGATGATCACTGGCCGGTTGGCCAGTTCGTTTGGGTTACTGCTGCGCGGCGGCACATGCGTCGCCAGCAGCGCGCTCACCTGCTCGATTCCGTTGAGCACGCCGCGCTCGAACTCGCCCTGGCGGAAGGCGGCCTCCATCGCCTGCGCCACCGCTTCCCAGGCCGATTGCTCGACCTGCGCGGCAATGCCGCGGTCGGCCACGATCTCGATATCGTGGTCGGCCAGCAGCAAATAGATCAGCACGCCGCTGTTGTGTTCGGTGTCCCACACGCGCAGTTCCGAAAAGATTTCAATGGCGCGTTCGCGGCCGCTCATGCCGCGCCACACGCGGGCGGGTGCGAGGCTGGTTTCGATGGCAAAGCGGATTTCGCCATTGTGGCGGGTTTCCGACTGACGGATCGCAGACTCGATTGCGTCCAGCGCAGCATGCGGAAACGCGCGCCGCCACGCCCACGGCGGCATGAACAGATGCTTGAGCCAGCGACTGAAATTCACCATGAGCCCGATGCGCCTCCGCCGCCAAAACCCCCGCCCCCGCCTCCCCAGGAGCCGCCCCCACCACCACCGAAACCGTCGCCGCCATAGCCGCCGCTGCCCCAGCCACCCCCACCGCCGCGCCCCAGCGCTCCAAGAAACAGCACGGCGAGCAGCACCCCGCCGCCCATCAGCAAGGACGACAGCAGCGCTCCCGAGCTCATCCAGGCGAGGCCAGCGGTGCCCAAACCGGCCACGCCGCTGGCGGTGCCGCGCCCCAGCATGGGGGCCAGAAAACTGCCGAAGATAAAGCCCAGCACCATGAAGACCAGCAGGCCTTCACCCGGATCGCTCGCTTGATTCGAGCGTGTCGGCGCGGGCAGCGACTCACCGTCTATCAGCTTGACGAGCTGCGCCACCCCAGCCGAGATGCCGCCGTAAAAGTCGCCCGCCTTGAAATACGGCGTGATGGTTTCGGCGATCACCCGTTTGGCAATCGCGTCGGGGATCGCGCCTTCCAGTCCGTAGCCCACTTCGATGCGCAGCTTGCGGTCGTTTTTGGCGACGATCAGGATCACGCCGTCGTCCACTTTAGTGCGGCCGATTTTCCATTTGTCGGCCACCCGGATGCCGAATTGCGCGATGTCTTCTCCGTCCAGCGTGGGCACAATCAGCACGGCAATCTGGCTGCCCTTTCTGGCTTCGAGTGCGGCGAGCTGGGTATCGAGTTCGGCGATTTGCTGCGTGGAAAGCGTGCCGCTCCGGTCGGTGACCCGGCGCGACAAGTCCGGCACCGCCACCTGAGCCCAGGCGGACAGCGCGAACCAGAAGCACAGGAAGCCGAACGCGAATCGCGTCGGCAGCTGCCGGATCATCAGCGATCAATATCCGGGCGCGGGAGCCGGCGTGTCGCCGCTGACCGGAGCAGTTGGAGCGGGTGCTGGCGCGGGTGCGCCAAAATCGACAGTGGGCGAGGTGGCAATCGCCTTCTCGTTTTCCACCGTGAAGCTGGGCTTGGTCTTGTAGCCGAACAGCATCGCGGTCAGGTTGGACGGGAACGAACGCACCGCGACATTGTAGACCTTCACCGTATCGATATAGCGGTTGCGCGCGACGGTGATGCGGTTCTCGGTGCCTTCGAGTTGCGCACGCAGATCCTGGAAGCCCAGATTGGTCTGCAGATTGGGGTACCGCTCCACCGTTACCATCAACCGACTCAGCGCACCTGTGAGCTCGCCCTGCGCGGCCTGGAACTTGGCAAAGGCTTCTGGATCGTTGATTAGCTCGGGCGTGGCCTGGATACCGGTGGCGCGGGCGCGCGCCTCAATCACCCGAGTCAGCGTCTCTTGCTCGAAGTTGGCCTCACCCTTAATGGTTCTGATGATGTTGGGAATCAGGTCAGCCCGGCGCTGATACTGGTTCAGCACTTCGGCCCACGCCGCCTTAACCTCCTCGTCGGTGGTCTGAAACGTGTTGTAGCCACAGCCGGACAAAGCCAGCGCCATAAAAGAAATCCACAGCCATTTCAACATGTCGTCTTCCTCGGTCAGGGTGCCACGCCCCAGGTGGCGAACAGGGGGTCGGACTCATTCAAGCGGTCCGCGTAACGATCGTCCCTGGGGCGCTTCAAGCCGCGCTCCAGATAGGTTTCCACTTTCTTGAAACCCGCGTTCTTGATCAGCATGCCCACCCAGGCCATGCGTTCCATCGGATGCAACTGCGTCCACAGTTTAATGACTTTGGGTGGAAAGTTCCGGTTCGACAATGTGACCACGAACATGCCGCCCGGCTTCAGCACGCGCTTCGCTTCGGCGACGATTTTTTCCGGCTGGGTCAGATACTCGAACGACACCGTGCACACCACCGCATCGAAACTGGCGTCGGCGAATGGCAGTTTGGGATCGCTGTTGAGATCGTGCACGACACGCTCGGCCAGTTGCGGGTTGTCCGCCAGTTCCTCCGCGTTCAAGCCCAAGCCCACGGCAGACTGCACGGTATCGGGCAAGTGCGAGCGCCAGCCGGCCATCAGGTCGAGTACGCGCGCGTTTTCCGGCAGTACCGTGCGGTACAGGGCCTGGATGCGGCGCGCGCACACGGCGTCGACGTGGATGAGCTTGCGCGGCTGGGCATAGAAATCCGGATCGGGGGTTTCATCTTCGCGGGTGTAGGCGTCCGGCCCGCCAAACTCGGTCGGCGTCAACATCTGCGTTTCCATGCCGCTCCATTCGAGCAGCTGCCCGACATGACCGACGGGTTCGGTGCCGACATCGCTCTTGCCGCTGTCGATGCTGAAAATGCGACCCTGCAGCGGGTGGCTGAAATTGGCGGAAAAATGATCGCCATCGATCTTCATCACGCGGAACATCGGCCCCGGCGCATCGTCGGCATGCAGCAGCTGCGACGGATAGAAGCGCCCCACCCGCAACGGGGCGATCTCGCTGCGGAAGGCCTGCAGCGGTACGTCGAACTCGATTTTCGGACCGACATCGACCTGGGCGTCGACCGGCGGCGTGTCGGCCGGCATCCACACCACCACCTGATGGCGACCGAGGTCGGAAAAATAATTGACGCGGAAGCGCAGCGCGGAATGCAGAAGTTTCATGTTTCGAAGGAGTCAGGATTCTGGGATCAGGGCGTTAAAAGTGCGCCGGGCGAGGCACAAGTCCTCCCACGCCCGCGCCTTGTCGGGCAGGGTGCGCAGCAGGTAGGCAGGATGATACGTCACCACCAGCGGCACATTCTGGAACGCGTGCACCCGTCCGCGCAGGCGGCCGACCGTCTCCTGGGTATCGAGCAGGCTTTGCGCGGCGATTCGTCCCAGCACCAGGATGAGCTTGGGCTGGATGAGTTCGATCTGCGCCAGCAGATAGGGGCGGCATGCTGCGATTTCATCGGGCGCGGGATCGCGATTGCCGGGCGGGCGGGATTTCAGCACGTTGGTGATGTAGACATTGTTGCCGCGCTGCAGGCCGATGGCCGCCAGCATGGCGTCGAGCAGCTTGCCCGCCTGGCCGACGAAGGGCTCGCCCTGGGCGTCTTCGTCGGCGCCGGGCGCCTCGCCGATGATCAGCCAGTCGGCATTGCGGTCGCCCACGCCGAGCACGCCCTGGGTGCGGGTTGGATGCAGCTTGCAGGCGGTGCAGTGGGCGACGGCTTCGGCGAGGGCGTCCCAGGTGGTGAGCGGTGAGGCGTGAGCGGGGAGCGGGGAGCCGGGAATGGAGAGCGGTGCAGCGGGCGCGGCTTCGCGCAGGCGCCACACCGGGCCGATGCCCAGTTCGGTGAACACGTCATCCTTGCTCAACACGACAAGTCCTTTTTCATGATGAGCGCATCTTCGCGGCCTTCGCCTGCGGGGTAGTAGGCGCGCCGCACGGCCAGGTCGACAAAACCGCTGCTGTGATACAGGCTGATGGCAGCGATGTTGGAGGTGCGCACTTCCAGAAACACGCTGCCGGCCTGCTGCTCGCAGGCGCGCGCCAGGCAGTGCGCGAGCAGATCGCGTCCCAGGCCGTGGCGCCGCCAGTCGGGCGCGATGGTGAGGTTGAGCAGATGCGCCTCGCCCGCCGCCGCCATCATGGCGTAATACCCCATGACGTCGCCGCCGGCTTCGAGCACCCACATGCTGTAACCGGCGCCGAGCGAGTCGGCAAAATTGCCGATGCTCCACGGATGGTCGTAGCTCGCCAGTTCGATCGGGTGAATGAGCGGCAAGTCGGCCACGGTCATGGCGCGCAGACCCTGCGCAATGACACGGGTTTCGCTGAGGGGTACGTGACTCATGCGCTTCGTTTCGCCCGGCGTTCGTCGATGGTCAATGCCACCTTGTCGCGCAGATAAATCGGCGCGGCCAGCGCGGCGTCCATGCCTTCGCCGCGCTCGAACGCACGGGCAGCCAAGCCCGCCATCGCGGCGGCATCGGGCATCAGGGTATCGTCGATACGCGTGAGATGCGCCGCCAGCCTTGGAAGCAGCACTGCGCCCAGGGCGATGAAACCATTGCCTGCGCCCATCCAGTCGCCGCCTTCCGGCACGCTTACCGACTCGGGCAGCGCCAGCGCAGGTTCGGTCACGCACTGCCAGCCGGTCCCGCTTCGCCGGTACGCGGCCCAGTAGACCTCGGCCATGCGCGCATCGAGCACGGCCAGCACCTGCTCCGGGCTGTTTTGTTCAGAGCGGGTCTGCTCGGCAATGGACTCCAGCGTGGAGACGCCCACCACCGGCAGATCGGCACCCAGCGCCAGGCCCTGGGTGACCGCGCAGGCAATGCGCAGGCCGGTAAACGAACCCGGCCCGGCGCCGTAGCCGATGCCATCCAGTTGGCGCAGGCTGGTTGCCGACTCACGCAGCAGTTCATCCACCATCGGCAGCAACAGGCTGCTGTGCTGCTGTTCGGCCAGCACCCGGCGGGCGAGGATGCGGCCATCCAGCCACAACGCAGCCGAGCACCATTCGGTGGAAGTATCGATCACGAGCAATTTCATCGGCGCAATTTTACCGGTAGTCGCACGCGGCAACACGACACGGTGCGGCAGTCGTGCAATTTATCCGGCGGCAGGAAATAGCATAAACCCGGATAATCCATCAGGCGGCTCTTCGAGCCTGCGCACGCGCTGGCGGCCGCTTTGCGGTCATTTTTGCCGCTTGCTCGGCGCCCATGGAACAACCATGGGCTTCTCCCAAGCAACAAAATTGCCTCGCAAACCGGCTCGCCATCATCGCGCGCCCTGATGGATTAACCGGGTTAAAATTGCGCCCCTGCTTCGTATCCGCTTGACCCCCCCGATGGAATCCTTAGTCACTACACCGGCTACAACCGGCGATTCGCCTTTGGCGCGCGACGTCAAAAAACGCCGCACCTTCGCGATCATCTCCCACCCCGACGCCGGTAAAACCACGCTGACCGAAAAGCTGCTGCTGTTCGGCGGTGCGATCCAGATGGCGGGCACCGTCAAGGCCAAGAAAAGCGGCAAGTTCGCCACCTCGGACTGGATGGAAGTGGAACGCGAACGCGGCATTTCGGTCGCCAGCTCGGTGATGCAGTTCACGCACGGCGACTGCGTGTTCAACCTGCTCGACACCCCGGGCCACAAGGATTTTTCCGAAGACACCTACCGCGTGCTGACCGCGGTGGACGCCGCGATCATGGTGGTCGATGCCGCCAAGGGCGTGGAAGAACAGACCATCAAGCTGCTGGAAGTCTGCCGCCTGCGCGATACGCCTATCATCACCTTCATCAACAAAATGGACCGCGAGGTACGCGACCCGCTGGAACTGCTGGACGAGATCGAATCGATCCTGAAAATACAGTGCGCCCCGGTGACCTGGCCGATCGGCATGGGCAAGCGCTTTCATGGCGTGTACCACCTGATCAACGACGAAATCCTGCGCTTCAAGGCGGGCGAGGAAAACGCCGGCCAGGCGTTTGAATCGCTGCAGGGCCTGGGCGATGAGGCTTTGCGTGAACGCTTCCCGCTCGAAGCCGACACCCTGCTGTCGGAAATCGAACTGGTGCGCGGCGCCGGCGTCGGCTTCGAGCTGGATGCCTTTTTGAAAGGCAAACAGTCACCGGTGTTTTTCGGCTCCGGGATCAATAACTTCGGCGTGCGCGAAGTGCTGCGCGCGCTGGCCGACTGGGCGCCGCCGCCGCAGCCGCGCGAGGCGGTCGAGCGCGTGGTCGACCCCGCCGAACCCAAATTCACCGGCTTCGTGTTCAAGATCCAGGCCAACATGGACCCGCAGCACCGCGACCGCATCGCCTTCTTCCGCGTCTGCTCGGGCCGCTATAGCCCCAACATGAAAGTGCGCCACCGCCGCACCGGCAAGGACATGAAAATCGCCAACGCCGTGGTCTTCATGGCCAACGAGCGCACCCGCATGGAAGACGCGGTGGCGGGCGACATCATCGGCATCCACAACCACGGCCAGCTGCATATCGGCGACACCCTCACCGAGGGCGAAGCGCTGCAATACAAAGGCATCCCCTACTTCGCCCCCGAACTGTTCAGCCGCCCGCGCCTGCGCGATCCGTTGCGCGCCAAGCAGTTGAACAAGGGCTTGCTGGAACTGGGCGAAGAAGGCGCGGTGCAGGTGTTCGAACCCTTCGTCGACAACACGCTGCTGATTGGCGCCGTCGGCCAGCTGCAGTTCGAAGTCGTCGCCCATCGCCTGCGCACCGAATACGGCGTCGACGCCAGCTTCGAGAACGCCGGCATCTACACCGCGCGCTGGGTGACCTGCCCCGACGCCGCGCATCTGGCCGAATTCACCAAGGCCAATTCGCTGAAGCTGGCGAAGGACGTCGACGGCAACCTGGTGTATCTGGCCGATACGCGGGTGAATTTGTCGCTGGCACAGGAACGCTGGCCCAAGGTGGCGTTCCACGATACGCGGGAGCATGGGCAGGTAATGGGCTAGGCCTCCAAGAGGCTCGCCCGAGGCAGTGGGTCTGCGCCCTTTTTCTCTGTAAAGGTGACGTCATGAATGCACAAATAAAGAATGCAGTAGGAATTGTGGTGCCGTATTCGTTTATGTGCGCTTTCTTAAGCCTGTATTACTTCTGGAAGCCATTTGGAATCCAACCTTTCGAGTTCATATCGATCAGTGAAGCTGTTGCGTATGGCATCCCGTTTTTAATGCTCTCATCATTCATGCTATTTCCGGTGTTCATCGGGGAGCTCTTATGGCCAAGCAACTACCCAGAAGAAACTCAAAATGACGCCAAAAAGAGTTACTTGGAGGTTCATGTTATTTTGGTCATATTCCTCAACTTGGCGATGATAGTACTTGCCGAGTTTGATCATTGGTCGTCACGCAATCCTCTTTTTATGGGTCTTGTTGCTGGGATATTTCCCGCCGCATTCAGACTAGGTAGCCTCAATGAGTTCGCTCAATATTTCCCTTCCAAGAACATAAGAGTTTTTGTTTTTTTGATTATTTGTTGTTTGCCGGCAGCATCTGTATCTAGCGCAGTATGGAACAGATCGGAAATCATTAATAAAAGTGACTTCCATACTGTTTCGGGCAAAGACATAAAGTCAGAAGTTGAGACAGGTAATCTCACTTACCTAGGCCACCTTGGCGAATATGTTTTTCTACTTAAAGAAAATTCGACTGTGGCGTATCGCTTGGATGATCTAAAGAAGCTTGAGCTAAGGAAGGGTTCTGCAACTCAGCAGAGATTGTCATCAAAGACCAACGACTCTAGCGCGCAGCACGCTGCTACCAAGCCTTGAAATAGAACCTGAGAAGGCACAACGGTTTTGACTTTTCCGTCGCTGAACACCAACCGCGTACGTTCAGGCTTGCCTGAACAGCTGAATAGCCTCATCCAACCGATGCACGGGGCGAATCTCCATCCCGGCGATTTTCTGCTTCGGCTGGTTGGCGGCCGGGACGATGGCTTGGGTGAAACCGAGCTTGGCGGCTTCCTTGAGGCGTTCCTGGCCGCGCTGCACGGAGCCAAAGGGTCAGGCCTTGACTCTTGCTACAGTCGGACAATTGGCTCCCGATACGGCTGTCTGAAGCTCAAATGGTAATCGCAAACGTCCCATCACCGCCGTCCTGGTTTTGACCTTCATCCCCTCTCAGCCCCGCCGGAAATTGAGTTTGGCGGGTGGATCAGCGGCAAAGGTGTTTGAGCCCCGCTCACAAAAATTAATCAACATTACAAAAGCGGGGCGAGTTCTTTGCCGCCCACCCGGCAGGCTCGGTTTCCGGGGTTTCGGGGATGTCGGGGTGCGTTTTCTTTGGTTACTTTCTTTGTCGCATTGACAAAGAAAGTGACTAGCTGCCGGGCTACCCCCGGCCAACGGGCAGTGGTCAGGCAACGTCCTCAGGTCAAATCCCCCTCAATCCCCCTTTTCCAAAGGGGGAGGTCTATTCATCCGGCCCTCACCCTTCAAGGGAGTGGGGCAGTAGCGTGAAGCACAGCATGCTGTGGAACTTCGGATAGCCCATCAGTTTGTTTGCATAGGACATGGCTGTATTTCCGAACCCTGTCCGCACAAATCGTGCCAATTTCCAGAAATATAAGGGAATTTCCCCCTATTCCGATTTAACTTCAGGCTGACCTTACCGTTAGTGTGCCATGGCCCCTCTGGATACCACGGCAAGACCGCTGCTTTCGCTTTCGCTGATCGTCGAGCCCGACCGACAGCGGCTGGCGCGTTTTGTGATCGATGCAATCGACGTGCTGGGGGGCGATGTCTTCACAACCTCGGTTCGCGTCGTGTTGATGCTCGACACCTTGCGCTCAGCGGGGCTGTCGGCGAACACAAGCCTCGATGTGCAGTTAATGATCCAGGATCGTGCAATATTCCTGGATTGGGGCGACGCGCATTTCGGAATCTGCATGCTGCCGGTCACGCCGGCTACGTACCAGATCGACAAGCTGGCCGAGCAGCTGCGGTTTGCCAGCGAGTCGGCCGACCCCGAACTGCTGAAGTGCCGCAACCGTCAGATCAGCGAGGATCTCGAGCGCTATATGCGCGATGCCGCCGCACAGATGGCTGAAATGGAATCGGTGCTGGAAAAGCGGAAACACGAGCTTGAAGCGTCGATTCGCCATGCCGAAACCGATGCGCTCACCGGAATTTACAATCGCGGCGCCTACGACCAGCGTCTGCACGAATCCCTGCTGCGCAGCCAGCGTCAGAATGAATCGATGTGCCTGATGATGTTCGATCTCGACTATTTCAAGCAGATCAACGACACGCATGGCCATCAGTACGGCGACGAATACCTGAAGAAAATGGCGAATGCCATGCGCGGCTCGGTGCGCGAGCATGTGGACATACTCTGCCGCATCGGCGGCGACGAGTTTGCCGCCATCACCTTCTGCGAACTCAAGATTGCTGCGCGGATCGCCGCCAAAGTGCTGCAAGGCATGAACGGCAAGGTGAGCATCGGCATCGCGCTATGCCGCGCCGACGACAACACCGAAACGTTGGCAGCCCGCTCCGATGCCGCCCTCTACGAGGCGAAGCGGCGCGGCCGCGGGCAGTTTGCGACCGAAGACGAAATTACACCTGGCATAACGGGACACTCATGATTAGCAGACTTCTACTCGACCAGGCCATCAGCGACGATAGCAGCCAGGTGCTGTTGCGTTCGAAAGTGCGCGCAGTTTCGCGCCGCATGGGCTTCAAGGATGCCGTGCGGGAGCGGATCGAGCTGGTGTGCAACGAAATCATCTCCAACCAGCTGAAGTACGCAGGTGGGCACGGCCTGGTGCAGATATGGGAATACGGCAACGGCGAATTTTCCGCACTGGACCTGTTCGCGCTCGATTACGGCCCCGGCATATCGAATCTGCCCGACGCCATGAAGGATGGCTATACGACTTCGGGCACCATGGGAAAGGGGCTTGGCACCATCCAGCGGATGTCCGCCGAGTACGAGGTCTACACCCTGCCGCCGGGACTGTCCCATGATTCGCCCTGGCACGGCACGGCCGTGTGGTCACGTTTTTATGTGGGAAACAAACCCCCTTCGCACCCCTTCCAGTATGGCCATCACCTGCGCGCCTATCAGGACGATGTGTACAACGGCGACTGCATCTGCGTGCAGCCTTCGATCGATTCAGTCAAATGGCTGCATGCCGATGGGCTGGGACATGGCAAGGAGGCGGCCGAGGGGCTGGTCGGAGCAGAGAAGGTTCTGGATTCCGTCACCCCGCTCGACGGCACCCTGCAGACCCTCTCACAGCGACTGCGCGGTGGGCGTGGCGCCGTCGCCATGGCCTGCGAGATCGACTTCACCGCCCTCATATTGCGCATATGCGGCGTCGGCGACATGAGCGCGTTCCTGATCTGCAACGGTGAGCGCAAGGTGCTCAACTTCTCGCCGGGCGTGCTTGGGCACGAGCATCGTTCGTTCGAGATGGTCGAACTGCCCTTCCCTAAGCAGGCGCTTTTCATCACCGCCTCGGACGGTTTGCGCCGCAATTGGAATCTGAACACCTTCCCCGGGCTGTGGCGCCTGCATCCTCAATTCATCGCGTTATTGCTCGGCAACGTGGTCACGCGCAACAACGACGACAAATCTATCTTCGTAATACGGGCAACACCAATAAAGGGAGTTGAAAATGGCAAGAATCGCTAAACCAGTCAAGAGCACCAACCAGCTGCTGATCGAGCAGATGATGACCAAGGTTGCCACCATCTCGCAGGACATCGAGCAGCGCGGCCAGAACATCTTTGGCCAGGGCAATCTGCTCACCATGGATGAGATCAACGACTACAGCCTCGAATTCCTCGAACTGTTCGTCCTGTTGCTGCAGGCCGGCGAGAAGGTGGACCGGCGCAGCAGCGAGCACAAGGCGCTGCGCCAGTTCTTCAGCAATTTCTCGCAGCAGATCCAGATCCGCGGCGGCAATATGGAAGAGTTCGTGCGCTTCATCCACTTCATGCAGGATGTCTTTCTCAATAATCTTGAAGTCGACAGCACGCTCGATTTTCAGCAGACGCGCGCCATCCTGCTGCTGCTCGCCTCGGTATTCAACGACATCATCCTCGATGTATTCCACGTCTACCTCGCCGAGAAGGAACGCACCATCCAGGCCCAGCAGGAGGAACTCAAGCACACCTCGACTCCGATCACCGAAATCTGGGATGGCGTGCTGACCCTGCCCATCATCGGCACACTCGATTCCTCGCGCACCATGTCCGTGATGGAAAACATGCTCGAGCGGATCGAGAAGGAACGCGCCAAGGTTGTGGTGATCGACGTCACGGGGGTGCAGGCGATCGATTCGCAGGTCTCGCATCACCTGATCCAGATGATCCGCGCAGTCGGCCTGATGGGCGCCAAGGCCATCCTGACAGGCATCCGTCCAGAAATCGCACGCGCAATCACCAGCCTCAACATCGACTTGTCGCTGGTATCGACCCGCTCGACCCTGTCGGAGGGTCTCAAGGAAGCCTTTTGCCTGCTCGGCATCACTGTCCTTGCCGCAGATGGGCAACGTCGCTAACCGCTATCCGGAGCGCTGACTCGTGGCCATTCTTCAGGGCATGCATCTGACGCCGATCGGTGATGGCAATGTCTTGCTGGAACCGACCGAGGCGCTCGATCCCGGAGAACCGGATGCCTATCTTGTTCCCCTGACGGGAGCGCTGCAGCAGATGCGCGCGCGACGTCTGCTCTACGATCTCAAGAACGTGCCCGTCATCGACAATCTGTATTACGCCTGGCTGGAGAATCTTGCATCCATGTGCCGCATATCGGGCATCGACATGGTGCTGGTCAATATGCGGCCCGCGACAGCCTATGCGCTTGCCCTGACGATGAAGGACAACCCACCCTTCAGTTGCGCGCTGGACGTGAATCGCGCGCGCAACCTGCCCTGATTCGCCTGCCCTGATTCGGGCTATCGCTTGCGCACCGCGCGGACAGAGGTTCCTGATCGACGCCCCTCGTCTGCACACCCAATACGGCGTCGACACCAGCTTCGAGAACGCCGGCATCTACACTGCGCGCTGGGTGCTCTGCCCCGACGCCGCGCACTTGGCCGAATTCACCAAGGCAACACGCTCAAACGGGCGAAGGACGTCGACGGCAATCTGGTGTATCCGGCGGACACGCGGCTGAATCTGTCGCTGGCGCAGAAACGCTGGCCCAATTCACGATACCCACGAGCACGGACCGGCCTGGGTTAATGCACAGCTAATCCGTATCGCATACGAATCGATACCCCACTCCGGACTCGGTGCGGATGTGGCGCGGCTGGGCCGGGTTCGCTTCCAGCTTGCGGCGCAGTCCAGTCATGTAGACGCGCAGGTAGTGGGTATCCTCAGCGTGACTCGGACCCCACACTTCGCGCAGCAATTGCCGGTGGGTAAGCACCCGGCCGGCATTGGCGAGCAGCAGCGCAAGCAGCCGGTATTCGATGGGGGTGAGATGAATCTCGGCTCCGTCCCGGGTAACTTGGCGCCGCGCCAAATCCACCACGATTTCGCCGAAGGTGACGAGCGGACCTTCGCCGCCGGCCAGGCGAGTGCGGCGCAACAGGGCGCGCACACGTGCCAGCAATTCCGCCACACCGAAAGGCTTGGTCAGGTAGTCGTCCGCTCCAGCATCGAGGGCGGCAACCTTGTCGGTCTCGTCGACCCGGGCTGACAGGATGAGGACAGGCACAGTGGACCAGCTGCGCAGATCGCGCACCACGTCGACGCCGTCGCGGTCCGGCAGGCCGAGGTCGAGGATGACCAGATCGGGTTTGCGCGTGCCGGTTTCGATCAAGCCCCGTTCTCCCGTGGCAGCCTCCACCACGTGGCAGCCTTCGGCCTCCAGGGCGGTGCGGACGAAGCGGCGGATCTGCGGTTCGTCCTCGATGACGACCACGGTGGGTGAAGCGGCGCGCGGGTTTTCCATCAAGCCGAGGTCTCCGGGGGAACGACGGGCGGTTCGCCGGCGGGCAGGCTGATGACGAAGCGGGCGCCGCCTTCCGCGCGCGTCTCCCCTCTGACCGTGCCCTTGTGCGCCTCGACGATGGCGCGCACGATGGCAAGGCCGAGGCCGACGCCCGCCACGGCGGATTCGTCCTGGCCGCGGGTGAACTTCTCGAACAGCATGTCCTCGCGGCCGGGCGGCAGCCCGGGGCCGTTGTCGGCCACACTGATGCTGACGCGGTCGCCTTCGTTGCGGGCGCCGATCTCGATGCGGCTGCCCGGCGGCGTGTATTTCGCGGCGTTCTCCAGCAGGTTGCATAACACCCGCTCCATCAGCACGCTGTCGAACTCCAGCAGCGGCAGGTCCGCCGGCAAGTCGACCACCACCTCGTGTCGCGCCAGCGGTACGGCCAGGGTCTGCAACGAGGCGCCCACCACTTCTTCCAGCGGTTGCCATTCCCGTTTCAACTGGACCTGCCCCTCTTGCAGACGCGCCATATCTAACAAGTTGCTCACCAGGATGCTGGTGCGCAGCGCCTCGGCGCGGATCGCCTGGGCAATCTCGGCCTGCGCTTCGGGCAAGGGCGGGCCGGCCAGCGGCAGGGAATCGGCCAGGCCGGCCAATACGGTCAGCGGCGTGCGCAGGTCATGCGAGAGCGCGGACAGCAGGCCGTTTCGCAGGCGTTCGGATTCCATCCGCACCAGGGCGTCCTGCGCCACTTCCACGAAATGCACCCGTTCCAGCGCCAGCGCGATCTGGCCAGATAGGGTTTCCAGCATGCGCGCCTGTTCCGGCAGAAACAGCAGCCGCTTCTGGCTCGGTAGCAAGGCCAGCACGCCCCGCGTTCGCATCGGTGCCTTCAGCGGCAAATAGTACATGGGGTGGCCTGCCAGGCTCTGGGTGCCCATCCCGGCAGGCTGCTGGTGGTCGTATACCCACTGGGCAATGGCCGGATCCAGCGGCAGGTCCTTGTGGGTGGGCAAAGGGGTAGGCGAACGCAGCGTCTCGTCTGCATCCGGCAACAGGATGCAGACCTTCGCCTGAAACAGGCTTTCCAGATGGTGCCGGGCGGTCTCCACAATCTGTTCGGCCATCAAGGCGCCGGCCAGCTCCTTGCCCAGTTCGTTGAGGGCTCGCGTGCGGCGTTCCCGATACGTGGCGATGCGCGCCTGGTAACGCAGGTTGGCGGCCAGGGTGCTGATGGTCAGCCCCACCGCCAGCATGATGAAGAAGGTCAGCAGATGGCGGGTGTCGGCTACGGTGAAGGACAGCGGCGGCGGCACGAAGAAGAAGTCGAAGGCCAGCACGCTCAGTATCGATCCCAGGATGGCTGGCCCGCGCCCATAGCTCGCGGCCACCCATATCACCCCAACCAGGTAGAACATGATCAGGTTGGCCAGATCGAACCAGGGCAACACCAGCTTGGCCAGCACGGTGGTGAGGGCGCAGATGCCGCCGGCCCAGGCATAGCCTTGCACCTTCCAGCCGCGCGCGGGTTCCAGCTCCAGTTCGAGCGGCATCGCGACCACCTCGCCGGCAGGTGCTGCCTCCACCTCGTGGGCCACCACGTAGACGTCCACGTCGCGGGCCAGCGCGGAAAGCCGGTCCGACAGCGGCGCACGCAGCATCCGCGACAGCCCGGTGCGCAGGCTCTTGCCCACCACCAGCTTGGAGGCGTTGCGGCTGATGGCATAGGCCAAGAGCGTCTGCGCATCCTCTTGTCCAGCCAGGGTGGCGGTCTCGGCGCCCAGCTCACGTGCCAGTGCCAGCGTTTTGAGGATCTTGTCGCGGTTGGCATCGGACAAACGCTGCAGCGCCGGTGTCTCGACGTAGACGGCGATCCAGTCGGCGTGCAAATCCCCAGCCAGGCGGGCCGCGGAGCGCACCAGCCGGTCGCCGCCGGCGCCCGGGCCGACGCACACCAGCAGGCGCTCCTTGGCCTGCCACACCGTCTCGATGGCCTGGTCGGTACGGTATTCGCGCATTTGCGCGTCCACTCGGTCGGCGGTTCGGCGCAGTGCCAGTTCGCGCAGCGCGATCAGGTTACCCTTGCGGAAGAAGTTGCGGATAGCGCGTTCGGCCTGTTGGGCAAGGTAGACCTTGCCTTCCTTCATGCGTTGCAGCAGTTCGTCCGGCGGCAGGTCCACCAGAGCGACTTCGTCGGCCTGTTCGAACACCCGGTCCGGCAGGGTCTCGCGCACCTGGATGCCGGTGATGCCGCCGACGATGTCGTTGAGGCTTTCCAGATGCTGCACGTTCACCGTGGTCCAGACGTCGATGCCGGCCGCCAGCAGCTCCTCGACATCCTGCCAGCGCTTGGGATGGCGCGAACCGGCGACGTTGGAATGCGCCAGTTCGTCGACCAGGATCAGCGCGGGTTTGCGCGCCAGCGCCGCGTCGAGGTCGAACTCGCGCAGCTCGCGCCCCTGATAGGCCACCAGTTTGGGCGGCAGCAGCTCCAGGCCTTCCACCAGGCGCGCGGTTTCGGAACGCCCATGCGTTTCCACCACGCCCACCACCACCTCGCTGCCCTGCTCGTGCAGCATGCGCGCTGCACTCAGCATGGCGTAGGTCTTGCCCACGCCGGGGCAGGCGCCGAAGAATATCCTCAGCTTGCCCTTCTTCGCACGCTCGGCCTCGGCTTCGATGCGGGCAAGCAGGGTATCCGGGTCGGGTCGGTTGTCCAGGTCGTTGGCAGTCATGGTCCCAGTGTAGTTTCAATGCACGTCCGGCGTACGCCGTTACGAAGTGCGACAGCCTAGCGGATAGCGCATCAAAATATCGTAAAAATTGAGCAGGACAGTGCGCTACATGGCCTGCCATCCATCCCGTACGCGGGTGGCAGCGCGTGACGCTCCGCGTGTACTCAGGTCATCCAACTGATGCAGGGATCGAGCGGTGACCAGACCCACCCTCTCAAGCGTCCTCCTTGTGCCAGACACGCCGCAAGAAAGCGAATGCTGCGCCCAATCCGACCCGCCCATCGGACAAGGCATCGAGAAAGTCCGACAGCGGTTTCGATTTGGCGACGGTGTACAGGGTCAGCACGGAGGCGGCCAGCATGACACCGACGAAGTAAACGAATTTGAGTCCGAGCGACGCTTCGGCTGCGGCGAGCAGGTTCATGCCTAGGAAGCCGGTGACCACCGTGCCGATGAGACCGAAGGTGGTCACCACAGTGAGCCGCACGACGGTATTGGATTGGCGGCGCTGGGTATCGCTGTCCAGGTATTGGCTCATGTCGCGTATTTCTTCCTTGACGTCGCGGTATTTGACATCGTTGCCGAGATAGGTGGTACAGCGGTGGAACAGTCCCTGCACCTGGGCACGCTCGGACAACTCGTGGAACCAGTAGCGGTGGGTAAAACGCAGGAACGCCTCGAAGCTGTCCCGGATGTGTTTGCGAAAGCGCATTTGCGACTTCGTGCTGCGGATGTTCAGTTCGCTGATCGCATCCATCATGCGGTCGGAGAAAACCAGCAGCGCGGCGCGGTGGAAATGGGCGATCAGAAACAGCAGCATGAACTGGTGGCGGAACTGGGCCAGGATCCCGTGCACCTCGTTGCGGAAATAGCTCGACTGCGCCTCGCCAACCACCACCAGGGTGTTGCCCGTGCAGATGGCGCGGGTGTTGGGACCGCTGTCGGTGTCGGTCCAGTAACGGTCGTCGCAGTAGCGGCTTTCAAATTCAGCCACTGCCGGATCCCGGCGCGGCAACGGGTCGCTAGGACGAAACGCGTTGATGAGGCCGAGGTGGATGAAATCGTCTGGCGTCAGCGCGCGCGGGTTGTCCAGCGCCAGGTAGGCCATCATCGGCATGCGATGGTATTCGAGCTGGCGATAGCGTACTTCGGCTTCTTCTTCCTCGTGCTCCAGCACCAGGGGACGCAGCAAATACGCCCAGTGGGAGGCCAGGCAGGGGGCGCGATGCTCGTTGACGAAACAGAGGAATTTCTCGCGATTTTCCGAATCGGACGCCGCCAGCACTTTCCCGTCCGCCCCCAGCCACTCCGAGCGATAGGCGTTGTGCACGCCCTGGCCGCTCGCGTCCCAGCCCGAGGGATAGGCGCGCCCGAAGCGATGCATCAGTTCCAGCGCGGTGTCCCAGGGCAGATCATTCGTGCTGATCTCCACCTTGAGGAAGGCGACGTCGACGTCAAAGAAAAAGACCAGATCGACGTGGGCCACATCGAGCAGCAGGGGCTTGTCGCCGGGTTTGAGCGTTACGCGCAGATTGGCGATGTCGCGGCGCCGGAACACCTGCATCGGGGCGTTGCTGTCCGCCTGGTCATTACCGCCCACGCGCGCGCGGCTATCCCCATAGAGAAAGCGCTGCACATAGGGCAGGAAACTGACAAATTCCTTGTAATGCCGCTCCCGGGTTTTATCGGGATCATAGGTGATATTGCATTCGCCTCTGCTCCACGGGCTGTCGCCCCGCTCCAGAATGCGCCAGGGTTCTGCCTGTTCGGCTTCGGGCGCCTGGAATTCAAGCTGCAGGGGCCACAGCAAGATCTGGCGGAAGTGGCGTATCAGATGCGGGCGGCCCGGCGGCAGCGCGTTTGGTTCGAGGGATGGCTGGTCAGTCATAGGGCATGGCATCGTGCTCGAAACAGGCGATCAGATCATGTGATTCGGCAATGCATTCATGCCCCAGTGTACTGTCATCGTGCACCCGGCGCACGCACCGCGCTGGCAGCAAGGTGTTGCGTACGCATGCGGCGGCGGCTTTCCGACTCGCACGCACAGGAGCAGGTCAACTGGCGCCCCCACGCCACCGAGTGACGGGCCTGATTCACCGCATGCGCCTTCCCGCAAACCGGGCAAATGTGGATCATCATTTTCTTCTTGCTGTCAGATGGCACGTTCGGCATAGCGAGCGAGGTCGGATGCGGCGTGCACCGTCTGCGTCGAAACCAGAAATACTTCCCGACCGTGCGGCGCGCCCACGGCCAGTGCCAACCCCAGGGCAGCGGCCCCGGCCGTGGCCACGGCAAGACGCAAAGGCGTCTGCCAGTCGGCCAGGTAACACAGCAGGGCCGCCGTACCCACGGGACTGGCCGGAAAACTGCCCTGTGCGATCTCGCGGCCTTCGGCACGCGCCGCCACCCGGATGTCTTCCCCGTCCAGGGCAATGCCGATGCATACCTTGTCGTTACCGGCGGGGGGTTCTTCTTCCTGATGAATGATGCTCATGTCATCTCCTGTCATTGCGATAGGTGGAAGCGTAGCGGCCGCTGCATCAAGATGTCGTAAAGACTGGCCAGCAGACCGTTAAACATTGCTAAAGAACGCGCCGGCAGGCTGGCTCCAGGCGTCGAACAGATGCTTGACCTCCTGCGCATGGCTGCACCGATGCAGGCGCAGGCGAAAACGGCGATCGGAGAATAGTTGCGTGGCGTCGGCCAGAATTCTGAGATGCGCCTCATCGGCCTGGCTCGGTGCCAACAGAACCAGGATGTCCACGACCGGGTTGCCGTCCGGGGCATCGAAAGGAATGGGCGACTGCAGGCGCAGATAGGCAACCTGCATCCGCTCCAGGTCCTTGACGCGGGCGTGGGGAATGGCGACACCCTTGCCCAGTCCTGTGGAAGCGGCCTGCTCGCGACGCGAGAGACTCCGGACCACCCATTCCCCCGGGAGCCCGTGCTCCCGCTCCATATGCCGACCAATGACATCGAACAGCTCAAGCTTGTTCGAGACTGCGACGTCGAGACAGATGTTTTCCGGGTAGAGGTGACTGGCAAGCGAGCCGGGTTTGCAGGGCTTGCGCGTGTTGTTGAACAGTTTCGGCCTGACCACGGCCAGCGGATTCAGATTCATGCTCGTCTCCAGGGATTACGCCGCTTTCCGCAGACTGTGTCCAGCAGCCACGTGGAATCGATTGCGTAGGGAAAAAAAGGAAGGTGCAGTGTGCTGAGGCCGCGCGGGCTTGTCGAATTCAAACGCAATCCAGACGGCGTGCAGACGGCCTGCAGGGTTTCGGGTCCAGCGGATGTTCAGCATGTGTACTCTCCATCAATTGCCAAATGTGGAAGCGGCCCACGTTTTTACGCGCCCTTTCCACATCACGCATGCTAGGCAAGCCGGTCTTTTAATTCTGTAAAGACTTGCCAGCCGGACATCAAGATTTGATCAAGACGGGCACGCGGCGCCATTCCGCATACAAAGAAAAGGCCCGCCTTGCGGCGGGCCAAAATTTGCGAGCGGTGCTGTTCTCGCGCGGGAAGTGGTTTCCCCTTTTGCCGGGCGTGCTCAGAGTGCCTTGCTAACCCAGACGATGGCGGTGCCATCGCCCAGGTCCTGGCCATTTTGATCCGTCCAGGGTGCCGAGGCAGCCGTGCCATCGCCGCCATCCGCGTCAGTGTCGGAATAGGCCACGCCGAGCGTCACACCCGACATCACCTTGCTCAGCTTGCTCATGTCGTAGGTCGCGCTGACCTTCCAGTCGTTGTAATCCTGGGCGCCGTTGTTCTGGAACGAGAACGTACCCCAGTGCGCACCCAGCGTCAGGCCGGTTTCGCCGACGGGCAGGCTGGCGGAAATATCCAGGTAGTCGGAACCGTCGGAATTGGCGAAGCCGAAGGTCTCGTTACTGATGCTGTAGTAATACTTGGCGGTGAACCACTTCCAGCCCAAGGCTGCGTAAATTTCGGTGGTATCGGCATCAACCGCACCGTTGGCCTCGCCCGGGTAGAAATAGCTGGCAATACCAAGATCATAGGTAATGCCCGTCTCGCCGAACCCGCCACGGAAACCACCGTAAAGATCCAGTTCCAGATTGCCCGACTGGTAGCTCTGATAGTCTTCGATCCAGCCCACGTTGGAGCCCCAGGTGCCGAGGTAGAAACCGCTGCTGTGGGTGTAGTCAAGGCCACCCTGGATGGCCGGGTCGCCGCCGGTTTGCGAGATGCCGCGGAAGACGTAGTCGCTGGTCATGCTGACGTTGCCGGTAAAGGTGTGCGGGCTGTCCTCGGCAAGCGCAGGCAAGGACGCCATGGCAGCCAACAGGATCAGGGGGCGGAAGGTGGTGTGCTGCAGTTTCATTTACTTGATTTCCTTTGATGTTTCGGGGAGTGCTTGTTAGCCAAGCGGTTTACAACAATCCATGCAAAAAGCAGGGGGATGACCAGGGCGGCGACCGCCATCAGGAAGTTCAGGAATTCCATGGCGACCGATCTCAGGACTTGGCCAGACGGTCCAGCGCCAGATTCAGTGTCAGCACGTTGACCCGAGGTTCACCCAACAGGCCGAGCTGGCGGCCTTCGGTATGGTCGTCGATAAGCCTCGCCACATCGGCTTCGCTGAGGCCGCGCAGGCGGGCGATACGCGGCGCCTGCCAGCGGGCGGCAGCGGGGCTGATGTGGGGATCGAGGCCGCTGCCCGAGGCGGTGACCAGATCCACCGGGATCGGTGCAGTGTTGGTCGGATCGGTCGCCTTGAGCGCGTCGATGCGGGCCTTGACCGCCTCTTCCAAGGCCGGGTTCAGCGGCCCCAGATTGGAGCCGCTGGAAGCGCCGGCGTTGTAGGGCACGGGGCCGGTGGCCGAGGGGCGGGACCAGAAGTGCTTCGGATCGGCGAACGGCTGACCGACCAGGGCCGAGCCGACGAGCTTGCCGTCCTGCTCGATCAGGCTGCCGTTCGCCTGGTCGGGAAACAGGCCCTGGGCGATACCGGTGACCAGCAGCGGATAGGCGACGCCAGTCAGCACGGTCATCAGGGCCAGTACGAGCAACGCGGGTTTGAGTTCCTTGAGCATGATGTCTCCTTATGCCAGGTTGAGGGCGACCAGGACGAGGTCGATGGCCTTGATGCCGATGAAGGGCACGATGAGGCCGCCCAGGCCATAGACCAGCAGGTTGCGCTGCAGGATGGCCTCGGCGCCGAGCGGACGGTACTTCACCCCTTTCAGCGCCAGCGGGATCAGCGCGACGATGATCAGCGCGTTGAAGATCACCGCCGACAGGATCGCGCTTGCGGGCGTCGCCAACCCCATGACGTTGAGCGCGTCGAGCGCCGGGTAGGTGGTAGCGAAGGCGGCCGGGATGATGGCGAAGTACTTGGCGACGTCGTTGGCGATCGAGAACGTGGTGAGCGAGCCGCGCGTCATCAGCATCTGCTTGCCGGTCTCCACCACCTCGATCAGCTTGGTCGGGTTGGAGTCGAGGTCGACCATGTTGCCGGCTTCCTTCGCGGCCTGGGTACCGGTGTTCATCGCCACGGCGACGTCGGCCTGCGCCAGCGCCGGCGCGTCGTTGGTGCCGTCGCCGGTCATCGCCACCAGCCGGCCCTCGGCCTGGTATTCGCGGATCAGCTTCAGCTTGGCCTCGGGTGTGGCTTCGGCCAGAAAGTCGTCGACCCCGGCCTCGGCCGCAATGGCGGCAGCGGTGAGGCGGTTGTCGCCGGTGATCATCACCGTCTTGATGCCCATGCGGCGCATCTCGGCGAAGCGTTCCTTGATGCCGCCCTTGACGATGTCCTTCAGCTCGACCACGCCCAGCACGCGGGCTTGGCCACCGGTGAATTCAGCCACCACCAGCGGGGTGGAGCCGCGCTTGGAGACCTGCTCGACAATGCCCTCCACCTCCGGCGGAAAGTGGCCGCCCTTTTCGGCAACGTAGGCGCGTACTGCGTCGCCCGCGCCCTTGCGGATTTCGCGGCCGTCGAGGTCGACGCCGCTCATGCGGGTCTGCGCGGTGAAGTGGACGAAATGAGCGCCCAGTTCCTGCACATCGCGGCCGCGCAAACCGAATTTCTGCTTGGCCAGCACCACGATGCTGCGGCCTTCCGGCGTTTCGTCGGCCAACGAAGACAATTGGGCGGCGTCGGCCAAATCGCGCTCGCTCACGCCGGCGGCATGCAGGAAATTGCTGGCCTGGCGGTTGCCGAGCGTAATGGTGCCGGTCTTGTCGAGCAGCAGCACGTCGACGTCGCCGGCGGCTTCCACCGCGCGGCCCGAGGTGGCTATGACGTTCTTCGCCATCATGCGGCCCATGCCGGCCACGCCGATGGCGGACAGCAGACCACCGATGGTGGTGGGGATCAAACACACCAGCAGCGCAACCAGTACGGTGACGCTGACCGGCGACCCGCTGCCAGCCGATTGCACACTGAACAGCGAGAACGGCAGCAGGGTCGCGGTGGCGAGCAGGAACACCAGGGTCAGCGCCACCAGCAGGATGGTCAGCGCGATCTCGTTCGGCGTCTTCTGGCGCTTGGCACCTTCCACCATGGCGATCATGCGGTCGAGGAAGGTCTCGCCGGGGTTGACGGCGATCTTCACCACCAGCCAGTCGGACAGCACGCGGGTGCCGCCGGTGACGGCGGAGAAATCGCCGCCCGCCTCGCGGATCACTGGCGCCGACTCGCCGGTGATGGCCGACTCGTCGACCGAGGCCACGCCTTCGATCACCTCGCCGTCGCCGGGGATGAGTTCGCCGGCGGTAACCAGCACGAAATCGCCCTTGCGCAGGTCTTCCGAATTGACCACGTGCGTGATGGCGTCGTGGCGCGGCTCCTTCAGCTTCTTGGCCAGCACGGCCTTCTTCATGCCTTTCAGCGCCGCCGCCTGGGCCTTGCCGCGGCCTTCTGCCACGGCTTCGGCAAAGTTGGCAAACAGCACGGTGAACCAGAGCCAGAGGGTGATGGCGAGGATGAAGCCGGTGGGGGCTTCACCATTTCCAGTCAGCGCCTGGATGAACAGGCCGCTGGTGAGCAGGCTGCCCAGCCAGACCACGAACATCACCGGGTTCTTCACCTGGTGGCGGGGCGACAGGCGTTTCACCGCGTCCCAGGCCGCCGCCTTGATGATGGCGGCGTCATACAGCGTTTGAGTTTTATGCATCACGAATTCCTTATTTGACCGAAATCATCTGCAGGTGCTCGACCACCGGGCCCAGCGCCAGCGCCGGGACGAAAGTGAGCGCGCCGACGACGACGACGGTACCGATCAGCAGCAGCACGAACAGCGGCGTATGGGTCGGCAGGGTGCCCGCCGAGGCCGGCACGATCTTCTTGGCGGCGAGCGCGCCGGCGATGGCGAGCACCGGGATCATCACCCAGTAGCGCGCCAGCAGCATCGCGAAGCCCAGCAGCGTGTTGTAGAAAGGCGTGTTGGCCGACAGTCCGCCAAAGGCGCTGCCGTTGTTGTTGCCAGCCGAGGACAGGGCGTAGAGAACTTCCGAGAAGCCATGCGCGCCCGGGTTGAAAATGCCCGCCCGGCCCACGTCGAGACTCACCGCGAGGGCCGCGCCAACCAGCACCACCAGCGGCGGCACCAGGATGGCGACGGCGGCCATCTTCACCTCGAAGGCCTCGATCTTCTTGCCCAGGTATTCCGGCGTGCGACCGATCATCAGACCGGCGACGAACACGCCGATCAGCGCGAACACCAACATGCCGTAGAGGCCCGAACCGACGCCGCCGTAGATCACTTCGCCGAGCTGCATCAGCCACATCGGCACCATGCCGCCGAGGGGGGTATAGGAGTCGTGCATCGAGTTCACCGAGCCGTTGGAAGCGGCGGTGGTGGCGATGGCCCACAGCGCGGAGTTGGCGATGCCGAAGCGGGTCTCCTTGCCTTCCATGTTGCCGCCGGCCTGCATGTCGGAGGCCTCAGTGACCAGCCCCAGCCGCTCGAACAGCGGGTTGCCTGACTGCTCGGCGACCGCCGTCACTCCCAGCAATGCAGTGAACACCACCGTCATGGCAGCGAGGATGGCGCCACCCTGGCGCATGTCGCCGACGAAGCGGCCGAAGGTGAAGCACAGCGCGGCAGGGATGATCAGGATCGCCAGCAGTTCCAGGAAGTTGGCGAGCGGCGTCGGGTTCTCCAGCGGATGCGCGGAGTTGACGTTGAAGAAGCCGCCGCCGTTGGTGCCGAGCTGCTTGATGGCGATCTGCGAGGCGGCCGGGCCGACGGCGATGGTCTGCTCCGCGACGGCGACCTGTTCCATCACCGGCTGGCCCTGGGCATCGACGACAGGCTCGCCGTTCGCGCCGGTCTTCGCCTGCTCGTAGCTCACCGACTCGACCAGTTGCGCCTTCTGGTAGGGCGAGAAGCTCTGCACCACGCCCTGGGTGACCAGAGCCAGCGACAGGATGATGGACAGCGGCAACAGGATGTAGAGCGTGGAACGCACCATGTCGACCCAGAAGTTGCCTACGCCGCCGGCTTCTTTGCGCGTGAAGCCGCGCATCAGGGCCACCACGACGGCCATGCCGGTTGCAGCGGAGAGGAAGTTCTGCACGCTGAGCCCCAGCATCTGGGTCAGGTAGCTCATAGTCGTCTCGCCGCCATAGCCCTGCCAGTTGGTGTTGGTGGCAAAGCTGACGGCGGTATTGAAGGACGAGTCAGGCGTGACCGCCGCCAGCCCTTCGGGATTGAGCGGCAGCCAGACCTGGAAGCGCTGCAGGGCGTAGACCGCGAGGAAGCCCATGAGGTTGAAGGCGATCATCGCGAAGGCGTAGCGGGTCCACGGCATGTCGTCGCCTGGTTTGACGCCGCAGACGCGATAGAAGAGATTTTCCACCGGCTTGAGCCAGCGGACGAAGCCCGGCAGTTCGTCGCGATAGACGCGGGCCATGTAGACGCCCAACGGCCACGCCAGGCCGATCAGGGCGATCAGATACAGGCCCAATTGCATGTAGCCATTGGCAGTCATGAAAAGTCCTCCGGATAGAACAACACGGCCAGCAGGTAGGCGAAGATGCCTACCGCGGCAACCAGGGCGATCAGGTAAAGGGTATTCATCAGCGTTTCCTCAAGCTGTCGAAGACGGACACAAGAACAGCCGTGAGGGCAAAGAAACCTACGCCCAGGGCGATGTACAGCAGATCCATGACACTTCCTTCCAGCGTGAACGGGGACACGCCGAACTATAGGTAGCTGCCGGTAAAGATGGGGCTAAGACTGGACTGGAAGGTATTAAGAAAACATAAAGCTGCGGAGATACCCCAGACAGGGTGCGCATGCGAGGTCTGACAGTTGAGCGCCTGTTCGGGGCTGTCGAGGCGTAGATGGTCGCAACGCTTTGCCGGACCAAGACCGTGGGGCGGGCCAGTACGGAAATGAGCCTGGATGTGCTCGCCTACAATCCCAGGCGCGTCATGACAATTCCTGGAACAGGTGTTCTGATGCTGGCAATGAGGGGGCGTGGGACTTAAAGCACATTAATTTGGGCCAAACAGAGGCATTCCCCACCCCATGCGCTTCTCCATCCCGCAAGCGTGCCAACCCATTTACACGAGCAATCAGCTTTCCCTGAAAAACCGGATTGCCTCGTCCAATCGGTGCACGGGGCGAATCTCCATCCCGGCGATTTTCTGCTTGGGCTGGTTGGCAGCCGGCACGATAGCCTGGGTGAAGCCGAGCTTGGCGGCTTCTTTCAATCGTTCCTGACCCCGCTGCACCGGGCGGATTTCGCCGGCCAGCCCCACTTCGCCGAACATCACCAGCTTGTCGGGCAGCGGCTGGCTGCGCAGTGACGACACGATCGCCGCCAGCACCGCGAGGTCGGCGGCGGGCTCGCTGATCTTGACGCCACCTACTGCGTTGACGAACACGTCCTGATCGAAGCAGGCGATGCCGGCGTGGCGATGCAGTACGGCGAGCAGCATGGCGAGCCGGTTCTGTTCCAGGCCCACGCTCAGGCGGCGCGGGTTGGGTGCGTGGCTGCCATCGACCAATGCCTGGATCTCGACCAGCAGCGGGCGTGTGCCCTCCTGGGTGACCAGCACGCAGGAACCGGGCACCGGTTCGCCATGACGCGAGAGAAAAATGGCCGAGGGGTTAGACACGCCCTTGAGGCCTTTTTCGGTCATCGCGAACACGCCGATTTCGTTGACTGCGCCAAAGCGGTTCTTGATCGCGCGCACCAGCCGGAAACTCGATCCGGTGTCGCCTTCGAAATACAGCACGGTGTCGACGATATGCTCGAGCACGCGCGGGCCGGCGATCGCGCCTTCCTTGGTGACGTGGCCGACCAGGATGATCGCGGTGCCGCTCTGCTTGGCGTAGCGCGTCAGCTGCGCCGCGCACTCGCGCACCTGAGCCACCGAGCCGGGCGCGGAGGTCAGCGTTTCGGAGTAGACGGTCTGGATCGAATCGATCACCGCGACTTCGGGCTTGAGATCGTCCAGGTGCGCCAGGATGGCTTCGAGGCGGATTTCCGGCAGCACCGGCAGATTCGCTTCGGGCAGGGAAAGCCGTCGCGCACGCAACGCGACCTGGCGGGCGGATTCTTCGCCGCTGACGTACAGTGCATTCATCCGCGTGGAAAGCTCGGCCAGGGCCTGCAGCAACAGAGTCGATTTGCCGATGCCGGGATCGCCGCCGATCAGCACCACCCCACCCGGCACCAGGCCGCCGCCCAGCACGCGGTCGAGCTCGCCGATGTCGGTGGCGATGCGGCTTTCTTCCGAAGCTTCGACGTCGAGCAGGCGCTGCACCTTGCTGCTCGCTGCCAGGCCGGCGAAACGCGGCTTGGTCGACTCGGCGATGGTTTCAACCAGGGTGTTCCAGGCGTTGCAGGCCGGACATTGCCCTTGCCACTTGGGCGCCTGGCCGCCGCATTCGGTGCAGGTATAGACGGTTTTGGCTTTGGCCATGTGGCCGCTTATGCCGGGAAGACGCCCGTCGACAGATAGCGGTCGCCGCGGTCGCAGACTATGGAGACGATCACCGCGTTTTCGACTTCTTTCGACAGCTTCAGGGCGGCCCACAACGCACCGCCGGACGAGATACCGGCGAAGATGCCCTCCTCGCGGGCCATCCGCCGGGTGGTTTCTTCGGCGTCGTACTGGCCGACGTAAATCATGCTGTCGACACGTTCGTAATCGCAGATGGCGGGCACGTACTCGTCCGGCCATTTGCGGATGCCGGGAATCTGCGCACCCTCGTTCGGCTGCACGCCGACGATCTGGATATCGGGGTTCTGTTCCTTGAGATAGCGCGAACAGCCCATGATGGTGCCGGTGGTGCCCATGCTGGAGACGAAATGGGTAATCTTGCCCTGGGTGTCGCGCCAGATTTCCGGGCCGGTGGTGCGGTAGTGCGCTTCCGGATTGTCGGGGTTGGAAAACTGGTCGAGGATCTTGCCGATGCCCTGCTTTTCCATCGCAATCGCCAGATCGCGCGCCCCTTCCATACCTGCCTCCTTGCTCACCAGCTGCAGCTCGGCGCCGAAGGCGCGCATGGTCTGGCGCCGTTCGATCGACAGGTGTTCGGGCATGATAAGAATCATCTTGTAGCCGCGCATCGCCGCCGCCATCGCCAGCGCGATGCCGGTGTTGCCGCTGGTCGCCTCGATCAGGGTGTCGCCGGGCTTGATGTCGCCGCGCGCCTGCGCCGCATCGATCATCGACAGGGCCGGACGATCCTTCACCGAGCCGGCCGGATTATTGCCTTCGAGCTTGGCGAGGATGATGTTGCTGGTAAGGCCCGGCATGCGCTTGAGACGCACCAGCGGCGTGTTGCCAACCGTGTCTTCGATGGATTTGTAGGGATTCGTGTCCGTCATGTCCGCATCCATTCAAGCGCGCAGCTCATTACTGCCGCCCGATCGGCAGGTAGTCGAAGCCCATGTCGCGCATGGCTTGCGGCTCGTAGAGGTTGCGTCCGTCGAAAACCAGCGGGCTCGTGAGCAGCGACTTCATGGTATCGAAGTTGGGGCTGCGGAATACTTTCCATTCGGTGACGATCAGCAGCGCATCGGCGCCCTTCAGCGCATCCATCGGACTGTCGACCAGCAGCAGGTCTGCGCGTTCGCCGTAGATGCGGCGGGTTTCCTCCATCGCCGCCGGATCGTAGGCCGATACGCTCGCACCCATCGCCCACAGCGCTTCCAGCATGCTGCGGCTGGGCGCTTCGCGCATGTCGTCGGTGTTGGGCTTGAATGCAAGCCCCCACATGGCGAAACGCTTGCCCTTGAGATCGGTACCCAGACGCGCGGTCAGCTTGTTCACCAGCACCTGCTTTTGCGCTTCGTTGGCTTCTTCCACAGCGTCGAGCACGCGCAGCGTGATGCCGTTTTCCTGGCCGGTGCGGCGCAGCGCCTGCACGTCCTTGGGGAAGCACGAACCGCCGTAGCCGCAACCGGCATACAGGAAGTGATAGCCGATGCGCGGATCGGAACCGATGCCATGGCGCACCTGCTCGATGTCGGCGCCGAGCTTTTCCGCCAGCACGGCAAGTTCGTTCATGAAGGAAATGCGCGTCGCCAGCATGGCGTTGGCGGCGTACTTGGTGAGCTCGGCGCTGCGCACGTCCATCACGGTGAGACGGTCGTGATTGCGCTGGAACGGCGCGTACAACTGGCGCAGCAAGGCGGTGGCGCGCTCGCTGTCGGTGCCAATCACGATACGGTCGGGTTTCATGAAATCGTCCACCGCCGCACCCTCTTTGAGAAACTCGGGATTGGAGGCGACGTTGAACTCGAGCGCGACGCCGCGCTTGCCCAACTCTTCCTGCAGGGCGGCCCTCACCTTGTCGGCGGTGCCGACCGGTACGGTGGATTTGTCGACGACCAGTTTGTAGCCCTGCATGTGGCGGCCGATGTTGCGAGCCGCGGCGACGACGTATTGCAGGTCGGCCGAGCCGTCTTCGTCCGGCGGCGTGCCCACTGCGATGAACTGGATTTCACCGTAGGCCACCGACTCTTCGATATCGGTGGTGAAGGACAGGCGGCCTGCCGCGACGTTGCGGCGCACCATGTCCTGCAGCCCGGGTTCGTAAATGGGAATGCCGCCGGCTTTCAACGTGTCGATCTTTTTCGCGTCGAGATCGAGGCACAACACCTCGTTTCCGACTTCTGCCAGGCAGGTTCCGGTGACCAGACCCACATACCCGGTGCCAATGACGGTAATTTTCACGCTGTCTCCCCAGACTTGTGTAACTCGAATTGTATTTGCTGCAAGGCGACCAGCGGGTCGACTGCAGCCGTAATCGGACGACCGATCACCAGATCGGTGGCGCCTGCGTTCAAGGCTTGCTGCGGCGTCATGACCCGACGCTGGTCGCCCACCTCGGCGCCGGCCGGGCGAATGCCGGGCGTCACCAGGCGGAAATGGACGCCCAGCTCGCTGCGCAGCATCGAGGCCTCCTGCGCGGAGCAGACTACGCCGTCCAGTTTGCATTGTTGTGTAAGCCGCGCCAGGCGCAACACCTGATCGGCGGGGGCTGCGGCCACGCCGACTTCGCCCAGGTCTTCGGCACTCATGCTGGTCAGCACCGTGACGGCGATCAGCAACGGCCGCGGTCCGTCTCCGAGCGCCTCGCGGGCAGCGGTCATCATGCGCGAGCCGCCCGAGGCGTGGACGTTAAGCATCCACACGCCCAGCCCGGCCGCCGCGCGGCAGGCTGCTGCGACGGTATTGGGAATGTCGTGAAACTTGAGGTCGAGAAAAACCTCATAGCCGCGCGCAACCAGCGCTCGCACGAAGTCCGGGCCGGCGACCGTGAACAGCTCCTTGCCGACTTTGAGCCGGCACAGCGCAGGGTCGAGCCGGTCCACCAGCTTCAGCGCGGATGCCGCATCGGCAAAATCCAGCGCCACAATGATTTTTGTCGAATTCACAATCTTACCTGCTGTTGAAACTTGCATGCTGAGTCTTGCATCTCAGCTTTCCCCTTCGTGCCGTTCGGGATCGAAACTGTCCCAGCGGCCGCATGCCGGGCAACGCCAGAAGAACTGCTTGGCCTTGAAACCGCAGCTGTCGCACTGGTAGCGCATCATGCGCTGGCTGTGCGCGGCCACCAGGCTTTTTTCCACCTGCAGCAATTCGCGCTCGCCCGGCTCGGCGTTCACCAGTTGCGCTTCCAGCAGGCGATCCAGCGTCCGCAGGCTGGGGTTGCGGCGCAGTTCCTCGCGTGCAAGCTGGGTTGCAGCTGCCGCACCCTCGGTTTCCGAAACCGCCAGATAGAGTGCGCTGAATACATCCTGCGAGGGTTGCCGTGCGTACAGGGCGCGCAGCCATTGCACGCCTTCCTGCAGCCGCCCCAGTTGCCGATAACTGCCCAGCACGCGCTCGACGACCAGCGCCATGTGGACCGTGCTTTGAGTCTCCACCAGACGCCAGTCCGCAATCGCGGCTTTGTGCTGTCCGGCCGCCGCGTCGAGGTCGCCTGCCATCAGGTTGGCGCGTACCGACTGGCGGTTCGTCGCCAGCGCCTGCTGCAGATGGGCTGCAGCGGCCTCGGGCTGGCCGCGGGCGGCGTCAAGCAAGGCCAGTTCGCAGTAAAAATGGGCAATGTCGGCGTTGAGCGGTTTGCTGGTGTCTTTCTCCAGCTCACGCGCCGCGTCGATGGCTTTTTGCCAGTCCTTTTCCTGCACGTAGATTTCCAGAAGATAGGTGCGGGCCAGGCCGTGCTGCGGGGTTTCCAGCAGCTTGCCGAACACCTGTTCGGCGCGATCGAGCAAGCCGGCCTTCAGATAGTCCTGACCGAGTTCGCCCTGCGCGCGCAGACGCTGCTCTTCCGCCAGTCCTTCGCGTTCCAGCAGGTTTTCGTGCATGCGGATGGCACGGTCCAGTTCGCCGCGACGGCGAAACAATGCGCCGAGCGCAAAATGCAGGTCGATAGTTTCGGGTTCGAGCTTGACGACTTCGAGAAAGGCTTCGATCGCCTTGTCGGGCTGCTCGTTGAGCAAAAAGTTCAGACCGCGGAAATACGAGTTGGGCAGTGCGCGGGATTCGGTGACCACCTGCTTGATATCGACTCGCGCGGCCAGCCAGCCCAATACGAAAAACAGGGGAAAGGCCAGCAGCCACCAGATTTCAAATTCCATTTGGTTTACACCACCGGGATATCGGGTTGCGTGATGGTGATATCCAGGTCGTTTTCCCGCCCCTTGCGGGTGGCTTCCCGCCGCAAGCGGAAAATGCTGGGCAACAAGGCCAGCACACCGGTCAGTACACCCAGCACAAACGCCAGCCCCAGCATGACGATCAGCGGGGCCTGCCAGACTTGACCCAGATAGCCGTTGAACTGGATGCTGTGGCTGTTTTTCAAGGCAAAACCCAATACCAGCAGGAATACGAGCAGTTTGAGCGCCAGCCCCAGATATCGGGTGATGTTTTTCATGGATGGTTGCGTATCGGTCGTGCCCGCCATTCTACCTTTCCGGCCGGGCTTCAAAAAGAACGCGCCAAAAGAAAACGGCGCTTGCGCGCCGTTTTCATTTGCCTGATTTGATTGCATCCGCTGACCTGAACGCAACATCGCGTATCAAAGTGGAAAATCCACCCTGTCACGCAGCTCCTTGCCCGCCTTGAAGTGCGGCACGTACTTGGCCGGAACCTGTACGCGCTCGCCCGATTTGGGGTTGCGACCGAGACGCGCGGGCCGGAAGCTCAGGCTGAAGCTGCCAAAGCCACGGATTTCAATACGCTCGCCGCGCGACAGGTTTTTCGCCAGCGCGTCGAGGATCGTTTTCACCGCCATCTCGATATCCGCAACCGAAAACTGCGAATGCCGCGCCGCCAGTTGAGCAATCAACTCGGACTTGGTCATGGATTACTCGGCGTTCTTGTTTTCGAGTTTGGCTTTCAGCAGCGCGCCGAGGTTGGTTGAACCCGTGGCGGCGGCCGAAGTGTCAGCTGCCATTTTCTTCATGGCCGACTCCTGCTCGGTCATGTCCTTGGCCTTGATCGACAGATTGATCACGCGGTTCTTGCGGTCAACGTTGATGATCATGGCTTCGATTTCGTCGCCTTCCTTGTAGTGGGTACGCATGTCTTCGACACGGTCACGCGAAACTTCGGATGCGCGCAGATAGCCTTCCATGTCGCTGTCCAGCTGCACGGTGGCGCCCTTGGCTTCGACGGTCTTGATGGTGCCCTTGACGATGCTGCCCTTCTCGTTGCCGGAAGCGAAGCTGGTCAGCGGATCGCCTTCGATCTGCTTGATGCCCAGCGAAATGCGCTCGCGCTCGAGGTCGATGCCAAGCACCACGGCTTCCACTTCCTGGCCCTTGCGGAAATTCTGCACGGCTTCTTCGCCCGGAACATTCCACGACAGGTCGGACAGGTGAACCAGGCCGTCGATGCCGCCAGCCAGGCCGATGAACACGCCAAAGTCGGTGATCGACTTGATCGCGCCGCTGACCTTGTCGCCCTTCTTGAAGTTCATCGAGAAGTCTTCCCACGGGTTCGACTTGCACTGCTTCATGCCCAGCGAGATGCGGCGCTTGTCTTCGTCGATGTCGAGCACCATGACTTCGACTTCGTCGCCCAGCTGCACGATCTTGGAGGGGCTGACGTTCTTGTTGGTCCAGTCCATTTCGGAGACGTGCACCAGGCCTTCGATGCCGGCTTCGATCTCGACGAATGCGCCGTAGTCGGTGAGGTTGGCCACTTTGCCGAACATGCGGGTGCCTTGCGGATAGCGGCGTGCGATGCCGACCCACGGATCGTCGCCCAGCTGCTTGATGCCGAGCGAGACGCGGTTCTTCTCGGTGTCGTAGCGCAGAATCTTGGCTTCGAGTTCCTGGCCGACGTGCACGACTTCGGACGGGTGCTTGACGCGGCGCCAGGCCATGTCGGTGATGTGCAGCAGGCCGTCGATGCCGCCCAGATCCACGAACGCGCCGTAGTCGGTGATGTTCTTGACCACGCCCTTGACGATGGAGCCTTCTTTCAGGTTCTCCATCATCGCTTCGCGGTCGGCACCCATGGTCTCTTCCAGCACGGCACGACGCGACACCACGACGTTGTTGCGCTTGCGGTCGAGCTTGATGACCTTGAATTCCATTTCCTTGTATTCGAACGGCGTGGTGTCCTTGACCGGACGCATGTCCACCAGCGAACCCGGCAGGAAGGCGCGCAGGCCGCCCACCAGTACCGTCAGACCGCCCTTGACCTTGCCCTGCACCATGCCGGTGACGATACGGCCTTCGTTCATGGCCACTTCCAGATCCAGCCAGGCTGCCAGTTTCTTGGCGCGCTCGCGCGACAGCTTGGTGGCGCCGAAACCGTCTTCGATCGACTCGATTGCAACGGCCACGAAATCGCCAACTTTGGCTTCGATCTCGCCGAGGTCGTTCTTGAACTCTTCGATTGGGATCAGGCTCTCGGATTTGAGGCCGGCGTTCACCGTCACAAAGTTGCCGTCGATGCCGACGATTTCAGCGGTGATGACTTCACCCTGGCGCATTTCCTGATGGACGAGGGACTCCTCGAACATCGCGGCAAAATTGTCCATGGAATCCAGGTTGGTAGAAGCGGTAGCAGTAGACATTAAAAACCTTCTTGGTCCGTCGGTGAGGACGGGGTTAGTTGCACATCGCCAGCCTGCGGGCGCAGGACTGACACGGGAAAAACTCACTTACAGCTTGTTTCGCGCCTCATGAAGCCTTCGCCTTACATGAAGCATGGTGGTCCAGAACGGCCTGTACGGCCGATTCGACATCCATCGAGGTGGTATCGAGAAACAGCGCATCCGGCGCCGGCTTCAGGGGAGCCACCAAACGGGCAGTGTCACGCGCATCTCGCGCCTGCATGTCCGCAACAAGGGCCGTTAGACTAGCAGAGTTACCCTTGCCGATCAACTGCTTATATCGCCTTTCGGCACGCGCCTCGGCGCTGGCGGTGAGGAAAACCTTGGTCACCGCATCGGGGAAGATCACCGTGCCCATGTCGCGTCCGTCCGCCACCAGGCCGGGCGCCTGCCGGTAGGCGCGCTGGCGGTCGAGCAGCGCCGCGCGCACGGCGGGCAGCGCGGCCACTTTCGATGCACCCTCGCCGATCGCTTCGGTGCGGATCGCATCGCTGACGTCCTCGTCTGCCAGCCAGATCGCGCCGTCACGAAACGTCGCGGGCAAATCGGCGGCCAGCTCGGCAACGCGACCCTTGTCATCCAGCGCCACCCCCTGCTTGACCGCCGACAGCGCGGTCAGCCGGTACAGCGCGCCGCTGTCGAGGAAATGAAAGCCGAGCGCCTTGGCCACGCGCTCGGCCACGGTGCCCTTGCCGGATGCGGAGGGACCGTCGATGGTGATGACCGGGATGCTCATTGCGCCACCTCCGCATAGATTTTGAAAAAGGTCGGAAAGGTCTTGTTCACGCACGCCGGATCGTTGATGCGGATCGGCACGCCACCAAGCGTCACCAGCGACAGGCACATCGCCATGCGGTGGTCGTCGTAGGTGTCGATGACGGCATCAGGGATCAGCTTGGCAGGCGGCGTGATGCGGATGTAATCCGTCCCCTCCTCCACGCTTGCGCCGACCTTGCGCAGCTCGGTCGCCATGGCGGCAATGCGGTCAGTTTCCTTGACCCGCCAGCTGGCGATGTTGGTCAGCGTGGTTGCGCCGTCGGCGAACAGCGCCGCCACCGCCAGCGTCATCGCTGCGTCGGGGATGTGGTTGCAGTCCAGCTCGATGGCCACAAGGCGGCCGCTTGCAGGTGCGCGCGCCTCGATCCAGTTCGGCCCCATCTCGATCTGCGCGCCCATCAGCGCCAGCGCCTCGGCAAAACGCACGTCGCCCTGCACGCTGTCCCGACCCACGCCTTCCACCCGCACCGGCCCGCCGCCAATGGCGCCGGCGGCCAGAAAATACGAGGCGGAAGACGCATCGCCCTCGACCCAGATTTCGTCCGGACTCTGGTAGCGCGCCTGCGCCGGAATCGTAAAGCGCTGCCAGCCGTCCTGCTCGATCGCGACGCCGAAACGGCGCAGCATCGCCAGCGTGATGCCGATATACGGCTTGGAAATCAGCTCGCCGACCACCTCGATACTGGTGCGCCGCTGCCGCAACGGCAGGGCCATCATCAGGCCGGTCAGAAACTGGCTCGACACATTGCCGCGCACCTGGGTGGTGTCGCCTGCCAGTTCGGCAGGATGAATGGCCAACGGGGGAAAGCCTTCCTGCCCCAGATAATCGATGCGCGCGCCGAGCAGGCGCAAGGCCTCGACCAGATCGCCAATCGGCCGCTCGTGCATCCGTTCGACCCCTTTCAGCACATACTCGCCGCCCGCCAGAGCGCAGGCCGCCGTCAGCGAACGGAATGCCGTACCGGCATTGCCGAGGAAGAGTTCGGCCTGCTTGACCGGGAACGCACCGCCCACGCCGGTAATGGCGTAGTCGTCGGAGTCGCTGCCATCCAGATTCTTCTGGCGCGCTACGCCCACGCCAAGCGCGCGCAAGGCATCGAGCATCACCCGGGTGTCGTCCGAATCGAGTAGTGCGCGTACCGTTGTCGTTCCGGCCGCCAGCGCGGCCAGCAGCAACACGCGGTTGGAAATGCTTTTGGAGCCCGGCAGGCGCACGCTGCCCTGTGCGGTGGATCGAGCGGGTAAATCGAGAAAGTCCATCAAACGTCCTGTGAATTCATCCAGTTTTCGCGTGCGGTTCGCGCACGTGAAAACATGTTCAGCAAAGCGGCACTATCTTCCGTCGATACGGCGGCACGCAAGGTTTGCAGTGCAAGCAGATAGGCATCGAGTTCAGCCAGCAGGGGCGTCTTGTTCGCCAGCGCAATGTCGCGCCACATCTCGGGGCTGCTGCCGGCGATGCGGGTGAAATCGCGAAAACCGCTGGCGGCCAGACGGAAATAGGTATCGCCGTCGGCGCGTTGCGCCAGTTCATCGACCAGTGCGAACGCCGCCAGATGCGGCAGGTGGCTCACCGCGGCGAAGACCCGGTCATGCTGGGCGGCATCGAGCGTTTCGACCTGCGCGCCAGTCGCCTGCCACAGCGCCTTGACGGTTTCGAGCGCAGCGGCGCGTGTTTCGTCCAGCGGCGTCAGCACGATTTTCTTGCCGCGATACAAGTCGGCACGCGCCGCATCCGGCCCGCTCTGTTCGGAGCCAGCAATCGGGTGACCGGGGACGAAATCTGCAACGCGCACGCCGAGCACCGCACGCGCAGCGTCCACCACATTGAGCTTGGTGCTGCCGGCATCGGTGACGATCGCACCGGGTTTCAGGTGCGGTGCCAGTTGCCGCAACACCGCTTCGGTTTCGCCCACCGGCAGCGCCAGCAGAATGCAGTCGGCCTGCCCGGCTTCCGCCCAGTCGACCGCACGGTCGATCAACCCGCATTGCTGGGCGCGAGCCAGGCGGTCAGGATTGCGGCCAACGCCCAGCACCTGCCGCACCGCACCCGCCTGTTTCAGCGCCAATGCAAACGAGCCGCCGATCAGGCCGGTGCCGACAAGGGCGAGCGTATCGACGATCACAGGCAGGCTTTCAGGGCATCGAGGAAGCGGGCATTTTGCCCCGCCAGCCCGACCGACACACGCAGGAATTCGGGCAAGCCGTAATTGGCCACCGGACGCACGATCACGCCGCGCTTGAGCAGTTCGGTATTGATGCGCGCCGCGTCGCCGACCCGGGCCAGCAGGAAGTTGCCCCGGGACGGCACGCCCTCGACGCCAAGGGCGCTCAGGCCCGCAGCCAGTTGCGCCATGCCGGCCGCATTCAGCGCATAGCTGCGCGCCAGAAAATCGGCGTCATCCAAGGCCGCTTCTGCCGCAGCGAGCGCGGGCGCATTGACGTTGAACGGATGGCGCACCCGGTTCAGCAAATCGATGACGGCCGCATTGCCGAGGCCATAACCGACGCGCAGCCCGGCCAGGCCATAGGCCTTGGAGAAAGTCCGCACGATCAGCAGATTGGGAAAGCACGCCAGCCAGGCCGCGGTGTCACAACGTTCGGCGGCCGGCAGAAATTCGCCATAGGCTTCATCCAGCACCACCAGCACCTGCGGTGGCACGGTTTCGAGAAAGGCTTCGACCTCGGCCCAGGGCAGAAAGGTGCCGGTCGGGTTGTTGGGGTTGGCGATCCACAGCACGCGGGTGTCGGCGCGAATGGCGGCCCCCATTGCAGCCAGATCGTGGCCGTAGTTCTTGGCCGCTACCGCAATGCCCTGCGCGCCGGCGGTTTGCGTGGCGATGGGATAGACAGCGAAGGCGTGCTGGGCAAACACAGACGAGGTTCCCGGAGCCAGGAACGCTCGCGCCGCCATGTCCAGCACGTCATTCGAGCCGTTGCCCAGCACGATCTGGCTGGCGGCAACGCCACACTTGCCAGCCAGCTTGGCTTTGAGGGCGAAGCCGGCACCGTCGGGATACAGCGCCATGTCGTACAGGGCATCCTGTGCGGCTGCCAGTGCCAGCGGACTGGGGCCGAGCGGGTTTTCGTTCGAGGCCAGTTTGACGATATCGGCTTCGGCCAGGCCCAGTTCACGCGCCAGTTCGGAGATGGGCTTGCCGGGTAAATACGGCGCGATGGCGCGCACATGCGCCGGCGTTAAATCGCAGCAATTCATGACAGCGCAGCAGGATAGGAACCGAGAATTTTGAGGAAGGCGGCGCGCGCTTCGATCTCAGCCAGCACAGTGGCGAGTTGGGGATCCTGGCGATGGCTTTCGCACACGATGAAAAACAGGTATTCCCAGTTGCTCGAGCGTGCTGGGCGCGATTCGAGCTTGCTCATGGAAATGCCGGCTTCGGCCAGCGGTTGCAGCAACTTGACCACTGCGCCAGGCTGATTGCGCACGCCCACCACCAGCGAAGTCTTGTCGCGCCCGGACGGCGCGGCATCGGTGACTCCAAGAACCAGAAAACGCGTGGTGTTGCTGGCTTCGTCCTCGACCCGCGCCGCCACCACGGCCAAGCCATAGATTTCCGCAGCCGCTTCGCTGCCCAGCGTCGCGGCATCCGGCTCGGCCGCTGCGCGCCGCGCGCCATCGCTGTTGCTGACGACGCTGATGCGTTCGGCCTTGGGCAGATGGCGCGTCAACCACTGCTGGCACTGGGCGAGCGACTGGGCATGGCCGTAGACGCGCTGGATGCCGTCGAGGCCGGCCGGATTGGCCGCGGATTCCGCGCGCATCAGCATCTGGTGGATCGGCAGCATCACTTCGCCGCAGATTTTGAGCGGGCTGGAAACAATGAGATCCAGCGTGCGCGAAATCGCGCCTTCGGTCGAGTTCTCCACCGGCACCACGGCGAAATCGGCGCGCCCGGTTTCCACCGCGTGAAAACATGCGTCGATGCTGGCCTCGGCCAGCGCATCGACTTCATGGCCGAACTGTTTGTGCACCGCCTGCTGGGTGAAGGTGCCGGCCGGCCCGAGGTAGGCGACCCGGGTGGTTTGCTCGAGCGCGCGGCAGGCCGACATGATTTCGCGGATCAGGCGCTCGATGGTGTCGCCCGACAGCGGGCCGGGGTTGGCCGCGCGCAGGCGCTGGACGATCTGCGCTTCGCGCTCGGGCCGGTAGATGATTTCGCCCTTCTTGGCGCGCCCCACCTGCTGCGCAATGCCGGCGCGTTCCGACAGCAGTTTCAGGATGGCGTCGTCGATGCCATCGATGCGCGCGCGCAGCGTGATCAGGTCTTCGGGCTGTTCGTTCATGCAGGCAGATTCCGCACAGCGAGCACGCCGGCAATCGCTGAAAGTTGCTGCAACACGGCGTCGGTGGCGGCGCTGTCGATATCGACCAGGGTGTAGGCCATGTCGCCCCTGGATTTGTTGAGCATGTTGTGGATGTTGATGCCGGCGCCAGCGAGCACCGCCGAAATCTGTCCCACCATATTCGGCACGTTGGCATTGGCAATGGCTATGCGGAAAGCCGACTCGCGCGCCATGGCGACGTTGGGAAAATTCACCGCATTCAAGATGTTGCCATTTTCCAGATAGTCGGCGAGCTGCTCGGCAACCATCACCGCGCAGTTCTCCTCCGCTTCTTCGGTACTGGCGCCGAGATGCGGCAGCGCAACCACCCTGGCGTGGCCCTTCAAGGCGTTGGCGGGAAAGTCGCACATGTAGGCATGCAACTTGCCGGCGTCTAGCGCCTCGATCGCGGCGAGGTTGTCGACCACGCCTTCGCGCGCGAAATTCAGCAGCACTGCACCGGGGCGCATCACGCCGATGCGCTGGGCGTTGATGAGGTTGCGGGTGGCGTCGAGCAGGGGCACATGCAGGCTGACGTAATCCGCCATGCGCAGCACATCCTCGACGTTCTCGGCGCGCCGAACCTGCGAGGGCAGGCGCCACGCCGCGTCCACCGTGATCGCCGGATCGAAGCCGACCACGTTCATGCCCAGCTTGATCGCGGCTTCCGCGACGTAGGAGCCGATGGCGCCGAGGCCGATCACGCCCAGAGTGCGGCCCGGCAGTTCGCTGCCGGCAAAGGCTTTCTTGCCGGCCTCGGTCGCCTTGTGCATGTCTTCGTCCGTACCGGCCAGGCCTTCGACAAAACGAATCGCCGGCACGATGTTGCGCGCGGCCATCAGCATTCCGGCGATGACCAGTTCCTTCACCGCATTGGCGTTTGCGCCCGGCGCGTTGAACACCGGCACGCCGCGTTCGGACAGCTTCTTGACGGGGATATTGTTGGTTCCGGCGCCGGCGCGGGCGATAGCCTGCACCGACGACGGAATCTCCATCTCGTGCATGTTGGCCGAGCGCACCAGAATGCCGTCCGCATCGACCACATCGCCGCCCACGGTGTAATGCGCCGGCAAGCGGGCCAGTCCTTTGGCAGAAATGGCGTTGAGGGTCAGGATCTTGCGCGCTTGGACCATGTTGATCAGCCCTGGCTTTTTTCGAATTCGCTCATGTAATCCACCAGCGCCTGCACGCCTGCCAGCGGCATGGCGTTGTAGATCGACGCACGCATGCCGCCGACCGAACGGTGGCCTTTCAATTGCAGCAGATTGCGTTCTTTCGCGCCTTTGAGGAAGGCCTCGTCGAGCGCAGCGTCAGCGAGGGTGAACGGCACGTTCATCAGCGAGCGGTTGTCGAGCGCCACCGGCGAGTTGTAGAAACCGGACGCGTCGATCTTGCCGTACAGTAGCCCGGCCTTCTCGCGATTGGTTTTTTCCATCGCCGAGAGTCCGCCGTTCGCCTTCAGCCATTTGAACACCAGACCGGCGGTATACATGGCGAAGGTAGCCGGGGTGTTGTACATCGAGTCGTTATCGGCGTGAATCTTGTAGTCGAACATGGTCGGCGTGCCCTTGAGCGTTTCGCCGATCAAGTCGTCGCGCACGATGACGATGGTGAGGCCGGCCGGGCCGATATTCTTCTGCGCGCCCGCGTAGATCAGGCCGAATTTCGACACGTCGATCGGGCGCGACAGGATGGTCGATGACATGTCGGCCACCAGCGGCACGCTGCCGGGCTGCGTTCCCAAATCTGGCGTCCAGAACAGCTCCACGCCGCCAATGGTTTCGTTCGGCGTGTAGTGGACGTAAGCCGCATTCGGATCGAGTTTCCACTGGTCCTGCGTCGGCGCGTAGCTGAAATTCTTGTCTTCGCTCGTTGCCACCACGTTCACCGCACCATATTTTTTGGCTTCTTTAATGGCCTTTTTCGACCATTCGCCGGTGTTCAGGTAATCGGCGCTGGCTTTGCCGCGCAGCAGGTTCATCGGCACCATCGCGAACTGGCTCGACGCCCCGCCCTGCAGGAACAGCACTTTGTAGTTGGCAGGGATGCCCATCACTTCGCGCAGATCGGCCTCGGCCTCGGCGGCGATGCCCATGAATTCCTTGCCGCGATGGCTCATTTCCATCACCGACATGCCGCTGCCATGCCAGTCGACCAACTCGGCCTGCACCTGCTGCAACACGGATTTTGGAAGCACGGCAGGGCCGGCACTGAAGTTATAGATGGTCATGCGCTTATTCCTCTTCGTTGTCGGTTTCAGCTACTTTTTCCAGGCCAATCAAGGTTTCGCCCTTGTCCAGATTGATCAGCGTGACGCCTTGGGTAGCGCGGCTCATCGCGCGGATTTCATTGACGCGGGTGCGGATCAGCACGCCACCGGTGGTGATCAGCATGATTTCGTCATCAGCCTTCACCAGCGTGGCGGCAACCACGCGGCCGTTGCGCTCGCTGGTCTGGATCGCGATCATGCCCTGCGTCGCACGGGCATGGCGGGTGTATTCGGTGATCGAGGTGCGCTTGCCGAAACCGTTCTCGGTCGCAGTCAGCACGAAATCATTTTCGTCCTCAGCCACCAGCAGCGAAATCAGTTTCTTGCCCTTGGCCAGCTTCATGCCGATCACGCCGCGCGCGGTGCGGCCCATCGGGCGCACGTCGTTCTCGTCGAAGCGCACCGCCTTGCCGCCGTCGGAGAACAACATCACGTCGTGACGGCCGTCGGTGATCGACGCGCCAATCAGGAAATCGCCTTCGTCCAGTCCCACCGCGATGATGCCCGCGGTGCGCGGACGCGAGAAGTCGGACAGCGGGGTTTTCTTGACGATGCCGTTGCTGGTCGCCATGAACACATAGTGTTCGTCGTCAAATGATTTGACCGGCAGCAATGCGTTGATCTTCTCGCCGTCTTCCAGCGGCAGCAGATTGACGATGGGTTTGCCGCGCGCCGCGCGCCCGCCTGCCGGGACGTTGTAGACCTTGAGCCAGTACATGCGCCCGCGATTGGAGAAGCAGAGGATGAAATCGTGGGTGTTGGCGACGAACATCTTCTCGATGAAGTCTTCGTCCTTGGTGCCCGCCGCCTGCTTGCCACGGCCGCCGCGCTTCTGCGCGCGGTAGTCGTCCATCGGCTGCGCTTTCATGTAGCCGCCGTGCGACAGGGTGACGACCATCTCCTCGGGCTTGATCAGGTCCTCCATCGACATGTCCTGCGCGTTCTCGACGATCACCGAGCGGCGGCCGTCGCCGAACTGCTCCTGGATCTGCTTCAGCTCTTCGCGAATGATCAGGGTGATGCGTGCCGGGGTCGCCAGAATGTCGAGCAGATCGGCGATTTTCAGCATGATCTCCTTGTATTCGCCAATGATCTTGTCGGATTCCAGATTGGTCAGGCGCTGCAGTTGCATCTCGAGAATGCGCTGCGCCTGAATCTCGGACAGGTGGTAGCCGTCGGCGTGCAGGCCGTATTCCGGCCCCATGTTCATCGGGCGCGAGTACTCGGGATCGATGCGCGCCAGCATTTCCTCGACCATCGCGGACTTCCACGCCTTGTCCAGCATGCGGGTTTTCGCGATCAACGGGGTTTCGGACGACTTGATCAGTTCGACAATCTCGTCAACGTTGGCCAGCGCCACCGCTAGACCTTCCAGAATATGGCCACGTTCGCGTGCTTTCTTGAGATCGAACACGGTGCGGCGGGTGACGACTTCGCGCCGGTGGCGCAGGAAGGCGTCGAGGATTTCGCGCAAATTGAGCAGACGCGGCTGGCCGTCGATCAGCGCCACCATGTTCATGCCGAAGGTGTCCTGCATCTGCGTCTGCTTGTACAGATTGTTCAGGATCACGTCGGCGTTTTCACCGCGTTTCAGCTCGATGTAGACGCGCATGCCCGACTTGTCGGACTCGTCGCGCAGGTCGGAAATGCCGTCAATCTGCTTTTCGCGCACCAGTTCGCCGATCTTGATCAGCAGATTGGCCTTGTTCACCTGGTAGGGCAGCTCGTCGATGATGATCGCCTGTTTGCCGCCTTCCCTGCCCACATCCTCGATGTGGCAGGTGGCGCGCATCACCACACGGCCGCGGCCGGTGCGATAGCCGTCGCGCACGCCGGACAGGCCGTAGATGATGCCGGCAGTCGGAAAGTCGGGCGCCTTGACGATCGCGATCAGCGACTCGATGTCGATCTCGGGATCGTCGAGCAGCGCAAACAGCGCGTCGCAGATGTCGGTGAGGTTGTGCGGCGGGATGTTGGTCGCCATGCCCACTGCAATACCGGACGAGCCGTTGATCAGCAGATTGGGGATCCGGGTCGGCAGCACCAGCGGCTCGAACTCGGAGCCGTCGTAGTTGGGGCCGAAATCGACTGTTTCCTTGTCCAGGTCGGCCAGCAGTTCGTGCGCGATCCGCGCCATGCGCACTTCGGTGTAACGCATCGCCGCCGCGTTGTCGCCGTCGACCGAGCCGAAGTTGCCCTGGCCGTCGATCAGCATGTAGCGCAGCGAGAAGTCCTGCGCCATCCGCACCATGGTGTCGTACACCGCGGTGTCGCCGTGCGGGTGGTATTTACCGATCACGTCGCCCACCACGCGAGCGGATTTCTTGTAAGCCTTGTTCCAGTCGTTGGAGAGCTCGTTCATCGCGAACAACACGCGGCGATGCACGGGCTTGAGTCCATCGCGCACATCCGGTAACGCACGCCCCACGATCACGCTCATTGCGTAATCAAGGTACGAACGCCGCATCTCGTCTTCGAGACTGACCGGGAGGGTTTCCTTGGCAAACTGTTCCATAACCGGCTTTTTATTGATCTAAAAGCCCGTGATTTTAGCATGGCCGCCCCGTCCGGCGGCCTTTGCCAAACCCCGGCCAAACAGTGAGAATGCAGCCACATGAAAATCCCGGTCGATCTCCTTCTCCTGCCGCAATGGGTCGTTCCCGTCGAGACCGATGGCGCACTGACCGACTACGCCGTGGTGGTGCATGACGGCGAGATTCTCGATGTGCTGCCTGCCGCCGACGCGCCTGTCCGCTACGATGCTGCGCGCACCCTCGCCCTGCCCGGCCAGGTGCTGATTCCAGGCCTGGTCAATCTGCATTGCCATGCCGCCATGTCGCTCCTGCGCGGCTTTGCCGACGACCAGCCCTTGATGGCCTGGCTGCACCAGCACATCTGGCCGGCCGAGAAAAAACACGTATCAGGCGCTTTCGTGCGCGATGGCACCCTGCTCGCCGCCGCCGAGATGCTGGCGGGCGGCATCACCACCGTAAACGACATGTATTTCTTCCCGCAGGCCGCGGGCGAAGCCTTCGTCCAGGCCGGCATGCGCGCCGCGCTGGGCATGATCGTGCTGGAATTTCCCAGTGCCTACGCGGTGGATGCCGACGACTATCTGGCCAAGGGTCTGGCGATGCGCGACGAACTGAAGGAAGAGCCGTTGCTGAGCTTTACCTTCGCCCCGCACGCGCCCTACACCATTTCCGACACCACTTTCGGCCGCATCAGCACCCTGGCCGAACAGCTCGGCCTGCCCATCCACACCCACATTCACGAAACCGACGACGAAATCCGCGACAGCATCAAACAATATGGCGTGCGTCCGCTGGAACGGCTGGCGCGGCTCGGCCTGTTGGGGCCAAACTTCATCGGCGTCCACGCCGTGCACGTGAACGACGCCGAAATCGAACTATTGGCGCAGCATGGCTGCCATGTGGCGCATTGCCCCAGCTCGAACCTGAAGCTCGCCTCAGGCATCGCACCGGCAGCCCGGCTCGGCGACGCGAGCGTCAATCTCGGCCTCGGCACCGACGGCGCGGCCAGCAACAACCGCCTCGACCTGTTTGCCGAAATGCGCCTGGCTGCCCTGCTGGCCAAGGGCGTCAGCGGCAACGCGACTGCCCTGCCCGCCGCCGCCGCGCTCAGGGCAGCCACGCTCGGCGGCGCGCGTGCGCTCAATCTCGACAGCCAGATCGGCAGCATCACGCCCGGCAAGCGCGCCGATCTGGTCGCAGTCGACCTGTCCGCCGCATCGAGCCAGCCGGTGTTCGATCCCGTCTCGCATCTGGTATACGTGGCGGGACGCGAAAACGTCAGTCATGTCTGGGTCGATGGCAAACTGAAACTGGATAACCACCGTCTGGTCGATCTCGGCCAGAATGGTCTGAACATCGACGACCTGAACGCACGTGCCGCCTACTGGCGCGCCAAAATCACTGCATAGGACTTTCAAATGAGCAATGTCGACGCCGCTGAAATCGCCAAATTTTCCGAGCTTGCGCACCGCTGGTGGGACCCGAATTCCGAATTCAAACCGCTGCACGAGATCAACCCGCTGCGCCTGAAGTGGATTGACCAGAAGGCCACGCTGGCGGGCAAAAAAGTGCTCGACGTCGGCTGCGGCGGCGGCATTCTGGCCGAGGCGATGGCAGCAGCCGGCGCCAGCGTCAGTGGTATCGATTTATCGGAAAAGGCGCTCAAGGTCGCCAAGCTGCACCTGTACGAATCCGGACTCAGCGTCGATTACCAGCTGGTCTCAGCTGAAAATTTCGCCGCGCAGCATGGCGGCGAATTCGACGTGGTCACCTGCATGGAAATGCTGGAACACGTGCCGGATCCCGCAGCCATCGTCGCCGCCTGTGCGCGCCTGGTCAAACCGGGTGGCTGGGTGTTCTTCTCGACACTGAACCGCAACGCCAAAAGCTACCTGTTCGCCATCGTCGGCGCCGAATACATCCTCAATATGCTGCCGCGCGGCACCCACGACTACGCCAAGTTCATCCAGCCCGCCGAACTGGCCCGCATGGCGCGCGAAAACGGCCTCGACACACAGGAGCTGATCGGCATGACCTACAACCCGCTGACCAAAATCTACAAGCTGGAAGCCGATACCGACGTCAACTACCTGCTGGCGACGCAGCGTGGAGAATAGGCATGGAAATCAACGCGATGAAGCTTGAAGGCATCCAGGCCGTGCTGTTCGATCTCGACGGCACGCTGGTCGATACCGCACCCGACCTTGGCTACGCGCTCAACCTGCAACGCGCGCGCCACGGCCTGCCGCCGTTGACCGACGACATCATTCGCCCGCAGGCCTCGCACGGCGCGCGCGGCCTGCTCGGCATCGGCTTCGATCTGCACCCGGACGACACAAAGTTTGCACCGATGCGTGAAGAATTTCTGCAACTGTATGCCGACAACATCTGCCGCCATTCGCGGCCGTTCGACGGCATTCTCGACCTGCTGGCTGCGCTCGACGCGCGCCAGCTCAAATGGGGCGTCGTTACCAACAAGCCCGCCCGCTTCACCGAACCGCTGATGTCTATTCTCGACCTGGCCGAGCGCGCCGCCTGCATCGTCTCCGGCGACACCTGCCCGCAGCCCAAGCCGCACCCTGCGCCCATGCTCGCCGCCGCCGAACTGTGCGAAGTCGCCCCCGCGCAATGCCTGTACCTGGGCGACGCCGAGCGCGACATTCAGGCCGCCAACGCCGCCGCCATGCCCGCCCTGGTCGCCGCCTGGGGTTACCTCGATGCCGCCGATCAGCCGCACACCTGGGGCGCGCACGCGCAAATCCGCCACCCGCTCGAAACCCTCGACTACCTCGCTAACTGAGCATGGCATACAGCCTGCTCAAGCAACTGCACCTGACCACCCTCGTCGTCACCCTCGCGCTATTTGTGCTGCGCGGCGTCTGGATGATGGCCGAATCGCCCCGCCTGCACGCCCGCTGGGTACGGATCGTCCCGCATATCAACGACAGCTTGCTGCTGGCCAGCGGCATCAGTCTGGCCATGCTGACCCGGCAATATCCGCTGGTAAACGGCTGGCTGACGGCCAAGTTCTTCGCACTGATCCTCTACATCGTGCTCGGAACTATCGCCCTCAAACGCGGCCGAACCCGAAGCCAGCGTATCGCCGCCTGGATCGCCGCGCTGCTGATATTCGGCTACATGGCCGCGGTTGCCGTCTCCCGCGACCCTGTTCCTTTCATACGGTAGGGCGCGTTATCAGGCCCTAAATCCCCGGAACTTTTTCACCCGGCGTCACTCAATGCATTACACTTGAAGCAGCAACACAAGGGGGCGACCTGGTTTCGACGGGGGTCGCGAAGCAGCGTAGGGCATACCGAGGGTCAGAGTACCTCGTAAATCCAACTGAAAATCGTTTAAACGCAAACGACGAAACTTACGCTCTAGCCGCTTAATTGCGCTAGACCCTGCACCAGCCAGCATGCGGGTTGGGTTGGGCAACCAACAGCAGGGTAATCTCAGCATGATCGTGTCTGTCCGGGTGGCTTGGGCAGACATTAAATCAAGGCCACTCGCCAAAGTTCAGCCTGTTCGGCGGGCGTAACCAAGGCTAAAGCACAAAATCACCGGACTAAGTATGTAGAACTGCCTGTAGAGGGCTTTCGGACGCGGGTTCGATTCCCGCCGCCTCCACCATCTACCCAAAAGCCCAACCGTTCCCGGTTGGGCTTTTTATTGCCCGGAATTCCGATCCAGAACAGGAATGCTAAAATTCTCGAAAGCCCGGACAGCGCGCCTGCCCGCTAAAACCCGGGATAGCTTTTATCCGGAAACAGCCGGCCTTGCTTTCTGAACGCCCAGGGTGGGATGGGCTTGGTCTCACGCCACAGCCCGCGCCGCATCAACTGCGCCATGAGTTGGGCGCTTTGGCAGGCAGACTGATCTTCGGGCGACAGGTCTCTGGCCAAGTCTTTGGCCCACCAGGCCATCCCATCCTTTACCTGCTCCAGTCCCATATCAACCGCTTTCACCGTCAGCTTGCAGATCATCGTTCTGTGCGGGTCGATCCTGGGGCAGTCCGCGACAGCCGTCTGGTTCAGGCTCAGCCGGCTGAGATTGAGTTTCGATTGTTCGTTCCAGGCCTGGTGTCGCTCGGGCGCATCAATGCCTGCGATCCTGATTGTGTATTGCCGACCTTCAGCCAAAAGGTTCAAAGTGTCGCCGTCTGCAACGGCGACGACGCGCCCGTGGAGGCGCTCGGCATGGATCAGCGGAGAGAGCAGCGTCAATGCCATGCCAACAAGGACGTGTACGCAAGCCGGGCTCCAGTTGCAGTTCTTCATGTGGGCCACACTCCGAAGCTGATTTCTCGTGTTGGCAACAGTACTACACGCTGACCAAGGTAGCGATCCGGCAAGTCCATCCGATAACCCGCATCCGGGCTTCGCAAGGTCTCCCAATGAACAATAAAAAGGGCCCGGATACGATCCGGGCCCTTTTCTTTGTGGCGATGAACCGCCTCCCAAAACCTCAACCCGACTGCCGGGTTGGGCTTGGGGAATGCTTATCCTGCGGGTGTCGCTGCTTTTTCGAAGCTGAACACACCATCGCGCGCATCCACCCGAATGGTGTCTTTGGCTGCAAAGCGCCCACCCAGGATTTCCTTCGCCAAAGCGTTTTCAAGTTCGCTCTGGATCGCCCGTTTGAGCGGCCGCGCGCCGTAAAGCGGGTCGAAGCCGGCGCGGGCGATTTCGGCCAGCGCAGCATCGCTGACGTCCAGCCCCATTTCCATTTGCGCCAGACGACTTTCCAGGCCTTGCAGCTGGATGCGCGCGATGCTGGCGATGTTTTTCTCGTCCAGGGCGTGGAACACGACGACTTCGTCGATGCGGTTGATGAACTCGGGGCGGAAGTAGGACTTCACTTCGCCCAGCACGGCCAGCTTCACCACCTGATAATCGTCGCCGCTCATCTGCTGGATCATCTGGCTGCCAAGGTTGGAGGTCATCACGATCACGGTGTTGCGAAAGTCGACGGTGCGGCCCTGGCCGTCGGTCAGGCGGCCGTCATCCAACACCTGCAGCAGCACGTTGAACACGTCCGGATGCGCCTTTTCCACCTCGTCCATCAGGATCACGGAATAGGGCTTGCGACGCACCGCTTCGGTCAAATAACCGCCCTCTTCATAGCCGACATAGCCGGGTGGCGCGCCGATCAGGCGGGCGACCGAATGCTTCTCCATGAATTCGCTCATGTCGATGCGGATCATGTGATCGGCCGAGTCGAACAAGTATTCGGCCAGCGTCTTGCACAGCTCGGTCTTGCCGACGCCGGTGGGGCCAAGAAACAGGAAAGAGCCGAGCGGACGGTTGGGATCGGACAGGCCGGCGCGAGAGCGGCGGATGGCGTCGGAGACGACGCGCACCGCTTCATCCTGCCCCACCACGCGGCTGTGCAGCTTGTCTTCCATGTGCAGCAGCTTGTCGCGCTCGCCCTGCATCATTTTCGAGACCGGGATGCCGGTCGCCCGCGAGACGACCTCGGCGATTTCCTCGGCGCCGACTTCGGTACGCAGCAACTTGAACGCAGACTTGGTGTCGGCCGCTTCGGCATGCTTCAACTGGGCTTCCAGCTGCGGCAGCTTGCCGTATTGAATCTCGGCGACTTTGTCCAGCTTGCCTTGACGCTGCAGCTCGACCATCTCGCCGCGCAACTTGTCGATTTCTTCCTTGATGTGGGCGCTGCCCTGCACCTGGGCTTTTTCAGCTTTCCAGACTTCTTCCAGATCGTTGTATTCGCGCTGCTGGGTCAGCAGTTCGTCCTCGATCAGTTGCAGGCGCTTTTTGGACGCTTCGTCCTTCTCGCGCTTGACAGCCTCGCGCTCGATCTTCAGCTGGATCATGCGCCGTTCGAGCTTGTCCATCACCTCGGGCTTGGAGTCGATTTCCATCTTGACGCGCGCAGCCGCCTCGTCGATCAGGTCGATCGCCTTGTCGGGCAGGAAACGGTCGGTAATGTAGCGGTGCGAGAGTTCGGCTGCCGCGACGATCGCCGGGTCGGTGATATCGACCCCGTGGTGCAGTTCGTAGCGCTCCTGCAGGCCGCGCAGAATGGCGATGGTCGATTCGACGCTGGGCTCGTCCACCAGAACCTTCTGGAAGCGGCGCTCCAACGCGGCGTCTTTCTCCACGTATTTGCGGTACTCGTCGAGCGTGGTGGCGCCGATCAGGTGCAGCTCGCCGCGCGCCAATGCCGGTTTCAGCATATTGCCGGCATCCATCGCGCCTTCGGCCTTGCCTGCACCGACCAGGGTGTGCAGCTCGTCGAGAAACACGATGTAACGGCCCGGATCCATTGCCAGCTCTTTCAGCACGGCTTTCAGGCGTTCCTCGAATTCACCGCGATATTTGGCTCCGGCCAGCAGCGCGGCGAGGTCGAGCACCAGCACTTTCTTGCCCTTCAGGGTCTCCGGCACTTCGTCATTCACGATCCGCTGCGCCAGCCCCTCGACAATTGCAGTTTTGCCGACGCCAGGCTCGCCGATCAGCACCGGGTTGTTCTTGGTACGGCGCTGCAGGATCTGGATCGAGCGGCGGATTTCGTCGTCGCGGCCAATCACCGGGTCGAGCTTGCCGTCACGCGCCCGCTCGGTCAGATCGAGGGTGTACTTGGCGAGCGCCTCGCGCTGGCCTTCGGCCTCCTGCGATTGCACGTTTTCGCCACCACGCACCGACTGGATGGCCTGTTCCAGCGCGGCTTTCTGTGCACCGTGCTGCTTCATCAGACGCCCGGTTTCACCCTTGTCGTCCAGTGCCGCCAGCAGAAACAACTCGGAAGCGATGAAGGCGTCGTTGCGCTTCATCGCCTCCTTGTCGGTCAGGTTCAGCAGGCTGTTCAGTTCGCGCGAGATGCTCACCTCGCCGCCCTGTCCTTCGACCTTGGGCAAACGGGTCAGCGCCTGCGTCAGTGCCGCTTTCAGCGCAGGCACCTGCGCGCCGGCGCGCGACAGGATGGCCGCAGCGCCGCCGCCTTCCTGATTGAGCAAGGCCAGCAGCAGGTGCTGTGGCTCAATATAGGCGTGGTCGCCGCCGACGGCCAGGCTTTGGGCGTCGGAAAATGCCTGTTGAAACTGCGTGGTGAGCTTGTCAAATCGCATAGTGGGCCTCGTGCTTTAAGGTATATTCAATGGCCCTTACATGAAGCCTGCCCAGGCGATTTCAACCCGCCATGTCTGAATTGATTCAATCCCAGGTTCTGATCGATATCGCCCGTGCACTGGACGAGGATATCGGTAGCGGCGACCTCACCGCCCAGCTCATCCCGGCCAGCCAAACCGCCCGCGCCCGCGTGATCACTCGCGAAACCGCCGTGATCGCCGGGCGGCCGTGGTTCGACGCCTGTTTTCGGGCGCTCGACCCCGTTTGCGTGATCGACTGGCAGATCAACGAAGGTGATGCCGTCGCCGCCGGCGACGTCCTGGTGGAGATCAGCGGCAACGCCCGCGCCCTGCTCTCCGCCGAACGCCCGGCGCTGAATTTCCTGCAAACCCTGTCGGCCGTGGCCACCGCCACCCGGCCCTACGTCGACGCCGTGCGCGGCACCCACGCCGCCATCCTCGACACCCGAAAAACCCTGCCCGGCCTGCGCGTCGCCGAGAAATACGCGGTGCGCGTCGGCGGCGGGCAGAACCAGCGCATCGGCCTGTTCGACGGCATCCTGATCAAGGAAAACCACATTGCGGCGGCAGGCGGCATCGCCCAGGTGCTGGAAGCGGCATTCAAGCTGGCGGGCGACACCGTCAGCGTGCAGATCGAGGTGGAAACGATCGACGAGCTCGAACAGGCCCTGAGCGCCGGCGCACCGCTGATCCTGCTCGACAACTTCAGCCCTGCGGACATGCGCCACGCGGTGCAGGTGACCCATGGCCGCGCCCTGCTCGAAGCCTCCGGCAACATCACGCTCGACACGGTGCGCGCGGTGGCCGAAACCGGGGTCGATCGCATTTCCATCGGCAGCCTCACCAAACATATCCGCGCGGTCGACTTGTCGATGCGCATCCAGGCCGATGATTGAGCCACTTTTAATCAAGACAGTCCGGGTCGATTACGCCAACCCCGTCCACGCCGCCGCGCTGGTCGATCTGCTCGACAGCTACGCGCGCGACCCGGCGGGCGGCGGCGAACCACTGTCCGGTTTCGCCCGCGCCCATCTGGTCAGCCAACTGGCTGCGCGGCCGTTCATTTTCAGCGTGATGGCGTTCGAGGGCGACGTGCCCGTCGGGCTCATCAATGCCATCGAAGGCTTTTCCACCTTTGCCTGCCGGCCGCTGGTGAACGTGCACGATGTGGTGGTGCTGCCTGACTATCGTGGACGTGGCATTGCGGCGCAGATGTTTGCCGCGGTCGAAATGATTGCCGTCGAGCGCGGCGCATGCAAGCTGACGCTCGAAGTGCTTTCCGGTAACCTCGCCGCGCGGGGGCTCTACGAAAAGCTGGGGTTCGACGACTACCGACTTGACCCGGCTATGGGCCACGCGCAGTTCATGCACAAATGGCTGGACTGAAACACATTCTGCTGGCGCTGCTGCTGGGCCTCGGGCAGGCATGGGCAGACACCCCGGCCGCCGCCCCGGCGATGCTGCTGGCCGAGCAATATGCCGCCCACGTCGATGTCACCCAATATTGGGTGAGCGAAAAATTCGACGGCGTGCGGGCGCAATGGGACGGCCGCGCCCTGCGCTTTCGCGGCGGCGGCGTGGTGCCGGCGCCTGCCTGGTTCACCGCGAACTTCCCGCCGGCGCAGCTGGACGGCGAACTGTGGATCGGCCGCGATACCTTCGATGCGCTGTCGGGCACGGTACGCAAAGTCGAGCCGGTGGACGCCGAATGGCGGCAGGTGCGGTATCTGGTTTTTGAGCTGCCCGGTGCAGCCGGTGACTTCAGCGCCCGCCTCCAGCTGATGAACGCCCTGATCGAGCAAGCCGGCGTACCCTGGCTGCAGGCCGTCGAGCAGACGCGCGTGGCCGACCATGCCACGCTGATGCAGCAACTCGATGCCGTGGTCAAGGCGAACGGCGAAGGCCTGATGCTGCATCGCGCCGATGCGCCCTATCTCACCGGACGCAGCGATGTGCTGTTGAAACTGAAGCCCTGGCAGGACGCCGAGGCAGTGGTGGTCGGCCATGTGGCGGGCAAGGGCAAATACGCGGGCATGACGGGATCACTGGAAATGGAAATGCCGGACGGCCAGCGCTTCCGCATCGGCAGCGGGCTCTCCGACGCGCTGCGCCGTCAACCACCGCCCATCGGCACCCGCATCACTTACCGCTACCAGCACCTGACGAAAAACGGCGTGCCGCGCTTTCCGCGTTACCTGCGGGTGCGAGAGGATTTTTAGGGGCTATTCCAGCCAGATCAGCGAAGCCATGCGCCCGGTCACGCCGTCGCGACGATAGGAAAAGAAGCTGTCCGTCTCGGTATACGTGCAACGCCCGCCGCCGTAGACAGCCTGAACCCCCACGTGATTAAGGCGGATACGCGCCAGCTGGTAGATGTCGGCCAGCCACTTGCCGGGTGCGTGGGGAATGAAGGCGTGGGCAGCCTCAGGATGCCGCGCGACAAACGCCTGCCGCACCTCGTCGCCCACTTCGAACACCTGCGGGCCGATGGCCGCCCCCATCCAGGCCAGAATTTCACCTGACGGCACCTGCATCGCGGCCACGGTTGCTTCCAGCACGCCGTCAGCCAGCCCGCGCCAGCCTGCGTGCGCAGCCGCCACCACGCTGCCGGCGCGGTCGCAGAACAACACTGGCAGACAATCAGCGGTGAGAACGACGCTGACGCTGCCAGCCTGACGGGTAAAAGACGCATCGGCCTCCGGCACGCCAGCGCCGGCTTCCACCACTTTTGCACTATGAATCTGCTTCAGCCAGCCGGGCTCGGATGGCAGTTGCTGGCGCAGGCGCGCGCGGTTGGCCGCTACATGCGCCATGTCGTCGCCGACGTGGTCACCCAGGTTGAAGGCCGTCCACGGTGCGCCGCTCACCCCGCCTTCGCGGGTGGTCATCCGGCTTTTGACGTGGGGCGGTGCAGGCCAGTCAGGGACGATCATCCTAGAAACCGCAGTTGGACGCGCCCGAGGGTGCGTCTGATCGGGTGTCTGCCGCGAAGCAACGACGCTGCGGGCCGGGGCCCGCAAGGAGGCGCGACAAAGGCAGGCGCACGAGCAGGCGTGCCAGCGGGTGCGTAGCGGTCTCACCCGAACGGTGACTATGATCGAAGGCAGAAAACCCAGTGTTCATGCGGTATTCATCAAGAGGACAAGCGGTCAACTGCGGTTTTTAGGATCATGCACACCCCAGACTTCAAGCCACCCAGGGGCGATCTTCGCGCAAGGCTTCGAGCAGCGACTCGAAATCGGCCGGCAGAGGGCATTCCCATTGCACCAGATCCTTGAACAAGGGGTGGATTAGCCCCAGACGCTCGGCATGCAATGCCTGGCGCGGGAACACGATCTTGTGGTGGCTGCGACGGCTGGCGCTGTAAACGGTGTCGCCCACCAGGGGGTGGCCGATGTGCTGCATATGAACGCGGATCTGGTGGGTGCGGCCGGTTTCCAGCTTGCAGCGCAACAGGGTGACGTTGGAGGGAAAGCGCTCGACCACTTCATAGTGGGTGATCGCCTGCTTGCCCATACTGTGGACGCAACGCTTGGTGCGGTTGTGCGGATCGCGCGCCAGCGGCTCGTCGACCGTGCCATCGTGGTCGACTTCACCGTATACCAGCGCCAGATATTCGCGTTTGACCGTGCGCGCCTGCAGCTGGCGCACCAGATCGGTATGCGCGGGCAGGGTTTTGGCGACGACCAGCAGGCCCGAGGTGTCCTTGTCCAGCCGGTGCACGATGCCGGCGCGCGGCAACTCGGCCACCTGCGGAACCCAGTGCAGCAAGGCATTGAGCAAAGTGCCATTGCGGTTGCCGCTGCCGGGATGTACCACCAGGCCGACCGGCTTGTTGATTACCAGCAGCATCGGGTCCTGATGCACGATATCGAGCGGGATGTCTTCCGGCGCATCCGGCGTGGCATTGGGATCGGCTTCGATCTCGACCCGTACCGACTCGCCGCCAAAAACCTTCATTTTGGTCGAGGGAAAAACCTCGTCCACTGCAATCTTGCGGGCGCGGATCCAGTTCTGGATACGGTTGCGCGAAAACTCGGGCAACAGGGCCGACAGCGCCTGGTCCAGCCGCTGGCCGCCCTGCTCGTTCGGGATTACCAGCTCGCGAACGCCGTCTTCGCTTAATCCCTTATAATCGTCAGACGAATTTTCTGTGTCTTTTTCCATGCTTAAGCAACATTTTTCCGGTTCTACTACATTCAAACGCGCATGGGGCAGCGTACTGCTCACTGTCGCCCTGACGCTGGGCGGCTGTAGCGGCCTGCCCGAACTTCAGGATGAAACCTCGGGCTGGTCGGCACAAAAGCTCTATGCCGAGGCCAAGGACAATCTCAATGATGGCAACTACGAGCGTGCTGTCAAACTGTTCGAGACACTGGAATCACGCTACCCGTTTGGCCGCTACGCACAGCAGGCCCAACTTGAGGTGGCATATGCTTATTACAAGGACAACGAACCGATTTCCGCCATCGCCGCGTGCGACCGCTTTATCAAACTGCACCCCAACCACCCTAACGTCGATTACGCGTACTATCTGAAGGGCCTAGCGAATTTTAATGACGATCTGGGCCTGCTGGGCAACCTGATCGAACAGGACATGAGCGAGCGCGACCCGCAAGCTGCGCGGGATGCCTTTCTCGCGTTCAAGGAGCTGATCACCCGCTTTCCCGACAGCAAGTATGCGGAAGATTCGCGCGCCCGCATGAACTATCTGCTGAATGCGCTGGCCAGCAACGAAGTCCACGTCGCCAAATACTATATGAAGCGGGAAGCCTGGGTGGCCTCGGCCAACCGCGCCCGCGAAGTGCTGAAAAACTACCCGGATGCCCCAGCGCTGGAAGAAGCGCTGGCGATCATGGTGGTGTCCTACGACAAACTGCACCTGACCGATCTGCGCGACGACACGCTGCGCGTCATGAACCTCAACTTCCCCAACAGCAAATATGCCAAGGGCGTCGATCTCGAAGGCCGTCCCTGGTACAGCCTCTGGTAATCAAACGGCGACGACGGCTTAAATAGCCGTTTCGCCCGACTCACCGGTGCGGATCCGCACCACCTGTTCCATGTTGCTGACAAAAATCTTGCCGTCGCCAATCTTGCCGGTGCGCGCAGCGGTGGTGATCGCCTCCATTGCGCGGTCGAGCAGGCTGTCGGCGATGACGATTTCCAGCTTCACCTTGGGCAGAAAATCCACCACGTACTCGGCGCCGCGATACAGCTCGGTATGGCCTTTCTGCCGGCCAAAGCCCTTGACTTCGGTGACGGTCAGGCCGGTTACGCCAATATCGGAAAGCGCTTCGCGCACTTCGTCGAGTTTGAACGGCTTGATGATGGCTTCGATTTTTTTCACGGCAAATCTCCTTCGGGTCGGTATTTCGAGGTAATCGGATAGCGGCGATCCTTGCCAAAACCGCGCGGGGTAATGCGTGGCCCGGGCGGGGCCTGGCGTCGTTTGTATTCAGCCAGATCCACCAGGCGGATGACCTTGCGCACAACGGCGGCATCGAAGCCCTGCGCCACGATATCGTGCGCCGACAGATCGCGCTCGACGTAGGCCGCCAGTATCGCATCCAGCACGTCGTATGGCGGCAGGCTGTCCTGGTCGGTCTGATCGGGGCGCAGCTCGGCCGACGGCGGGCGGTCGATGATGCGTTGCGGAATGATGCTGGACAAGCCGTTGCGGTAATTCGCCAGCCGGAACACGCGCGTTTTCGCCACGTCCTTCAGTACGGCAAAGCCGCCCGCCATGTCGCCGTAGAGGGTGGCGTAGCCGGTCGCCATTTCGCTTTTGTTGCCGGTGGTCAGGACGAGCGTACCGAATTTGTTCGACAACGCCATCAGCAGCGTGCCGCGCGTTCTGGCCTGCAGGTTTTCTTCGGTGGTGTCGGCCGCACGCCCGGCAAACTCGCCCGCCAGTTGCGCCAGAAAAGCATCGAACACCGGCTTGATGGGGATTTCTGAATAGCGCACGCCCAGCCGCTGCACCATGTCGCGCGAATCTTCCACACTGATGCCGGCGGTGTAGTCCGACGGCATCATCACTGCGTGCACCTTGTCTGCGCCCAGCGCATCGACCGCGATCGCCAGCGTCAGCGCCGAATCGATGCCGCCCGACAGACCCAGATGCGCGCCCCTGAAGTTATTCTTGGCACTGTAATCGCGCACCGCCAGCACCAGCGCGGCGTAAACGGCAGCATCTTCGTCCTGCAATTGATGCTGCGGCCCGCTGCATGACTCGCCCGCAATATCGAAATAGAACAAACCGGCCTGCCAGGCCGGGCACTGCGCCACCACCTCGCCCGCCGCATTCATCGCAAACGACGCGCCATCGAACACCAGTTCATCCTGGCCGCCCACCATATTGGCGTAAACGATCGGCAGTCCCGCCTCGACGATCCGCGAGCGCGCCACGGCATAGCGCTGGTGCTCCTTGTTGAGATGAAACGGCGAGGCATTCGGCACCAGCAGCCATTCCGCACCGGCGTCCAGCGCGCGCGCAGCAGGTCCCGGCTCCCAGATATCGCCACAGATGTTGAGCCCGAAACGGATACCGTCGCAGGTAAACACGCAGGGCCGGTCGTCGCTGTCGAATACGCGCTGCTCGTCGAACACCGAATGATTCGGCAGGTGATGCTTGCGATATACCGACTCGACTTTACCGCCGCGCACCAGCGCAACGGCGTTGAACAAGCCCTGGTCGCTGCGCTCGGGGTAACCGACGATCAGCGCGAGTTCGGGCGGCGCGTCCTGCGCGATCTGCTGCAATGCCGCCGCGCAGGCCGCGCAAAAATCCGCCCGCAGTACCAGGTCTTCGGCCGGATAACCGCAAATCGACATTTCCGGCGTCAGCAGCAGGGCCGCACCCGCCGCCTGCGCCTCGCGCGCCGCTGCCAGCAATTGCGCGGTATTGCCGGCGATGTCGCCGACAGTGGGGTTGAGTTGGGCGATGCCGAGTTTCATCGACTAAGCTCCCATGAGTTTTGCAACTGAAGCCTCCATGGAATTCTTTGAGCTTTCCAATTCTTCGATCACTCGCAACCGATCTTCTGCGGAACGATTCTGACTCAGCTTGAATTTGGCCTGAATATCTGTAATTTCGATCTCGAAACCGACGATCATGCCGAGCAGTTTTGTACGTCGTTCACCCGCCAGATCGGGTTTCCACGGCTTGGGCTGCTTCTGTTCGTAAACATCCGTTTGCCTTTCAAGCAGGGCTTCAAGCTCGGCTTCGGATCCCATGATCCGTGGCTTTCCCCTTAGATGCACCACAGCATAATTCCAGGTGGGAACACCGGGGGCCGCATACCACGAAGGTGAAACGTATGCATGCGCCCCTTGAAAAACCACCAGCACCTCATCGCAAGAAGCCAGGTGCTCCCAGTGCGGGTTTGCCCGCGCCATGTGCCCGAACAACTTCCCCTGTGCGCCGGACGACGGCTCGAACAGGAAAGGCAAATGGCTAACGAAGGGCTGCCCTTGCGGCGCAGTCACAAGCATGCCAAAAGCGTTCTCCTGAATAAGCGCCTGAATGCGTTCAGGGCTTTCTTCCTTGAAATGTTCAGGGAGATACATCTAGCTTCGAGCCAGCGCTTGCTGCACGGCTTCACCCAGCCCGGCTGGGCTCTGCGCGATAACCACGCCCGCCGCTTCGAGCGCACGGATCTTGGCGTCCGCCGTGCCTGCGCCGCCGGCGATGATCGCGCCCGCATGGCCCATGCGCTTGCCCTTGGGCGCGGTGCGCCCGGCAATGTAGGCTGCCACCGGCTTCTTCATGTTCGAGCGGATGAATTCGGCCGCTTCCTCCTCGCGGCTGCCGCCGATTTCGCCAACCATGATCACGGCTTCGGTCTGCGGATCGGCTTCGAACAGCGCCAGGCAATCGATGAAGTCGAGGCCCTTGATCGGATCGCCGCCGATGCCGACGCAGGTCGATTGACCAAGATCGAGTTGCGTGGTCTGGTACACGGCTTCGTAGGTCAGCGTGCCGGAGCGCGAGACGATGCCGATCCTGCCCTTCTGATGAATGACGCCGGGCATGATGCCGATCTTGCATTCGCCCGAGGTGATGATGCCGGGGCAGTTTGGACCGATCAGCTTGGCGCCGTTGGCACGCAAGGCCGCCTTCACGTTCAGCATGTCGAGTACTGGAATGCCTTCGGTGATGCAGACGATGACCTCGATGCCGGCGTCGGCCGCTTCGAGGATCGAGTCGGCGGCAAACGCGGCCGGCACGTAGATCATGGTCGCTTGCGCGCCGGTCTGCCGCACCGCGTCGCGCACGGTGTTGAATACCGGCAGGTTCAGATGCGTCTGCCCGCCCTTGCCCGGCGTCACGCCACCGACCATCTGCGTGCCGTAGGCGATCGCCTGTTCGGAATGGAAGCTGCCCTGCTTGCCCGTGAAGCCCTGGCAAATCACTTTGGTATTTTGGTTGACGAGGATGCTCATGCGGCCTTCTCCACGGCAAGTTTGGCGGCATGGGTGAGACTTTCCGCAGCCAGGATCGCCAGCCCCGATTCAGCCAGCAGCTTGCGCCCAATCTCGGCATTGGTACCTTCCAGCCGCACGATTACCGGCACCTTCACGCCGACTTCCTTCACCGCCTGGATGATGCCTTCGGCAATCACATCGCAGCGCACGATGCCGCCGAAGATGTTGATCAGTACCGCGCGCACGTTGGGATCGAGCAGGATGATCTTGAAGCCCTGCGCCACCGTCTCGGGCGTGGCGCCGCCGCCGACGTCGAGGAAGTTGGCCGGCGTACCGCCCTCCAGTTGAATCAGGTCCATCGTCGCCATTGCCAGCCCGGCGCCGTTGACCATGCAGCCGATGTTGCCGGTGAGTGCGACATAGTTGACGTTGGCCGCGTTGGCCGCGGCTTCTTTGGCGTCAATCTGGCTGTCGTCGCGCAGCTCGGCCAGCGACTTGCGGCGGTACAGGGCGCTGTCGTCGATGCTCATCTTGCAGTCGAGCGGCAGCACGCGATTATCAGCGGTGACGATCAGGGGATTGATTTCAAGCAGGCTCAAATCGTTGGCCATGAACACGCGATACAAGGTCGGCAGCAGGCGGCAGAAATCCTTGTACGCCTCGCCCGTCAAGGCCAGCGCAAACGCCAGCGCACGGCACTGAAAATCCTGCACGCCCAGCAGCGGGTCGCAGATTTCGGTCAGCACTTTTTCCGGCGTGGCGTGAGCGACTTCTTCGATGTCCATGCCGCCTGCAGCCGAGGCGACGATGGCCACGCGCTCGGATTCGCGGTCGACCAGCAGGGACAGATACAGCTCGCGCGCAATCGGCAGGGTTTCTTCGACCAGTACCTGATTCACCGGCTGACCGTCGGGTGCGTTCTGATTGGTCACCAGCACGCTGCCAAGCAGCCTGGTTGCCAGCGCATGCACCTCATCAAGCTGCTTCACGACCTTGACGCCGCCTGCCTTGCCACGCCCGCCGGCATGGATTTGCGCCTTGACCACCCAGGCCTCGCCGCCCAGTTCAGTGGCGGCTTTCACGGCATCGTCGGCGCTCGCCGCGGCGATGCCGCGCGGCGTGGTAATGTTGCCCGATCGCAATATTTGTTTGGCCTGATACTCGTGCAGGTTCATGTTTGATGGAAGCTCGCCAAAACGTGCATTTTGAAGCAAAGCCCGCCGATGCGGAAGCCACGGAAACCGTCATTCGCGTGATTCCGCGCATGGCCGACCTCGATCCGACAGCCTGGGACGCACTGGCGGGCGACTCGCCTTTTCTGCGCCACGCTTTTTTACACGCGCTGGAAGCCAGCGGATGCGTTGGCGCCGACATCGGCTGGGAGCCGGTGCACCTGGCGCTGTTCCGCAACGGCCAGCTCGACGCCGCCATGCCGCTCTACATCAAGCATCATTCCTGGGGCGAGTTCGTATTCGACTGGGCCTGGGCAGATGCGTATCGCCGCCACGGAGTGGCCTACTACCCCAAGCTGGTGTGCTGCGTGCCGTTCTCGCCTGTGCCTGGCGCGCGCCTGCTGGCAAGAAACGATGCCGACCGCGGCACGCTGCTGCAGGCAGCGCTCAAACTCATGCAGGACCTGAGCTTCTCGTCCCTGCACATCCTGTTCCCCACCGAACCGGACCATGCCGCGCTCCAGGCCACGCCGCTCATGCACCGCAGCGGCTTCCAGTTTCACTGGCATAACGCGGGCTATGCCGATTTCGAGGCCTTCCTCGCCGCGATGACGCACGACAAGCGCAAGAAAATCCGCCAGGAAAGAAAGAAACTCGCCGCCGCAGGCGTCACCTTCCGTTGGGTCGAAGGCGCGGAAAGCACCGACGCCGACTGGGATCACTTCTATCGCTGTTACGCCGACACCTACGCCCGCCATCGCAGCGACCCGCATTTAAACCATGCGTTCTTCGCCGCCATCCGCGCGTCGATGCCAGAAAACCTGGTGCTCATCATCGCCGACCGGCAAGGCGAGCCCATCGCCTGTTCGTTCTGCGTCAAGGATGGCCAGCGGCTATACGGTCGCCACTGGGGCACCCTGGAATATGTGCCCGGCCTGCATTTCGAGACCTGCTACCAGCAGGGCATCGAATACGCGATTGCGCATGGCCTGCAGGTGTTCGAAGGCGGCGCGCAGGGCGAGCATAAACTGGCGCGCGGCCTCGTCCCCACTGCCACGCATTCCTGGCACTGGCTGGAAAACGCCGAATTCCGCGAGGCGGTCGACCGTTTTCTCGAACGCGAAACCGACGCCATCAGTCATTACATGGATGAGCTGGACGCGCCGTTCCGCCGCGAGCTGCCGTCGACAAAATAAGTCCGGATACGGGCCTGCTGACACAGGCCTGTCATGCTCAACTGAAACACTCAACGAATGGCCTGCTGCGCTATGATTCAGCTCAGCGGATAGCGCCTGATAACAAGATCCAATAAAAAACTGACTTTCCCATTTAAATTTGGAGCGTGAACCCATGATTATTCGTCCCCTCTCTGCAGCACTGCTGATTGCGCTAACTACGCAGGCTCAAGCCAACATCGACATCCAGTTCGACTTCAGCTACGACACCAACAACTTTTTCAGCGATGCCAGCCGTATATCTGTGCTGGAATCCGCTGCCAGCGTGTTCGAAAGCCGTTTTTCCGACTCATTCAGCGCCATCACTTCTTCCGGCCCGAATGGTTTCGATCCGCTTTTCTTCAACCCTGCCAACCCCGTTGGCGCAGAGCTCAGCAACAACAACGACACCTTCGCCGCCAATGTGATCCGGGTTTATGCCGGTGGCTACAACTTCACCACCAACACCCTTGGCATGGGCGGCGGTGGCGGCTACAACTGCTCGGGTATCGGCAGCTTTTGCAGCGATGCCACCCAGCGCGGCCAGGGCGATGTTGCGGGTGTGGACGCCCATGACGTTGCTCCCTGGGGCGGCTCGATCACTTTCGATTCTGCTGGCACCAACTGGCATTTCGGCCAGACCACCACCGGGCTCGACAACAACGAATTCGACTTTTACTCGGTTGCCGTGCACGAACTGGCTCACCTGCTTGGCTTCGGCGCATCCGATTCATTCAAAAATCTGATCAGCAACGGTAACTTTGTCGGTGCGGAAGCCGGCTCACACGCCTTGAACGGCGATCAAGACCACTGGGCGTCGGGCACCCTGAGTTTCGCCAATGGCGTCAGCCAGGAAGCGGCGATGACGCCCAGCCTCACCAACGGCACCCGAAAATATTTCACCGAACTCGATTTCGCCGCCATGCAGGATATCGGCTGGCAAGTCACCCCTGTGCCGGAAGCCGACACCTGGACGATGCTGCTGGCAGGTCTGGGTCTGGTCGGATTCGCCGCCCGGCGACGCAAGGCGTAGCCTTTTCGATATGCAATAAAAAACGGCGGGTGAACCCGCCGTTTTTTATTGTGTGATGGTTCGGATCAGATCAGAACCGCCGTCAGGTAGCCCACATACAGCGCACCGTTCACAAACAGATGCCATACGCGCAAGCCGCCATTCAGCGCAGCCCAGCGCAGCCAGAAGGCCGCCACCAGCGTGACGACCACGCCCAGCAGCACTTCCATTTGCGGCGCCCACGGCGTCAGCGAAATGCCGATCGCGGGCAGCAGCGTGCCCTGAAACACCATGGCGCCGGTGATGTTACCGAACGCCAGCGTGTCCTTGCGCTTGCGGATCCACAGGATGGAATTCACTTTTTCCGGCAACTCGGTCGCAATCGGAATGATCATCAACGACAGCAGCAGGGCGGACAGGCCGATGATCGGTGCGGCGGCTTCCACGCCATGAATGAAGCCCTTTGCACCCACTACCAGCAATGCCAGGCCCATCGCCAGTTGCACAATGATGAACAGCATGTTCTGTGGCAGGCCCAACCGGGTCAGCAGCATCGGCGAGCCGGCCTCGGTGGCGTGGCCATCTTCGACCAGCTTGCTCGACGCGCGCAGGGTCATCATCACGTAGATGAAATAAATCAACACCATGACGAACGCAATGGCGGCACGCACCCAGCCCTCGCCATGGGGAATGAACAAGGCCACGAAGGCCAGCGAGAACGCGATCAGGAAAAAGTCGAGATCGCGCTTGAGGCCGGTGCGCTCGGGTGTGAGGTGGCCCTGAATTCCGCGCCGCTTGAGCACGGCCAGCGCCATCAGGCTGACCGACAGCGTCGACAGCATCAAGGGCGCGCCCAGGATGGCGCCGACGCCAATTTCTTCGCCAACCTGCGCATTGCCGGTTCCGGCAAAAATCGCCAGCAACGGCACCATGGTTTCGGGCATGGCCGTACCGACCGCGGCAAACAGGGAGCCGGTGACGCCTTCCGAGATTTTGAGTTTTTCGCCCAGGTGTTCGAGCGCGTTGACAAAGATTTCAGCCGCCACCAGGATCACGACCAGATAGCCCAATAATTCGAGAAACAACATGAGAGACAGCCAGGAGGAAAACGTGGATTCTACCAGCCGGACGCCCTGCCCTCCGCTGGCATTTTCATGCCTGAACGAAGGGGGCTATCACGGTCGTCTGGCGACGACGGCGGGCGTAGCGCTCGTGTTGTTCAGTGCGCCGGCCTGCGGTGCCTGCCGGGGCTGGAAAAGCCTGTTGCCGACAGCGCTTACCGGAATGGCCGACGCGCTGTATGAAGTCGATGTCAGCGTAGCCACCGGCGTGGCGCGCTACTTCGGCATCTTTCATCTGCCCACGCTGTATTTGTATCGCGACGGGCGGTTTCACGCCGAGTTGCAATGTGAAGCGCGGCCGGAGGCCATCCGGCAAAGCGTACAACGCCTGCTGGCTGCGCCGTCGCAGGATGAACCTTGAACCCGGATAATCCATTAGGTGGATTTTCCGGGTTGAACCGCCTCAGGTCAGGGCGCGCCCCAGGAACACCACGGCAATCGTCAGCAGCCCAAGGCTGAGGTTGATGCCGATCAGCATGCGAATCTGACCCAGAGCCGCACCGCCGGCAGGCCAGTTCTGCTCGCTCACCGCACGCTTGAGTTTTTTGTAGGGGGCGAAGAACACATGGGCGAACAACAGCATCATCACCACACCGAGCGCCAGCATAGCCAGTGCGTAATGCGGCGTGGCCGCGCCCAGCTGCATCAGCATGTGCAGGCCGGTTGCCAGGACCAGCGTCACCGACACCCACACCCAGGGGAAGAACTTGCCGAATACGCCAGCCCACAGGGTCAGGCGCTGCGGTGGTTCCAGCACGGCAGCCGCCACCGGGCGCAGCGCCATATAGGCGAAGAACATGCCGCCGACCCAGACTACGATACCCAGCACATGCAATATTGCGGACAGTTCCATGCTATTTCCTTTCAAAAAAGTAAAGCTTGATCGAGCGCAAGTTTAACCGGGCCGAAACTGCGTCGGTGGTGTGGGCAGGCGCCATGGGTTTTCAATGCGGCCAGGTGTACGGCCGTCCCGTAGCCCATATGCTGGGCAAATCCATAAGCAGGAAACTCCGCGTGCAACTGCTGCATAAACTGGTCGCGTGCCGTTTTGGCCAGGATCGATGCTGCAGCAATCGCCGCCACCTTGTCGTCGCCCTTGACCACGGCCTGCGAACGCCATGACCAGTTGGGACAACGGTTACCGTCCACCCAGACGTCGTCCGGCGCGCGCGCCAGTCCGGCCACGGCACGTTGCATCGCCAGCATCGTGGCCTGCAGGATATTCAACTGGTCGATTTCAGCGACGCTGGCCTCGGCCACGCACCAGGCAGCGGCATGCAAACGGATGGCGCCGGCCAGTTGTTCGCGTTTGCTTGCGCTGAGCTTCTTGGAATCGCGCAGACCGGGAATCGGCCGTTCGGGATCGAGCATGACGGCTGCCGCCATCACCGGCCCGGCCAGCGGCCCGCGTCCGGCTTCATCGACACCGCACAAGCCGAGCGGCCCGACATGCAAAATAACCGGCGACGTCACACGCCCTCCAGATAAGGTTCGAGCGCTTCGGCGATGCGTGCGCTGGCGTTCTGCCGCAGGCTCATATGCATCGCATGAAATCTGTCGGCCAGCGCCTGGCAGCGCGGCGCATCCGCGAGCCAGGCCAGCGCGTCGGCGGCAAGATGCGCCGGCGTCGCGTCCTCCTGCACCCGCTCCGGCACCACGAAGTCGCGCGCCAGAATGTTCGGCAAGCCGATCCACGGCAACAAGGCTTTCTTGCGCATCAGGTAGGCGGTCAGTGCCGGCACCCGGTAGGTAATCACCATCGGCTTCTTGAACAGCGCAGCTTCGAGCGTGGCAGTGCCGGATGCGACCAGCGCCACGTCGCACGCCGCCAGTGCGGCATGCGACTGCCCATTCAGGATATGCAGGGGCAGCGCCCTGCCCTGTGCAGCCTGGCGGATCAGCTGCGCAGCCGATTCGCTCGCGGCGGGCAGCACGAACTGTGCCTCGGGCTGACGCTGCAGAATCAATCCTGCGGCATCGAGCATCAACTGCGCGTGGCGCTTCACTTCGCTGAGCCGGCTGCCTGGCAGCAGCGCAATCACCGGACCTGCCTGCAGTCCCAGCGCGACGCGAGCAGCCGCGACATCCGGCTGCAACGGAATCACATCGGCCAGCGGATGGCCCACGTAGGTGACGGGAATGCCGGCATCCTGATAAATCTTTTCCTCGAACGGAAACACCACCAGCATCTGCGATACCGCTTGCCCGATGCGGTGAATGCGTTCAGGCCGCCATGCCCACAGCGAGGGGCTGACAAAATGCACGGTGGGGATTCCAGCCTGCTTGAGCCGTGTTTCAAGCGTGAAATTGAAATCCGGCGCATCGATGCCAACGAAGACGCGCGGCCGCTCCTGCAAAAAATGGCGCGTGATGCGCGAGCGTATCCACAATAGCTCAGGCAGGTGGCGCAGCACCTCGACATAGCCGTTGACCGCCAGCTTGTCGCTGGAGTAGACCGCATCGACGCCAGCCTGGGCGAGCCGGGGCCCGGCGATGCCGGCGGCGCGCAACGCAGGATGGGCTTGCTTGAGTGCGCGCACGAAATGTGCGCCGAGCAGATCGCCGGAGGCTTCACCGGCGACCAGCCCCAGATCGATCATCGGATGATGCCGCGCTCGGATCGCGCGAGAAAATCGAGCAACTGCTGTACTTCGGGGTGGCTGGCCGCATCGTCCCCGAGTTTGGTCTGCGCCTCGGCAACCGTATTGCCTTCGCGGTAAACGATCTTGTAGGCGCGCTTCAGCGCAGACAAGGCGTCGGCCGAAAAACCGCGCCGCTTGAGGCCTTCGCTGTTGAGGCCGTGCGGTGCGGCAGGCTGGCCGGCTGCCATGACGAAGGGCGGAATGTCCTTGAACACCACGCTTGAAATTCCCGTCATCACGTGCGCGCCGATCTTGCAGAACTGGTGCACGCCGGTAAAGCCGCCCAGAATCACCCAGTCGCCAATTTCGGCGTGCCCGGCAAGCGAGGCGTTGTTGGCGAAGATCGTGCGGTCGCCCACCACGCAGTCGTGCGCGATATGGACATAGGCCATGATCCAGTTGTGATTGCCGATCGTGGTGACGCCGCGACCCTGCACGGTACCGACGTTGAAAGTGCAGAACTCGCGGATGACGTTGTCGTCGCCGATCTCAAGCCGCGTCGGTTCGCCCGCGTATTTCTTGTCCTGCGGCACTTCGCCGAGCGAGACAAAATGAAAAATCTGGTTGCGCGCACCGATGCGGGTGTGGCCGGTAATGACCGCATGGGCGCCGACCGTGGTGCCGGCGCCGATCGCAACGTGCTCGCCGATGATGCTGTAGGGGCCGATCTCGACATCGTCGGCCAGCTGTGCGCCTGCCGCGACCAGCGCGGTGGGGTGAATCTTCGCCATGTCAGGGCTTGTCGCGCAGGGTGGCCATCAGTTCCGCCTCGGCGACCAGCGCGCCGTCCACTTCGGCGCGTCCCGTGTATTTCCAGATGCCGCGCATCTCGCGCACGATGGCGATCTTCAACACCAGCTGATCGCCCGGCAGGACCGGCTTCTTGAAGCGCGCGCCGTCGATGCCGGCGAAATACACAATCCCGATGTCTTCCGGCGCAATGTTCTTGGTCTTGAACGACAGGATGGCCGCCGCCTGTGCCATCGCTTCCAGAATCAGCACGCCCGGCATCACCGGAGCGACCGGAAAATGCCCCGGGAAGAACGGCTCGTTGATGGTGACATTCTTGATCGCGGTGATGGTCTTGCCGAGTTCCATCTCGGTCACCTTGTCGATCAGCAGGAAGGGGTAGCGATGCGGCAGATATTGCATCACCTGCGTGATATCCATGATCATGATTGTCTTTCCGACGGGTTTTCCAATTCGCCAAGGCGAGTTTCAAGTTGTTTGACGCGCTTGACCAGCTTGTCGAGGTTGCGCATGTGCACTGCGTTTTTCTGCCACACCTCGTGCTCCGAGAACGGCAGCGCCGAGGTGTAGGTGCCGGCCTTGGGCAGGGACTTGGTGATCAGCGTGTTGGTCGATATGCGCGTGCCGTCGGCGATCTCGATGTGGCCGAATATCATGGCCGCGCCACCGATGGTGCAATGGCGACCGATTCTGGCGCTGCCGGCGATGCCGGTACAGGCCGCGATCGCACTATGCGCGCCCACCACCACGTTGTGGGCAATCTGGATCAGGTTGTCGAGCTTGACGCCCTCCTCGATCACGGTGTCTTCGAGCGCACCGCGATCGATGGTGGTACACGCGCCCACTTCGACATCGTCGCCGATCATGACCCGGCCAATCTGCGGAATCTTCTCCCAGCGACCGTCGTTCGGTGCAAAACCAAAACCATCCGCACCGATCACGCAGCCGGAGTGCAGTATGGCGCGATCGCCGATTTCACAGCGGTGATACACGGTGACATGGGCATGCAGCAGACAGTCCGCCCCGACGCGCGCATGGTCGCCCACCACACTGTTGGCACCGATCACCGTGCGTGCGCCGATCACCGCGCCCGTCCCGATCACGGCACCCGCAGCGATGCAGGCATCGGTGGCAATGACGGCATCTTCCGCCACCGTTGCGGCCGGGTGTATGCCCACCGGCGGTCGCGGCGGCGGGTTCAGCAAGGCCGAAACGCGCGCGAAATACAGATAGGGATTGGCGGTCAAAATGCGCGGCAGGTCGCTCGCATCGCGCGCGTCCAGCGGCAGGATCACTGCGCCGGCCTGGGTAGCGGCCAGCTGCGCCAGATATTTGCTTTGCGAGACAAAGCCTATTTCATCCTGCGCAGCCTGTGCCAGCGGCGCAACCTGGCGGATCGTCCGCGTGCCATCGCCCACCAACTCCCCGCCGAAACGGGCAACCAACTCAGTCAGCGTAACCGTCATCAGTCTGGCTTATTTGCCGCCCAGCGCTTTCATCACGCGATCGGTGATGTCGCTTTTGGCATCCACAAAGACGGCCTGCTCGATGATGATGTCGAATTTTTCCGCGCGGGCGATTTCCTGAATCGTCTTGCGCGCACGCTCCTGAATCTGCCCCAGCTCTTCGTTGCGACGCAGGTTGAGGTCTTCGCGGAACTCGCGTTCCTGGCGCTGCAGCTCGCGGCTGTGATTACCCAGTTCACGTTCCTTGTTCTTGCGCTCGGTGTCGGACATGGTCACCCCGTCCTTGTCGAGCTGCGCCTGTAGTTCGCGCGCCTGCTTGGCCAGCTTCTGCAACTCCTGCTGGCGCGCGGCAAATTCGCGTTCCAGCTTCTTTTGCGCAGCCACCGAAAGCGGCGCTTCGCGCAGCAGTTTCTCGGTATTGACGAAACCGATCTTCGTTTCGGCAAGCGCGGGAGCGACCGCAAAAGCGGATGCCAGCATCAGGGAAACGGCCAATAGCTTGATTTTCATTTTCACACTCCGTAAATCTCTGCCTTAGAACGCATTGCCCAAGGTGAATTGAAAGACTTCTTCCTTGTCGCCCGGCTTGCTGACCAGCGGCTGGGCCAGGCTGAATTTAAGCGGCCCCAGCGGCGACACCCACAGCACGGCCACGCCAGCCGAGAAACGCAAATCTTCGAAAGCGAAGTCCCGGTACAGGCCATTGGCATCGCCCGGACCAAACGCGGCGCCGCCATCGATAAAGGCCGACATGCGCAAGGACTGATCCGCCTTGACGCCGGGCAAGGGGAAGAGCAATTCGATATTTCCTACCAGACGCCTGTCGCCGCCGATGGCATCGCCGGTGTAATCCTTCGGCCCCAGGGTGCCGGTTTCAAAACCGCGCACTGACCCGCTGCCGCCCGCATAAAAATTCTTGTAGAAGGGCAGCTCTTCATCGCCCAGTCCGCCGCCTATGCCCACCTCGCCATTGAACATGAGGGTGAAGTCATGTCCGAGCGGAATGAATTGCTGATGCTGCAATGACAACTTGTAATATTGCAGACTTCCTACGGGCGTACCGATTTCCGACGATACCCGCTGCAGCATGCCATGGGTCGGAAAGAGGTAGCTGTTGCGGGTATCGCGCGCCCACGAAGCGTCCACACGCAGCGTGTTGTCGTCGCGCGTACTGTTACCCGTCTTATCAGGGTCAACGAATTTCTGATACTCGGTTTGCTGCTGCCCCGCAGGAACAGTGGGGTCAACCTTCAGCGAATTTTCTTCATAAACCAGACCTAGAGAAATATAGTCGCGCTCGTTGACCGGAAATCCGAACCGCACGCCAGCACCCAGCGTCGAGCTTTCGTAGTCGCTGACACTGTCGAGATTGTTGGTATCGACATCGCGCTTGTAGAGGTCGTAGCCCAGGCTGATGCCGTCCAGGGTGTAATACGGGTTCAGGAAGGACAGCGCATACACCGTGTTGACGCTGCCGGTGTTGAGTTGCAGCGACACCCGATTACCGGTGCCGAATGCGTTGGCCTGCGACACTGACCCCGACAGCACGAAGCCTTCCGACGACGAGAAACCGGCGCCCAGCTGGACGCTGCCAGTGGATTTTTCAGCGACGTTGACGTTGACGTCGACCTGGTCGGTCGTGCCCGCAACCGAAGGGGTTTCGATATTCACCTGCTCGAAAAACCCGAGCCGGTTCAGCCGGTCACGCGAACGGTTGATTTGTTCGGCGTTGTAATAGCCGCCTTCCATCTGCCTGATTTCACGCCGCACCACTTCGTCGCGGGTTTTGGTGTTGCCTGTGACATTGACGCGATTGACGTACACCCGGCGGCCGGGATCGACGAACAGCGTAAAGGCGACGGCGTTTTTCTGCTTGTCGAGCTCGGGCACGGCGTTGACGTTGGCAAACGCGTAGCCGTCGTTGCCGAGCCGTTCACTGATGCTTTTGGTGGTTTCTGTCAGGCGGTCGCGCACGAACACTTCGCCCGGCACCACCGTGATCAACTTTTGCAGTTCGGCTTCGGGCACCAGCATCTGCCCTGCCAGCTTGACGCTGGAGACCGTGTACTGCGGCCCTTCGGTCATGTTGATGGTGATGTAGATACCCTGCTTGTCCGGCGAAATCGAAACCTGGGTGGAATCGACGTTGAATTCGAGATAACCGCGATTCAGATAAAACGAACGCAGGATTTCGATGTCGCCGCCCAGACGGGCTTTCGAATACTGGTCGTTCTTGGTGTACCAGGTAAACCAGCCCGGCGTGGTCGAAGTGATTTCATCCAGCAAGTCCTCTTCGGAAAAGGCCTTGTTGCCGACCAGATTGATCTGCTGGATCTTGGCGCTCTCGCCTTCCACCACATCGAACTGCACCGCCACGCGGTTGCGCTCCAGCGGGGTCAGGGTGGTTTTGATCTCGACCGCATATTTGCCGCGGTTGTAATACTGGCGCTGCAATTCCTGCTCGGCCTTGTCGACCAGGGAACGGTCCAGTACCTGTCCCTCAGCCAACCCGGTCTGTTTGAGACCGGCCTTGAGGTCTTCTTCGGAAAACTCCTTGATGCCTTCCAGGGTGATCTTGGCGATCGAAGGACGCTCTTCCACCGTGACGATCAGCACACCCTCGCGTGCCTCCAGCCGGACCTCCTTGAAAAATCCGGTGGCGTACAGCGCCTTGATTGCCGCTGCCGTTTTTTCGTCGGTCATCGTGTCACCGACCTTGACCGGCAGGTAACTGAACACCGTACCGGCCTCGGTACGCTGGATGCCTTCAACCCGGATATCGGTCACGGTGAAAGGCTCTACGGCAAGCACCGATGGCGCGGCCAGCACAGCAGCGAGAGCAAGCGTCAGACGGTTTAGAAGCATGGGTTTTTTCATCCGCCAAGCAGGCGTTGCAAATCGTTGAACAAGGCAAATGACATCAGCAGGAGCAGTAGCGTCATGCCGATCCGGCCGCCTATTTCCATGGTGCGCTCGGACACCGGACGACCTGTCAAAACTTCCGCCACATAATACATGAGGTGCCCCCCATCCAACAGCGGGACAGGCAGCAGATTCAGCACACCGAGGCTCACGCTCACCAGTGCCAGAAAGCCGACAAAACTGATCCAGCCGAGGGCCGCGCTCTGCCCCGCATAGTCAGCGATGGTGAGCGGGCCGGAGAGGTTCTTCCACGACACTTGCCCGAGCACCATGCGGCCCATCATTTCCAGCGTGAAGACGCTCATTTCCCAGGTCTTGGCCGTGCCCTGCCAGAGCGCTTCAAGCGGGCCGTAGCTGACTTCGGTCATCAGGCCGGCAAAGACGGCTTCATCGATTTGAGGGCCGGCGCCGATTTTTCCCACCTGCTGACCCGCTTCGCTGACTGCATCCGGCGTGATGGTAATGACAGCAGGCTGGCCCTGCCGTTCAAACTCGATCCGCAAGGGTTTGGCCGGATGCGCCCGGATGAGTTTCACCCAGCCCTGCCAGTCCGCGACCGCCTTGCCATCCACCGCAAGCAAGCGATCGCCCGGCTTGAAGCCTGCGCGGAGGGCCGCACCATCGGCCGCCAGGCTGCCGATCACCGGTTCGATCACCGGGTCGTAACGCACGATGCCAAGCGGACGCAGGGTGTCCTGCTCCAGGTTCTCATCGCGCATGGCAGGCGGGGCAAGCTGCACGCTGCGGCCATCGACCAGTTCGATCTGCAAAGGCTCGCCCGCCACGCCTGCCCGCAGCAGGTTCAGGCGCACATCCTGGAAGGTGGGCGTATCGATGCCATTGACGCGGCGGATTTCATCGCCTGCCGCCAGACCCGCCGCTGCCGCAGGAGTGTTGAGCGGAGGCTCGCCGATCAGCGGCTTCATCGCTGGCAGGCCGTGCATGAACAAGGCCCAGTAAAAAACGATGGCGAGCAGAAAGTTGGCAAGCGGCCCCGCTGCAACAATGCCGATGCGCCGCCACACGGTGGCGCGGTTGAAACTGCGATGCGCTTCCGCGGCCGGCACTTCGCCTTCGCGCTCGTCGAGCATCTTGACGTAGCCGCCCAATGGCAACGGCGACAGGGTCCATTCGGTTTGATCCGGACCGACGCGCCAGCTCAGCAGCGGTTTGCCGAAGCCGACCGAAAACCGCAGCACCTTGACCCCGGCCAGACGCGCTGCCAGATAGTGGCCAAACTCATGCACTACCACCAGGATGCCGATGGCGACCAGAAACCAGACCAGTGTATGCAGCACGCTCATGCAGGCACCCGGTTCAAATAGGATTCGGCTACGGCGCGTGCCTGTCGGTCGGCATCGAGCAGGTCTTCCAGCGTGGTCGCCACGCCACCCGCCAGCGCCTCGAGCGTGTGCGCGATACTGGCGGCGATGGCGCTGAATGGCACGGCGCCGTCGAGAAAACGCGCCACCGCCACTTCATTGGCGGCGTTCAGCACGGCCGATGCGTTGCCGCCCGCGGCGAGCGCATCGAACGCCAGTTGCAGACAGGGAAAGCGCGTGGTGTCCGGCGCTTCGAACGTAAGTTGCTTGCCCATCAGTTCCAGTGCCGATACCCCCGCCTCGATCCGCTCGGGAAATCCCAGGGCATAGGCGATCGGCGTACGCATGTCGGGCGTGCCCATCTGCGCCAGCACCGAGCCGTCGGCGTATTCGACCATCGAGTGCACGATGCTCTGCGGGTGCACCACCACCTTGATCTGCTCGGGGCGCGCGTTGAACAGCCAGCGCGCCTCGATCACCTCGAGCCCCTTGTTCATCAGGCTCGCCGAATCGACCGATATTTTTTTGCCCATCACCCAGTTGGGGTGCGCCACCGCCTGCGCCGGGGTGGCCATGGCAATGGCTTCGGCCGACAAGGTGCGGAAAGGACCGCCGGATGCGGTCAGCCACAGGGCTTTCACGCCGGCCTGCTGGAAATCGCCGTTGAAGTCGCGCGGCAGCGACTGGAAAATCGCGTTGTGCTCGGAATCGATCGGCAGCAGCTCGGCGCCGCTGGCAGCGATGGCGTCCATGAACAGCTGGCCGGAGACCACCAGGGTTTCCTTGTTCGCCAGCAAGATTCGTTTGCCGGCCTGCGCGGCCGCCAGCGTGGCCGGCAGGCCGGCAGCGCCGACGATGGCGGCCATCAAGGTGTCGACCTCGGGCGCGGTAGCGACGGCAGTCAAGGCCGCGCTGCCTTCCAGCACCTCGACAGTCAGCCCGGCTGCCGCCACGCGTTCGCGCAACTGCGCTGCTGCCGTCGCTTCGGTCATCACCGCGTAGCGGGGACGGTGTGCGCGGCATTGTTCAAACATGCGATCGACTTGCGTTGCGCCCGTCAGCGCAAAAATCTCAAACCGCTCCGGGTGGCGCGCCACCACATCGAGCGTATTGACGCCGATGGTACCGGTGGCGCCGAGCACGGTGAGAACGCGGGGTTTCAACGCGGAAGCATTCATAGGGCATGCTCCAGCCACAGCAGCATGCCAGTCGCAATCGGCAGCGTGGACGTCAGGGCATCGATACGGTCGAGCACGCCGCCGTGGCCGGGCAGCAGCGTACCGCTGTCCTTCATGCCGGCAACCCGCTTGATCCAGGACTCGTACAGGTCGCCCAGCACCGACAAATACAGCAGTCCGACCAACATCAGGAACAGCGGCAACAAGGGCATTGCGGTGTATTGGCTCAGGATTGCGGCGTACAGGGCCAGCGCAAGCAGCGCACCGGCCACCCCTTCCCAGGTTTTGCCCGGGCTGATGGTCGGTGCCAGCTTGTGCCGCCCAAACTGGCGGCCGGCAAAATAAGCGGCGGTGTCGGCAATCCATACCACGGCCATCACCCCCAGCAGTACCGCAGGGCCGCGCGCATGCAGATACAGCAGGGCCACCCAGGTCGGCAGCAGCAGCATCACGCCGACAGCCGCGCGCACAAAGGGCTGCGGCGCCTGCCATTTACCTGCCAGCCACAGCGGCGCGACCACGAGCCAGAATGCCAGCGCCAGCAACACGAGTCCGCCTTGAACAAGCGGCCAATCGGCGCCCGTGAGCTTATGCAGAAACAGCGCGCCGGCAGCCAGCCCGACTGCGTAGAAGCGCGCCGCCGTGACCGGGAAACGGCTCAGGGTGGCCCATTCGTAAGCCGCAGCGCCCACCACCGTCGCCATCAGCAACGCCCACAGCCACGCCGGCGCCCACAGTGCGGCCGGCACGAACACCGCCAGCAGCAGTGCAGCGGTCAACACGCGTCGTGCCAGAGGCGTCATGCTCGGGGCAAGCTCCGGGATGGCCGTCACGAGGAAGTTTGAACCTGCTCGCTGGTACGGCCGAACCGGCGCTCGCGGGTGCGATAGGAGTCGATCGCCGCGTCCAGCGCTTTCGCGTTGAAGTCCGGCCACAGCGTATCGGTGAAATACAGTTCGGTGTAAGCCAGCTGCCACATCAGGAAATTGCTGATGCGCTTTTCGCCGCCGGTGCGAATGAACAGGTCCGGCTCGGGCGCATCGGACAGGCTGAGTTGCTGCGCCAGTGCGGCTTCATCGATGTCGTCCGCCGCCAATCCCACCGACATCAATTTCTTCACGGCCTGCACGATATCCCAGCGTCCGCCGTAATTGGCCGCCACGGTAAAGGTCAGTCGGGTGTTGTTGCGGGTCAGGGTTTCGGCATCGCAGATCAGGGTCTGGATGCGCTCGGAAAAACCGGACAGGTCGCCGATGAGGCGGAAGCGGATATTGTTTTCGTGCAGGCGCGTCACTTCGTTTTCCAGCGCACGCATGAAAAGTTCCATCAGCAACGTGACTTCTTCCTGTGGCCGCCGCCAGTTCTCGGAACTGAAGGCAAACACGGTCAGGTGCGACACGCCGCGGTCGGCGCACGCACGGATCACCCCACGCAGCGTTTCGACGCCCTTGCGGTGGCCGGCCACGCGCGGCAACAGGCGACGCTTCGCCCAGCGCCCATTGCCATCCATGATGATGGCAATGTGTTTGGGGACATCAGCGCTTGAGGCCGGGTGTTTCGAGCGGGTCATCACGCAGGACGGGGTCGCCGGGGCCGCTCAGACTGCGAGCAGGTCTTTCTCTTTTTCGGCAAGCAGTTTGTCGATATCGGCGATGTATTTGTCGGTCAGTTTCTGCACTTCGTCCTGGGTACGGCGGTCTTCGTCCTCGGTCGCCGTTTTGGCCTTGACCATGTCCTTGACTGCACCGTTGGCATCGCGGCGGATGTTGCGCATCGCGACGCGCGCCGTTTCGGCCTCGCCGCGCACCACCTTGATCAGATCCTTGCGACGCTCTTCGGTCAGCGAGGGCATCGGCACACGGATGATGTCGCCGTGCGTGGCCGGGTTGAGGCCAAGATCGCCGTCGCGAATCGCTTTTTCGATCTTGCCAATCATGTTTTTTTCATAGGGCTGCACACCCAGGGTGCGGCTGTCCACCAGCGACACGTTTGCCACCTGTGGCACGGCAGTCGGGCTGCCGTAATAATCCACCATCACATGATCGAGGATGCCGGTATGCGCGCGCCCGGTGCGCACTTTCGCCAGATCGTTTTTCAGCGACTCCAGCGACTTGCCCATTTTCTGCTCGGCAGACTGTTTGATTTCCGCAATCGTCATTTCAGCCATTGTGTTTCCTTCCTTCGTAAAGCGCGTTCAAGGCGTGACGCGCGTCCCTTCGTCTTCGCCCATCACCACACGCTTGAGGGCGCCCGGTTTGAAAATATCGAACACGACCAACGGCAGTTTCTGCTCGCGGCACAGGGCGAACGCAGCCGTGTCGAGCACGGCCAGGTTGTTGCGGATCGCCTCGTCGAAACTCAGGCTCGCATAGCGCGTCGCTGTGGCATCTTTTTTCGGATCGGCGGTGTACACGCCATCGACCTTGGTCGCCTTCAGCAGCAGGTCGGCGCCGATTTCAGCACCGCGCAATGCCGCCGCGGTGTCGGTGGTGAAAAACGGATTGCCCGTTCCGCCGCCAAAAATCACCACGCTACCCGATTCGAGGTGACGCAGGGCCGTGTCGCGCTCGAAGGCTTCGCCCACATGCGTGATCGCCACTGCGGTCTGCACCCGCGCCGGCACCCCGGCACGCACCAGCGCATCCTTCAGCGCCAGCGCATTCATCACCGTGGCGAGCATGCCCATCGAATCGGCCGTTGCGCGGTCCATGCCGGACAGCGCGCCGGTCGCCCCGCGAAACAGGTTGCCGCCGCCGACGACGATGCCCACCTGCACGCCCAGTTCGACCACTTCGCGAATCTGCCCGACAAAACCCGCTAGCGTCTCCGCGCGATAACCGAACGAGTCGGCACCGGACGCATCCGCACCCAGCGCCTCGCCGGAGAGCTTCAACAAAATGCGACGCGCCTGCGCCATCGCGATCAGACCTTGGAGGCGGCAGCGACTTCAGCCGCGAAGTCGGTCACTTTCTTCTCGATGCCCTCGCCCACCACATACATGGTGAAGCCATGGCACTGCGAATTCTTCGACTTCAGCACCTGCTCGACGGTTTGCTTGTCGTCCTTGACGAAGGGCTGCGACAGCAGGGTGACCTCCTTCAGGTACTTCTGCACGGTGCCTTCGGCGATCTTGTCCAGCATGGCTTCCGGTTTGCCGGCTTCCTTGGCTTTCTCGATCGCAACGCGGCGCTCCATGTCCAGCAGCGCCTGCGGCACGCCGGAAGCATCCAGCGACTTCGGCTTGGACGCAGCAATGTGCATGGCGATATCGCGCGCCAGCGCTTCGTCGCCGCTGACGTCGACCAGCACGCCGATCTTGCCGCTGTGGATATAGCTGGCGAACTTACCCTGGCCGCTCAGGCGTTCAAAACGGCGCACCGACATGTTCTCGCCCATCTTGCCGACCAGCTCGGTGCGAACCGCTTCCACCGTGGAACCGTTGTAAGCCAGTGCGGACAGCGCAGCCACGTCAGCCGGATTCTGCTCCAGCACCATTTTGGCCAGCGCATTGGACAACGCCAGGAAATCGTCGTTTTTCGCCACAAAGTCGGTTTCGCAGTTGACTTCGATCATCGCAGCCGACTTGCCGTCGGCACTGATGGCGATGGTGACCACGCCTTCAGCCGCCACGCGGCCCGCGCTCTTGGCAGCCTTGTTGCCGAAACGCACGCGCAGGATTTCTTCTGCCTTCTGCATATCGCCTTCGGCTTCCGACAACGCCTTTTTGCAATCCATCATCGGCGCGTCGGTTTTCTCGCGCAGCTCTTTAACCATGCTTGCAGTGATTTCAGCCATGTTCCTAACTCCCTAATAAATTAAATACAGCAAATCGGTCAGCTCATGCAGAAAGAGGGGCCAACGCCCCTCCTCAGATACATGACGCCGGAAATCTATTCCGGCGATGTTACGGCGTGTCGCGTTTATTCAGCGGCCACGTCGCCTTCTTCTTCCACTTCGATGAACTCTTCGCCACCGGTGATTTCGCCGAGGATCTGAGCACGGCCTTCCAGCGCCGCATCGGCCATGCCGCGCGCGTACAGACGAATCGCACGTGCCGAGTCGTCGTTGCCGGGCACCACATAAGCCACGCCTTCCGGGCTGTTGTTGGTGTCGACCACGCCGATCACCGGAATGCCCAGCTTCTTGGCCTCGACCACGGTCCCCTTCTGGTAACCGACGTCGATGATGAAAATAGCGTCCGGCAGGCCGTTCATTTCACGGATGCCACCCAGGCTGCGATTCAGCTTGTCGGCTTCGCGCTGCACCGTGAGGATTTCCTTCTTCGACAGACGGCCCGGCTCGGCCAGCGAAGCCTCCAGATCCTTCATACGCTTGATCGACTGCTTGACCGTCTTGAAGTTGGTCAGCATGCCGCCCAGCCAGCGGTTATCGACATAAGGCATGCCTGCGCGCTCGGCTTCTTCACGCACGATCTCGCGCGCGGCACGCTTGGTGCCCACAAACAGAACGGTGCCCTTGTTGGCGGTCAGTTGACGGACGAATTTTTGCGCGTCCTGGAACATCGGCAGCGACTTTTCCAGGTTCACGATATGAATTTTGTTGCGATGACCGAAGATGTACTGTGCCATCTTGGGGTTCCAGAAACGGGTTTGGTGACCGAAATGGACACCGGCTTCCAGCATTTGACGCATAGTGACTGAGGACATTGCAATGACTCCTAAAGGGTTAAGCCTCCACCCGTCAGCAGCGCGCGTACCACTTGAACGCGACGCCACCCTTTAACGACAGGTGTGCGAATTTGTCCGAACCATTTCGAACAGCCGGGCATTGTAGTGGGAGTAGGCCTTTATATCAACGCCTACCCAAGATATATAGCCATATAGATTGGTCTCTATTACCGCTCCCGTAAACTCTCACTCGTCACCTGCATCAGCGGACTCAGGAAATATTCGATCACCCGCCGTGTGCCGGTCTTGACCTCAACCGTCACCGCCATCCCTGGACTGAGTCGTACCGCCTTGTTTTCCACCTGAATCGTGTCTTTGGCGAGCTTCACCCGGGTGGAGTAGATCAGCCCCAGCTTTTCGTCCTGGATCGCGTCGGATGACACCTGGGTAATCTTGCCGTGGATCGTGCCGTACTTGGTGAAGGGGAAGGTTTCCACTTTCACCTCGGCGTCCTGCCCGGGGTTCACAAAGCCGATGTCCTTGTTCGGCAGCATGGCCTCAACTTCGAGCACATTCTCTTTGGGCACGATCACCATCAAGGGCTGCGCGGGAGTGACCACGCCACCGACGGTACTGACGGCCAGTTGCTGCACCGTGCCTGCGACGGGAGCGGTCATGCGCATCAAGCGGCCGCGCTGGTCGGCTTTGACCCATTCCTGCTCCAGCGACGCTGCTTTTTGCGCAGCGAGATTGTGCTGATCCAGCAGCTGGCGGCGCGTTTCGGCGGCGAGGGTGGCTTGCTGCTGTTGAACCTCAGCCAACGCAGCACGGATTTCCATCACTTTGGATCGACTGCTGGCCAGATCCTGCTCCTGTTCGATCCGCGCCTGTTCGCGTTCCAGATAGCCGTGCTGGGAAATGAAGTTCTCTTTCACCAGCTTCTGGTAATCCTGCGCGCGCTGGCGGGCGATGGGCGCGGTTTGTTCAAGTTTGGTGACCTGCTCCTGGGTGGTCTGGAGTTCAGCCCGTCGGCGGATGATCTCGTCCTGCAATTGCCGCTGGCGGGCCTGGTATTCCTGGTACTGGCCGGTGGCCTGGCTTTGTTCAGCGAGCAGCCGGGCAGGATCAACGCCATCCAGCGCTTGCAACCTGGGCGAGGTGCCGTTTGCCAGCGACGTCAACAGGGCTTGTGCTCTCATGGCTTCTAGCCGCGCGGTCAAAGCTTCGTTGCGCAGCCGTTCGCTGTCGGCGGCAGCGCTGGTGGCATCAAGTTCGATCAGCACCTGGCCCAGTTTGACTTCCTGTCCATCGCGCACGTGGATCGCTTTGACCACGGCGGTTTCCATCGGCTGGATGACCTTGGTGCGGTCGTTGGGGATAATCTTGCCGACCGCCGTCGCCACCACATCAATGCGGCCGAAGATAGCCCACAGCAGCGCGATCAGCGCAAAGGTCATGATGAGCCACAGCGTGATGCGGGGTGCGGGATGCACCGGCGTGTCGCGCAGGGAGAGTGCGGCGGGTAGGAACTGGGCTTCGTGGGGATGCAGGTCGGGCGCGTCGGTCTCTTTGCGCTGTGACCAGGCGTGGCGGAAGATTTTGGCGTAGCGCTTGAAGAGGTCGACGAAGGCGTGGCGTTTTAGCATGATGTTTTTTTAAGGTTATTTGTCGGTTGCTCAATGACCATTCTGTACATACAATCTGACGATGCGCATCGAATTCGATACAGCCAAGAACGAACGGAATATCCACGAGCGCAATTTATCGTTCGAGCGGGCGGCAGATTTCGATTTCGACAGCGCGGAATATCTGACAGACGAGCGACACGATTACGGCGAAATACGGATTATTGCTGTGGGTTATCTGGACTGGCGTCTGCATGTCTTGTGCTTTGTGGAAATTGAAAATGGCATCCGAGTCATCAGTTTTCGCAAGGCCAATTTGAGAGAGGCGAACAAACATGGCAAAGCACTTACCCTTAACCAATAAAGAAGGCGAAGTCAGGGAACTGACCGAGGAAGACTTCAAGCAGGCAATCCCTTTCTCCGGCCTGCCCACATCCCTGAAAACCACCCTTGCGTCCCGCTCGCGCGGTGCACAGAAAGCGCCGCTCAAGGAACGAATTACCATCCGGCTCTCGCCCGAGGTAGTCGCGCCGTTCCGGGCGACAGGCGATGGCTGGCAAACCCGACTTGACGCCGCGCTCAAGGATTGGCTTAAAACCCATACCCCCGTTTGAATCATCCTGCTTGCAGCCGATGCAGACGCGAGTAATGCCCCGCTTCGTGTTGCAGCAATTCACCATGCGTCCCGGCTTCAACGATCTGGCCGTGATCCATCACCAGGATGCGGTTGGCATGGCGCACGGCGGATAGGCGATGTGCAATGATGATGACGGTGCGGCCCTGGCAAATTGCCTGCATGTTGTTCTGGATGATGCGTTCGGATTCGTAATCCAGTGCACTGGTGGCTTCGTCGAAGATGAGGATGCGCGGCCGCGTCATCAGGGCGCGGGCGATGGCGATGCGCTGGCGCTGGCCGCCGGAAAGCGTTGAGCCATGTTCGCCGACCATGGTGTCGTAGGCTTCGGGCAGTTCCAGGATGAACTCGTGTGCCCCCGCCAGTTTGGCGGCCGCAATCACCTGCTCAAGCGGCGCGCCGGGGTCGGCCAGTGCGATGTTCTCCCTGAGCGTGCGGTTGAACAGCACGTTGTCCTGCAACACCACACCAATCTGGCGACGCAGGCTGGAGGCGTCAACCAGCGTCAAATCCATGCCGTCGATCAGCACGCGGCCGCGTTCGGGCACATACAGGCGCTGGATCAGTTTGGTCAGCGTACTCTTGCCTGACCCCGAGCGGCCGACGATGCCGATGACTTCGCCGGGGGCGATGTCGAGGCTGATGCCTTTGAGCACTTCGGGAGTATCGGGACGGTAGCGGAACTGCACCTGATCGAAGGTGATGCGTCCGGCAATCGGCGGCAGGCTGCTCTTGGCGCCGACGGCTTCGGTGGGCGCGTTGAGGATGTCGCCCAGGCGCTGGACGGAAATGCCGGTCTGCTGGAAGTCGGTCCACAACTGCGCCAGCCGCATGATCGGTTGCGCGACGCGCCCGGCCAGCATGTTGAAGGCGATGAGCTGACCGACGCTGAGCTGGCCTTCGATCACCAGCTTGGCACCCAGCCACAGCGTGCCGACTGTGACGAGCTTGCCGATGAGATTGGTGCTTTCGTGCGCAAGGGTCGAGAGGGTTGCGGACTTGAAACCGGCGGACACGTAGCTTGCCAGTTGCGCATCCCAGCGGCGCTGCATCTGCGGCTCCACTGCCATGCTTTTGAGGGTGTCGATGCCGGACACGGTCTCGACCAGGAAGGCCTGATTCTCGGCGCCACGGTTGAATTTCTCGTGCAGCCGGGCGCGCAGCAGCGGCGTGACCAGGAGGGCAATCACGAAATACAGCGGCAAGGAGGCCAGCACCACCAGCGTCAGCCAACCGCTGTAGAACAACATCACGCCGATGAATACGACCGAGAACAACACGTCGAGCACCACGGTGATCGAATTGCCGGTGAGAAAAGCGCGGATGTTCTCCAGCTCGCGCACTCGCGCTACCGAATCACCAACCCGGCGTGCCTGGAAATAGCCTAACGGCAGGTGCAGCAGGTGGCGGAACAGGCGCGCGCCGAGTTCGACGTCGATGCGGCTGGTGGTGTGGGCGAAGACATAGCTGCGCAGACCCGAGAGCGCGACTTCAAAGATCGACACCACCAGCAAGCCAACGGCGATGACGTCCAGGGTAGTCAGGCCGCGATGCACCAGCACCTTGTCCATAACCACCTGGAAGAACAGCGGGGTAACGAGCGCGAACAGATTCAATACAAACGACACCAGCAGCACTTCGTAAAGCAGCTTGCGGTATTTGACGACGGCGGGGATGAACCAGGAGAAGTCGAACTTGGCCATCTCGCCGATCAGCGAGGCACGCGAGGTGAACAGGATGAGTTCGCCGGACGGTCCTTTGTCTGCCGACCCCCAGCGGGCCTGCAATTGGTCACGCGACACCACTTCTGGACGTTCGGCCTTGGGGTCATGGATCAGCGCCTTGTCGGCGTCGAAGCGGGCGAGAATGAAGTAGCCGCCATCCTTGTCCACCGCCATAGCCGGCAGCGGGGTGCGATCGAGGCGATCGATCGTGGTCTTGACCGGCTTGGCTTGCAAGCCAAGGTGTTTGGCGGCGAGGAGAATGTCTGGGCGACCAAGAGGTTCGCCTGTTACCTTGAACTGGTGCGCCAGCTGCTCGGGGTCGGCCGCGATCTGGTGGAAGCGCGCCAGCATCACCAGACAAGTAAGGCCAGTGTCCAACGCCGCACTGGATGGAGCTGCAACGCTCGGAGATTCTTGTTCTGACATACACCACTCAAACTTCAAAGGAAATGCCCGCTGACCTTTCTCCCATGCAGGAGAAAGGTCAGCGGGCGGGGTGAAACCTACAACAGCTTGCTTACTGCCAGTTGGCTGCGATCACCGGGGCCAGCGCGGTCTGGTAGTTGGTCGGCAAGCTGGTCTGCCCGGCGGCCGGTGGCGCAAAGCTGGCCATGGCGTTGACCAGATTCGCAACGTTGCTGTCGAGCAGGGTCTTGGCGCCGTCGGTGGTTTTGAACTGCTCGACGTGGTTGGCGCTGCCAAGATACCAGTCCTTGACTACCAGTTTGTCGCTGGTGCCGATGATGCTGGCCTCCAGGTTGTTGCCGACGTGCTGGAACCAGATCTGGTCGGCGGCGACGCCGGTCAGGAACTGGGCGATGTCGGTGTTGCCTGCGGTGGCGTCGTTTTCGACTACGGTGTCGGCAGAATAACCACGACCCAGGACGTAGGTGTCGTTGCCTATGCCGCCGGTGAGGGTATCAACACCGCCCAGCCCCGTCAGACGGTCATCACCCGCATCGCCAATCAGTGTGTCGTTGCCCCAACTGCCTGTCAGGGTGTTGTTCAGGCTATTACCCGTCAGGCTGCCCGCCCAGAACGAGCGTGAACCGTTCTCGACGTTGGCCGCCAGAGTGTGGGCTGCTGAGCTAAACACGTAAACCGCGTCCGTGCCTTCGTTGGCGCTCTCGGTTACAACATCGCCTGCGCTTTCTATGTAGTAGGTATCGTCACCCACGCCGCCAATCAGAGTATCCGCACCGGCATCGCCATACAGGATGTCGTTGCCACCCAGCCCAATCAGGGTGTCGTTGCCTTCGTTGCCATATAGATAATTGTTGGATGCATTGCCGGTGGTCTTCCAGCTACCCGTGCTGTAGCGATAGGCGTATTCAATGTTGGCCGCCAAGGTGTAATCCGCTGCCTGATAGAACTCGACGGTGTCGGTGCCTTCACCTGCGTTCTCGGTAACGATGTCACCCGCGTTGTCGATAACGTAATAATCATCACCCACTCCGCCTATCATCGTGTCCGCACCCACGCCACCATCCAGGCTGTCATTACCCGCTCCACCCGTGAGCACGTTGCTGGCACTGTTGCCCGTCAAGGTGTTGTCCAGGGCGTTGCCGGTGCCATTGATGGCTGCCGTGCCAGTGAGGTTGAGCGCCTCAACGTTGGCGCCCAGAGTGTAGCTGATCGAACTTTCAACCGTGTCCCAATAGCCTTCATTGAGGTTCTCGGTGACGATATCGGTAGCCACATCGACAACGTAAGTATCGTCTCCGGTTCCACCCTGCAGGGTGTCCGTACCCGCTCCGCCGATAAGGCGATCATTGCCCGCGCCACCAACCAGGGTGTCGTTGCCATAGGCACCTGTCAGCGTATTGTTCAGACTGTTGCCCGTCAGGCTGCCCGCATTGAACATGCGCACGCCATTCTCGACGTTGGCCGCCAGGGTGTGCGCCACCGTACTCCAGACGTAAACCGTGTCCGTGCCTTCGTTGGCGTTCTCGGTGACGATATCGCTTGCGTTGTCGACGTAATAGGTGTCGTCGCCCGTGCCACCCTGCATGGTGTCGATGCCCGAGCCGCCCCACAAGATGTCATTGCCGCCCAGACCAATCAGGGTGTCTTTACCACTATTGCCATAGAGATAGTTGTTCAGCGCATTGCCAGTGGTCTTCCAGTTGCCCGTGCCGTAACGGTAAATCCCTTCAACGTTGGTGCCCAGGATGTAGTCAGCTGCCAGGTAAAGTTCGATGCTGTCGTCGCCTTCGTTGGCGTTTTCGGTGACGATGTCACCCGCGTTGTCGACAACGTAATAGTCATCTTCAGTGCCACCAACCATAGTGTCCGCACCCACGCCTCCATCCAGGGTGTCGTAACCCGCTCCACCCGTCAGCACGTTATTGCCGCTATTGCCAGTAAGCGTGTTGTCCAGGGTGTTACCCGTGCCGTTGATGGCAGCGGTGCCTGTGAGGGTAAGCGCCTCAACGTTGGCACCCAGGGTGTAGCTGATCGAACTTTCAACCGTATCCCAATAGCCTTCGTTAAGATTCTCGGTCACCACGTCACCCGCGTTATCGACGACGTAGACGTCATCTCCCGCGCCGCCAGCCATGCTGTCAATATCCACGCCACCATCCAGCCGGTCATTGCCTGCACCGCCAATCAGACTATCGTTGCCAGCGCTGCCGGTCAGCGTGTCTGCGCCTGCGCCGCCGGACAGCACATTGGCCGCGCCATTGCCTGTGAGCATGTTGTTAAGCGCATTGCCTGTTCCATTGACGGCGGCAGTTCCGGTGAGCGTGAGGCTTTCGAGATTGGCACCCAGCGTGTAGGTAATCGAGGATTGAACGGTATCGATCTCGGTCGCCAGGGTGGAGGTTTCGCTCACACTGTCGCCCAGGTCGTCTACGACATAAATGTCGTTGCCCACTCCACCAACCAGCGTGTCCGCTCCCAAGCCACCATCCAGCAGGTCGTTACCGCCATTCCCGCTTAACGCATCATTTCCGGCATACCCCATCAATACGCCATCACCCGAACCTCCAACAAGCGTGTCGGCACTTATGCTACCAAGCAGGACATCCGCTAGCCCCCACGTCACCCCGTCGCTGAACTTGATCTGTTCGATCTTGTAGCCGGGGTAGCTGCTGTAGAAGAATTCACTGACGCTGACCTGATCCGCCGTGCCGTACTTCAACACCAGGTCGTTGCCCTGGCGTTCCAGCGCGGTCAACGCGGTGGAGGCGACGTTGCTGAACTGCACAACGTCGGTGTTGCCTGCGGTGGTGTCGTAGTCAGTGATGCGATCCACGCCCGCGCCGGTGGCGAACAAATAGGTGTCGTTGCCCGCATCGCCATTCAAGGCGTCGTTGCCGACGCCGCCGACGAGGGTGTCGGCACCCGCACCGCCGTTCAGGGTGTCGGTGCCGTCCTGGCCAAACAGCGTGTCGTCACCCGTGTTGCCGTTCAGGGTGTCGGTGCCGGTGCCGCCGTCGATCAGGTCGTTCAGTGCGCCGCCAGTCAAATTGTCGCTGCCGTCCAGTCCATAGATGCGGTTGGTGCCGTCGTTGTAACCGGTGATCCCATCGTTGCCCGCCGTGCCGTTGGTGATGACGCGCGCCATGATCGCGGCCTGATCCCACGTCACCCCGTCGCTGAACTTGATCTGTTCGATCTTGTAGCCGGGGTAGCT
>NZ_JADMKC010000018.1:160159-315367 GCF_018780105.1 Thiobacillus sp.
GGCACCCGCACCGCCGTTCAGGGTGTCGGTGCCGTCCTGGCCAAACAGCGTGTCGGCGCCTGCGTTGCCGCTGAGATAGTCATTGCCATTTGTGGCAAATGCGAAATCATCTCCAGCCGTACCATTGAAATTAGCTGACACGCGTAATTTCATTTCATCCAATACCGCATCGACTACCGTGCCGGGTGCGTTACTCATCGCATTTCCCAACATTGTCCAGCCATCCCACCCAGCTCCCGACAGCCCGCTAAATCGATTGAAATCAATCAAATCCTTCAATCCATCCGCAGCACTGGTATCGATCCGTGTCTGCAATGTCTGCTGCACCGCACTGAAATCCAGCTCAATCCCATCCGCCGTCAGCACCAGGCCGATGCTCTCGATCAACGGCTTGAATCGCGTTTGCAACACCAGCGCGCCATAGACCGAATTCTCCAAGGCGGCATAGCTCTGATTCAGCAGGTTCATCTGTCCGCTGCTGATATTCAGGGTGACCGGGGCGGTGCCGGTGGGCACTGTCTGGAAGGTGCGGCCATTGAACCGCTCAAGAACGGTGAGCTTGTCCAGCCATGCCTGATACGCCGCGCTGCCGCTGGTGATCCCAGCAAAATTGACTGTCAGCGCATGCCCAGCGTAGGCGCCGGTGGCGGTGGTGGCCATGGTGCTGGTGTCGCTCCAGGCTTTGAGCAGAGAATCGAGTTGGGTGATCTGTGCGTCTCGGGTGGCGCCGGCTGCATAGCTGCTCAACGCCGTTACCAGCGAAGCAGACAGGCTGGCAGCCTCGCGCAGGTCGCGCACTTGTCCGCTGCCCTGCATGTCGGGCAAGGCAGCAGCCTGGGCGGTGATCGGTACGCTGTCGGTAAACTGGCTGATGAAGCTGTTCGAGGCAAGATTCACGTCACCCAGTTGGGCGGTGTCACCGAGGGTGCCAATGCTGCCGTCGGTTTTGGTGTAGGTGCCGAGGTCGGCAATGACGTTGCCGTTGCCCAGCAGGGTGCTGTTTTGTGTCTTGGTGACGTTGATGGAGGCGATGCCCAGCGCGGCCAGGGTCGAGAGTTCTCCTGCCTGGCTGACACCATCCTGATTAAGATCGCGCCAGATGCGCAAGTCGGCAAAGCGGGCATCTGCCGCATTCACCTTGCCATCAAGGTTGGTGTCTTCCTGCACCAGCGCAGCAAAGCCGTCGACTGCATTGCCGCCTGCGGCCAGGGAGGTGGAATCGCCGAAGAGTTCGCGTCCGCTGTCGATGGTGCCGTTATTGTTGCGGTCGAGGACGAGGAAGCCGTCGTCGGGGGCAACCCAGCCGGTAGCGGTTTTAACGCCGTCGCCGTTGTGGTCGAAGAGGATGGGGGCGGCGGTGTTGATGCCGACGGTTTCGATGCCGTCGCCGTCGAGGTCGAAGGTGAGGGGGTCGACTGGTTGGCGAAAGTTGGTGGCGGCGGTTAAATTACCGTCCACGGCTGCATCAATATCGCGATCACGGTGGCGTAGTTTGTTGTAAGCGTTGCCAAGGAGCCCTCCGCCCCAAGGTCCACCTGCTTCAGGGTCAAAAATATCATCCGGCGATATGTTTACCGAATCCCCTTTTATTTTGATACCCCCGATACTCATCTCAGGTGTGATTGTTGCAGAAGGGATTGGCGCAGCGTGAGGATCTGTTGGGTGAGGCACCATGGGACCAGACTTGATATTTATCCCCACCCCCAACCCGCCAGCCTTATTGCTATATCCGATGGTAATACCATTACCTGTGGTAGTAACCGTTCCATCGGGGGCTGTGGTCGTTGTGGTGCCCCCGGATACTTTCACCTTCCCATAAGTCTCTGAGCCATAAGAAGCGCTGGCGCTTCCACTGGTAATTTCCAAGCCGTCACTTGTTTGGCTGACAGAAACGTCATTACTGATTGGCCCGGTTTTGATTGAAAAACTGACGGTTCCATCTGGGCTTGCAGTAACTGAACTATTTTTGCCAACGTATGAATAAATGCTTCCCAAAGCCATCATTTTCTCCTTATCGCGAAATAAATACCGAGTGCATCGCATGCATCGGGGTCAGGCCTCAATACTGTTCGTCTAGTTAAAAATCGCTTACGGCACTAATGGATAAATGGCGGGATAAATAGGGTCAGTTCAGACACGATTAATCAATTGAGAGGGTAGTTTCAGAGCGTTACAATCAAATTGGCAACGGTGTAGCCACTCTCGCGGTCAGTTTGATTTAATCCTCGCCCGCCCTACCCATTGCTTGAATCATTCTTATCTGCCTTCTATTCCAGACTTTGTTCCCACCAAACGTCCACCCTCAACATCACATCGCCAGGGTGGGCTACTGCCTCCAGCAAGAGTCCAAGTAAAGACTCAGTTGAGTCTGCACTCTACCCAGCTATCCTCGCCCCCACATCGGGAAGATTACCTATATCGCAGCCAGTGATTGAATGGTGTCTACGGACGCAGGCCGGGGCAAAGCTTCCTCTACGTGCCTTGGTATCTGATACCCCACATCCACCTGCATCATGTTGGCAACATCCCCCTTGCTCATTTTGTCCCGGTCACCCATACGTCTGTTACATAGTTGGGCGGGGATATCGGTGGTTCGTATTTCGATTTGCCTGGCTAACAGCGCCTTTGCGACCGCATGCGTTCGGTTTGTTGCGTTGAGCTTGAGCATGATGTTGCTGACGTGATGGTTGACTGTCTTGACGCTTATCAGCAGATCGATAGCAATCTTCTTGTCGCCTTTACCCTGGGCAAGTTGCCGCAGAATCTGTATCTCGCGCGATGTCAGCCCGATGGTTTTCATTCCTGCATCCAGGCTTTTATCGATTTCATTGCCGGAACCAACTAAACGAGGCAACTTCGGCTTGTTATTCTTCTCCTTGCTCATAGGTAGTGCTCTCCGCACAACCGATAAAAGTTGCAGGGACAATGGACACGTTGAGCGGCCCGCGTGTTTTCCACGCGGTGATTGGTACGTATGCGATGCATGGACTCCCCCTGCTTTTATTAATCCCCAAGTGCTGCACTTAGGGATTTGCTGGACTCTGCAAGAACGTCTTTTGATTTGTCTATACAACTTTAGTTGTATACATCAATATCTTATTGATATTATTGATAAATAAGTTTATTTTTCCCGAAATCTATATCGAAATCGATGTCTGCTGTATGAAGCGTGCATTAATCCGTCCATGATCCATAAGCTTGCGGGCTTGTCTGTTGCGAGCATTCCCTATGGAAATGACGCCGCCCACTAGCTATTTGAATTACAGGTCCCGCAAGAATTCGCCCCCCATTACGGCTTCCGCCACACACGCATCAACGCGTCATCTGTTTGCCTACCCGGCAGCCGCGCTAGAATGCGGCTTTACTGATTCGCAATTCCCCCCATGACTGTCACCATCAAAACCGGCGCTGAAATCGAAAGCATGCGCGTTGCGGGCCGCCTTGGCGCGGAAGTGCTCGACTACATCACCCCCTTCGTCAAACCCGGCGTCACCACGGGCGAGCTTGACCGGCTGTGCCACGACTACATGGTGAACGTACAGGGCACGATCCCGGCGCCGCTGAATTACGCGCCGTCCGGCCATGTGCCTTACCCCAAATCCATCTGCACCTCGATCAACAATCAGGTCTGCCACGGCGTGCCGAGCGACAAGGTGCTGAAAAACGGCGACATCGTGAATCTGGACATTACGGTGATCAAGGACGGCTGGCACGGCGACACCAGCCGCATGTTCGTTGCGGGCGAGACGACGCCGCAGGCGCGGCGGTTGATCCAGATCACGTATGAGGCGATGTGGATCGGCATCCATCAGGTGAAACCCGGCGCGCGGCTGGGCGACATCGGCCACGCGATCCAGCGTTTTGCCGAAAAGAGCGGCTACAGCGTGGTGCGCGAGTTCTGCGGCCACGGCATCGGCCGGGGGTTCCACGAAGACCCGCAGGTACTGCACTACGGCAAGCCCGGCACGGGTCTGCTGCTGGAAACCGGCATGACGTTCACCATCGAGCCGATGATCAATGCGGGCAGGCGCGATATTCGCCAGATGCCGGACGGCTGGACGATCGTGACCAAGGATCGCAGCCTGTCGGCGCAGTGGGAACACACGGTGCTGGTCACCGACAGCGGGTTCGAGGTGATGACGCTATCGGCGGGCAGCCCGGCCGTCCCCGATCTCTCGCGTCTGGCGGTGTGAACCGTCCGCTGCTTGCCGGCCTGCGCGAACGGCTGAAATCCCGCCGCGCGGCGCTGGTTGCGGCGTATCTCAAAAAACCCGCGGTTTCGCTTTATCTGACGCGCCACGCCGGTCTGGTGGACGGCGTGCTGGCGGACATCTGCGCCGGGCTGGCGCTGCCCGGCAGCTTTTGTCTCGCCGCGGTGGGCGGCTACGGGCGCGGCGAGTTGTTCCCCGGCTCGGACGTCGATCTGTTGCTGCTGCTGCCACATGAGCCCGACGCCGCGCAACAGGCCACGCTGGAAAACTGGGTGCAGGCATGTTGGGACATCGGGCTGGAAATCGGCCACAGCGTGCGCACTGTCGAGGCCTGCGTGGCCGAGGCGGCCGCCGATATCACGGTGGAAACCAACCTGCTGGAAGCGCGCTTCCTGTGGGGCAGCCAGGCCCTGTTCGGCCAATTCGAAAGCGCTTTCCAGGCGCGCTTCGACGCCCAGCCGTTTTTCGACGGCAAGCTGGCCGAGCAGCGCGCACGCCACGCCCGCTTCGACGACAGCGCCTACAAGCTCGAACCCAACCTGAAAGACAGTCCGGGCGGGCTGCGCGATCTGCACACGATTCACTGGCTGGCGCAGGCGTGCGGCATCAGCGGCGGCTGGAATGGCCTGGCCTGTGCTGGACTGCTGACCCACGCCGAGGCCCGCCGCATTGCGCAAGCCGAACGCAGCGTGGCGGCGCTGCGCATCCATCTGCATATTCTGGCCGGGCGGCGCGACGACCGCCTGGCCTTCGACTACCAGACCGAACTTGCCGAACGGCTGGGGCTCGCCGCCACGGCGCACAAGCGCGCCGGCGAACGCCTGATGCAGACGTATTTCCGGGCAGCCAAGCTGATCCAGCGCGCCAACGACATCCTGATCCAGTCGCTGCGGGTGCGACTGTTTCCGGTGAACGCGCCGCCGCAGCCGATCGACGCCGATTTCCTGCTGCGCGCCAATCTGCTCGAAGCGCGCGATCCCGAACTGTTCGAGCGCAAGCCCGACGCCTTGCTGCGCATTTTCATCGTCTACGCGCAGCACCCGCTGGTCGACGGCTTCGAGCCCACGACCCTGCGTGCGCTGTGGCGCGGCAGCCTGCAGATCAATGCCGCCTTCCGCGCCGATCCTGCACATTGCGCGCTGTTCATGACGCTGCTGCGGCAGCCACTAGGCATTACCCGGGCGCTGCGCGCGATGCACCGGTTCGGCCTGCTGGCGCGCTATATCCCGGCGTTCGGCCGCATCGTCGGGCAGATGCAGCACGACCTGTTCCACATCTACACCGTGGATGAACACATCCTGATGGTGTTGCGCAACATGCGGCGCTTTACGGTGCCCGCACTGGCACACGAATTTCCGCTCGCCAGCCGGTTGATCCAGTCGTTCGACAAGCCGGAACTGCTTTATCTGGCCGCGCTGTTTCACGATATTGCCAAAGGCCGGGGCGGCGACCATTCCGAGCTCGGGCTGGTCGATGCGCGCCGGTTCTGCCGCCATCACGGGCTCGACAAGACCGACAGCGAACTGGTCGCCTGGATGGTGGGCATGCATCTGGTGATGTCGCGCACCTCGCAAAAAGAGGACACCAGCGATCCGGAGGTGATTGCCGCGTTTGCCGCACGCGTGGGCGACAGCCGCCGGCTGACCGCGCTCTACCTGCTGACCGTGGCCGACATCCGCGGCACCAGCCCCAAGGTCTGGAACGCCTGGAAAGGCAAGCTACTGGAAGATCTCTACCACGCCACGCTGGCCAGCCTGTCAGGCGGCACCCAGGCCATGGCCGGCATCGCCGCCAAGCAGGCCGAGGCACGCATCAGGCTCGCCCTCTACGGCCTGCCCAACAGTGCAGCCGATGCGCTGTGGCAACACCTCGACGAACGCTATTTCGTGCGTTACGAGGTCCGCGACATCGCCTGGCAGGCGCGCATGCTGTGGCGTCGCACCCATACCCCGGATGCGGTCGTGCAGGCGCGCCTGTCGCCGGTGGGGGAAGGCATCCAGGTGCTGGTCTACACGCCCGACCGCCCCGACCTGTTCGCCCGCATCTGCGGCTTTTTCGCGCGCATCCAGTACACCATCCTCGAAGCCAAGATCCACACCACGCAACATGGCTACGCACTGGATAGTTTTCAGGTGATGGATCTGGCCAACCGCGGCATCCATTACCGCGATTTCCTCAGCTACGTGGAACACGAACTTGCGCGCGACCTCGACCCCGCGCGCCCGATGCAGGCCGCGCCGCGCGGCCGCCTGTCGCGCCACCAGCGCCACCACCCCTACCCGGCCACGGTTCGCCTGGAAGCCGACGCGCAAGGCCGAGGCCATATGCTGAGCATCACCTGTGCCGACCGCGGCGGCTTGCTGTTTGCGGTAGCGGAGGTTTTGATGCGGCATGAGGTGAGCGTCTATGCCGCCAGGATCGACACGCTGGGCGAGCGCGTCGAAGATACGTTTCTGGTGCGGGGGGAGGTATTGCAGTCGCCTGCCAGCGTGCAGGCGCTGGAAGCGGAAATACTCGGCGTGTTGCAGTAATACCTTGCAGTAATGCGGGGTCAGGCGACCGCGGCGGAATTACGGTGCAGGACTGGCGTACTCATCCACATAGCGGCCACGCGTCGGCGCCTTGCGCGCCGGGGGGGCTTTCTTGCGCGTGCCTTCGGCCGGTTTTTTGACTTTCGGGTCCAGCCCGGTTTTCACGCGGGTACCGCTGCGCCCCGGTCGCACTCCGCCGCCCACGGTCGCATCGGCCAGACTGATTTCCCGCTTCATTTCATTCGATTGGGTCGCTTTCATGCTGCTACCCGCCATTCCTTGAGGCTCCCTGCCAGCGTGCGCGTCAGCGCGGCCAGGCTGCCTACCCCCTCGGTGCTGGGTTCGGCTTCGCAGGCGCTGATCTTGCCGTCGGCATAGACCGAGAGAATCAGGAGGTTGTGCTGCACTTCCAGCGGAACCGCCAGAGCGTTTTCTGCAAGCGCGGTTTGAATGCCATGCCAGACTTCGCGACTGGCCGCCAGAACATCGGCCAGCTGGCTGACACGGTTGGGGTCGTTCCATTGCTGCTGCACTTTGAGCAGCCGGATCGCGATGTTGTCCAGCTGCGCCACCTCGCTGATCATCCCTTCATATGGGTGAACACGATGCCGAGCTTGTCCGGTCGAATTTTGCGCGCTCATTATTGTCCTTGCTGCTTGCGCCGGGGCACCTTGCCCACGGTTACGCTTCAAGTTAGCGGCAATGCCCTACACAACTTTAGGCATGCTAAATGCGTGCCAGCACACACAAAACCGGGTCAATCGTCCTGCAGGTTCTGTCCGGGAAACAGGGTATCGGTGAAGCCGAAGTAGCGCAGATCGCGTATCCGCATGGGGTACAGCACGCCGTGCAGAGTCTGGAATAAACCCCATAGAAACAGGGCTTTAGTTCCATGATCGACCTTGATATGTCAACTACGTGCCAACAGGGGCGTAAATCATGGCTTCAATTCGCAAACTTCCATCCGGTAAGTGGAACGTAAGAATCATTCGTCGTGGATCACCTACGATCACTAAAACATTCATCAATAAAGCTGACGCCGATAAGTGGGGAAGAATCACTGAATCAGAATTAGATCGCGGTGTATGGGTAGATCGTAGCGAAGCGGAAGCTACAACCCTAGCCAGTGCCCTTGAACGATACCGGCGTGAAGTCACCCCCAAAAAGAAAGGGGCAATCAGGGAAGATAACCGGATTGCTAAATGGCTTCGATCTGACTTGGCGTGTCGTTCCATCGCTTCGCTCAAACCTTCTGACTTTGCTGCATATCGGGACAAGCGCCTTGAAGCGAAGGCAGCTGCAGCCACGGTACGTCTAGAACTGGGTGTCATATCTCACCTGTTCACCATTGCAATACAGGAATGGGGACTGTCTGTGGTCAATCCAATTCAATCAATACGCAAGCCCACTGTGAACAATGCCCGCACAAGGCGATTAGAAGGTGATGAGGAATCACGTCTTCTTACTGCATGTAGCGAATCAAGAACCCGCCACTTATATTCAATGGTTGTTCTGTCGCTTGAAACGGCTATGAGGCGGGGGGAAATTGTTTCGTTAACGTGGTCTGAGATTGACCTTTCCCGGTCGGTCATAAAGAAAGATGACAGCAAAAACGGTGACGGTCGAATTATTCCACTTACAGAAAAGGCTTTAGCTGTTCTACCCCCAAGGGGAATTGGAAGACTGTTCCGAACATTCCCCCGTAGTGCTTTTGAAGCTGCACTAAAGAAAGCAGGGATTGAGGATTTTCATTGGCACGACTTACGCCATGAAGCTGTAAGCCGTCTATTTGAGCGGGACATGAATGTAATGGAAGTCGCGGCGGTGTCAGGGCACAAGACCCTTCAACATTTAAAGCGGTACACACACCTGAAGCCTGAAGACCTTCTACGAAAAATGAATAGGCAGGCCTCATCGGTCTGACGACCTTCAGGAATGCTGTTTAGGCTCACTAGGAAGGCCGCTACGGGGTTTAACTCATGCGGCCCACACTACCCTAGCCGTCAATTATTGCAATTGTCTTTCTGCAATGAATCCTAACCCAAGTTCCCACATACAAAATATAGCAAGAATGGCTTGTTTAAAGGGATACAGCCTGATTGCCATTCTTATCAACAAACAAATTAAGACAACCGCATCGAAAAATAATAAAAATATTTGTTGACAAGTCTAATCAGACGTGCTATAATAATAGCTTGTGTAGAAAAGATTACGCCTTTTAGACATATCTTTTGGAATTATTACACATGAAATAGACGGAGTCAATAAAATAATGAACTTTGGTAACAACTTAAAAAATATGGTTGGGCTTCCCCTAACCGAAGAAGATCAAATTCCCTTTATTGCCATGAAGCGCAAGGCGGAGGAAATTGAAGCAGAGAAGCAAGCAGCACTAAAACAAAAACAAGATTTGGAGAAGAAACAATCATGAGCGAATACGAATACGACCCCCTCACCGGACAGCCGGTAGAACCATCCATCTTCACCACACCCGAAGTTGAAGAGCCACCTGCACCGAAGATTGATACCCGCGACAAGCTAGCCAAGAATGCAAGTGCGTTTCACCAGACAAAGGCAGTTAATAACGGGGAGCCTGACTGGGCAGGCATGTTGCTAAACGCAAAGGATATGGCGGAAAAGTTCCGTATCCGTAGTGCCCGGGAAGCTTATGTAGCCGAAGTTAAATATCAACGCATGAATGAAATTATGCAGGCAGAAAAAGCGCGGATTGCTGAGGTACTTCGTACCCCTATTCGCAACAAATCTTTCTATGCTGAGCTTCAGCGTAATGATGCACCAGCTTACTGGTCTGTTGAGGTGCAACGCCAGATGAAGACGGATAAAGCGCAACTTGGGCTAGCGTTTCATCTGAAAGGGAAATGATCGTGAGCGCCAACGATGAATATCTTATTCCGTTGGTGGCCTTGCTAGCCCGGTCGTTTGGGCAGCATGGGATAGCCACAATTCTTAACGAACGTGAGATTCCCAATCCATCAAATGGTAAACCGTGGAACCAGACAGCAATTTCTAGATACATGCAGCAAGCGGGGATTGTCCCCCGTTTTACTTTAAAAATTTCCCCCTATGAAAAACACCCCAACTGAGATTACCGAAGAAGAGAAATTACTAGCCAAAATTAAACACACCTTTCGATTAGATAGCAGCGCCATTGAACAGCTTCGGCTTGTTCTGCTGTCATTGAAGGCGAAGGACTTACCCATCCAAAAGCATAGCGGTACTACGCGGAGTCGATGGGTATGAGTTATCAAACGTCCCGCAATTGGGCTGACGCATACCTACCTCAGCAGAATCAAATAGCGTGTGGGCTGCTTTTGGAGAAGAACCTCATCAGCGTTGTGTTCACGCCGCCTACCTACGCTGAGGATGCAATATCCGGCGTCGATACGTATATCGATATTTCGCGTCTAAAGCTAGCCTATCGGGTAAGAAAGCAATCCGACCATGACTATTGGCGAAAAGGTTTCACCCTTCGTACATCAAAGAAAAACGGGCACTTATCTGAGTTGGAAAAGGTGATGGCCCAAAGTGCTGACTATGCCGACTACTTGTTGTACAGCGTAGCAGACGACGAACCGGGACAACTAATGTGCTCATGTCTTATAGATTTGAAAAGCTGTGGTGCTCAGTTGGTTGCATACCCTGAGATTCTGAATAAAGCACACTTTGGGAATGGATTTGTAGACTTGCCCTACGAACTGTTCCCGGATCATATTGTTATGGGGATACATTGAAAATGGATGATCGATACAGAGAGGCGCGGGATGCTGCGCTGTTTAAAGCAAAGCCTGTTGTTAGCACGGCTGTCCCTGAAGAAGAGATAGAACAGCTTCATGATGAGTGGTGGCCGGGTGAAGACGAAAGTTACCTAACCCCGGAAATGCTGGCAGCACATTGGAAAGAGCTACACCCAGGTACTGAAGAGGACGAAGAACTTTGAGTGACGACCTACGCGAAGCGATTCCGCTACAGGTTCACAGGAAAACGGATTACCCCCCAATGGCTGAGCAGTTGGCTGGATTGTTTGGGGAGGTAGTTGCACTGAGGGTGGGACGTAATCAACAACTCAGGAAAGCAGGACGGGTAAAGAAGCATCTAGATGTATTGGTTCTTGATTTGTGGGTGGCCGCGAATTACTACCCATCACCATGGCGGATGGTGAGCCGCAACGAAACCGATTACAGACAGGAAACCCGATATAGAAAGCTTTATCTTAAACATGCCCTTTTAATGGGTGTGCTGGATGACCTAGCGAAGCTTGGTTACATCGAAGAGAAGCGGGGGTTCTTCGATAAGCAGAAAGGCAGAGGATTTCAAACCCGAATCCGGGCAACCAAAAAGCTGTTAGAGCTTCTTACCGGATTTGATATTGCGAAGATTGAACGCGACCCGGAAGCCCCAGAAGAAGAAGTAATCATTCTTCGGGACAAAGACAAACGGCAAATAGACTACACAGATGACAGATTCACCGATGAAATGCGGAATGACCTGCATATCTATAACGCCTTCCTTCGACAATCTGACATAAACACGGAAGCGGTTGATCTACGGGGAGTGGCAGACCCGACAGCCATCACTGTTAAACGGATTTTCCAAGGTGACAGCATTAATGAAGGTGGCGGAAGGTTTTACGGTGGATTCTGGGAGAACATGCCGAAGCAGGACAGATTAAAGCTGCTGCTGCAAAAAGGGCCAGTTGTCGAACTGGATTACGTGGCGATTCATCCGACGATTGCTTACGCCTTCAAAGGCATTCCACTAACGGAAGACCCCTATCTTATTGATGGGTGTGAACGTAGCGACGTAAAGAGAGCATTTCTTGTCCTGTTCAACTGCAAAGACCGGGAACATGCCTTGAGAACAGTACGGTCTGAGTTTCACATCAAGGGAGCTGAGTTGTTGCTTTCCATGATTGAACAGAAGCACGAAGCCATTAAGGACAGCTTCTACAATCCGGGGTTCGGGATGACGCTACAGAATACAGATGCGTGGCTAGCTGAAAGAATCCTTAAGCGGATGACTGAAGCAGGCATAGCTTGTTTGCCTATCCACGATTCGTTTATCGTCAGTGAGAAATACGTGATGGAACTACGCGAAGCAATGGACGAAGCTTTCTACAATATCTTTCTGATACATCCTTCTATTAAGTAACAGGTATCTAGTCGGAAGGTCTTGGTGATCCTCCCTCCATTACTAACGGGTTATCTTTTAAAGGTACGGTAAGCAACTAGTCCAAGTCCGGCTAGGAACATGACGTAGGTTTCAGGTTCAGGGATAGCAGCTACATCACCATCCCTGACAGCCCAAGCGTATCGACTGTTTGGCTCAAATTTGTTATCCGCATACTGATAGCCATTGGTCATGTAGAAGTTCCATGCCTGACTTGCGTTGTATTCCGTTTCAGACCAGTAAAACTCAGTTTGGATATTCTGGAACAAATTGAAGTTGGCATTGTGCGTGGTCACAATTGACTGACCATCTACGCCACCCAGATCAAGGTAAAACAGGTGCCCTAGCTCACTTGCTGTGCAGCCGCCCCCGTACCCTTGACCCCCTGCTAATTGGCTTGCACACCCAGAATCAGGCTGTGTCGTTGTAGGTAGTCGCCACCCGCTCACGCCACCATAACTAAGGCTTGAAGCCCAAACCATAGCCTCATTCCATACCATAACGCCATTAGCGTCATACCCAGAAGTCTTGGCGTAGTTGGCATCCTGCAACCAAGTGATGTTCTGCTCATCGTCATAGATCAGACCACTACCCCGATCATGCAGGGCAGCATTAGCAGTTCCAGCAAGCATTAAAGCCCCAACGAACAGCACTGTTCTTGTAATCATTTCCCCACCCCTTTTCTTTTCGTTGTTTTTCGTTGCTAGGGTAGTGTACCCCCAGCGGTTTAAGTCGCTCAGAATCACTTCTGGTGAGTCCTAGTAGCATTGGTTCAGGAATTTCTGTAAGAAAAATTAGGGGTCGATTGCAATATATACAGCACAGGCCGGCACCCCCCTTGCCCCCCATACCTGCATTTTCCTGATAACCCTTTGTCTTCAAACACTTACAGAATAATTCCGTGTCAATTCTGTGCCAACTGTGCTATGGTTTTCTACATATAGGCATAGATAAGCTCTTCGGCTGTCTGTCTGTATGGGTTCGTCGGAACCTAGCTAAGTAGTTGATTAATATCAATCGTCCTGCAGGTTCTGTCCGGGAAACAGGGTATCGGTGAAGCCGAAGTAGCGCAGATCGCGTATCCGCATGGGGTACAGCACGCCGTGCAGATGATCGACCTCGTGCTGCACCACGCGCGCATGAAACGCGCTGACGCTGCGGTCGACGGGCTGTCCCGCGGCGTCGAATCCCTGATAGCGCAAGGCCGTGTGGCGCGGTACCAGGCCGCGCATGCCGGGAACCGACAGGCAGCCTTCCCAGCCGTCTTCCAGTTCGTCCGACAGCGGCGTGAGCAGCGGATTGATCAGCACGGTATACGGCACGCTTTCAGCGTCCGGGTAGCGGGGATTCGCCGCCACTTCAAATATCACCACCTGCAGCCCCACCCCGATTTGCGGTGCAGCCAGCCCCGCGCCGTTCAACGCGCGCATGGTGTCGTGCATGTCGACGATCAGCTGCGCGAGTTCGGGAGACGCAAAGTCCTCCACCGGCAAAGCCGGGGCCAGCAGGCGCGGATCGCCCATTTTCAGGACTTCGCGGATGGCCATGGGGTCTCCAGTTGCTGCAGGTCGGCGGCTTCCAGCCAGCACCAGCTGCCGGGTGCAAGCGTCGCGGGCAGGGAAAACGCGCCGATGGCGACGCGGTGCAGGCGTTCCACCCGGTTGCCGGTGGCGGCGATCATGCGTTTGACCTGATGGTATTTGCCTTCCGCCAGGGTCAGCTGCAGGGTGTGCGTATCCAGCGCCTCGCACGCCAGCGCCGCAATCGGCGCGGGTTCGTCGTTGAGCAGCACGCCATTGCGCAGGGCAGCCAGCGCGGCATCGGTCACCGGGTCGGCACAGGTGGCGCGATAGACCTTGGCGACGCCTTTCTTCGGCGAAGTCATGCGGTGTATGAACTGACCATCGTCGGACAGCAGCAGCAGGCCGGTGGTGTCCTGATCCAGCCGCCCCACGCATTGCACGTCGCGCTCGATCAGCGGCGACGGCAACAGGGAATACACGCTGGGATGATGCTTGGGTTTTTGCGAACATTCGTAGCCGGCCGGTTTGTGCAGCAGCACGTAAGCCTTTTCACGATACGGCCAGGTCACGCCGTCTATGGTCAGTTCCAGACCGGCCGGATCCACTTCGTGTTCGGGGTCGTCGCACACCACGCCGTTGATCGAGACAGCGCCCGAGCGCACCCGCAATACACAACCTTTGCGTGAACCAAACCCCTGCGATTGCAACGCGCGCGCCAGCCACATGATTCAGACCGCGCACGCAGATGCGGCGTCGTTGGTCACCACCTGCTCAAGCAGGTGCCGCACCTGCAGCATCGATTCGCCCAGCACCGCCTGGATTTCTTCCATCTGGATGCCGTCGGCCGACGAGCCACGCCCTGCCGCATAGTTGACCACCACACCCACTGCGGCATAGCAAAGATCGAGTTCGCGCGCGAGGTAGGCCTCCGGCATGCCGGTCATCCCCACCATGTCGGCGCCGTCGCGCTCCATGCGGTTGATTTCGGCGGCTGTTTCCAGACGCGGGCCCTGCACCGCGCCATACACACCGCCGTCGCGCAGCCGGATGCCGGCGTCGATCGCGGCCTGCAACAGGGCAGCGCGCATGGCGCCGCAATAGGGAAAAGTGAAATCGAGGTGAGTTACCGGCTTGTCGCCACCAACAAAATAAGTCGAGGCGCGGCCATGCGTGTAGTCGATGATCTGGTCCGGGATCACCAGCATGCCGGGGAGCAGTTCGGGATGAATCCCGCCTACCGTCGCCACCGACACCACGCGGTCCACCCCATGCTCCTTCAAAGCCCACAGATTGGCGCGGTAGTTCACCTCGTGCGGCGGGATCGTGTGACCGTAGCCGTGGCGTGCCAGAAAAATCACTTCCTGGTCGCAAATATGGCCGAAAGTCAGCGCGCCGGACGGCTCGCCGTAAGGCGTGCGGCCCACCTTGCGGTGAGTGATTTCCAGATTGGCGAGCTGCGTCAGCCCGGTTCCCCCGATGATTCCCAACATTTTATTTATCCTTTAAAGCGTAAATGGCGGGCAGATTGCGCCACATCCCGTAAGCGTCCATGCCGCAGCCGAACACGTAGCGGTTGGGCACTTCCAGTCCCACGAAATCGGCCCGGATCGGTTTGTCCAGGCCATTGATTTTATCGGTCAGCACCGCCGACCACACCCGGGCGGCGCCCATTTCCAGCAGCTTGTCGCGGATCGCCGCCAGCGTTTCGCCCTCGTCCAGAATATCGTCAAGCACCAGCACATGGCGGCCCGCCACGCTCTGTCCCGGCAACACCTTCCATTCGATCTCGCCGCCGTGGGTCTTGCCGCGATAGCGGGTGACATGCAGATAATCGAACTCCAGCGGAAAGTCCAGCTTCGGCAGCAACTGCCCGGCAAATACCACCGCGCCCCCCATCACCGGCAGCACCAGCGGAAACGCCTCACCCAGGGCCAGGGCGATTTCGCCCGCCAGACGATCCAGCGCAGCCTGCACATCCGATTCCGGCACGATGCATTCAGCACCCTCCAGCAGTTGTTGCGCTTCAAGCGGAGACATGACGGACTCGTAATTCGACGAAAGCCGGAAGTCTAAGCGAAGTTTCCGGGGCATGCGCGGGTCGGGTAAGCTTGAGCCATGCCTGCTCCTCCTTTCGCACCTGACCGTTTCGATGCCGCTGGCTGGCTGGTCGGCGCCCACCAGCTGCCTTCGCCCAACTGCGACGCCCGTCCTGACGGCACGGCCATCGAGCTTATCGTCATCCACAACATCTCGCTGCCGCCCGGCGTGTTCGACGGCGATGCGGTGATCGAGCTGTTCTTAAATCAGCTCGACTGGGACGCGCATCCGTATTACCAGGGCATCCGCGGTATCAAGGTGTCGGCGCATTTTTTCATCCGCCGCGACGGCAGCCTGATCCAGTTTGTGCCGTGTGGCCTGCGCGCCTGGCATGCCGGTGTATCGAGCTGGTGCGAGCGTGAACGCTGCAATGATTTTTCCATCGGCATTGAGCTGGAAGGCACGGATGATCAGCCCTTTACCGAAGCGCAGTACGCCAGCCTGATCCCGTTGCTGCAATCGATTAAAGAGGCTTATCCGATTCGGGCGGTGGTGGGGCATAGCGAGATTGCGCCGGGGCGCAAGACGGATCCGGGGGTGTGTTTTGAGTGGGAACGGGTGCGGGGATTGGACGCTTGAGACGTTTGGCCTGATTGTGGTGCTATTACTTGGCGACGGCTGGTTGGCCGGGGGTAGCCCGGCAGCTAGTCACTTTCTTTGTCAATGCGACAAAGAAAGTAACCAAAGAAAACGCACCCCGACATCCCCGAAACCCCGGAAACCGAGCCCGCCGGGCGGGCGGCAAAGAACTCGCCCCGCTTTTGCTGTTTTTAATTTGATTTTTTGTGAGCGGGGCTCAAACACCTTTGCCGCTGAGCCACCCAACAGGCTCAATTTCCGGCGGGGCTGAGAGGGGAGGCAGGTCAAAACCAAGGCGGTGGTAACGAGACGTTTGTGGTTACTATTTAAACTTCACTCATCCGGCACTGCGGCTATACGCCCTACGCAGGCTAAGCTGCTTGTCCGCCGGCAGCGAGACCGTCGTCTTGAGCACCTGGTTGGGCCGATACTGACTCAAGCTCACTCTTGCTGTCGGGACCATAGATGTCTAGAGACAGCTCAATACCGCGTTCTCCGAGGGCACGCATTGTTGCTGTTGAAATGGAAACGCCTTCATTAGAGCCCTCCATAAACCACCCGCAGAACAAATCTACTTGGAAGCGCTGCGCCAGCGCGGACCATATTCTTAGATCGCTTGTGAGTTTTGTGAGCAACTCTGAAACTTGGCCATCCAAGTTTTCTGGCTCAGTGTCACTTGCATGCAGGAGCCAGCCACCAGCTTTTTTGACGAAATCACGTCCGGACATACTTACTTCGACATGGCCTTTTAACCATGCTTTCGTTGGTGCGCACCCAAGCAACTTGGAAATTTTTCAGGCTGGAGGTCATCGCCAAAGAGACGCAGTGAAGCTCGGGAGCGTGAGAGCTGAGCCATTTTCGTTAGATCCAACGTTAATCCAGCGGCAAAATTACCATGTAACCAGTTCGCCTAATGAGCCGATATGATGCCCAAATAATAACCACAAACGCCCAGTCATCACCGCCCTGGTTTTGACCTTCCCCCTCTCAGCCCCGCCGAAAATTGAGCCTGTCGGGTGGATCAGCGGCAAAGGTGTCTGAAGCCCCGCTCACAAAATCAATCAATATTACAAAAGCGGGGCGAGTTCTTTGACGCCCACCCGGCAGGCTCAATTTCCGGGGTTTCGGGGATGAGCGGGGTCGCCTTTTCTTTGGTTACTTTCTTTTGGCGAAACCAAAAGAAAGTGACTAGCCGCCGGGCTACCCCCGGCCAACGACCCCCAGCCCAACGAAACACCCCCCACCCACGTTAAAATCCCTCCTCCAAACATCAGGATTCCCCCCATGCGTCTAGGCACCCCGCTCTCGCCCTCCGCCACCCGCGTCATGCTGCTGGGCGCAGGTGAACTCGGCAAGGAAGTCATCATCGCCCTGCAGCGGCTAGGGGTTGAGGTCATTGCAGTGGACCGTTACGCGAATGCGCCCGGCCATCAGGTCGCGCACCGCGCACACGTGATCGACATGAGCGACGGCAAAGCTTTGCGCGCACTGATCGAAGCAGAAAAACCGCATCTGGTGGTCCCAGAAATCGAGGCCATCGCCACCGAAACCCTGTTGGAAATCGAAGCAGCGGGTCTGGCAGAAATCATCCCTACTGCGCGTGCAACCAATCTGACGATGAACCGCGAAGGCATCCGCCGGCTGGCCGCCGAGACGCTGGGGCTGCCGACCTCGCCCTATGTGTTTGCCGATAGTCTGGCCGACATGCGCGCAGCGGCAGAAAAGTTGGGCTATCCGGTGATTATCAAGCCGGTCATGTCGTCCTCCGGCAAGGGGCAGTCGCGGGTGGACGCGACCGGCCAACTGCAAGCTGCGTGGGACTATGCGGCCAGCGGCGGGCGGGTGGACAAGGGCCGCGTCATCGTCGAAGGCGTGATCGACTTCGACTACGAAATCACGCTGCTGACGGTGCGGGCGCGCAATCGCGAGGGGCAGACTGAAACGTATTTCTGTGCGCCCATCGGCCATGTGCAGGTGAAGGGCGACTACGTCGAATCGTGGCAGCCGCAGCCGATGTCGCCTGCTGCCCTCAAGCGCGCGCAGGACATCGCCGCCGCCGTCACCGGCAATCTCGGCGGGCGCGGCCTGTTCGGCGTGGAACTGTTCGTCAAAGGCGACGTCGTATGGTTTTCCGAAGTCAGCCCGCGTCCGCACGACACCGGCATGGTGACCATGACCACCCAGCGCCAGAACGAATTCGAGCTGCACGCGCGGGCCATACTCGGCCTGCCGGTCGATGTGAGCTTGCGCGAAGCGGGCGCTTCTGCGGTGATTTACGGTGGCCTGGACGCGGCCGGCATTGCCTTTGACGGCGTGGCCGAGGCGCTCGCTGCACCGGGTATCGACATCCGGCTGTTTGGCAAGCCCGAAAGCTTCACCCGCCGCCGCATGGGGGTGGCGCTCGCCACCGCAGCCACGACCGATGGCGCGCGCGAACGCGCCAAGGCCGCAGCCGCCTGTGTCAAACCGGTGAAACCCTGAGTTTTCCAAATGAACATGCAAACCCATTACGAACGCATCGGTGGCAGCGCGGTCATTCGCCGGCTGGTCGATCGCTTTTACGACCTGATGGACGAAGACCCGGACTACTACGGCATCCGCAAGCTGCATCCGCAAGACCTCGGCGAATCGCGCAACAAACTGGCGTGGTTCCTCAACGGCTGGATGGGCGGACCGCCGGATTATGTCGACCGCTTCGGCCATCCATTCCTGCGCCGTCGGCATCTGCCATTTGCGGTTGGCGTGAGCGAGCGCGACCAGTGGATGGGCTGCATGCTGCGCGCCATGCAGGATGTGGATCTGGACGCAGCCATGCAACAGGAACTGGCTGATGCATTTTTCCAAACCGCCGATTTCATGCGCAACCAGCCCGAATGAGACGCCTGTTCGCCTGGAGCGTGCTGTTTGCCGTATTGGCCGCATTGACCGTGCTGCCCTGGCTGATGCTGGACAACGCACCGGCGATCGAGCCACCGGCCGAGTTTCAGCGCACGGATCTGGCAGGAATCAAATCCCTGTTCCAGAAACACGACCCGCGCCGGCAAACGCCCGACATGCTGCACAGCATCCGGCTCGACGAGGCCGAACTCAATCGCGTGCTCAATTACGCGATGAAACTGCCCCGCGTCAGCGGCATTGCCGCCGAGCTCACGCCCGGCCAGGCTACGCTCACAGCCACCCTGACCGTGCCAGATAATCCGTTTGGCCGATACCTGAACATCACGGCCGAAGTGGCAGAAGCGCCCGGCGGCATCCAGATCCAGAGCCTGCAACTGGGCAGCCTGCCCTTGCCGGGCGCACTGGCCGACTGGGTTGCCCGCCAGTTTCACCGCCAGTTGTTGCGGGATTCCACCTATGCCGCGATGGCCGACGCGTTTTCCCGGGTGGACTTTGCCGAAAATCAGGCCACGCTGGATTACCGCTGGCATCCCGAATTGCTGACCCGACTCGAGCGCAAGAGCGTCGAGCTCCTGATCCCCGCGGAAGACCAGGCGCGCATGCTGGTCTATGCCGAGCAGTTGAACGTGCTGCTGAAACCCTACCCGCACGGCAGCAAGATTCCGCTGGCGCAGATCGTCTCGCCGCTGTTCGCGCATGCCCTGCAAGCCGGCGGCGACCCGCGCATCGAAAACCGTGCGGCCTTGACCGCGCTGGCAGCCTATCTGGGCGGCGTCAGCCTGCCCAGGCTGCTAGCCGGCGATAGCCGCTCGATCTACCGTGCGCCGCCGGTGCTGTTGTCGCTCTACGGGCGGCGCGACCTGGCCGAGCATTTCACCCTGTCTGCCGCGCTCAGCATCAACGGCGGCAGCCAACTGGCCAAAGCCATCGGCTTGATGAAGGAGGAAGAGGATGCGGGCAAAGGTTCCGGCTTCAGCTTCACCGATCTGGCTGCCGACCTCGCCGGGGTGCGCCTGGGCGAGCGCGCCACCGGCGACACGGCAGCACGCGTCCGCCAGCAACTCGCCGCCGCCCGCACCGATGCCGATCTTTTGCCGGATATACGCGACCTGCCTGAATTCATGCCGCAAGCAGAATTCGACCGCCGCTTCGGCCCGGTCGGCAGCGCGCGCTATCAAGCCGTCATCGCCAGCATCGACGCCCGGCTCGACGCGCATCCACTGACACAATAAGAAGTCAGACAAGCCTGTTATAATGCCGGGTTTTCCGTAATCCGACCGTCATCATGTCCCGCAAACTCCGCAACATCGCCATCATCGCGCACGTCGACCATGGCAAAACCACGCTGGTCGACCAGCTCCTCAAGCAATCCGGCACCTTCCGCGAAAACCAGGCAGTCGACGAGCGCGTGATGGACTCGAACGATCTGGAGAAGGAACGCGGCATCACCATTCTGGCGAAGAACACCGCCATTACGTACGGCGAATACCACATCAATATCGTCGACACCCCGGGCCACGCCGACTTCGGCGGCGAAGTCGAGCGCGTGCTCGGCATGGTCGACGGCGTGGTACTGCTGGTCGATGCGGTCGAAGGCCCGATGCCGCAGACCCGCTTCGTCACCAAGAAAGCGCTGGCGCTGGGCTTGAAGCCGATCGTCGTGATCAACAAGGTGGACCGCCCCGGCGCACGTCCGGACTGGGTTGTCGATCAAACCTTTGACCTGTTCGACAAACTGCACGCTACCGACGAGCAACTCGATTTCCCGATCATCTACGCCTCCGGCCTCAATGGCTGGGCCTGTCTGGATCTGAAGGACGCCCCCTCGCAAGGTGGCTCGGCCGACAACATGACGACCCTGTTCGACACCGTGATCGCGCACGTCCCGACTCCGCCCGGCTCGCCCGACGCGCCGTTGCAACTGCAAATCGCCGCGCTGGACTACTCGACCTACACCGGTCGTCTCGGCGTTGGCCGCGTGCTCAACGGCCGCATCAAACCCGGCATGCCGGTCGCGGTGATGAACCACGAAGAACAGGTTGCCACCGGCCGTATCAATCAGGTCATGGGTTTCCGCGGCCTGGAACGCGTACTGGTTGACGAAGCCGAAGCCGGCGACATCATCATCATTTCCGGACTCGATGACATCGGCATCGGCGTCACCATTTGCGACAAGGACAATCCAGTTGGCCTGCCGGTGTTGCCGGTCGACGAGCCGACACTCAACATGGACTTCATGGTCAACTCCTCGCCGCTGGCCGGCACCGAGGGCAAGTTCGTCACCACCCGCCAGATCCGCGATCGTCTGACCAAGGAGCTGCTAGTCAACGTCGCGCTGCGCGTCGACGAAACCGGCGAGGCCGACATCTTCCGCGTCTCCGGTCGCGGCGAACTCCACCTGACCATCCTGCTGGAGAACATGCGCCGCGAAGGCTTCGAAATGGCTGTCGGCAAGCCGCGTGTGGTCTACAAGGAAATCGACGGCGAGAAGTGCGAGCCCTACGAAAACCTCACCATCGACCTGGAAGACGACACCCAGGGCGCGGTGATGGAAGAAATCGGCCGCCGTCGCGGCGAACTGACCAACATGGAATCGGACGGCAACGGCCGTACCCGCCTCGAATACCACATTCCCGCACGCGGTCTGATCGGCTTCCAGTCCGACTTCATGACCATGACGCGCGGCACCGGCCTGATGAGCCACGTGTTCGACGACTACGGTCCGGTGAAAGCCGACCTGCCCGGTCGCCACAACGGCGTGCTGATTTCGCAGGACAACGGCGAAGCCGTGGCCTACGCGCTGTGGAAACTGGAAGATCGCGGCCGCATGTTCGTCTCGCCCGGCGACAAGCTGTATGAAGGCATGATCATCGGCATCCACAGCCGCGACAACGACCTGGTGGTCAACCCGATCAAGGGCAAACAGCTGACCAACGTGCGCTCCTCGGGCACCGACGAAGCCGTGCGCCTGACCACGCCGATCAAGCTGACGCTGGAATCCGCGGTGGAATTCATCGACGACGACGAACTGGTCGAAATCACGCCGAAGTCGATCCGTATCCGCAAGCGCTTCCTGCAGGAGCATGAGCGCAAGAAAGCGAATCGCGGTTAATAATCTGCTGGCGCTTGCGCCTGCAGGCCAAACAAAAAACCCGGTATCAGCCGGGTTTTTTGTTGTCTGCCGGGATCAATCCCCGCCGCCACATCCCCCTCCACCGTCGCCACCGCTGCCGCAACCGGCGCCTGTACTATCTGATACGCTGCCCCCACCACACCCCGAACCGCAGCCGATATCGCTGGCGCAATAACTGCCCGAGCCCGGTCTGCAGCGCGTGTCGTAACGAAAACCATTCGGAATAGACAGTGCGCCATCCAGGGCAAACAGTCGCGGTAGGCGACTCGGCTGCTCCGGATTGATCTTCTCTAATGCGCAAGCCAAGCGCCAGGCCCGCCGGATTCCTTCGGTCGCCAGCGTCGGCGTTCTCATGGCTTCGGCCGGCGTGTGGTGCAGAAAGCGGCCAAAGGCCTTGTTGCAGAAATCCTGATACACCCGCGTGTGCAAAATGAACGCGTGCCAGGCATCGTCCGCGACCTGCGACGGCATCGAAACAAAGCGGCCCCGCGCCTGTGCGCACAGGATGAAATAATCGCGCAATCCTTCGAATACCTGTTGCTCCTGAGCCGAATCGAGATCGGGTCGCACGTCGCGAAATTTCAGCCGCATCGACTGCGAAAACGGGTAGGCACGGATCATCTCCAGCCGTACCTGCTGCGCATGATTACGCCAGACGCGCTGAGCGACGATGCCCGCTGTCAGCAGCAATAAAGTAAACAGAATCAGCTTCATCGGCACTCCTTGCCTGGGTTTTTCCGAGGATATCAATAATCCGTTGCAGGGGTCTTCCGCACGCGCGAGCGCCCTGCCCTGCGCCGTATAATCCGGCCATGCCCATCGCCACACTTGCCCTGCTTGCCGCACTCATTCTGCTGATCGTGCTGGTCCTGGCACTGCTCGGATTCCAGCGCCAGCAACAGCGCAGCCTTAACCAGTTTCCTGCCCAGCTTGCGCAGGACATGGAAGCCCGCCACCGCGCCGTGCTGACCGACCTGCACAGCGGGCTGTCGCAGCAGTCCGACCGCATGCAGACGCAACTGGCTAGCTTGCAAGTGGCACAGACCGAGCGGCTGGCGGAAACGCGTGAAACCGTCACCGGACAGTTCAGCCAGTTCCAGACCGCCATGCTGGAAAAACTGATCGAACAGGGGCGTGCCGAGCAAAGTCTGCTGCAGGACACGCTGAAAGGCATGACGGCGCACTTCAACGAACGGGTGCAACAACTCTCGCAAACGGTCGATGGCCGACTCAATGAAATCTCCGGCAAGGTGGCCGAGCGGCTCGACGAAGGCTTCAAGAAAACCAATGAAACCTTCACCTCGGTGATGTCGCGGCTGGCAGTGATCGACGAAGCGCAGAAAAAGATCGAGGGCCTGGCGAGCAACGTCGTGTCGCTGCAGGAAATCCTGGGCGACAAGCGCTCGCGCGGCGCCTTCGGCGAAGTCCAGCTCGAAGCGCTGGTGCGCAACAGCCTGCCGCCCGACGCCTATGCCTTCCAGCACACGCTGAAAAGCGGCGCGCGAGCCGACTGCGTGCTGATCCTGCCGGAGCCGACCGGAACCGTATGCGTCGATTCCAAATTTCCGCTGGAAAACTACAGCCGCATGTTCGACGACAGCCTGGCGGCAGTGGAACGCGACGGTGCACGCCGGCAGTTCAAGATGGACGTAAAGAAGCATGTCGACGATATCGCCGCCAAGTACATCGTCGCGGGCGAAACCTCCGACGGCGCCGTGATGTTCCTGCCCGCCGAAGCGGTGTTCGCCGAGATCCACGCCTATCACCCCGACCTGGTCGAGCACGCACAGAAAAGGCGCGTCTGGCTCACCTCGCCCACCACGCTGATGGCGGTGCTGAACACCGCGCGCGCGGTGATCCGCGATTCGGAAACCCGTCGCATGGCACACGTGATCAAGGACGAACTCGGCAAACTGGCGAAGGACTTCGCGCGCTTCGACGAGCGCATGAAAAAGCTCGCCTCCCACATCGATCAGGCCAGCAAGGATGTCGGCGAAGTACGCATCTCCAGCGACAAGATCAGCAAACGCTTCGCACAGATCGAACGGGTTGAACTCGACCATCCCCCGGTGGGTGTCGCCCTGCCGCACCCCGACAGCGACGAATGAACTGGTTTGCCCGCTGGCGCCGCACCCGCATCCTCAAACGCCACCCCGTTCCACGCGCCGACTTCGAGACGGCAGTCGGGCAACTACCGATCCTGCACGGCCTGTCTGCGGCCGAGCTGAATCACCTGCACGAAACCACCAGCCTGTTCCTCCACGGCAAAAGTTTTGCGGCGGCGGGGGGCGCAGAAGTCGACACCACCACTCAACTCAAGATCGCCCTCCAAGCCTGCCTGATGATCCTGCAGCTGGACGAAGCCAGCTACCGGAGCTGGAATGAAATCATTCTCTATCCGGACGAGTTTCTGCGACTGCGTGAAGAAGTCGACGAGGCCGGCATCGTGCACCATTCGCGCGACATCCTGGCCGGCGAATCCTGGCTTGGCGGCCCGCTGGTGCTGTCGATTGCCGACGTCGAAGCCAGCGGGCAGGCCGATGGCGTCAACGTTGTGCTGCACGAATTCGCCCACAAGCTCGACATGCTCAATGGCGACGCCAACGGCTTTCCGCCGCTGCATCGCGGCATGGATGCGGCTACCTGGGCACGCGATTTCAGCACGGCCTATGCAGACCTGTGCGCGCGCATCGACGCCGGAGAAGACACCGAGATCGACCCTTACGCAGCCTCCGACCCGGCGGAATTTTTTGCCGTGCTGAGCGAGGTGTTCTTCGAAACTCCCGCCTTGCTGCAACAGGAATACCCGGCGGTTTACCAGCAGATGTGCCTGTTTTACCGCCAGCACCCGCTGCTACGACTACCTGATGGAATAGGGAGATCAGCATGAAAACGGCTGCCCGCATGGATGGCATTGCGCCATTCCACGTCATGGATATTCTGGCGCGCGCCCAGACGCTGCAAGCTGCCGGGCGCGACATCATCCATCTGGAAATCGGCGAGCCCGACTTTGCCACACCGCAGCCCATCATTGAGGCGGGGATCGCCGCCTTGCGCGCAGGCCACACGCACTACACCGGCGCACTCGGCCTGCCCGCCCTGCGTGAAGCGATCGCCGGGTTTTATGACACGCGCTGGCAGGCAACCGTCGCGCCGACGCACATCCTCGTCACCCCGGGCGCATCCGGCGCCCTGTTGCTGGCCTTGGGTTTGCTGGCCGGGCCAGGCGACGACGTGCTGATGGCCGACCCCGGCTACCCCTGCAACCGTCATTTCGCCCAGTTTTGCGATGCCCGCGCCATCACCATCCCGGTCGATGCCGACAGCGGCTTTCAGCTCACGCTGCAGCACATCGAGCGACACGCCACCCCCGCCACGCGCGCCGTACTCATTGCCAGCCCGTCCAACCCCACCGGGACCGCCATCTCCGCTGCAGAACTTGCACGCATCCATGACTGGTGCGGTGCACATGGCGTGGCCTTGATCGTGGACGAGATTTATCTGGCGCTGACCTACGACGGCGACGAACACAGTGCCGCTCGCTGGGACGATGTCTTTATCGTCAACAGCTTCTCGAAATACTTCCTGATGACTGGCTGGCGGCTGGGCTGGCTGGTGGCGCCCGCCTGGGCCTTGGAGGGCCTGGAAAGGCTGGCGCAAAACCTGTTTCTGGCTGCCTCCACCCCGGCGCAGCATGCTGCCCTGGCGGCATTCTCAAGTGCCAGCCTTAAAGAGCTCGAAAGCCGCAAAGCCGAACTGCATGCACGTCGTGATTACTTGATGCCGGCATTGCGTGCCTGCGGATTCGGCATACCGGTACAGCCGCAAGGTGCTTTTTATATATATGCAGACTGCCGGACGTTAACGGAGGACAGTTTCATTCTGGCCCAGACCCTGCTTGAAACAATCGGGGTAGCGACCACCCCGGGACTGGACTTCGGCCAGCATCACGCGCAGCACTATCTGCGGATTGCCTATACCCAGCCGCTTCCGCGTCTGAAAGAAGCCATCGCAAGACTCGAAAACTTCCTGGCCCGCTGATCAGCCGCGACGGCGACGCGCCAGTCCGAAAATGCCCAGCAAACCCAGCGGCAACAATGCCAGCGTACCGGGTTCGGGAACGTGGGCGTCTGGAACCGGATCGACGATCAGCGAATCGTTAGCGCAATTCATCGTCCAGTGCGCAGCGAAGGCCTCCCCGTTTCCCCAATACGAACCGAAAAGCGCAACCGGAATGCGCGCCTCGTAGAAGTAATGCTTGTCGGAAATGTACGTACCCATATTGGCCACGCCAACTGTGCTGTATTCCACTTCGCCCATCCCGAGCAGGGTGCCATTCAGAACGGAAGTCGGTCCCTCGTTCGCCGCTCCCCACAAACCTGCACCCCATGTACTCACCGCGTACAGGCCGCCTGAAACTTTCCCATTGCTGCCCGTTGTTTCCAGGCCGAATTCATAGCTGCCATCCCGACCAAAATCGATGCCGAAGTCGCCTGGCGCATAGTTCCCGCCGCTATTGGACGTCAGCGGACTGTGACCTGTCACCAGCGCCAGATACAGATAGGAAGCGTCGTAATCGACATACAAGGCCTCGACATCGTAATCCTGCCCTCCATATCCAGGGGTCAGATATATCCCCCGGCCGCCAGTCTGGTCCTCAACCGTCCAGGCCTTGGCCAGCGCATGAGGCGTCCAGTCCGCTACGTTGCCGTTTCGCTGCAAACCCCAGTCAGACAGATCGGCATCGATCGTATAAGCCGCAGCCGGCATCGCAAAGGCCATGGTGAGCACAGCGGACAAAATGGAAAGCAGGCGCATGGCAGCCCTTTGAGTCAATGTGATTGATAGCTTGGGCTCAGCGAAACGCAGGCCAGACGAGAATGAACTGCCAAACTTGCCGTTTGGGGATATTGCTGCCATGTGCTTCTGCCGTATCGATCACGGCATGGCAAGAAGCGTTGGGCTTTCAGCAGAAACGTTGATCTTCACCCGGCGTACAGACGAAAAAAAAACCGGCCCAAAGGCCGGTTTCTTTATTCCTTAGCCCGGAATTACTGGGCAGCGGGAGCGGGAGCAGCAGGTGCAGCGGCATCAGCAGCAGGTGCAGCAGCGTCAGCAGGTGCAGCTTCAGCGGGAGCAGCTTCAGCAGGTGCAGCTTCCACCGGAGCAGCAGCTTCAGCAGCCGGCGCTTCAACAGCAGGCGCTTCAGCAGCAGGCGCTTCTTCTTTGGAACAAGCGGTCATGGAAACAGCCAGCAGAGCAGCCAGGAGGACGGAATATTTCATTGTATTTCCCTTTTCGTACACATATATAAAAACCCACACCAGAGATCGGTCCGGGACTTGAGATCCAGCCGACGCGCGGAATTTTAACAAATCGGCCCGACAATTCCACTATCTATTGAACTTCTTCTGCTTCACCGCGAATGCGTTGTTTTATTACAACTCAAAAACGCTTTTTGGGTAAATAGGTCTGGTTGCGATTCCGATCAAGCGGTTTTTTTCTGTAAAAAATCGATCACTTCGGGCTTGAAATCACCCCGTTCCAGTGCTTTTCGATAAGCCACCCGCGCCTCGTCCATCCGTCCCAGCGCTTCGAGCGCCAAGCCCAGACCCAGCAGCCACCCACCCTGGCTGGGGTCGGCTGCCAGTGCACGCTGATAGGCCCTCGCCGACTCTTCGTAGCGCTGCATTTGCGAAAGCAAGGCACCCATCAAGGCAATATCCGCCGGACGCATGCCCGCCTGCCCGCGCTTCAGCCAGTTCAGCGCTTCTTCGCGCTGCCCCTGATCCGCCAGCATGCGCCCTGCCGCAATAGCCAATGCGTCATCGGGCTGTTGCTCATAACCGGTCGTCAGAACCAGTAAGGCCTTATCGAACTGACCCGCATCCTGTAGCAGTCCTGCCAGTTGGAGCCGTGCGGAACGCATCCCGGGATCGCGTATCAGGGCCTTCCGGTATTTGCCGATGGCGGCTTCGGTTTGACCGGCACGGCGCAAAACCTGGGCCTCGTCGAACAACTGCTGCGCCTCCGCCTCTGGAGACAGCTCGGTCATTTTCTTGACCACCGAGGATTTTTTGCTGTCTGCAGGCTCGGATTGCGCCCGGACAGGCAAATATGCAGGCGACGAAACAGGCAGCCCTGCTTTGGCGGCAGGCTGGGACGGGACAATAGACAGTGAAGTGGCCATCTGGATCAGCGGAATATTCGCCGGCCCGGGCTTTCCGATCGTATCTCTCTTCACAGCACGCGGCACAGGTGAGGGATTCGGGCTGTCTGCTGGCGGCACGCGTGCACGCGGTGCGGGCGGCGCATCCGGCAGATGGGGCAAGGTCGGTATGGCTGCGACGGACTCATGCCGTTGCGGGGGTGGATTCAGCATCCAGTATCCGAGGCCCACGACTAGCGCCAGCAACAACCCCATAGCCGCCAGTTTGCGTGAACTGCGGGGAGACGCCGGAGCGCGTGCCAGCGTCTCTGGCGCATCGCTGGACGCGCTCCCGCGGGCATCCAGCTCGCGCAACATTTGATTGATGACGCTCATCGCCTCGTCCCGCTCCTATCCCAACGCACGCATGATGCTGAGCATTGCAACCGTCAAACCGAGCAAACCCGCCATCCACAACCACGGCAACCAAGCGTGCTTGCGGGTAGCCAGAGTGTCGCGGGCTGCGCCGAGCACATGTCTGCAATTGACCTGCGCTACCCCACGCCCGTACGCCAGCATCATGGCTTTGGCCGCGAGGATGTTGATTAGGCGCGGCAAGCCCCTCGATGCGCGCCAGAGCGCGAACAGGGCGCAACGGGTAAACACGGCATGATCGCTGCCTGCCACCTGCAAGCGATGCCGTACATACGCCGCCACTTCATGTCTCACGAGTGGGCGCAAAGCCGCATGAAAGCTGATTCGGGTCAGTATCTGCCGGGTGCTTTGCCCGCTCAGGCGCACCATCAACTCAGGCTGGCCAAACAGCACGACTTGCAACAGCTTGCGTTTTTCGGTTTCCAGATTGGTCAGCAAGCGCACGGCCTCCAGCGTATCGGCCGGCAGGGCCTGCGCTTCATCGATCAGCACAACCGGCTGCCGGTCGTTTTGCGCCAGCGAGATGAAATGGCGTTCCAGGCGATGCAGCAACACTTCGCTGCCTCCTTCGCCCGGCAAGCCGAATTCAAGTGCGATGGCGGCGTATAAACCGCGCGGATCAAGTCCGGGATTGGGAACGAAAGCCGCCTGCAGGCGCGGCGGGAGACTGTTCAACAAGCGCCGCAGCAGCAGGGTTTTCCCGGTTCCGACTTCGCCCTCGACGACCAGAAACCCTTCCCCTGCATTCAATGCGTATAGCAGGGTTTCATGGGCATCCCGATGCGGCAGTGCCGGAAAATAGAAGCTGGTATCCGGAGTCAGTCCAAACGCCGGCTCACGCAGGCCAAAATGCCCCCACCAGCTGGTCATTCGGGAAAGGGCTGGGAATCCGGAAGATCGTAGGTTTTGAAGCGCCGCTGGGTGTCATTCAGGTCGCGGTTCCAATCCTGACTGTCACGAATCAGCGTGGTTTTAATCAATACCACCATCTCGCGTTTGCGGTTGGCGCGGCTGGTATTGCCGAACAGCTGGCCAAAATAGGGGATATCGCCCAGTAGCGGAACCCGGTTGTCACTATCGTCGTTAACCTGACTCATCAGACCGCCTATGGCCACGATCTGACCGTCCTTGAGACGCACCACGCTATCGGTTTCAGAAATGGTGCTGGATGCCAATGGCAGGACAAGCGTGCCGCCCTGCACGCCCAAGTTGACTGTTTTAGTCTTCTCCACAACCTTGCTGACCGATGGGCGCACGTGCAGCGTAATGTTGTCCTTGTCGTCGATTTGCGGGGTGACATCCAGCGCAACCCCCGAAAAGAACGGTTCAACCGTTACCGTCGAAGGCGTGGCTGTAACGGTTTGGGTTCCCGCCGTACCCACTGTCACCTCGGTGACAAAAAAGTCATCGGTTCCTACGCGCAACACGGCTTTCTGATTGTTGATGGTCGCAATACGCGGACTGGACAAAACATGCACCGCACCTTGGGTTTTCAACAAATTGATGACCACGCCAAAATTTCCATCGTTGAAGGACACACCAAACAAGCTGCCAGCGGCACCCGGTATCGCACCCGCCAGCATGTTCGTGATGGACCCGCTAACGGTCACCCCGTTCACCGTCCCCACATTGAGTCCATCCTGACCGACTGCGGTTTGGCCATTGTTATTCAGTCCTGCCCAGTTGATGCCCGACTGGAAGCCATCGTTCAATTCCACTTCCAGAATCTTGGCTTCCAGCATTACCTGGCGGGCACTTATCAGTTCTGATGCGCGCAAATATTTCTCCACCATGAACAGGTTGGCCGGTGCCGCTTTCACAATGATGATGCCGGACTGCGGACTGACCACGACGCTGCCCGCTTCGCCGACCAGCGTTTGCAGTGAGTTGGTGATCTCTTCCCAAAACTTGGAATCAGTCGAGGTTTGCACACTGCTGGTTTCCAGTGATTTGGACGCACTGGCAGGTGCTGAGTCGGTTCCGCCGCCCCCACCCCCGCCATTGCTCAGGCTGACCGAGCCGGACACCACGCGCGTGTCCGATTTGCCCTGGCGCAGCATCGCAAGGGCATTCAACTGATACACGCGGGCCTGCATGGCGGGCGATGGCACGATGATGCGCTTGCCCTGAACCTCGTATTCGTAGCCATACAGAGAGCGCACGGCTTCCATCGCCTCGGGCACCGTCACGTTTTTCAGATTGAGCGTCAGGTTGCCACTTACATCCGGGTGGACCAGCATGCTGTAAGGCGTGCCCGTCACCATCCCCATGAAAACCTCGGACGCCTTGGCATTGTTCACGTTCAAACTAAAGCGCGGCTCGCTGCCAGCGGGTTTTGCAGCAACCGGCTTGTCGCGCACGGCGTCCATCACCGCCTGCTGCACGGAAGCCGGCGGCGCGGCAACCGGCGCTGTTGCCGGCAGGTCAAGCGCTGCCTGGATGGCTTCAGCACCTTGCTGCCCGACCGGGGTGGCACATCCCGTCAAAACCAGACAAGCCAAGACGATGTATTTATTCATTATGTTCAGTTCCCCGTTTCTTCTGCGCGTATCCATCTGCGCGTATCAATGCATGCGTTCGAGCAGATAGATTGTGCGGCTTCCGCCCTTACCCGAAATGACAATATGATCTTCACGGATGGCGCTTACCCGACCGCCGTTGACCGCATCCCCCACCCTGACCGCTGCCCCGCCATACCAGGCGATGGACTGCCGTCCATTCATCCGTATCCAGGCCAACGTACTGTCTTGTGGGACCGCGGCGGCTGTTGCCGAAGTCGTGGGCGGCGCCATCGGGTCGAATGCCGCCTCAGCCCAGGCCGTTGCCAGCGCAAGCAGCAGCGCCAAATGGAATTGCCGGCTTGACTGCTTCACAGCCGCGCCCATGTCGCCTCCCGGCTCAGCGTATTCAGTTTGAGCGTGAGCTCGATCCGCGGATGCGCATTCGCATCCAGACGCACCGACTCCCATTGCAGGGTCCAGGGCAAGGCCTCCAGCCGCTCCACGTAACGCGTCAGTTCGGCATAGCTGCCTTGCAGGCGCAAGGTGACGCCGTGCGTGTAGTACAGTTCGACGGGAAGCGGGGGCGGAGCAGGCGTGTCGGTGGTCGCATCAGTATCGCTTGTCGTCACGGCAGGTTTGCCGGGCACGTTTTCCAGGGAAACGAGCGTCAAACCTGACTGGTCTGACATCAAGGTCTTGAGCGCCGCAATCATTTTTTCCGGCCCGATCAGGCCGCTTTCACGGGCCTTGACCTGTTGCTCGATCAGTTTGGCCTGCGCGCGCAAGCGTCCCAGTTCGGTATTGGCGCCGCTTTGATTCGCCGGATCAAGACTGGCCAGTTGCCCGCGCAGGGTGAAAATTTCTTCCTGCAAGGCCGCGCTGTTCATCAGCATCTGCTCCTGGCGCTTGAGCGCAGGCTCGATCAAGCCGACAAACATCAGGCTCATGGCCACGCCCGCCACCGCCACAAACACCAGGATGCGTTCGCGAAAGCTCATCGCGTCGATCCGCATCGACCAGGTTTTCCAGGCCAGCTTGAGCGAATCCATTATTCGGCTTCCCCTGATTGGTTGACCGCAAAGGCAACGCCCGGGACAGCCACCGTCTCGCCGGTCTCCTCATTGCGCGGCAGAATGTCGAAGCGGCTCAGCGGCAAATCCTGCAAGCCCGGCTGCCGTGACAGCAACGCCAGGTAATCGGGAATGCGTGCCGGCTCCAGTGCGCGCCCCATCAGGTGAAAATCCGCACGGCCGAATTCGATGTCGGTCAGCCACACGCCGGTTAAACCCTCGTTGGCCAAAGCGTGCAAACGCGCGGAAAACCCGACTTCGCCCTTCACTCCGCCCAGCGCCATCTGCAACTTCTGCAATTGCACCAGCCGGCGCTTTTCTTCAGCAACCGCCTGACTGTGCTGGTCTTCCGGCGTGACGCCCTCCTCGGATGGCTGGCTTTGCGCATCGATCTTGGCCTGCAATTCGTCGCGCACCGCTTGCACCTTGTCCTGCTGTTGCTGGATGTCGCCGGCATTGCGCTCCACCCAGCCGTAAACCAGCAGGCCAACCGCCACCACGCCCAGCAGCATCCACGCGATGGTTTTGCTGGAAAAGGCAACCTGCGGCGTGAGCAGCTGCGGGTTCAGCAGATTGATCTGTTGCAGGCTCACAGCGCCTTATCCTCGCGTCGCAATGCACCGCCCAGCGCAAACCAGCACGCTGAAAGCTTGTCTGCATCGTCCGGGAGCTGGCCGGGAAACAGCGCAGCAAGATCGGCCAGTTCGAGCGGCAAATAAAGCTGCTGCCGCAGGTAGTCTGCCATCCCGGGGACGACGGGCGGCGGCGCCAGCACGATCTTGTCGAGGTGCCAGCCGCTGTGCTGCCGTTCGATGTGATCGAGACTGCGCTGCAGCTCCAGCGCGAGGCGATCGAACACCACGCTGCGGCGCTCGGCATCCTGCTCCATCAACTCAACCGGATTGCACTCCAGCCGGCGGTGGAAACACAGCTCGCCGTTACGGGTCACCGTCAGCAGGCCGCCCTGCGGAGTGAACGAGAGCAGCGCCAGCACCCGGTCCGGGGTTTCCAGCAGCGCCGCGATATTGCGCTGTGCCAGTTCGGGAATATCGATCGCCACCAGATTGAAGTGGGCGCGCTCGGACAGTTCCATGTATTTTTTCAGCACGCGGTTGTGCGCTACCACGGCGAGCAGCTTGCCGCTCGCCTCCGCGCCCGATTCCAGGCGGATCACGTCCACCGTGGCGTCGTCGACTGGGAATTCGATTTGATCCTTGATTTTCCAGCGCACCGCCATTTTCATTTCTTCCGGCGGAACCGGCGGCGCATCGATCGGCAGCAGCTGATACTCGCCCGCCGACAGCACCACCCCAACCGGCACCGGCGAACTGCCGAACACGCTCCAGCTTTTCACCAAATCGCCATCTTCCGGACGGCTGATGCATGAATTCAGATTCGGGCGGCCATTTTGCCAACTCAGTTCAGCATGGGATAGCAAACCCGCCCCGGCCTGAATCGCCAGATAGCCGTTCTGCTGCTTGCGTTTGAACCAGGTCAACAAACGAGAAGTCATGGATGGGGATAAGTGCTGGCGAGTATAACAAGCATGATCAGGTTTGCGTCCTTCACGGGAAGACCGCCGTTTTGACGCGTTCCACGTAATTCAGACCCGCCGGACTCGCAGGCGCGTCAAAGATGGCAGTGGCGGTAATCTGGTAAGTCGCTGGCACCGCCCCCGGCGCGCAGCTCACCGCAACCGTCATTCCAACGGGCGTGCCCGGCACGGAAAGCGGTTGCACGGCAGGTACAAAGGGGCAAACGCCAGGAGACTGTCGCAACACCTGATACGCTCCCCACTCCACCCCGGTTTGTGCAGCTCGATCCGCCACCCCAGACATGCGTTCGAGTTGTTGTCCAGCACTTTGCCCGGACACCATCGTCGCCACAAAACCAGCCATTGCGGCCAGAATCACGATCAGCACAATGGCAGCAATCAGCGCAAATCCTTGCTCGGAGCGTTTCAATTGTCGAAGCTTCATGGCAAATCAATACGTATGGTGTGATAAAGCGTCAAACGATCTCCCGCGCTATCGAAACCGAGCACGAGCGTGACCCAGCGCGCAGGCGTACCGGCAGCGGGGAAGCGACGTGCCTGACAAGTGACAAGGTTGGTAGCCAGCAATGCGTTACCTGGATTTCGGCGTAGATCGCGTCGCCCCGGGTTGATCGCACTTGCAACACAGCTATAAGTTATTGGCTGAGCCGGGTTCAAGCGTGGAACAAAAGTCAAAGGGAAGCCGCTCGCGCCTGCAACCGTAACGTTGACGTTGTTTGCAGGTTCTGCACGAGCAATATCCTGCGTCAGTTTCTCCATTGCCAGCCCCCCCGCATCCGAAAGATCGACCCGTCGTTCAGTATCGAAATAACTGGTTATCGGCCCACGCAGGAATACCGCCGCGGAGCCACTCAGAACCCCCAGTACGGTGATCGCCACGACCATTTCGATGAGCGAAAAGCCAGCGCAGCGTTTGGAGTCAAATCGCCTCATCACGCGCTTCATATCGAGTTGGGCGCATAGCGAATGCGCACGCCTTGGAGTTGTGCTGTCGCCCCATTCAGCCCGGTAACGACTACGGTGACCCGCAAAGCGTCATTCGGCGCTACATTGGGCAGTGCATTGGTAGGCGCAACTGTTATCCGATAGGTGTAATTGGGTAAGCCCGCCAAAGCCGTTGCGCCCGTGGCTGGCAGTTGATTTGGAAGAACAACGGGAAGATCTACCCCACTGTTGTAATCATTGACATTATCGAAGCGTGATGGCCCGGTGCGGGTTTCACCAGGCTCTGAAGTCATAGGGGTTTCCGGATCGGCACAACCGCCAGGTGCTGCAGCGGTAGGCGCAGCCGGATCGTTTGGATCGCAAAAGGTAAATGGCTGTGCCAGGACTTCTTGCAGCATGCTGGCGGCGATGGCTTGCGCCTGCTTGTCCGGCAGCAGGCTAGCAGAACTGCGGGTGAGGTTGCCGAACACACCCAAAATAGCCGTCGCCGCAACGCCGACGATGACAATGAATATGAGTAGCTCGATCAGCGTAAGACCGCGCTGGACAACTTTCCGGATCGGCGAATCAGTGCACATAACCGGTATCCGGCTCCACTGTTACCGGCGCGCTACCGCCCACGGTCAAATTTACGATGCCATTGGGGTTGGGGCTCCCCATGCGGTCGAAGCTGAAATTGGGCACAGAATAGGTCAGACCAATCCCGGCAGGCAGCGTCACCGTATAGGTTGTCACAGAAGGCGGAGGGGGCGTAGGGGAAGGATTGCCACCGATACGTTGCACATCCTGAGTGCAGATAGTGGCCCCAGGCACCACGGGTTCCTCCAGCATCAGTGCCAAACCCGTGGGCATCAGGGTCACGCACACCTCGCGATTTTTTGCCAGCGCCAGTTTTTGCGCATAGCGCAAGGCGGTGCGGATTTCAGCTGCACCACCGTGCGTCTGGAATGCCGTGCGATCGACCATGCGCGGCCCCGCTACCGCCGCCAGCACACCTGCGATGGTCAGCACCAGAACCAGTTCCACGAAGGTAAAACCGCGGCATGCGCCGCGGTTCAGATTGAACATGACAGCCTCGGTCAGCAGCCAGCGATGTTGACTGCACTGATTGCAGGTGCACCATTCAGCGGCGCGTTGGTATACGTAAACGAGCAGTTGGCCGGGACTGGGCCGCCTAATACCTGAAATGTGCCGGTACCGGGTGCATAGTTGTAACCCTCATTATTGAGGCCACCGGCGCCGGCATTAGCCGTAACCCATTGCGAAGTCAGCCCGGCAGCGTTGACGATACCGTTCCATCCTGCGCGAGTAGGGTAAAAGTTAGCAAGCTGAACCCGGCCGCTTTGGGTGCAGACCGTGCCGTTTGCGGCATTGTTAGCCAAACCTGCGAAACCCGCCCCAGCGCAAGCTCCCGCATCAGGAATCCCGCCGCGTGCCTGCACCGTGCCATAAACCATCGCCGCCGCCGCCTGCACCGCACCGCGTGCCGCATTAAGCTTGGCAATCCGCGCATCGCGCTGGATGTTGGTAAAGCGCGGCAATGCGACCGCAGCCAGAATACCGAGAATGACGATCACCACGATGAGTTCGATCATGGTGAAACCACGCATCCGATGGCCTTGAGTAAGCGATTGAATCTTCATTGCGTTCTCCGAAATTTATCCACACCCATACGGTGCATGGAAGTCTTATCGGCGACGCTGCAAGGGACTTGAGGCTTTTTCAGTGCGCTCCGGCAAAACAGGCACGGAAAATGCGTGCCTGCATTCGAAACGGTTTAATGACCGAAGGTTTTCGATCCCATATCCCAGATCGGCAGGAAAACCCCCAAGGCCAGCACCAGCACCATCGCGCCCAGCGCGGTGATGAGAATGGGCTCGATCTGCTGCGACAGGGTGGAAATTTCGTATTCGACTTCCTGCTCGTACATGACGGCGATTTCCTGCAGCAGGTTGTCGAGTTCGCCGGTTTCTTCGCCGACGGCCAGCATCTGCAGCACCACCGGGGTAAAGACGCCGGTCAGGGTAGCGGTACGCAGCAGCGATTCGCCGCGCTCGATGCCTTCGCGCATGTTGCCGATCTTGTCGGCGTAGTAGCGATTGTCGGCGACGGCGGCGACCACGGTCAGCACCTGCAGGATCGGCACGCCCGATTTGGAGGCCAGCGCGAAGCTGCGGGCAAAACGTGCCAGCGCCGATTTGCGCAGGATTTTGCCGACGATGGGTATCCTCAGCTTGAAGCGGTCCCAGTTGTAGCGTCCCCGGTCGGTGCCTCTCCAGCCGATGAAGCCAAGCAGCGCCATGCCTGCCCCGGCAATCAGGAAATGAATGTATTCCCGGGTAAACGTGGACGTGGCGATCAGGAAGCGCGTCATAAGCGGCAGTTCGGCATTCATCCCGGCATAGACCTTGGAAAACGCGGGAATGACGAACAGATTGATCACCAGCATGGCCACCATCAGCGCGATGACGACGAACAGCGGATAGCGGATCGCGCCTTTCACCATTTCGCGTGCGCGGCGTTCGAAATCCAGATGCACGGCGAGACGGTCCAGCACGTTGTCGAGGCGGCCAGTCATTTCGCCGACGCGGACCATCGCCAGATAAAAGCTGTCGAAAATCTTGGGGTGGCGCGCCAGGCACATCGACAGTTCGCGCCCCTGCCCCAGACCATCGTTGATGTCGGCCAGCACGCGGGCGAACCCGGGATTGATACTGGACTCGCGCAAGCTGGTCAGCGCGCGCAAGATCGGCACGCCGGCGCGCAGCATGGTGTGAAGCTGGCGCGAAAACAGCTGCAATTCGACGATGCCGATCGACTGCGCGCGGTTCTTGCCCAGCACTTCGCCGAGGTTGAATTCAACCGGATCGGGCAAGGCACTGATATCGACTGGAATCAGGCCGGCAGCCAGCAAATGGTCGGCCACTTCGGCCGAATTGGCACCCTCAAAACGGCCTTTTTGCAGTTCTCCCTTACCCGTGCGTGCCTGATAATGAAACAGCCCCATACTCAATCGTCACCCTGATTGCTGACCTTAGCGGCTTCGGCCAGACTGGTTTTTCCGCTGCGCGCCAGCGCCAGCGCGTGGTGTCCAAGGGTCTGCCCTGCCATTGCCAGCCGTGCGGCGGTAAGAAACTCGCGCGGATCGGGCTGGTTGGCGGCTTGCGCCAAGGCAGACGTCATTTCCAGCATTTCGTACACCGCCATGCGGCCACGATAGCCGGTGTGATTGCATTGTTGGCAACCGGCGCCCACCGTGAATCCGGTGGGATCAGCTCCTGCGCCCATGCTTTCGAGCCAGTTCATTTCATGCGGGGTGGGTGTATGCGGCTGCCCGCAATGCCAGCACACTTGCCGCACCAGCCGCTGCGCCACCACCGCCTGCAGGGCTGTGGCCACCATGAAACGCGGCGCGCCCATGTCGATCAGCCGCACGGGGGTGCTGGCGGCGTCGTTGGTGTGCAGGGTGGAAAACACCAGGTGACCGGTCAGTGCGGCGCGCAAACCGATTTGCGCAGTTTCCGCATCGCGCATTTCGCCGATAAGCACGACGTCGGGGTCCTGCCGCAGGATGGAGCGCAACGCGCGCGAAAAACTCATGTCGATTTTTTCGTTGACCTGCACCTGCATCACGCCGGGCAGGCGGTATTCGACCGGGTCTTCGACCGTGATGAGCTTGCTATCCACCTTGTTCAACGTGTTCAGCGAGGCGTAGAGCGTGGTGGTTTTACCGCTGCCGGTGGGGCCGGTCACCAGGACCAGACCGTTGGGGCGGGCGATGATGCTGCGATAGCGGGCCAGCATGGCATCGGGCATGCCGATGCGTTCCAGATCCAGCATGCCGCCATCGGTTGCCAGCAGGCGCATGACGATCGATTCGCCATGCTGGGTCGGCAGCGTCGACAGGCGGATATCGAGCGGCCGCCCCTTGATGGTGAGGTGGAAGCGGCCATCCTGCGGCAGGCGCTTTTCCGAGATGTCCAGCCCCGAGATGATTTTCAGGCGCATCGACAAGGCCTGTGCCACGGTGGGCTCGGCCTCGGTCTGCACATGCAGGATGCCGTCGATGCGGAAGCGGATGATCAGCTTCTTTTCCTGGGGTTCGATATGGATGTCGGAGGCGCGCACCTGCAGTGCATCCTCGAATAGGGTCTGGATCAGGCGCACCACCGGCGCGTCGAGCGAACCGGCTTCGGCGTTCAGCGCATCCAGCAGGGTGTCGTCGCTGCCTTTGAGCGATTGCTCCAGTTCCTTGGCGTAGCCGCCGATTTCCTCGGTGCGGCGGTAGTGTCGGTCGTAGGCGGTCAGCAGGTCGCTTTCGGTGACCACGGCGACATGGATGTCGAGATTGGTGAGGCGCGCCAGCTCGTCGTAGGCGAACAGGTCGCCGGGATCGGACATGCCGACCAGCAGGCCTTCCGGCAGCACCTTGAGCGGCATCACGCGCAAGCGCCGCGCGGGGCTTTCGGGCAGCAGCTTCAGCGCAGCCGGATCGACCGGCGATTGCTTGAGGTCGACAAAGGGCGCGCCCAGCTGGCGCGCCAGCGCCTTGCCGATCGCCTCTTCGGTGACCAGCATGGAATCGACCAGCACCCGCCCCAGCCGCCGTCCCGATTTTTTCTGCTCGGCCAGCGCCGTGTCCAGAACGGCCGACGAAATCAGGCCTTCCTTAACCAGCAAATCACCAAGACGAATTTTTTCGGGGCGCGCCATGCATCAGATCCAGATCATTGTGATGAATGGCCGCGAAACGCGCGCCATCCGGTTAGCGGGACTGCTGTTCGATAATCTCGCCGGGATGCGTACCCGGGCGCAACTTGCCTTGGTAAATAAAGCCCGAGCCGTAACGGCGCTGGCCGCCTGGCGAGGTCAGGAGCTCGTTTTCGCTCCAGACCCAGACATGGCCGTCACGGGTATCGACAATCAGCGCCCGTCCGCCGCCTTTGCCGCCGTCGGCAACTGCCAGCGGCAAGGCTTCATAACGTCCATCTTCAGCCAGCGCTTGAGTTGCAAGTGCCAGCAATCCCAACATCAGCCCATGTTTAAGCATCGCGCGTCCTTTCGTTCAAGTCCGGCTGCAGCCTGTGCGGCCTGTCCGGGATGGCGAATCAATCGGGTGCCGGCGCGAACAGGGCAGCCACCGCGGCCGCATCCAGCACGTAGGAATGGTTGCAAATATCGTCATGCACGCGGATTTCACCCTGTTCGGCCAGGATGGATTCGCATTCGGCCTGCCCCACGCTTTGCAGCATCGACTCCACCTTGGCCAGATCATACGGGCAGTGGTAACTGACCGGGCGCGGGTCGTATACCCGCACGTCCTCTTCCGGGAACAGGCGCTCGATCAACTTGATCGACCCCAAGCCCAGCAATTCCTCCGGCTGCACCGTGCCGGCCAGGATCTGCACCCGGTTCCAGCCGTCGGCATCGCGCAGCGCGGCGCCCGGCAAGGCCTGCAGGAACAGGCCCGCTGCCGTTTCATGGTTGGCCGCCAACCACAAACGGGTGGGCTGCTGTTCGGATTGTTCCAGGTAATGTTCGAACACCGCCGCCAGGGTATCGCCCTGCAGGGGCACATGGCTTTGATAAGGCTGGCGCATGCCTTCGGTATCGAGCGTCAGGGTCAGCGCGCCGTCGCCCAGCAAGGCGGACAGGCTACCGGCCGGCAGGCGCGCCGCCGTATGAACCATGCCGCGCAGACGCAATTGCTCGTCGCAATCCATCACCAGCTGGGAGATTTTCCCTGCGCCGCGCAGCTGAAAACCGAGCCGCCCGCGCTGCTTGAGATTGGCGCCGAGCAGCGTCGTCACGGCCGCCAGCTGGCCCAGCAGATCCAGCGCAGGTTCCGGATAATTGCGTCCGGCAGTCATCTCGCGCCAGGCCGGGCCCAGTTGCACCCAGGCGCCGCGGATGTCGAGCTGCTCGAAAAAGAAGCTGCGGACGCGACTGGACGAAGCGATCGCGTGTGTGGATTCTGGCATCAGGTTTTCTGCGTTCAATTGAGTTGTACCCGTTCGCCCCAGGGCACGCCGCCCTTGCCCTTCACCAGCCAGATCACCGGGTAGTTTGGCGGCGTTTTCGGAAAATCGCCTTCTGCATCGGTGAAATACACCAGGATGTTGGGGCTGCGGTTTTCGGCTTCGACCCACTCGAACACCGGGCGGAAATCGGTGCCGCCGCCGCCTTCGATATCGTTCGGCAGCTGCATGGCATCCCAGGGTTCGAATTCCCACGGTGCATTGTCGGCGACATGGTTGTCACAGGCCAGCAGCGTGACCCTGGCGCGTACCTGGCCTTTGAGCGCATCGAGTTCGCTGACGAATTCGCGCAGTTCGTCGTCGTTGATCGAGCCGCTGGTGTCGATCGCGGCAATCACTTCCAGTCCTTCGCTCGACAGCCGCGGCAGGATCGCTGCGCCTTCGCGGCGCGAAGGCCGCCGCCACGAATAATCGTCGCGCTGGTTGACCGCGAAAAAACGCGCCAGCAGTGCGCGCCACGGCAAGCTGGGCGCCAGCAGGCCGTCGACCCAGCGTTGCATCGACTGTGACAGCTTGCCCGCCTGGCGTGCCGACTGCGCAGCGGCGGCGAGCCGGTTTTTCCACTGCTCGGCCAGTTCCTCGCGCTCGCTTTGCGACAGCGGATCGGGCTTTTGCGAAACCTGGCTGCCGCTGCCCTCGCGTTCCTCGGCCTCGCTCTGGCCTTCCTTGCCCTGCCCGCCCGAACTGCCGGCGTCCGGATCGTCCTGGCGCTGATTCTCGTCGGGGCTGGCGCCAGTCTCGTTGTCGCTGTCGAACAGATGCTCGTCGAAGGATTCTTCCGGCGTGTCTTCGGGGATCAGCGGATAGATTTCCTCCGCCGACAGCGTCATGAAATTCTGGTCGGCGAGAATGCCGTGCAGCGGCGGCTTCATGCCGTCCTCGATCAGGATCAGGTTGACCGCGTGTTCGCACGCCACGTCCCAGCGCCGCTTGATGCGCCCGTTGCGGCGGTGGTCGTGACCCATCGCGCAGTGCATGGCCTCATGCGCCAGCACGAACTGCGTCTGCGCGAGGCTGAGGTTGTCGATGAAAACGGGATTGAAATAGAACGCCTTGGCATCGGTGCCGGTGGTTTTGCACCACTCGGGCGCGGGTTTCAGCGGCAGATGCATCACCAGCGAACCGAGAAAAGGCCGCTCCATGATGAGCCGCGTGCGGGCGGCCGCAAGCTTGGTGAGGATCGGCGCGAGTGCGGCGTCGTCAGCGTCAGACATCGTTTGAGTTAAGGGGCGCGCTTTAGCGCGTCCCGCTTGAAAAATGATGAGTTAGCAGGCATAGCTCACGTTGGCACAGTAAACCAAATGGCTGCGACGATAATTACCAAGAACACCAAGCCGACAACAAGGCCACGCCGCTCATCAGGCGCTATATCGACCTCAAAGTGAAAGATGGCGTTGATCGTGTCGCCGATTACATTGGCTAAGCGTTGGCGAAATAAAAAACCAATAGCCGCAAAGGCCCACCCGGCGTATGTGACCCAATGCCGTAGGACTGGATCGATACTTGGGCCATGGTAATTCAGGGAGTGTGCGAGGCCATAGAGCCACCAACAAGCAACACCAACGAGAGCCCCAAACAGGGCCCCAATGAGTGCGTAGGTGATTCGATCAACAATGGCCATGAGTGTGGCGACTCACTCAGTGTTCGTAGAGAACGAGGTCGGCAATGCTGTTCGCCCATTCGGCGAAGGCCGGCACGGCGAACAGCGGCCGGCCGACAGCGCGATGGAGGTCGGACACCAGCATCACGCCCAGTTCGCGCTGCGGGAACCGGTGCGCGTACTTCAGGATGTTGCCGTAGATGGTCGCCGCATTGCCGCTGTCGGCGGCCTGCACCGCCTTGCGCACCAGCGCGGCGGCGACGCCGTATTGCAGGTCGACACCCTGCGGCACCTCGGCGTCCTGGCCGTCGATGATCGCGTCGATGTCGGGCATCTGCGCCATGTTGTCGACGAAGGTTTTCAGCTCCAGTCCGGCCGATTGCCCCACGCAGGCGACGAGCGAATCGGCGAGCAAGGTGGTCTTGTCGAATTTTTGCAGCGCGCGGTGCGCGTATTCCCACGAACGCGGGCTGGGAAAGGCGATCGGCGTATGCGCCGGATCGAAGCTGAACAGCAGATCGGGGCGGAAGCGCAGGAAAGCGATCACGCGCGGATCGATGTCCTCGCTGTTCGCCCAGTCCACCCAGTCGTCGAGGTTCACTTCGACTTCGTAGTGGGTGAAGCGGTTGGCCAGCGGCGCCGGCATGGCGTAGGTCACGCCGCGATCGCCCTGACGGTTGCCCGCCGCGAAGATCACCCAACCGTCGGGTACCCGGTATTCGCCGAGGCGACGGTCGAGGATCAGCTGATACGCGGCGGCCGATACGGTCGGCGGCGCCGAGGTGATCTCGTCGAGAAACAGAATGCCGGCCGGGCCGTGGCGTTCGGCATCCGGCAGCACCGAGGGGATCGACCATTCGACCAGATCGCCGTTGCGAAACGGAATCCCGCGCAGGTCGGTCGGCTCCATCTGCGACAGCCGGATATCGATCAACGGCACGCTGTGCTGCTGGGCAATCTTGGCGACGATCTGCGACTTGCCAACGCCGGGCGGACCCCACAGCATCACGGGCGTATGGTGGCCGTCGGCCGCGCTTTCGAATTCGCGGTCGAGGATGATTTCAATATGTGAGGGGCGCATGGTATCGGTTCAAGACAGCGAGGGTCAGGACAGCAAAGGTGTGCCGAATGATAAACGCTCGCCGGTTTGGGTGGAACCCAAAACCCGCCGGCCGGTACGGGTAACACCCACTGGCATGTCGATCATCCAGCCCGCGCCCGACGGGGTTAAACTCGCTGCCCCACCCGCCCGACAGCAGAATCCAGCATGAACACCCAGGAATTCAAACTCAGCGGCGAATACATCGCGCTGTGCGATCTGCTCAAACTGATCGGCATCGCCGACAGCGGCGGCCAGGCCAAGCTCATGATCGCCAACGGCGAAGCGACGGTCGACGGCCAGCCCGAGAGCCGCAAAACCGCCAAAATCCGCGCCAACCAGACCGTGCGCTGCCTCGGACAGGAGATTCGGGTCGTCGCTGCTTAAACTTGATGCGGCGATGCTTGCCGCGACGGCGCGCTGAATTTGGCGTAGTAGATCGCGGCAAAGAAAAACACCACGGACAGCACGACCTCGGCCAAGCCCAGTTGCGCCGACAAGCCACTATCGCTCCAGGCACGCATCACGCCTTCGCTGAAATAGAACAGCAGCAGCATCGGCGCCCATTGGTAGGTGTAGCGGCGGCCTTTGAGGATGCCCATCAGCGGCACCAGCAAGGGCAGGGTTTTCAGCACCAACCAGGAGCCGCCCGGGCGCACCGGCGCCAGCCACAACTCCCATGCCAGGCAGAGAAAGATCAGCCCGATCAGGCTGACGCTTGAAATCATTTGCAAGGCTTTCATGCGTTCACGCTGCCAGCTTCATGGCGGTTTCGGCCAGCCGTTTGCCCAACGCGATGCACAGGCTGCGCTCGTCGTCGGTCAGCGGCTTGTCGTCGGCAGGCCCGGCCCAATGGCTGGCGCCGTAGGGCGTGCCGCCGCTGGCAGTGAGATTCACTTCGGGCAGCGTGTACGGCAAGCCGAGTATCAGCATGCCGTGATGCAGCAGCGGGGTCATCATGCTGGTAAGCGTGGTTTCCTGGCCGCCGTGCAGGCTGGCAGTGGAGGTAAACACGGCAGCCGGCTTGCCGACCAGCGCGCCCTTGGCCCACAGCGCGCCGGTGGTGTCGAGAAAATACTTCAGTGGCGCCGCCATGTTGCCGAAACGCGTCGGCGAGCCCAGTACCAGTCCCGCGCACTGCTCGAGATCGGCCAGTTCGACATAGGGCGCGCCATCCTCCGGCACCGGCGGCTCGGCCACCTGGGTGCGCGGGGCCACCGGCGGCACGCTGCGCAGCCGCGCCACTGCACCGGCCTGGTTGACGCCGCGCGCAACCAGCTGCGCCATTTCGCGCACGCTGCCGTGGGCGCTGTAATACAACACTAGAATTTCGATCATCCTAGAAACCGCAGTTGAACGCACTCGATGGTGCGTTAGATCGGGTGGCTGTCGCGAAGCAACGACGCTGCGGGCCGGGGCCCGCAAGGAGGCGCGACAAAGACAGGCGCACGAGCTGGCGCGCCAGCGGGTGCGTAGCGCTCTCACCTAGGCGGTGAACGTCATCGAAGGCAAAAAAGTCAGTATTCATGCTGGTCTCGCAAGACAAGGGCGCGGTCAACTGCGGTTTCTAGGATCATGTAGGAAGGTCGGCAAAAATCGTGAAGTCGATCAGGTCGAAGCTCGGCGTATGTTCGAAACGCTTGCCGAAAGTCAGCATGTAGCGATGGTGGGCGTGCACGACCTCGGCGTCCATCCCGACCTGATAGAGATGATGGGGCAGCAACAGGCGGTCATTTTGCCTGAGTGCGGCAAGTCCGGGAACGAATAAAGCGGGCTCCGCCAGTTTGCCGCCACGCAAGGGGCGCACCCACGCCGGCTCGACCTGCGGCGCAAGCCGCTCGACACCAAGCTCGACCTGCTGCGCGTCGCGCATCCGGCTCCAGCGAATCACGCCCAGCGACCAGTCTGCGGCATTGCCTACGCGCACCGCCAGCGCATCGCCCACTTTCAGGTTCAAAGGCACGTCCGGCGCACCGTTGAGGGCCAGCCCCACGGCGCTGTCGTTGCTGCTGATCCAGTGGGCCGTGCTGGCGCCAGCCGCTCCGGCGAACGAAGGTTCGATGATGTGGATATGGTGCGCATCCGATTCCAGCGATGCGGGCCGTCTCGCCTGCGCCGCTTTTTCCAGCAGACGGTGTATGGCGCTCACCCCCGCCACCGTCTGTGCCGCGCGGCCAGGCGTGGGGTAGCGCTTGTAAGTGCGCGCGGCCCCGCTGCTCCATTGCTTGAGCAAGCGGATGCAGGTGCTCAGGCTGAATTCGGCTTCCATTTCCGGCGCCAGCCCCACCCGGCGCAGCGACGCGCCGTCACGCAGTTCGAGGACGGTTTCGTGCAACTGGAAGCACAGCGTCTCGGTGTCGAGCCAGGCACTGCCGGAATGGCGGCCCGGTGCGTAATGGCTGGGGGCGGCGTCGCCCGCGGTCGGAACCGCAAAACCGCGATGCCGGTCGACGGGCGCGTCGCACAACTGCGCCAGCCCGGCGAATCGATCCAGCACGTGACGGGTGAAGGTAATCTCGGCGTGACGCATGCGTGGCGGATCGGCCAACGCCATCAACACAGCCTGCCGGTAAGCCAGACTGAGGGCAGGCGTATCGTTTGTCGCGCTGTCGGCCAGCCTGGCGGTCTGCGCATAGGCGTAAAGCGCATGCAGTTCCTGCCACAGCCCGGGCGTGGTCAGGGTACGGGTCAGCTGGCAGGCGGTCTGGATGTCGCGCAACGCAGCCATCAGCTGCGCCGAGATTTCGGCCAGCAGTCTGGCGTTGACACGGCCCGAGCGCGGCTGGATCTGCGCCAGCAGCAGGTGTTTGTAGCCGATGCTGTGTTCGATCTGCAATTCGCGCAGCAATACGCCAAGCTGCCGTTGCTGGGTACGCGGCGGCACGCCAAAGCCGGCGAGCAGCGTTTCCAGATTCCTGCACACGCGCACCACGACTGGGCGATACAGCTGCATCAGGGTGTAACGCACGGTCTCGCCCAGCGGGCTGCGATTGAGCGCGTACAAAGCGGTGACCAGCTGCTGGGCGCTTTCCATCGGACTGGCGAAAGGCAGGCACTCCAGCCATGCCGCCACCGCCTTCGGCCGGGTGTCGACCGTGCGCGAAATCGACAGATCGATGCGGGGAACGCCGAGCGTGAGCATGCGTCCTCAGTCGAACACGACCGTCTTGTTGGCGTACACCAGCACGCGGTTGTCCAGATGCCATTTCACCGCGCGCGACAGCACCACCTTTTCCAGATCGGCGCCCTTGTTGATGAGGTCGCCGAGGCTGTCGCGATGCGACATGCGCGCCACGTCCTGCTCGATGATGGGGCCGTCGTCGAGGGTTTCGGTGACGTAGTGCGCCGTGGCGCCGATCAGTTTGACGCCGCGCTCGAAGGCGCGGTGGTAGGGCTTGGCGCCGTGGAAAGCCGGCAGGAAAGAATGGTGGATGTTGATGATGCGGTTGGGGTAATGCCGGATGAACTCGGGTGACAGCACCTGCATGTAGCGCGCCAGCACGATGAAATCGATTTTCTGGTCGCGCAGGATCGCCAGCTGGATCTGCTCGGTTTCATGCTTGGCGTCCTTTTTCACTTCCAGATACTGATAGGGAATGTGGTACGCCTCGGCCAGCCAGCGCGTGTCTTCGTGGTTGGACACGATGATCGGCAGCTCGCAGTGCAGTTCGCCGCTCTGGTAGCGATACAGCAGATCGGCCAGGCAATGATCGAACTTGGACACGAACACGGCCAGCCGGGGCTTGCGGCTGGATTCGGCGAGGCGCCAGGTCATCCCGAAGCGTTCGGCGATGGGCTGGAATGCCGCAGAAAACGCGTCCAGCGCCAGCTGGAAGCCATGCAGATCCCATTCCACCCGCATCAGAAACAGCTTCAGCTCGGCATCCTGGTGCTGGTCGGCGTGCAGGATGTTGGCATCGTGGCGCAGCAGGAATTCCGCAATCGCGGCTACCAGGCCTTTCTGGTCGGGGCAGGAAATCAGCAGGACGGCGGTGTGGGGCTGGGACATGGCGGCAGGACATATATAGACAGGGTTTGCGCAATCATAACCATAATCCCATGGCATGCGCAGGGGCGCTTGGGCGGGTGAAATGCGTCACTGCCTGCGCAAAATTCGGCGCCCCCTAGCCGCAGGCGGCGGCTATCGTGGAAAATAGCGGTTTTGGCGCTTCCTCCCTACTCCCATGCTTGATATCCAGCTGCTGCGCAAAGACGCAGCCCTTGTCGCCGAGCGCCTCGCGGCGCGCGGCTTTGCCTTCGATGCCGCGCGTTTCGACGCGCTGGAAGCCGAGCGCAAAACCATCCAGACCCGCACCCAGGAAGCGCAAAGCCATCGCAACAGCATGTCGAAACAGATCGGCATGATGAAGGGCAAGGGCGAAGACACCACGGCGGTGATGGCCGAAGTGGCGGGACTGGGTGACGAACTCAAGCAGCTGGAAGAACGGCTGGCGGCGCTGCAAACCGAGATCAACGACTTCCTGATGGGCGTGCCTAACCTGCCGCACGAATCGGTCGCTCCCGGCAAGGACGAAACCGCCAACGTCGAAGTCAGCCGCTGGGGCACGCCGCGCAACTTCGACTTCGCCGTGCGCGACCACGTCGACATCGGCGAAAGCCTGGGCCAGCTCGATTTCGCCGCCGCAGTCAAAATCACCGGCAGCCGCTTTTCGGTGATGCGCGGCGGCCTGGCGCGGCTGCACCGGGCGCTGGCGCAGTTCATGCTCGACACCCATACCGCCGAGCACGGCTACACCGAGGTCTACGTGCCCTATCTGGTGAACGCCGACTCGATGCGCGGCACCGGGCAACTGCCGAAGTTCGAGGAAGACCTGTTCCACGTCCCTCGTACCGACGCCGAAAAGCTCTACCTCATCCCCACCGCCGAAGTCCCGGTGACCAACCTGCTGCGCGACGAAATCGTCGCTGCGGAAAGCCTGCCGCTGCGCTTCGTCGCGCACACGCCCTGCTTCCGCTCGGAGGCGGGTTCCTACGGCCGCGATACGCGCGGCATGATCCGCCAGCACCAGTTCGACAAGGTGGAGCTGGTGCAGATGGTACGCCCGGAAGATTCCTATGCCGCGCTCGAAGCGCTGACCGCGCACGCCGAAACGATTCTGCAAAAGCTCGGCCTGCCCTACCGGAAAATGGCCTTGTGCAGCGGCGACATGGGTTTTTCGGCGGCCAAGACCTACGACCTCGAAGTGTGGTTGCCGGCGCAGAACACCTATCGCGAAATTTCTTCCTGCTCCAACTTCGAGACTTTCCAGTCGCGGCGGATGCAGGCGCGCTTCCGCGTCGGCCAGGGCAAGCCGGAATTGCTGCATACGCTGAACGGATCGGGGCTGGCGGTGGGACGCACGCTGGTGGCAGTGCTGGAGAACTACCAGAACGCCGACGGCAGCGTGACCGTGCCGGAAGCCTTGCGGCCGTGGATGGGCGGCATCGAACAGCTCACGCCCGCTTGAACCCTGAACGGGATCACCCCGGCGGCGCGTCAGCGTCGCTGCATTGGTTGGATTAACCCGGCGACGCGTCCGCGTCGCTGCGCCGGCCCAGATTGAACAGGGGTTTGTACTCCGGCTCCAGCCGCAGCAGGATGTCGTAATAGCTGCGGATGTTCTCGGCAAAATGCAGCGCTTCGCCGCCGCGCGCATAGCCGTATTTCATCGCCGCGGCATAGGTGCCCCGGCTCAGGTAAGGCAGAGCTTCTTTCACGTCCGCCCAGCTGTCGGGACTGCCCTTGCGCGCCTGCGTGATGCGGCGCGCATCCTCCATGTGGCCCTGACCCTGGTTATACGCGGCCAGCGCGAGCCAGGTGCGGTCCGGCTCGGGAATCCGGGGCGGCAGGGCTTCTTTCATCATCACCAGATAACGCGCGCCCCCCAGAATGCTCTGCCGCGCATCCAGGCGGTCGCTCACTCCCATGCGATCGGCGGTTTCCCCGGTCAGCATCATCAGACCGCGCACCCCGGTCGGCGAGGTGGCGAACGCGTTCCACTGCGATTCCTGATAACCGATCGCGGCCAGCAGTCGCCAGTCGATTCCGGTCAGCGTTTGCGCTTCCTGGAAATGTCGCCGCAGCCCGGGCAGGCGCGTCGGGCGGCGCTCCAGAATGCCGAGAATGTCGCTGCTGTCGAGCCGTTTGAGATGGCCAAAATAGCGTTCGTAAATGCGCTTGATCGTGCCATCCGCGCGCGCCTTTTCGATAAAGCGCGCCAGCCCGTTGCGCAGCGCTTGCGAACTGGTTTTCGGCAGGGCCCAGACGATCTGCTGCTTGTCGGGCAGATCGAACGCCACCCCAAGTTCCGGGTAGACATGGCGCATCGGGTCGAAATCCATGCCGTTGATCACCACCGCGTCGTATTTGCCCGCTTGCAACTGCACCAGCAATTCCTCAGGCCAGACGTTTTCCAGCGCGGCCCAGCTCAGCTTGGGATGCTTGCGCTTCAGCCGCATCAACATCGGGCTGTGGCCGGATCCAATGATCAGCGCAACTTTTTTACCCGCCAATTGGGCCACGTTGCGCGGCGGCCTCTCGCCGGCGCGGGTCACGATATGCACCGGCGACTCGAACAGAATCGGCCCCGCGATCAGGTGGCGATCCCGGACCACCGCGCGCGGCAACGCCGCTGCCGCGAGATTGATGCGATGGGCGTCAAGCAGCTCGAACAAATCATTGGGATGCGGCTCTTCGGTCCACTCGATCGACCAGTCCTGTGACCGGGCAAACGCCACCAGCAGATCGTGCTCGAACCCGGCCGGCTCACCGTCGGGCGCCACAAAATACGTTGTCGGTGAATTGCGCACCCCTGCCTGCAACACGCCGGTTGTCTCCGGCGCAGGCGCGGGACGACCGCAGCCAGCCAGTGCGACAATCAGCACCAGTGCAGCCAGTCTCCCGAACAATCCCGTTATTTTTATCAGGGGCATGCACGCAGTCTGAACGAGAGTGATTTTTTCGTCCAGTAAAGCGCCCGGCTCGGGTACAATGCGCGTCCCGGAGAGGTGGCAGAGTGGTCGAATGTACCTGACTCGAAATCAGGCGTGAGCGCAAGTTCACCGTGGGTTCGAATCCCACCCTCTCCGCCAACATTCAATAATCAAGCGCCTTTCGGGGCGCTTTTTTATTGGCTCCATTCTTTAGCGCCAGCCAAAATTGCGGCCGCGTGCTGTCGTACCTTCACTTCCATGCCGAACTCGTCTAGTTTTATTAGACAGTGTTCGAATTGATCCCATGATCGATACTCAGGATCGCACGGTCCAGCCCTATGCCTCACAGAGGTCGTGCGTGATTTCCCAGCCAACTCAAATCGGAGTCCATCATGAAACAGGCACGCTCGTACCAATCCCTTTCCCTGCTGGCTGCTTCGGCACTTTTTGTTGCATTGCTGGGCGGATGCGCCTCAACCGATAGCGTGACCCGGGCGCAAGCCACGGCAGACAGCGCATTAAGCAAGGCCAATGAAGCCAGCGCCAGCGCCAGTGCAGCCAAGGCAGACGCCGCCCAGGCATCGCAGAAAGCGGATCAGGCAAAAACCTCTGCCGCCGCTGCCGAGTCGACGGCCGCCGAAGCCAAAGCGACGGCCGATGCGGCAAAAGCCGAAGTCGACAGGCTGGCCGAGAAAATCGACCGCATGTTCAAGAAGACGATGCAGAAGTAGCAGTCAGGCCTGCGTGATGCAGCAGGCCGGCCGGCTTCAGTTGACGACGACCCGGGTGCCGATGCGCACCCAGCGCGCAAGCTGCCGGATTTGCGGATTGGTCAATGCCACGCAACCGTCGGTCCAGTTGACGGCTCGATGGATATCGGGGTCGCCGTTGCCGAGGCCATGAATGCCCAGGCGGCCGCCAAGCGGGGTGTTCTGGGGCGGAACGCGATGCTGCTGCAGGGCCTCGATGATGGCATCGCGCTGCGCTTGACTGATGCTGCCTTCGGCATGGGCGCGGCGGGCGATGGCCTCCGAAGGATAATCGAAACCGTAGAAGGTGCCGTAACGGCTGTGGCGATCGACCCAGGCTACGTGGAAAACACCGAGCGGCGTGGTTTCGTCGCCGCGGCGATGGATTTCGGCAGCGCCGCCGCTGCCGATGGAAATATTGCTGAAACGGGCCAGGACTTGATTGCCGGCGGAAAAAACCGTCAGGGTCAGCGTCCGGGTATCCACCTGAATCCAGGGCTGCGGCGCCTGAGCCCAGCTGGCTGCGGGCGCCCACAAGCTGGCTGCGACAATCAGGGCGACGAGCCCATGTTTGAGGGCTTGCGTGATTTGACGATGAAAATGCCATGCCTTCCAGGCGCAGCAAACGCGGTGCGAATACTTTTCAGTCTGCATATTCTGCTGCTTGCATGTTGGATTTCCCCCGCCCGGAGCGCGACCTTTGTGCTGCCCACCGATGGCAGCAATATCGTCGGACAGCTGCAGGTCGTGACCGCCGACGCCCGCAATACCCTGCTGGACATTGGCCGACATTATGAGCTCGGCTACGAGGAAATCACCCTCGCCAACCCCAGCGTTTCGGTCTGGCTGCCAGGTGAAGGCACCCCGATCGTCGTGCCCGGCCAATTCATCCTGCCGCCCCCGCCCTGGACCGGCATCATCGTCAACATCCCGCAGCGACGGCTGTTCTATTTTCCCCGCCGCACGGGCAAGCAGCCGGCGACCGTGGTGACGTTCCCGATCGGAATTGCACGCCCGGGCTGGCCGACGCCGCTGGGCACCACCCGCATCACCGGCAAGCACAAGGACCCTGCCTGGTTCGTGCCCAAAAGCATCCAGGCGGAACAACACAGCCAGGGCGAGCTGGATTTTCCGGAATATTTTCCGCCCGGTCCCAACAATCCCATGGGCATGCTGGCCCTGGAAACCGGCTTCGCAAAGATTTTCATCCACGGCACCAACCGCCCATGGGGCGTGGGCATGCGCGTCAGTCACGGCTGCCTGCATCTGTATCCCGAGCATGCCGCCGATTTCTTTGCGCAGATTGCGGTCGGCACGCCGGTGCGCTTCATCAACCAGGCGGTGCTGGCCGGCGCACGTGACGGGCAGCTGTATCTCAGCGTGTTCGAACCCGTCGATGGTTATCCCGAAAGCCAGGTCAGCCTGCTCGCACAGGCGATGGATGCGCTGGCCATTCACGATGCGCCGGTCGACTGGAAGCGCGTGGAACAGGCGATCGATGCCAAGCGTGTTGTGCCCATGCCTGTCAGTGTGGGTGCCCCCAGCCTCGACGAAAGCCTGGCGCGAATCCAGCCGGCGCAATACGACTTCGAGCCCTACGGCATCGAGGCCAACGACGCCATGCCGCCCGACATGCCGCGCAGACCGGTTACTGACGCGCCCGCAGCACCTTGATCTGGAACAGCGTATTGCGCTCGTCTTCTTCCAGCGCAGCGCGGATGTGCTGCACCGTCGCCTGGTAGCGCGGGATGATGTTGTACTTCAGCGCGTTGACGCGTTTCTGCGTCTTGCGGCTGGCGGCCAGCAAACGCCACAACGCATTTTCCGCCTCGCCCAGCCGTGCCAGCGTGACGGTCAAATCGCGCAGGCACAGACGCGCTTCGTCGAAACTGACGTCGGTCCACATCAGTCCCACGGGCTGCAAAGGCAGCGGTTCGGCCGTCACGCTGGGGTATTCGACGCCGACGCTGGAACGCGCCACCACTTTGATCGTCACCGCCTGTTTCAGCCCTACCGATGCCTGATGCAGCATCTGTTCGCCCATGCGCATCTGCACGATGCCAAGCCAGTGATAGGCCTCGGTGAGTTCACGCTGGGTCTGCGCGCGCAGCTCGCGGTATTGCGCCAGCCGCTCGTACACCAGGCGGGTCAGCAAGTCGCGTTTTTTCTCCAGCATCTGCCGGCCCTGATCCAGGAAGCGTGCCTGGCGGCCCACCTGCAGCAACGCGCTTTTGGTCGGCGGAACGGAGAGGCGTTTTTTCATTGTTGGTGAAGGGTAAGCGGTGAGCGGTGAGCGGAAAGGGCGGCACCGAGATTGGGGCTTCCGCTCCCCCCTACCCGCTCACTGCTCACCCGTTTCACGCTGCCCCCTTGTGATACTTCGCCAGCTCGACTTCCGAAACACGGATCAACGTGTCCGGCGGCAGCATCGACAACAGATCCCAGGCGAGATTAAGCGTTTCATGGATGCTGCGGTCCTCGTCCTCGCCCTGGCCGATGAAACGGCGCTCGAAGGCGTCGGCAAATTCCAGGGTACGGCGGTCGGCGTCACTCAATTCCTCGGCGCCGATGATGGCAGCCAGCCCCCTTACTTCCAGCGCTTTGGCATAACTGGAAAACAGCTGGCTGGCGACGTGCGGGTGATCCTCGCGGGTGAAGTTCTTGCCGATGCCGTCCTTCATCAATCGTGACAGGGACGGCAACACGGTCACCGGCGGGTACACGCCCTGGTTGGCGAGCTCGCGCCCGAGCACGATCTGTCCTTCGGTGATGTAGCCGGTGAGGTCGGGGATCGGGTGGGTAATGTCGTCGGACGGCATCGACAGCACCGGGATCATGGTGATCGAGCCGCGCCGGTTCTTGATGCGCCCGGCCCGCTCGTAAAGCTCGGCGAGATCGGAATACAGATAACCCGGATAGCCCTTGCGCGCCGGCACGTCGCCGCGCAGCACCGCCACTTCGCGCAACGCTTCGGCGTAGGCGGTCATGTCGGTCATCACCACCAGCACGTGGTAGTCGAGGTCGAAGGCCAGGTATTCGGCGGCGGTGAGCGCGGCGCGCGGGGTCAGCAGGCGTTCGATCACCGGCTCGTCGGCCAGGTTGAGGAACATCACCACCTTGTTCAGCACCCCGCTTTCCTCGAAACTTTCCTGGAAAAAGCGCGCGTCGGCGTGCGAGGCGCCAAAGGCGGCGAACACCACCACAAATTCGGCGGCCTCCTCGCCCAGCAGCCTAGCCTGGCGCACGATCTGCGCCGCCACCCGGTTGTGCGGCAGCCCGCCGCCGGAAAAGATCGGCAGCTTCTGTCCGCGCGTCAGCGAATTCATGCCGTCGATGGCGGAAATGCCGGTCTGGATAAATTCGCGCGGATAAGCGCGCGCCGCCGGATTGAGCGGCTCGCCATTGATGTCGCGGCGGTCGGCGGAAATGATCGGCGGCCGGCCGTCGCGCGGCAGACCTGAACCGTTGAATACGCGGCCCATGATGTCGCGCGACAGCGGCAGCTTGAACGGCTCGTCGAGGAAGCGCACCCAGGTATTTTCCAGATCGAGTGCGTCGGTCCCCTCGAACACTTCCACCAGCACTGCATCGTCGGCCGCGCGGATCACCAGGCCGGAACGAATGCGTCCCGCATGATCGCGCAATTGCACGCGTGAACCGGCCGCCACACCGGGCACGCCGCCCATGACGACGAGGCCCCCCTGGGCGGAGGTGGCGGTACGGAATTCGATATTTTTCATGGCGTGGCCCCACCCTCTCCCCCGGCCCCTCCCCCCTCAAGGGGGAGGGGAGAAATTGGCTCATTGCCAGTGTTTTTCTCCTCGCCATGGATGGCAGTACTAGCCCCTCTCCCTTGAGGGGAGAGGGGTTGGGGAGAGGGTGAGGCCTCGGCGAAAACGCCCGCCATTCGGCCAATATCCTCCAGCACCTCCTCCAGATTGCCCATCACCTCGTTGTTCCAGTAACGCAACACCACATACCCCTCCGATTTCAGCCAAGCATCGCGAGCCGCGTCATATTCAATTCGTTCCTGATGCTGCCCGCCATCCAGTTCCACGATCAGCTTCTTGTCTGCACATAGAAAATCCACGATATAGACCCCGATGGGTTGTTGGCGACGGAATTTCAATCCGGACAGGCGATGCGCGCGTAAGTGCAACCAAAGAAGGCTCTCGCTATCGGTCTGCGTGGTGCGAAGTTGGCGGGCGAAGTCGAGTGATCTCATGTTTGCGATCCAGGCGCTTGCGCGCTCACCCTCTCCCCCTGCCCCTCTCCCCTCAAGGGAGAGGGGTGGTGCGCGTATTCCTGCAGCAGTGGCTCGAATGCGTCAGGGATGGCGGCAATCTTAGCCTTCAATGCAGCGAGCTCATCCGAGCTGTGCTGGCTTTTCCAGCGCCGCGCCTGGGACAACAGCGGCATCTGGATCAGTCTTCTCGCGGGCGCGCCGAGCTTCACCAGTTTCAGACCGTGGCGATAGATTTCCAGCAGTGCTGCCAGCAGCGCATATTGTTTTTCCGGCGAAGCGAAGCTGTCCACTTCATCGGTGGCCGCCTGCTGTAGCAAGCCTTCCTTGATCAGACCCGCCGCTTCCAGCGTCCAGCGCTGTTCGCTCGATAGCGCTTCGACACCCACCAGATTGACGATGCGCTGTAACTCTTCGGACGCGGCGAGCAAATCCAGCGCTTCGGCGCGATCGCGTTCCCAATTCGGATCAACGTGTTGCGCCCACCACTTGGCAGCCGAACCCACGTAACCGGAAAAGCTTTCCAGCCAGTCCACCGCCGGGTAATGACGCGCATCGGCGAGCTCCTTCGACAGCGCCCAGAAGGTCTGGATGATTTCCTTGGTGTGGCTGGTCACCGGTTCGGAGAAGTCGCCACCAGGCGGCGACACTGCACCGATCAGCGTCACCGAACCGTGGTCGCCGGCGCAGGTTTCCACCCGCCCGGCGCGCTCGTAGAACGCCGCGAGCCGCGAGCCGAGGTAAGCCGGATAACCTTCCTCCACCGGCATCTGCCCCAGCCGTCCGGCGACTTCGCGCAGCGCTTCGGCCCAGCGGCTGGTCGAATCGGCCACCATCACCACGTCGTAGCCCTGGTCGCGGAAATATTCGGCAATCGTGATGCCGACGTAGATCGACGCTTCGCGCGCGACCACCGGCATGTTGGAGGTGTTGGCCACCAGCAGCGTGCGTTCCATCAGCGGGCGTCCAGTGTGCGGGTCGGTCAGCAAGGGCATCGATTCGAGCACGTCGGTCAGTTCGTTGCCGCGCTCGCCACAGCCGACGTAGATGACGATTTCGGCATTGCACCAGCGCGCGATCTGTTGCTGCAGCATGGTCTTGCCGGCGCCGAAGGGGCCGGGGATCGCCGCCTTGCCGCCCTTGAGCAGCGGGTAGAAAGTATCGAGGATGCGCTGACCGGTGATCAGCGGCACCACCGCATGGTCGCGCTGCCTGAACGGACGCGGGGTGCGCACCGGCCAACGATGGAACAGGTAGAGTTTTTCTATGCGGCCGTCGGCGAGCTTGACCCGGCCGATCGCTTCTTCCAGGCTGTAATCGCCTTCCGGCGCCAGTTCCAGCAGTTCGCCCCGGATCAGCGGCGGGGTCAGGATGCGGTGCCGGATCGATTCGGTTTCCTGCACGCTGCCCAGCACGTCGCCGCCGATCAGCGCGCTGCCGGCCTGGCGAGCCGGCTCCGGTACGAAATGCCAGCGGGTGTCGCGCGGCAGCGCAGGAACCGCCACGCCGCGCGCGATGCGGTCGCCGCTTTGTTCCCACACTGCCTGCAGCGGCCGCTGCACCCCGTCGAAAATGGCGCCGAGTAGCCCCGGGCCAAGCTCCACCGACAGCGGCCACCCCAGGCCCTCCGCCACTTCGCCGGGACGCAGGCCGGCGGTGTCCTCGTACAGCTGCGCCAGCGCCGTGTCGCCGTCACGGCCGATCACTTCGCCGACCAGCCCCATGCGCCCCACCCGCACCTGCTCGCCGATCACCGTCTGCGGCAGTTCGAGTTTGACCAGAGGGCCGTTGATTTCGAGAATTTTGCCCATGTTCCTATCCGTGAATGAGCGTGCCGAGATCAGGTGCGCTGGCGAACAGGCGCTCCATCGTCACCCGTGCCAACTCGTCGGCGAGACGTGCCTGCCGCGCCTCGAAAGTCTGATCGAGCTGCGCACGGTTATCCGCCAGCCGCACGCGGATGCCGCCTTCGCTCGGCTGGCTGTGGCTGGTCAGCTTGAGCACGCGTCCGGGTGCGGCGCGCGCGCTGATGTCGTCCCACAGCGGCAACAAGCGTTTTTCATCTTCCGGCCGCACTTCCGCCAGCAACTCGCCCGCTGGCAGTGCCTGGGCCGCCGCTGCCAACCAGGCTTCGAGTACCGCGAGATAGCGCGCCTCGTCCTGCACCAGTTGATGGAAACGGCTCTTGACTGCGGACAGCGTGGCTTCGGTGAGCGCCCAGCGCAGCCGGTCAAGCTCGGCGGCCAGCCGCGTTTCAGCCGCCTGGGTTTGCCGTCGAACCAGACGCTCGGCCTCGACCCGGGCGACAAGAATCTCGCGTTCTTCCGCAAGCTTCAGCTTGTCTGCCGACTCGGCAAGGATGCGTGCACGCGCGGATTCCGCGTTCTGCAAGGCTTCGCGCGCCAGCGTCCCGGCCTGCTGGATCAGTGCCTGTTCGAGTTGGGAAACCTGCGCATCCGCTTCCATTTATTGCTCCAAAAAAACATTTGAGAGGCAAGAGTCAAGAATCAAGCAACTTCTCATCTCACTTCTCGCATCCTGAATCTTGCATCTACTTCAAGGCATCCGGCCCCAGCACCGCGCGCACCACCGCGTCCACCGCCGGTGCGTAATCCTGCGGCGCCGGCAAAGGGGGCAGTTCGGTGATGACGATACGGCCGCCTTCATTGCGCAGCCGGTTCAGCCAGTAACCATCGGCATGTGCCAGATGGGTTTCCAGCAGCACCAGTGCCGCGTCGCCGCTTTGCGCCAGTTGTTCGAGCACGATTTCCACGGTGGCTGCATCGGCGTCGACATGCACTTCGGCGCCGATCAGGTTGAACCCCCCCGCGAGGCCCGCGCTGCCCAGCACCACCAGACGCGCACTGCCAGTTTCATGCGCCCCGTGCATCGACTCAGAGTTTGCCGAGCAACAGGATGGACATGACCAGCCCGTAAATCGCGATCCCTTCGGCCAGCCCCATATACACCAGGGTGCGGCCGAACATCTCGGGTTTTTCGGCAATGACTGCGAGCGAGGCCGAGCCGATCGGACCCAGCGCGAGGGCAGCGGCGATCGCGGCCAGCCCTGTCGGCAGGCCGATGCCCAACAACGCCAGCCCCTTGCCCAGCGTAATCTCCACGCCAGCGCCGGCCGCAGGTTCGGCCGCCATCACCTCCTGCACCCCCAGCAGCATCACCCCGGCAAGCCCCAGTCCGAACAGGACAAGATTGGCCAGCACGCCGCCCTTCAGCCACGCTGTCGGCATGCACCGCGGCCTGAACGTCAGCCAGAGGCCCGCGCCCAGCGTCGCCGCCACCGGCAGGCTCATCAATGCAATCATCCAGTTCATGTTTTCTCCTTTTTTGGTAAACGGTGAGCGGTAAGCGGTGAGGCGGAATGCCTCTCCGCCCACGGCTCACTGCTCACAATTTTCCCCTCACCCCTCACCGCTTCCCGCTCACCCCTCACCCAGCCGCAAGGGCACGAACGCCCGGCCATCGCCGTTGAAAAAGCGCGAGAAGCCTTCGTAATACATCAGCCTCAGCGCCTGGATGGCGACGATGCCGCCTTCGAGCACGATGATCACGCTATTGCCCAGCACGATCGCGACGGCATGACCGGCCGTCTCCAGTCCATTGGCGATGGTAAACACCGCCAGTGCCAGCGCCACGTGGTTGAGACTGAACGCTGCCACGCGCATGAATGACAGGGTGTTGGAAAACTGGCTGATCGCCATTTCCAGCGTCTCGATCAGCGTCACCATGATGCGTTCGCCCGTCCCGCCCGGCGCCTCGTGCCATTTGTAGCCCGCCACGACAGCGATACCCGCGCCCGCCAGCAGCCAGAACGGCAGCGCGACATCGAGCACGCCGACCAGACTGGCCAGTCCACCGATGGCGCCCAGAAAAAACACCAGCCCGGCGAGTCCGTTCGAATCGAGCACGGCTGCAGCGGTCCGGCCTGCCGCCCATCGGTTGCCTGTGTTGACCAGCAGGGTGAATGCGATAAAGCCGACGCCGAAGGCCACCGCTATCCCCAGCACCCGGACCGGGTCGTGCATCGGCGACTGCCAGAGCGGCCGGATCACCTCCTCGTAACCAAAGACGCTGCCGTACAAAAGCCCGAACAGCATCGACACTGCGCCAGCCGCAACACCGACCCAGGCGATACGCCCGAAGCGCCGGCCCAGAAAGGCAGCCAGCAACAGGATCACCGCGCCATGCCCGACATCGCCAAACATGGCGCCAAACAGCAACAGGTAGGCAAAAGCAAATGGCAAAGCCGGGTCGAATTCGCCGTAGCGCGGCACCCCATAGCTTTTCACCAGCGGGATAAAAGGCTGAAGCCAGCCGGGGTAGCGCATCAGCGACGGCACGTCGGCGCGTTCTCCCGCGACGGGTTCGCGCAGATCGAGCCAGTACCGCCCATGAAAACGGGTGTCCAGCAGGGCGCGCAGCACATGCACGTGCCGCCGGGGAACCCAGCCCGACAGGGCGGTCAATCCGCCCTTGCCGCGCACGCTGGCCAAAGCGGCCTCGGCCAGCGGCCGCGCCAGCGCAAGCCGCAGCCGTGCTTCGTGCAGACGCGGGCCGAAACGCTCGCGCAAACCGGCCATGAGCTGACAGGTGGTGCCCGATTCAGCATCCATCCGGACGCGCTCGGCTTCGAGCCAGGCGCGGGCTGCCTGCGGGCGCGTGCGCAGTTCGTCCGGCACCGGCAGTTGGCGCCAGCCTGCCTGGGCCAGCAGGCCGCGCACCTCCGCCTGGCGGGATCGCGGGCCGGCAATGACCGCAAACACCTGCTCGCCAAGCTGATCGAAACGCGTGACCAGATGTCCGGTCATCGCCAGTGCCTCGGTCACGCGCTTGAGCTCCGTCACCGGCAGGCTGCCGATGTTGAGTGCCAGCAGGCTGTCGGCGCGCAGCAGGTGGGCAAGATCGACATTCAGGTGCTCCAGTTTGGCGAGCGTGTCTTCCAGCACGTCGAGATGACTGCGTGCCTCCGCGACCTGAATTTCGCTTTCGTGACAGGCAAGACAGGCCGTCCACACCTCTTTCAGCCAGCCGTTCAATTCCTGCAGGTCGGCCAGCGCCGGCGCTTCGGCATCAGCAGGCAACTGCAGCGGGCCGCTATTGCCGCATTGTTCCAGCAGTTTGGACAGGCGGGCCTCGGCCTCCAGCCAGGCTTCGCGGTAGGTGGCGGCGGGCGATTCCGCCAGCGCGTCGAGACTGCAGGGCGCGGGATTGAACACACCGAAGCGCGCCAGTTCCAGCGCGGCATCCTGCGTTTCGGAGGCCAGCAGCAGCACATGCATCCTGAGCATGGGTTCGGTACGCAGCATCAGGCCGCCTCGGGTACGCGCTGCAAGGCCTGGCGAATGTCGCCTGCTGCAAGGCCCAGATGGCGGCCGCGCAGCACCGCGCGCAGCGCACGCAGATCGCGTTCGCGCAGGATCAGGTAGGCGAACGCGCGCGCAATCGCGGGGGCGCGCGAACGCAGCACCTTCTGTGCCTCGCTGGCGGCCAGACGCTCCATGCGGGCGAACACCCCGGGAATATCGACCGCGCCGGACAAGGGCGTCCGCCAGACCCGGGGCAAGGCAGCCAGCACAGCCTGCAAGCTGTCGAGCGCGGCCAGCTCCTGCAAGCGCGCGCTGGGCAGGCTGTAACGAGAACCGATCAGCAGGTAATACACCTGTGCCGGTGGCAATTTGTAATTGAAACGATAGCGCAGCAGCCACACCAGGTTGATGCGGTCGATGAGCCGGGCCATCAGGGTGTGGAACGGCGCACCCACCGTGTCTTCCAGGGGTTTCGCGCGCAGGGCCAGGCCTTCGTAATAAGCGTGATCCAGCGCCGCATCCAGGCTGAACGGATCATGGCTCTGCTCGAAGGCACGCCGGGCATGGCGCACGATGTCGGCATAGGGACCGGCCTCCAGCCGTCTCAATAGCTCGCCCACGTCCTCGGCATGCGCCAGATTCTGGATATCGAGCCGGCCGAAGCTGCCCATCGGCGTCAGCCGGGCCAGCACGGCGGCGGGCCGCTCGCCGGTCATCTTGCTGCGCAGCAGGGTCTTGACGTTGGAAATCTCGAAACGCGCCGTCCAGAAAGTCAGAAAACTGCGCGCATCGCCGGACAGCGGCCGGATCAGCACCCGCGTCTCGTCGAGCACCTCGGCAATGATGCGCTGCTCCAGCGAGCGGGCATTCTGCCGGTCGGCCGGGTTGACGAAGCCTGCCGCCAGCTGCGGCAGGCCGCGCTGCATCAGCGCGCCGGCAATTTCCGCATCCGGTGCGGCGACCAGTGCATCGAGCGCCACGTCCTGCCACAGGCGGCTGGCATACAGGCTGACACGGGTATCGAGGTAGGCGGACATGAAGAGGGGAAATCGCGTTCGGATCGGGGCATTGGCGGGGCATTAGCCCCCCTACCCCGCTTGTCCGCTCAGCAAGGACAAACGCTCATACGGAAGGATCCAGCAACAGGGCGAACGCCGCATTCACCGCCTCGGTTTCGTGGCGCGCCGCCAGTTCACGCAGGCTGCGCTGACGCTCGCCGTATTTGCGGCTGATTTCGGCCACGGCCTGATCGGCGCGCCCGTGCGCCTCGTTCAGGTAAGGCGCCCGCAGTTCGGCACGACGGGCGTCGAAGCGCGCCTCGGCAGTGCGCACCGCCTCCAGTGCATCGTCGATAATGCGCTGGCGTTCAATGCCGGCAGCGTCGATCACCGCTTGTGCACGGGCTTCGGCTTCCAGCAGGCGCTGCAGCTGATCGTCCACCGTTCACATTCCGAACAGCATTGCCAGACCGCTGGCCGCAATCGCGGCGCCTGCCAGCTGCATGGCATAGCGCCCGATCAGGCTGCCGGCGATACCGACGCCATGCAGGCAAGCCGTCGCCAGCACAAAGCCCAGGGCATACAACATGGGCGAGGCGGCTTGCGGCATTTCGAGCCCATGGGCGTAGCCGTGAAAAACCGCAAACCCCGCGGCAATCGCCATGCCGGCCAGCACGGCCCATTGGCGCTGCGTGGCGATCAGCAAGCCCAGCACCAGCACCGAGACGGCTATGCCGGTTTCGGCCTGCGGCAGCACCCAACCCGCCAAGGCGAGTCCGCCGCCCAACACCATCGCGCCGACAAACGCGGCCGGCACCGCCCACACTGCGCGCCCGCCCTGCTGCGCCGCCCACAGTCCGATCGCGATCATCGCGAGCAAATGATCCAGTCCGAACAGCGGATGGCTCAAGCCGCTGACAAAACCGGTCACCGCATGGCTGCCGGTATGCGCGGATGCGCTGCCCGCGACCAGACAGAGGGCGCCCAGGACGAGCGTGCGTACAGGATTCATGTGTTTCATTCGTGGTCTCCAGAATTCAAATGCGCGGGCGGATTACTTGATCTTCACCTGCACCAGTTCCTCGCCGTCCGGGTCGGTCACGTGCACCGCGCAGGCGATGCAGGGGTCGAAGGAGTGGATGGTGCGCAGGATCTCGATCGGCTGTTTCGGGTCGGCCATCACGTGGTTGTCCTGCAGCGCGGCTTCGTAGGCGCCGGGCTGGCCTTTTGCATCGCGCGGACCGGCGTTCCAGGTACTCGGCACCACCGCCTGGTAGTTGCTGATCTTGGCGTCGTCGATGACGATCCAGTGCGACAGCCCGCCGCGCGGCGCTTCCATCAGGCCGACGCCCTGCATGTGTTTGGGCCAGGTCGACGGTTCCCAGTACTGGTCGTTGAACGTGCGCACATCGCCCGCCTTGATGTTGGCGATGAGCTGGTCGTACCAGCCCTGCATGGCGTCGGCGATGATCTTCGATTCCAGCGTGCGCGCCGCAGTGCGGCCCAGCGTCGAGAACAGCGCATCGACCGGCACATCGAGCGTTTTCAGCGTGACGCCCACCAGTTCCTTCGCCTGTTCGTTGCCGCTGGCGTACATCATCAGCACGCGGGCCAGCGGGCCGACTTCCATCGACTTGCCCTGCCAGCGCGGCGATTTCATCCAGGAATATTTCTGGTCCACATTGAGGTGTTCGTAAGGCGGCTTCGGCCCGGTGTAGTTGAGCTCGGTCTCGCCCTTGAACGGATGCAGACCTTGGGCATCGCCCTGGCTGTACTTGTACCAGGAGTGGCTGACGAACTCCTGGATCTCGTTGTCCGCATCGAGGTCGATCGGGTGAACTTTGCTCAGGTCGCGGTTAAGGATGACGCCGCGCGGGATGAGGAAGGAATCGGTGTCCCAAAAGCCTTTCGACGGCAGATCGCCGAACGACAGGAAATTGCCGAGGCCCTCGCCGCGCCCGCCCCAGTCCTTGTAGAAGCCGGCAATCGCCAGGGTGTCCGGCAGATAGACCTGATCGACAAACTCGCGCATCTGCTTGATGACGTTCTGCACCGTCTGCAGACCCACGATATTGAGCGCAGTGGCATCCTGGCCGCCGCCGCTGGTGTGCACCGATATGGCCGATGGCACGCCGCCGACCACGAAGTTGGGGTGCGGGTTCTTGCCGCCGAAAATGGCGTGCAGCTTGACCACGTCGCGCTGCCAGGCGAGCGCATCGAGGTAATGCGCCACCGCCATCAGATTGGCTTCCGGCGGCAGTTTGTAGGCGGGATGACCCCAGTAGGCATTGGAAAAAATACCGAGCTGGCCTTGCTCGACGAAAGTCTTCACCTTCTTCTGCACGTCGGCGAAGTAGCCCGGCGACGACCGCGGATAACTCGACAGGCTTTGCGCCAGGGTGGAAGTGGCCTTGGGGTCGGCCTTCAGCGCCGACACCACGTCGACCCAGTCGAGCGCGTGCAGGTGATAGAAATGCATCACGTGGTCGTGCACGTATTGTGCCGCGATCATCAGGTTGCGGATCAGCTCGGCGTTCTGCGGAATGCTGTAGCTGGGAATGGCGCGATGCAGCGCATCCTCGACCGAGCGTACCGAGGCGATACCGTGCACCAAGGTGCACACCCCGCAGATGCGCTGGGCGAAAGCCCAGGCGTCGCGCGGGTCGCGCCCGCGCAGGATGATCTCGATGCCGCGCACCATGGTGCCGGCGGAATAGGCGCTGGTAATCCTGCCGTCGACGTCGGTTTCCGCCTCGATGCGCAGATGGCCCTCGATGCGGGTGATGGGGTCAACGACGACGCGTTGTGCTGTACTCATGTGCTCAATCCTCCAGGTGTTCGGCCAGCAGTTCGGTCAGGCCGAGCAGCTTGGTATTCATCTCGTAATGGTCGAGGGCCTCTTCCATCACGATGCGGCAGTTGGCGCAGAAGGTCACCATGGTGCCGACGCCCGCGTCCTCGATCTGCCGCTTCTTGATCTGGAAGACCTTGGCGCGCAGCGCTTCCGCCGTCTCGGTGTGGATCGCCGACGCCCCGCCGCCGCCGCCGCAGCACCAGTTCCATTTCTGCTGGTCGGCCACCGGGATGAAGTTTTCCGCCACCTCGCGGATCAACGCCTCGGGCGCCTGCAGCACACCGCCGCGCCGCACGATCTGGCAGGGATCGTGCAGGATCAGCGGGTCCTTGAACTTGTTCTTCACCTTCAGCACGCCCTTCTGGCGCAGGCCATCGAGCAGTTCCAGCACGTGCACCACCTCGAACTGGTAGGGGCGGCCGATCAGATTGGGGCCTTCCCAGCGGATCGCCGTGTAGGCATGGCCGCATTCGGGCGACAGCACATATTTGACCTTGAGCCGTTCAGCGGCATCGACGATGCGCGTGACGATCACCTTGGCGATGTCGGACGCGCCGATCTGGATGCCGGCGTTGGTCGCCTCGAAGGCGTCGGAGGCCAGGGTGAAGCTGATCCCCGCCTTGTTGAAGATCTTGGCCAGCGCCTCGATGTATTCCGGATAGTTGACGATCTCCATCGACGACAGCAGCACCAGATAATCGACGCCCGCCTGATCGACCGGGATCGGCAGGCCGGTGGCCTCTTCGGCCTTCTTCAGCACGTTGGCGACCGCCGGCCACTTGAGGCCCATCGGTCCGCCGATCTCGACCGTGCGCTTGGTGGCGCCGCGGATGCCGTCCGGCACATGGCCGGACACCGCCATGCCCTCGCGGAATTTGCGGACCATGTAGGTGATGTCGTTGCCCACCGGGCAGATCAGCGAACAGCGTCCGCACAGCGTGCAGCTGTCATAGACCAACTCCTGCCACTGGTCGAGCTCTTCGTGGGTGATCGGCTTCGACAGCCCGACCATTTTCTTCAGCCGCCCGAGCAGCGTGTATTCCTGCTCGTAGACGCGGCGCAGCGGCTCCACCTTATGGATCGGCGTGTATTTTGGATCGCCGGTTTCGGTGTAGAACAGGCAGGCCTCGGCGCACAGGCCGCAATGCACGCAGCTTTCGAAATAGCTGGCGATGGGCGCGTCGATAACTTCCTTGAGGGTTTGCGTGACTTTGTCGAGTGAGGCGCTCATACCGGCACTCCCTTGTGTGCATTGGCCTTACCGTTGAACCAGCGCGAGCCGAATAGCGTGAAGACGTGGAACAGCTTGGTGAAAGGCAGCACCACCAGCAGGATTTCCACCGACAGAATGTGCAGCGCCAACATCAGGGTGTAAGGCAGCAGCAGATGCTGCACCGCCATCCAGCCCGTCAGCACCGGCAGGAAAGTCACCGCCCAGGTGAACCAGTCCTCGAAAGTGGACAGAAAGCGCTTGACCGGCTTGTTGAAACGGTCGAACAGCACCACCACCATCGCCGCCATCGTCACCACCGCCGCCAGGTCGACGAACTGCGACGGCAATCCGGGCCACGACACGCCGGTGAGATTTTTGACCAGCAGGATGTGCGGCGCGAAGCCGAACACCACGATGGCCAGACCGATGTGGAAGATGTAGCCGCCGATGTAGCTCACCGGCGAGCGCTTCAACATGCCATGCGGCGGCAGCGAACGGCGGAACACGGTGTGCAGGCCGGACGCGCCGTCAGCATGGCGCGGCGCGGCGAGGTCCGGCTTGCGGCCGAGCGAGTAGATCTCGAACAGGCGCCACAGCACGCCCAGCACGAAAATGCCCACGGCGATATCGAGGCCGGGGCCGCGTACCCAGGTCAGAAATTGCAGGTCGTTCATGCTCATTTCTCCAGATCGGCCAGGGTGACGGGTTGATGCGCCTTCTTGGCGGCATCCTTTTTGGCGCGGTTGGCGAAGCTGACCGCCACCCCGGCAGCGGCCCCCACCACCGTTGCAGTGGCTGCAAGTTTGAGTGGGTTGGCCGGCGTCGATAACGCCTTGTAGAAGCTGCCCGCATCCCAGAAATCCGGCTCCGAGCAGCCGAGGCAGCCGTGGCCGGATTCCACCGGCCACGAGGTGCCGCCATTCCATTTGGTGGTGGCGCAGGCGTTATAGGTCACCGGTCCCTTGCAACCGAGTTCGAACAGGCACCAGCCGTTGCGCGCGCCTTCGTCGTCGAAGGTCTTGGCAAATTTTCCCTGGTCGTAGAACGGGCGGCGATAGCAGCGGTCGTGGATGGTTTCTCCATAGAAGGCCTTGGGGCGGCCCTTGTCGTCGAGCTCAGGCAGGCTGCCGAAGGTAAGGTAATGCGCCAGCACGCCGGTCATTACCACCGGGATGGGCGGGCAGCCGGGAATGTTGACGATGGGTTTGTCCTTGATGATGTCGGACACCGACACCGCGCCGGTCGGATTCGGATTGGCTTTCGGAATGCCGCCGTAAGACGCGCAGGAGCCCATGGCGACGATGGCGGCTGCGCCCTTGGCTGCGTCCTTCAGCAAATCCAGATTGGAACGCCCGGCGATGCAGGAATACGCACCGTCCACTCCCAGCGGGATCGAGCCGTCGATGATCAGCAGGTATTTGCCGAAATTGTCCTTCATCGCGTTGTGCAGCGCTTCCTCGGCCTGAAAGCCTGCCGCGGCCATCAGGGTTTCCTGATAGTCGAGCGAAATCATGTCGAAAATCATGCCCTCGATGGTGGGCGAATGCGAACGCGTGATCGATTCGGTGCAGCCGGTGCATTCCTGGAATGGCAGCCAGATCACCGAGGGGCGTCTGGAGGCGGCCATCGCCTCGGCCATCGCCCGCCCGGCCGTCGGCGGCAGCGCCATCATCGAGGCCAGGGTGGCGCAGTATTTGAGAAAGGTACGGCGGCTGACGCCTTGCCGTACGAGTGTGTCGATCAATGGACCCTGCATGATGCGCGTCTCCTGACTTATTACACGACTACGTTCGAATTCACCTTAGAGGTCGGATATCAGCAACTCAAGCTGCTCCCGGCCGATTGCGACATCCAGGGGATGGGCCTTCGCCAGTTCGGGGATGAAAGCCACCTCGATAAACTGCGAGGTCACTGCCCCGTTTTCATTGCGATGCGTGACCCACCAGACGCCGGGGCAAGCTGTTTCGCTCAGCGTCGATTCGCCGCTGGCCTGCAGGGTGATAGCGATCTCGCCCGCCCCCAGGATGGCCTGCAGCCAGTCGAGATCGGCGGGCGTCAGCGGCAGGGCGGACAAATCGATGGCGGCGCTTTCGCCGCTATCCAGCAGGCGCTGCAGCAGTTCGGAAATCTCGCGCAGCAGCGGCGGCGCATTGCCACTCAGTCCGGGTTCAGAGGGGGCGTGCGTGATGACGTGGATCGGGATGGCTTCAAGCGACATGGCGCCACTCCCCGATCAGCTTTTGAATGGCGGTGCAGGCAGGCGGGATGGCAGCGGCCACCGCGGGCGTGGGGTATTCGCCCCAGTCGACCACATCGGGCTGGATCGCCAGCAGCGCCCGCCTCTCCGGCCAGTGCCCCGCCAAGATCGCGATGACGCGCAGATCGGTCAGCCCCACTTCGTGAACCGTGGATTTGCGATTGCCCATCAGGAATGCGTCCATCGCCTCTCCTTCCAGCAGAATCCATGCACCCGGAGGCGACTGGATGTTGGCGGCATCGACGACGATCAGCGCGTCGGCCTCCTCGATCGGCCCTGCCAGGGTGAAGGACAGCGTACCGCCATCGAGCAGGGTCACATCGGCGCAATCCTCAAGCAAAGGCCCGAGCGCCTGCAGCACATGCACCCCCACACCTTCGTCGGTAAGCAGGGTATTGCCGATGCCAAGCACAAGTGTCTTCATGCCTTCAATCTATACGCGCGAAGTCTGAATAACAACCAAGTGATTCACTCAAGTATTTGATTTTCAAAATAATTCCGTAACACGCCGGAATCTTCCCCTGCGCGACAAATCACATATACTGATTCGACAGTGTTACAGGTTGCCCGCCATGTGCCTTGCCATCCCCATGCAGATTGAAACCATAGACGGCTTTACCGCCCGCTGCCAGGCCAAAGGCGTGTGGCGCGACGTCAGCCTGTTCATGATGCAGGACGAGCCGCCGGCAATCGGGGATTACGTCATGGTGCATGTCGGCTACGCCATCCAGAAGATAGCTGAATCCGACGCGCGTACAACTTGGGAATTGCTCGACCAGATCCTGGAGGCCCAGGCCATGGAGGTGGGGGGTGCATGAACTCGCCGTCGCCCAAGCGCTGGTCGAACAGGTGGATGCCGTGATCGATCAGCACAACGCCACCGCCGCATCGCTGATCCGCGTGCGCATCGGCCCGCTCGCCGGCGTCGTGCCGGAACTGCTCGGCAGCGCCTTTCCGCTCGCCGCCGCCGGCAGCCGCATGGAACGCGCCGTGCTCGACCTGGTGACTGCGCCGATCAAAGTGCACTGTCAGACCTGTGGCGCCGAGACCGAAGCCGCGATGAACCGCCTGATCTGCGGCGCCTGCGGCGACTGGCACACCCAGGTCATCTCCGGCGACGAACTGCTGCTGGAAAGCGTCGAGCTGGAGACAAGTACCGCTCACCCCTCACCCCTTACGCCTCCCCACCCAAATGTGTGACACCTGCGGCTGCAACCTCACCCCCGGCAACAAACACCTCGCGTTCAAGCCCGTCGCCAAGGGCGCGACCGCCGTCTCGGTGCTGAAAGGCCTGCTGGCCAAGAACGACGACCAGGCCGCGCACAACCGCGCACATTTCGATACGCGCGGCATCCTCGCAATCAACCTGATGTCCTCGCCCGGTTCCGGCAAGACCGCGCTGCTCGAAGCCACGCTCGTCGCGCTGAAAGACGAATTCACCTGCGCCGTGATCGAGGGCGATCTCGAAACCGAGAACGACGCCGAGCGCATCCGCGCCAAGGGCGTGCAGGCGCACCAGATCGTCACCGGCACCGCCTGCCACCTCGACGCGCATCTGGTGCACGACGCGCTGCATCACATGACGCTCGACGGCGTCGACCTCCTGTTCATCGAGAACGTCGGCAATCTGGTCTGCCCCGCCAGCTTCGACCTCGGCCAGCACCTCAACGTCACCCTGCTTTCGGTCACCGAAGGCGACGACAAGCCGGCCAAGTATCCGGTGATGTTCCGCGCGGCCGACGCCATGCTGCTGACCAAGACCGACCTGCTGGCGGTGCTCGACGATTTCGACCCGGACAAGGCCGAAGCGCACCTGCGCAATCTCGCCAACCCGGCACCGGTGATGCGGCTGTCGGCGCGCAAGGATCTGGGCATGGAAGCCTGGTACACCTGGTTGCGCGAACAACTCGCCGCGCAGCGCGCCCGTGTGGCGATCGGCCAGTCGCGCCGTCCGGCGATCCAGAGCGACGGCATGAAATATCACAGCGTCAGCGCATAAGGGAGCACAAACATGGACGAAGCCCGCGCCTGGCTGGACAAGCTCCACGCCCTCGAATTCGATCGCACGATCAAGATCATGAACGTGTGCGGCGGACACGAGCGCTCGATCACCCACGCCGGCCTGCGCGGCGCGTTGCCGAAATGGGTCGAACTGGTGCCCGGTCCCGGCTGTCCGGTGTGCATCTGCCCGGAAGAGGACGTGTATCAAGCCATGCAGCTTGCATTGCAGGACAAGGTCATTCTGGTTGCCTTCGGCGACATGCTGCGGGTGCCGGTCAACGTGAAGAAGGGCGAGGTGCGTTCGCTGGCCGAGGCACAGGCCGCCGGCGCCGATGTGCGGCCAATCGCCAGCCCGCTCGATGCGCGCAAGATCGCGCAGGAAAACCCGGGGCGCCCGGTGGTGTTCTTCGCCGCCGGCTTCGAGACCACGACCGCGCCGACTGCCGCGATGCTGGCCGAAGGCATCCCCGACAACCTCAGCATTCTGCTGTCCGGTCGCCTGACCTGGCCGGCGGTGGCCATGCTGTTGGCGTCCGGCACCCCGGGCTTCGATGCGCTGGTCGCGCCCGGCCACGTCTCCACCATCATGGGGCCGGAGGAATGGAGCTTCGTCGTCGACCAGCACGAGATTCCTTCCGCGGTCGCCGGCTTCGGCACGGAGTCGCTGCTCGCCTCGTTTTATTCCGTGCTGCGCCAGCTCAAAACCGGCGAACGTTTTCTCGACAACTGCTACCGCGAAGTCGCGCACCCCGGCGGCAATCCCACCGCGCGCCGCATGCTTGAGCAAACCCTTGATGTCGTAGACGCCAACTGGCGCGGCATCGGCATCATCCCCACCTCGGGCTATGCGCTGAAGCCTGCCTACGCCCAACACAACGCGCGCCTGCTGTTCCCCGATCATGCCGACCCCGGCCGCCGCCGCGCCGGCGAGATGCCGCCCGGCTGCGACTGCGCGCAGGTGGTACTCGGCAAGATCTACCCCAACCAGTGCCGCATCTACGGCAAGGCCTGCACGCCGCGTAACCCGGTCGGCCCCTGCATGGTGTCGGACGAAGGCGCCTGCCGCATCTGGTGGGCGGGCGGCGTGCGCGTAGCGGTCGATGCCTGAGCGCGCCGCGCGCCATATCACCCTCGGCGGCCGGGTCCAGGGCGTGGGCTTCCGGCCCTTCGTCTACCGTCTGGCGCAGCAGCATAAAATCAAGGGCTGGGTGCGCAACGTCGATGGCGCGGTGGAAATCCATGCCGAAGGCACACCGGCACAACTTGAGGTTTTCAGCCATGCGCTGTTGAGCGAAGCGCCCCCCTTGTCCGGCCCCGGACCACTCACTGTCGCCGCCTGCGAAACCGAATACGCCGAAGCATTTTCCATCCTCGACAGCGCAGCATCCAGTCAGGCCGATATCCACCTGCCGCCCGACGGATTCGTCTGCGCCGACTGCCTCGCCGAACTGCACGACCCGACCAACCGCCGCTACCGCTATTCCTTCATCAACTGCACCCAGTGCGGCCCGCGCTACACGCTGATCACCGCCCTGCCCTACGACCGCCCGAATACGTCGATGCATGACTTTGCGCTGTGCGCGGATTGCCGGCGCGAATACGAGAACCCGCTCGATCGGCGTTTTCATGCCGAGCCGATTGCGTGTCCGGTGTGCGGGCCGCATCTGGAGTTCATCACCAGCCTGGCTCCCTCCCCCTTGCCCCAAGAGATACCGTCCCTGCGGGACATAAGGGGGGAGGGTTGGGGAGAGGGTGATGTGCGCGAGCATGGAGAGGATTGCGTAGGCCACCCCCTCTCCCCAACCCCTCTCCCTCCAGGGGAGAGGGGCTCAGATGATGAAGCTGCGCTCGCCGCTGCCGTCGCCGCATTGCGGGAAGGAAAAATCATCGCAGTCAAAGGCGTCGGCGGCTATCACCTGCTGTGCGATGCCACGAACGACACAGCCGTCGCAACACTGCGCACCCGCAAGGCGCGCCCGGCCAAACCGCTGGCGGTGATGCTGCGCGACATCATGGCCTTGCGCGCGGTCGTGCACACCACGCCGGAACTGGAAGCTTTCATCGCCTCACCCGAACGCCCCATCGTGCTGCTGCCCAGGCGCGCCGATTCCAGTCTGTCCGCACACATCGCCCCCGGCCTCGCGGAAATCGGTTGCCTGCTGCCCTACTCGCCGCTGCACGCTCTGCTGCTGAACGACTTCGGCGGGCCGCTGATCGCCACCTCGGGCAATCTCTCCGGCGAGCCGGTGCTGACCGGCAATGCCGAAGCGCAAACCCGCCTCGCCCATCTCGCCGACGCCTTCCTGCACCACGACCGTCCCATCGTGCGCCCGGCCGACGACCCGGTGTATCGCGTGATCGCCGGTCGCCCCCGGCCGCTACGGCTGGGACGCGGCAGTGCGCCGCTTGAACTGGCGTTGCCCGTGTCGCTAGCCGAACCCGTACTGGCACTCGGCAGCCACATGAAGAACACCATATGTCTCGCCTGGGGCACGCGCGCCGTCGTCTCGCCGCACATCGGCGAGCTCGACTCACCGCGCAGCCTCGACACGCTGGCACAGGTGGCGGCCGACCTGCAGCGCCTGTATCAGGTGCAGGCAAGCCGGCTCATCGTCGATCGTCATCCCGGTTACGGCTACCGCCGCTTCGCACGCGACAGCGGATTGCCGCTGTCAGAAATCTGGCATCACCACGCCCATGCCTCGGCGCTGGCGTGGGAGTTTTCCGACGTGAAGGAATGGATCGTGTTCGCCTGGGACGGCGTCGGCCTCGGCGCGGACGACACGCTATGGGGCGGCGAAGCCTTCACCGGCGCGCCCGGCCGCTGGCAGCACGCCGCCTCGATGCGGCCGTTCCGCCTGCCCGGCGGCGACAAGGCCGGGCGCGAGCCGTGGCGCGCCGCAGCAGCGCTGCTGTGGGAGACGGGACAGCCCGCGCCGTTCGCGCCCGAACCGCTGCATCAGGCCTGGTCGCACGGCCTCAACAGCCCGGCCAGTTCCGCAGTCGGTCGCCTGTTCGACGCCGCCACTGCCCTGTGCGGAATCTGCACCCATGCGAGCTTTGAAGGCGAAGGCCCGATGCGGCTGGAAGCCCTGGCGGACGCGGCTGACGGTCAAGCCATCCCGCTGTTGCTCGAATGCGACCCGAGCGGAGTCTGGCGCAGCGACTGGGCGCCATTGCTGCCGCTGCTGACCGACCGTGACGCGTCCGTTGCCGAACGCGCAGCCGGTTTCCATCTCAGCCTGGCGCAGGCGCTGGTCGATCAGGCCACACAACTGCGGGCGCAAACCGGCATCGAGGCCATCGGCCTCACCGGCGGCGTATTCCAGAACCGCGTGCTGACCGAAGCCGCGCTCAGTCAATTGCAGGCTGCGGGCTTCAAGGTCCATCTGCCGCAACGGGTTCCCGTCAACGACGCCGGCCTGAGCTTCGGCCAGGTCATCGAATTCCTTCACACGTAAACATCATGGAAGACACCCGCATTCTCCTCGCGCACGGCAACGGCGGCCGCCTGATGCGCGAGCTCATCACCGACATCTTTGCGCGTCATCTCGGCAATCCGCTGCTCGACACCGACGCCGACGCGGTGACGCTGCCGCCGCTCGACGGCGAACTCATGGTCACCACCGACGGCTTCACCGTGCAGCCGCTGGAATTCCCCGGCGGCAATCTCGGCTCGCTGGCGGTGCACGGCGTGGTCAACGACCTCGCCGTGGCCGGCGCCGATCCGCGCTACCTCACCCTGTCAGCGCTGATCGAGGAAGGACTCGAAGTCGAGGTGCTGGACCGGCTCATCGCCAGCTTCGCCGCCGCCGCGCGGGAATGCGGTGTCGCCGTAGTGGCCGGCGACACCAAGGTGGTGCGGCGCGGCGAAGGCGGCGGCCTCTATCTGTCTGTTGCCGGCATCGGCGTCAAACGCGCGCAGGCGCCGCTCGACATCGCCTCCATCGCGCCCGGCGACGTGGTGCTGGTGTCCGGCCCGGTGGGCGATCACGGCATCGCGGTGATGCTGGCGCGCGAACAGTTCGGCCTGTCCGGCGAGCTGCGTTCCGATTCCGCTTCGGTGCTGCCGCTGGCACAGGCGGTGCGCGACCTGCCCGGCCTGCGCTTCATGCGCGACCCCACGCGTGGCGGGCTGGCCACCGTCGCCCACGAGATCGCGCGCGCCTGCGGCCACAATGTGGCACTGAATCAGCGTGACGTACCGCTGCGCCCGGAAGTCGTATCGGTGTGTGAAATGCTGGGTTACGACCCGTATTTTCTGGCGTGCGAAGGTCGCATCGTCGCCGTGGCCGATGCAGCGACGGCCCAGGAAATCCTCGTGCGCTGGCAGGCGCTGCCCGGCGGCCGCGATGCGTGTCTCATCGGCCGCATCGAAGCGGGCGACTGCCGGGTAATCCTGGAAACCGAGCTGGGCGGCCGCCGCGTGCTGGACGAACTGGAAGACGATCCGCTGCCGCGGATCTGCTGAATGCGAAGGTGAAGGCTGCGTTGACTCGCTTTTCAGAACGTCTCAATTCGACCGGTTGTCGGCCGAAGCGGCCGCTGGAGAGTTGGGCCGACTACTTCCGCTATGGATTCGTTACCGAACGTAGACCCGGGAGTATCACCGAACGGCAGCTTTCTGACTCCCTCAGCAGCGGAACACGACCCTGAACTGCCGTTAGATATGATTATCGTGACTGGCTGCTTCCACACTTCTATTCCGGTCGTTCGAAATTCGCGCAAAACTGCTCGGCTTGGAAGGCTAAAGACAAAGGGATGCTCACTCCTTGAAAAAGTGAATTCTCACCGGACGGACCTAATGGCGCTGGCGCATAACGATCTTTCCCACCTCGAATAAAACCAGCATGCCGGCCCCGATCCCGAAAGCCAACAACCCCTGCGGGAGTGATGGTGGCCGGAAGGTGAACGTCTCGGCAATGGCAGGAACCCCGGTGATGACGGAGAGACCCAGCAGCGTTCCGCCCAGTACCCATGCGCTGACGGGGGACAGGCCCGCGAACATTTCGCGCCACCCCGATTGCGGCAGGCGGGTTGGGAAGATGAGCGCGGCGTTCGCGGTGACCAAGACGATGAAAGCCAATGCTCGCGCTTCCTCGGCGATGGATCCATTCGCCAGGAGCCACCAATAGCACGCGGCGACAACCAAGGTCACCAGGCTTCCCTGAACTAGGCTGAGGACAATTTGCCGCGCTGAAAGCAGTGATTCGGTAGTGGAGCGCGGCGGCTGTTCCATCAGGCGGGGGCTGCCGGCCTCGGCTTCGAACACGACTGAGCAGGCCGGATTGATGACCAGTTCGAGGAAGGCGATGTGAATCGGCGCCAGAATCAGCGGCATCCCGAACATCAAGGGCAGAATGGACAGGCCAATGATCGGAATATGCACTGCCAGCGTATAGACCAGCGCCTGTCGCAGGTTGGCGAATATGCGCCGCCCCAGGCGGATTGCAGCAACGATAGCGGTGAAATCGTCTTCGAGCAGCACCAGCGAGGCCGCCTCGCGGGCGACGTCGGTGCCGCGCTTGCCCATGGCGATGCCAATATGCGCCGCCTTCAGGGCCGGAGCGTCGTTTACGCCGTCGCCTGTCATGGCGGTCACCTCGCCGTTGGCCTTCAGCGCCTCGACGACCGCGAGTTTCTGCTGCGGCGTGACCCGCGCAAAGACATTCACCGCGGCGATGCGCTGCGCCAGCGTCGCGGCATCCAGCGCTGACAGTTCATCCCCCGTGAGTACCTCCCGGCTATCGATCCCGGCGCTAGCGGCGATGGCCCGTGCCGTGTGCGGATGATCGCCGGTGATCATGACGACGCGAATGCCGGCTCGATGGCATTCGGCGACCGCGCCTGGCACCTCCGCACGCAGCGGATCGGCGAGCCCCACCAAGCCAATGAACTCGAAGTCGAAATCGTGCTGAATATCGGGCCAGTTCTTGTGGACGTCGGCCTTCGCCTTGGCCACGCCCAGCACGCGTAAGCCGCGCCCCGCCATGATCTCCGCCTCCTGGCTCACGCGGCGCCGCGCCTCTTCCTCAAGGTGGCAAAGGTCGGCGATGGCTTCCGGTGCGCCCTTGGAGGCGACTACATCGCGCCCGTCCGCATCGTTCCGCCACAGATGGGACATGGCGAGCAACTCCGAGGAAAGCTCATACTCCCGCGCCAGCGACCAGTCCGGATGCAGGTGTTCAGTGTTGGGCAGGTATTCGTGGGCGAAGTGATGGAAGGCCAGCTCCATTGGATCGTGAGGAACGATTTCGCTGGCAAGAACAGCGTATTCGAGCAGCTCGTGATAGTGCTCGGGCAGCTCGCCCGCGGCGAGGTCGCCGGTTTCCAGAATCTGACCACCAACCGACAGCGCGGATACGGCCATGCGGTTCTCGGTCAGTGTGCCGGTCTTGTCCACGCACAACACTGTGGTTTCACCCAAGGTCTCGATGGCGTTGAGGCGCCGCGTCAGTACGCGCTGCGCTGCGATACGCCGCGCACCCAAGGCGAAGAAGACGATCATGATGACCGGGAACTCCTGGGGCAGTATGCCCATCGCCAAGGTGATGCCGGCGAGCAGCCCCTCCATCCAGCCACCGCGCAAAATCCAGTAAAGGACAGCCAGCGCGAGGCACAGGCCAATGCCGATCACTACCAGACGCTGCGTCAGCCAGCCGATTTCGTCGCGCAACGGAGAGGACTCGATGGCGATGTTTTGCAGTGATTTTCCGATACGTCCCAGCTCAGTCTTGCCGCCAGTCGCGGTGACGCGCATCACCCCCTGACCGCGTACGAGCAGCGTACCGGCGAATACCTCGCCGCCGTCCGGAAACTTCGCCATCGCCTCGGATTCGCCCGTCAGCATCGACTCGTCGGCGGCCAGTTCGTGAGCCTGCAGAACCACGCCGTCTGCCGGGACGCGGTCGCCCTCAGTCAGAATCAGAATGTCGTCGAGTACCACTTCGCGCCCGGCGATACGCGTCGGCACGCCATCCCGGATCACCAGCGCGCGCGGACTGGAGAGATCGCGGAGGGATTCGAGTGCGTTCTCGGTACGCCGTTCCTGGAGGATGGTGACCACCATGATGATGACCACGAAGCCCAGCAGAATCATGGCCTCGTGGGCATCACCCATAGCAAGATAGATGGCCCCGGCGCCAATCAACAGCAGGAACATCGGTTCGCGCGCCACCTCGGCTGCGATGGCAATCAAGGTACGTCGCTGCTCCGTGCCGAGTTCGTTGGGGCCTTCAGCGGCCAGACGAGCCGCCGCAGCCTCTTGACTCAATCCTTGGGGAAAATCTGTACTCATGGCCTCATATTACGTCGGCCGCACCACTCTGAAACCTGCCACATGCCCTGCGTATTGTCGGCATTTCACTAAGATGTTCTTAAGGCTATTAGAGTAGGCTCCATCCCTGAACAAATGCCCAGGGAATCCCCTGACTTATGACCTCTCTCAGCTTGCTGCTTTGGATTATTCTCGGCATCGCCTTGCAGGTAGGGTTGTTCTTGGGTATCAGCTTTTGGCAGCACTGGCAGACCTACAGTCGGCTCAAGCACGGACAGCCCGAAGCAGACGAATCGATACCCGCGGTCAATCTGCCAAAGGCGGAAGTGGCTGGCTGGTCAGGATTTCGCCCTTTCAAGGTTGCTCGACGCGTTATAGAAGACACCGCAGGGCAAATTTGTTCTTTCTACCTGGAGCCAGAGGATAGACAGGCGCTTCAGTCATACAAGCCCGGCCAGTTCCTGACCTTCCGGTTGGATGTTCCCAAGGCCGACGGCAGCGGCACCGAGCAGATCACTCGCTGCTACTCTCTGTCGGACGCCCCCCAAACAGACTCTTACCGCGTTTCGGTCAAGCGGGTGCCCGCCCCGCCGAGGTGCGATCATCCCCCAGGTCGCTCCTCGAATTTTTTCCATGACCACATTCAGGTCGGTGCGACACTTCAAATCCGTGCCCCCTCTGGACATTTCTATCTCGAACCGGGCAGCAGCCCCGTCATTCTGATTGCTGGCGGCATCGGTATCACGCCCATGCTCAGCATGCTCAACTGGTGCCAGACGCATCAACCCGAGCGCGAAGTCTGGTTCTTCTATGGTGTGCGCAACAGCAAGGAAACCGCTTTTGCATCACATCTGTGTGCAATCGCCGCTGCCAGACCCAACGTCCATCTGCGCTTGTGCTTCAGCGACCCACTGCCGGAAGATCAACTGGGCAAAGATTTCCATCACCACGGGCGAGTGGATGTGAATCTGTTCCGGATAGAATTGCCGCTGAAGCCATACCATTACTACATCTGTGGGCCCACGCCGATGATGGAAACCCTGGTGGCGGCGCTGGAGGACTGGGGCGTGCCCGATTCACACATCCACTTCGAAGCCTTCGGTCCCGCGTCCATCAAGCGTCGCAAACCGGAGACCGCCGCTACCGAGAGTGCCATTGCAGCCCCTGCAAGCGACATCATGGTGACCTTCGCCAAATCGGGCAAACAGGCCCGGTGGTCACCGCAGTCGGGCAGCCTGCTGGAATTCGCAGAATCCCAGGGGATTGCCATCGATTCAGGCTGCCGCGCCGGGGGCTGCGGCACCTGCCAAACCACGATAAGATCCGGCGAGGTGTCCTATCGGCAATCTCCGGACTACGACCCCGAACCTGGTACCTGCCTGATGTGCGTCAGTATTCCCAAGACCCACGTGACGCTGGAGGCCTGAATGACGACACCCGGCACAGCCTCTCTCTGGCGCAACCATATCCTGCCTTTCACGCTATTAGTGACCCTGCTCGGGATGGCGACCGTCATCGGCGACTACCTGCTCCATCGTCTCGATCTGGTCTGGGTGGGCCGCTATCTCGGCATCCCCGGAACCTTGCTGATCATCGGATCGCTGACCTATTCCCTGCGCAAGCGGAAAGTCATCACGACCGGGAACGTCAAATCCTGGCTCAGCATGCACGAGATCGGCACCTGGCTGGGTTCCTGGATGGTGCTTCTGCACGCTGGGGTGCATTTCAATGCCATCCTGCCGTGGCTGGCCACGATCGCCATGGGCGTCAACGTCATCAGCGGCATGGTCGGCAAGATGCTACTGAAACGCTCGCGCGAACATGTCCAGGCCCAGCGCGAACATTACCAGTTGCGCGGGTTGTCCAAGGCTGAGGTCGAGCAGGAAGTGTTCTGGGAGTCGGTGACCTTTGACGCCATGGTCAAGTGGCGCAAGGTACATATTCCGATCTTCATTGCCTTTGCGGTGCTGGCTCTGGGACACATCGTCAGCATCTTCCTGTTCTGGGGATGGCGATGAGTAAAATCCTCAAGATCGTTCTGGCGGCCAACCTGATCGTCCTGGCCATACTGGCCTTTGTCTATCCCCACTTGATGGTCGGCCCCGGCAAGTTGATTTCCGGCCACAGCAAGCTAGAAACGGACTGTTTTGCCTGCCACGCACCGTTTTCAGGAGCTACGACCGAACGCTGCACGACCTGTCACAAGCCGGAAGAGATCGGCAAGCTCACGACCCTTGGGCAGCCGATCCAGAAACCGCTCACCAGCACGCCATTCCATCAGAAGCTCGTGAAGCAAGATTGCCTTGCGTGCCACAGTGATCACGCCGGAGTGAAACGCTTCCGTATCGCAGGCCGGTTCAACCATGCCTTGCTCCAGGCAGATGCCCGAAAGGAATGTCAGTCCTGCCACAAGTCACCCAAAGATTCTCTACACGAGCAGATCACCGGGAATTGCAGCCAGTGCCATACCCAGGAGAAATGGGTACCCGCGACCTTCGATCACGACAAGTATTTCGTTCTGGATCGTGATCACGATGTGAAATGCGCAACTTGTCACGTGCGTAACGACTACAGCCGCTACACCTGCTACGGCTGCCATGAGCACTCGCCGGAGAAGATCCGGCGCGAGCACATCGAAGAAGGAATTCGAGACTTCAAGAACTGCGTTGAATGCCACCGCAGCGCCAATGAGGACGACATCCGGATGCCAGGGCGCGGGCGAGAGGGCGATTAAGGATATGGCAGGGAACAGTATGGCGACACTGATTGTGGTAGATGGCTGACCTTGAAAAGGCGATGACGTGAATGGCTGGAGTGGCCAAGGAGCAGAAGCTGGTCATAACTAGCATGACCGACCGTTGAGGGTAGAAAGAGTGAGTTGGCATTTTCGACAAGCGGTCGTTCCGATTTATCGCTGCTGATTTTTCGTTGTCAATGGTCAAACGGCGGCAATGCGAAGTCGAGCGGCCGACCAAATAGCAATCCACTAATGAGCGTTCAGGCCGAAGAGCTGACCCATAGCCAAGGAAGTTGGACTTCCGCTCCTTGCCGAACCCACCCGGCATCATGCCGGATGCGGCGTTTCCGGCCACCTCAACAAACAGCGGGGCGCCAAACGAACGGGACATTGCTATTCTTGGATTGGACGCGTCTTGTCTGAGAACCCATTTACGCTGGAGATTCGATGCCCTCACTCAACATCCTCCCCGACCCCGGCGTGACCGATTCGAAAATCGTGATCGACAAACAACCCAGCGAGGATGTCTGCATCGCGCTGCGCAACGCCTTCGATGCCGCAGACGGCAGCTGAAAGATGACGCGCGCCAACTGTAAGGACACGCGCACGAGATGACCGCCGACATGAACACGATGCTGGAAGCGCTGGGCGACCCCGCCTGCTACGACCACCCGGTGGATCAGGTGCAGCGTATCGAAACGCATATCTCCCACGTCCTGCTCACCGGGGAATTCGCCTACAAGATCAAGAAGCCGCTGAATCTCGGCTTTCTCGATTTCAGCAGCCTCGACCAGCGCCTGCATGCCTGCCGCGAAGAGATTCGACTCAACCGGCGGTTGGCGCCGGCCATCTATCTTGACGTTGTGCCGATCACCGGATCGCCCGCCGCGCCACACATCAACGGCAGCGGCGAAGCGTTCGAATACGCCGTGAAAATGCGCCAGTTCCCGCCCGACGCCACGCTCGACCGGCTGGACGCGCAAGGCGGCATGACGGCGCGGCAGGTCGAAGCCATCGCGGAAACCGTTGCCCGCTTCCATCTGCAGGACTGCGCGCGCGCCGGAACGGACAGTCCGTGGGGCAGCCCGGACGCCGTCTGGCAGCCGGTGGCGCAGAACTTCCTGCAGATCGCACCGCGGCTTGAAGACCCTGACGACCGCCGGCTACTCGACGGGCTGCAGCGCTGGAGCGAGGCCGAGCACGCCAGGCTGACGCCGCTGATGGCCGCGCGCAAACGCGACGGCTTCATCCGCGAATGCCACGGCGATCTGCATCTGGGCAATCTGGCCTGGGTCGACGATCAGCTGCTGGTGTTCGACTGCCTCGAATTCAATCCCGAATTGCGCTGGATCGACGTCGTCTCCGAAGTCGCCTTCTGCTACATGGATCTGCTGCAGCGCGGCCACCCGGATTGGGCCTGGCTGTTTCTTAATCTCTGGCTGGAAAAAACGGGTGACCACAGCGGTTTGGCGTTGCTGCGCTATTACGCGGTGTATCGTGCCTTGGTGCGCGCCAAGGTCGCCGTGCTGCGCGCCGAGCAGACCTGCGGAGCGGATCACGACGCAGCGCTGAACGACGCCCACGTGCTGCTGCAGCTGGCGACGACGCTGACGCGTCCCCTGCCCCTGCGGCTCGACATCACGCATGGCCTGTCGGGTTCGGGCAAGACCACCAGCACTCAAAAATTGATGCAGATCCCGGGCGCGATCCGCCTGCGTTCCGACGTCGAGCGCAAACGCCTGGCCGGCCTCGATGCCCTGGCCCGCAGCAGCTCGGGGATCGGCGATCGACTCTATGCGGCCGACGCAACCCGCCGCACCTATGAATACCTTGCCCGGCTGAGCGGCGACCTGCTCGACGCCGGCTGGCCGGTCATAGTCGACGCCACCTTCATCGCCCGCTGGCAACGCGACCTGTTACGCGAACAGGCGCAGTCGCGCGGCGTGGCCTTTCATATTCTCGATTTCCAGGTTGCCGTCGCCATCCTGCGCGAGCGGATTCTCAAGCGCACGCAGCTTGGCAACGATGCCTCGGATGCCGATCTCGCCGTGCTGCAGCATCAGCTCGACACCGAAGAGCCGCTCGCTATCGACGAACAGGCCGCCATTGTCAGCATCGATGCGAGTGAACCTATACTGCGATAGTCGAAGCCGAATTCACCCTATGACTTCCCTGTCCGATCACGCCGGATTTCTGCCGCTGGCACAGCTGCCGTCGCTGGTCGCCCAGCTGATGGCGCACGGTTATCAATGCCTGGGACCGGCGCTGGAAAACGACGCCATCGTGATGCGCGAACTCGCCACGGCCGACAGCCTGCCGCGCGGGCTGCAGGCCGAACAGGCCCCCGGACGCTACCGACTGACGCAGGACCCGCAGCAGCGCTACTTCGCCTGGGCCAACGGCCCGCAGGCGATCAAGCCGCAGGCCTTTGCGCCGCAGGAATCGCTGTGGCGGGTGGAACGCGATGCAGCGGGCGCGCTGACGTTTGCGGCCGTTCTGCCGGCGGTGCGGCCGCAGGCCATCATCGGTGTACGCGCCTGCGATCTGGCCGCGCTGGCCCTGCAGGATGCGCATTTCATGCGTGCGGGCCGGCGCGACGCGCAGTACGCGCAGCGGCGCGAGCAGCTGTTCCTGGTGGCGGTGCAATGCGCCGAGCCGGCGGCGACGTGCTTTTGCGCCTCCACCGGCGATGGCCCGACGCCGACCGCGGGCTACGACATTAGCCTGGCGGAACTCGCCGATGGCTTCATTACCGTGGCAGGCAGCGCGAAGGGCGCAGCCGTGCTCCAGGCGCTGGCGCTGGCGCCCGCCACGCCGCAGCAGATCGAAACGGCCCGCCAGCAGGGCGAGGCCGCAGCAGCAGCCCAGACACGCACGCTACCCAGCCACACACTGCGCGACAGTTTGATGAGCCAACTGGAACATCCGCGTTGGGACGAAGTGGCAGCGCGCTGCCTCGCCTGCGGCAACTGCACCGCGGTCTGTCCCACCTGCTTCTGCCACGCCGAGCTCGACGAGCCGGCCCTGGACGGCCTGTCGAGCGAACATGGCCGGATCTGGGATTCGTGCTTCGGCGAATCTCACGGCCACCTGCACGGCTTCAACGTGCGACCCGATATCCGCAGCCGCTACCGCCAGTGGCTGACCCACAAGCTCGCCACCTGGCACGACCAGTTCGGCCGCAGCGGCTGCGTCGGCTGCGGCCGCTGCATCGCCTGGTGCCCGGTGGGAATCGACCTGACCGCAGAAGTGGCCGCGTTGACCGCCAGCGAGGTGCCGTCATGAACGCCATGCCGCACCCGGTCCACGCCGGCCCGCCGCACGCTGCCACCGTGGTGGCGCGCACCCAGGAATCGCCCGGCATCTTCACCCTGCAGTTGCGCCTCGACGACGCCGCGGCGCAGGCGGCATACCGCTTCGCCCCCGGCCAGTTCAACATGCTGTACCTCTACGGTGTCGGCGAGGTGCCGATTTCCATCATGTCCGACCCGGAAGAACGCGATGTCATCGGCCACACCATCCGTGCCCAGGGACGCGTCACCCAGGGCTTGGCGGCGCTGCAACCCGGTGACACGTTGGGCCTGCGCGGACCATTCGGGCGCGGCTGGCCATTGCAGGAAATGGGCGGCCGCGATGTCGTGCTGGTCACCGGCGGGCTCGGCTGCGCGCCCGTGGTGTCAGTGATCCATTACGTGCTGCGACGCCGCGAACGCTTCGGCAAGCTGGTCATCATCCAGGGTGTGAAACACGCCGAAGACCTGATCTGGCGCGAGCAGTACGACCGCTGGGCCAAACTGCCGGACACCCAGGTGCTGGTGGCGGCGAACGAGGGCGCGGCGCTGTGGCCCTGGCACGTCGGGCGGGTGACCGAGCTGTTCAGCCTCGCCCGCTTCAACCCCGAGCGCGCCGTGGCGATGATGTGCGGGCCCGAAGGCATGATGCGCGCCGCAGCGGACAGTCTGCTGGCGCGCGGCCTGCCCGAATCGCACCTCTACCTGAGCATGGAGCGCAACATGCAATGCGCGGTGGGACGCTGCGGCCATTGCCAGTTCGGCGGCGCGTTCGTCTGCCGCGACGGCCCGGTGTTCGACTGGGGCCAGGTCAAGACGCTGCTGGCGCACCGGGGCTACTGATGAAACCCAATCATCCATTAGCCCGTCATTCCGGCGAAAGCCGGAATCCAGTTCCGAGGAGAACCCCGCGAAGCGGACACAACGACCATGTTGTCCGCTTGCGCGGTGGATTTTTAACAGGCTGGATTCCGGCTTTCGCCGGAATGACGTGGCTCTGCTTTATGGATCACCCCGGATGAACGCATCGACGATCAAACCGCGCGTGGCGGTGCACAAGTTCAGCTCCTGCGACGGCTGCCAGCTGGCTCTGCTCAATCTCGGCGAGGACCTGCTGACGCTGGCCGAACGCGTCGAGCTGGTGCATTTTGCCGAAGCCGGCCCGCTGAACCCGGACACCGACGTCGACATCGCCTTCGTCGAAGGCAGCGTGTCGACGCCGGAAGACCTCGAACGCATCCAGCACGTCCGCGCCCACAGCCGCATGCTGATCGCCATCGGCGCCTGCGCCACCTCGGGCGGCATCCAGGGCCTGCGCAACAACGCCGACGGCGCGCAGTGGATCGCGCAGATCTACAGCCATCCCGAAGCCATTGCCAGCCTGCAGCATTCCACCCCGATCGCACGCCACGTCAAAGTCGATTTCGAGTTGTGGGGCTGCCCGGTCAACAGCCGGCAGATGCTGGCGGTGGTGAACGCCCTGCTGCTCGGCGTGGCGCCGCGCGACAACGCCGACAAGGTATGCACCGAGTGCAAGCGCCACGGCTATCCCTGCGTGATGGTGACGCGCGGCATCCCGTGCATGGGCCCGGTGACGCGGGCCGGCTGCGGCGCGCTGTGCCCGGGCCTCGGCCGCGACTGCTACGGCTGCTACGGCCCGGCAGAAAGCGCCAACACCGACGCGCTGGCGGCACAGTTCGCGCATCTGGGGCTGACACCGCAGGCCGTCGCGCAGCGCTTCCAGTCGATCAACAGCCAGGCGCCGGTGTTTCTCGCTGCCGCCGGCAAGGCCAGGACGATCCGCGATGAGTGAACAGAATCGAACGGTGGCGATCCACGTCCCGGTGCTCGCGCGGGTGGAAGGCGAAGGCGCGCTCGATCTGCGTATCGAGGACGGCAACATCACGCAGCTGCGCCTGCGCATCTTCGAGCCGCCGCGCTTCTTCGAGAAGTTTCTCGAAGGCCGCCACTACAGCGAAATCCCCGATCTGGTGGCGCGCATTTGCGGCATCTGCCCGGTGGCGTATCAAGTCACCGCCGCGCAGGCGCTGGAAAAACTGTTCGGCGTCGAACTCAGCCCCTGGGCGCAGGCCATGCGCCGGGTGTTCTACTGCGGCGAATGGATCCAGAGCCACAGCCTGCACATCCACCTGCTGGCCGCGCCGGATTTCTTCGGCTGCGGCAACGCCATCGAACTGGCGAAGATCGCGCCCGACGAAGTGCGCCGCGGCCTGCGTATCCAGGCGCTCGGCAACGAGTTGATGGACCTGTTCGGCGCCCGTTCGGTGCATCCGGTCGGCGTGCGCATCGGCGGTTTCCATGCCGCGCCTGCGCTGTCCCGCATCCGCGACCTGCGCGACAAGCTGCGCGCCGCGCTGCCGGAGGCCGAAGCACTGGTGCGCTGGGCAGCACGGATCCCGATGCCGCCCGACGATCAGGCCTTCGTCTCGGTCGCGATGCGGCACCCGACCGCTTACGCCATCGAAACCGGCGCCATCGCCGCCAGCGACGGATTGCTGATCGAAGCCGACGCCTACGACGCCCACTTCGCCGAGCAGCACGAACCGCATTCCACTGCGTTGTTCAGCACCTATCATCAGCAGCCCTATCTGGTCGGCCCGCTGGCGCGGCTGAATCTCAACCACGACCGCCTGCCTGTCAGCATCCAGACATTGCTCGCCGAAACGGGCTTCACGCTGCCGAGCCGCAATCTCTTCCACAGCCTGCTGGCGCGCGCGGTGGAAATCCTGCTGGCGCTGCAGGAAGCGGCACGCCTGCTCGACGACTACACGCTGCCGGATTCGCCCTGGGCGCCGGTCACCCCGCGTGCCGGCGTGGCCACCGGCTGCACCGAAGCGCCGCGCGGCCTGCTGTGGCATCGCTACGAGATGGACGCCGACGGCCGCGTGGTCAACGCGCGCATCGTGCCGCCGACCAGCCAGAACCAGGGTCGCATCGAGCAGGACTTGCGACTGTCGCTGCTCAACTTCGGGCTCGACCACCCGGACGATGCGCTGCGCCTGCACTGCGAAAAAGTCATTCGCAACTACGACCCCTGTATTTCCTGCGCCACGCATTTTCTGCGGCTGAACGTCGAGCGGACGTGAGCACGCTGCGCATCCTCGGCATCGGTTCGCCCTCGGGCGACGACCAGGCTGGCTGGCTGACGGTCGATGCCTTGCTGGCGGCCGGAGTTCAATCCACAGTAGTGGATATTCAAAAGCTGGACCGACCCGGCGCAAGTCTCGTCGGCCTGCTGGGCGATGCCGACCGGGTGATCCTGATCGATGCGATGCAATCGGATGGCGCCGTTGGCCGCATCCGGCATTTTGCTGTGGATGACTGGCCTGCCTACCGCCACGGATTGTCCAGCCACGGCCTTGGCGTGCTCGACGCCCTGGCGCTGGCGCGCGAACTCGGCAGCCTGCCGTCGCGGATCGATTTGTACGGAATCGAAATCGGTTCGGCGAACCCGGGGGCGCTGGCCGACCGGCGCATCGAGGCCGCCGCGCAGCAACTCGCCCAGCAGATTGCCGACGATCTGACCGCCTGACATCCGGCTTGACGCATCTGCCCACACGCACGCCACGTTAGAATGGCTGCGTCTTCCGGCCACAAACCGGTTCAACTCCCGCCCCCCGATCGATGACGCTGTTTTTTGCCGTACTGATCCCCTTTGTGGGCGCAGCGCTGGTTGCGCTGGCATCCCGTCTCGGACGTTCGCAATCCGCGTGGGCGACAGGCGCGGTGACGCTGGCGTCGCTGGCGCTGCTGGCCCCGCTGTTCGCCGTGCCGTTCGACGGCGACACCCTGGTGCAGCAACACGACTGGTTGCCCGCGCTGGGGCTCAACCTCGCCTTCCGCCTCGACGGCCTCGCCATGCTGTTCGCCGGACTGATCCTCGGCATCGGCCTGCTGATCGTGCTGTACGCGCGCTATTACCTGTCCGAACGCGACAGCATGGGGCGCTTCTACAGCTACCTGATGCTGTTCATGGGCTCGATGCTCGGCATCGTGCTGTCGGAAAACCTGATCCAGCTGCTGATCTTCTGGGAGCTGACCAGCCTGTCGTCCTTCCTCCTGATCAGTTACTGGCAGCACCGCGAGGAAGCGCGCCAGGGTGCGCGCATGGCGCTGGCCGTCACCGGCATGGGCGGTTTCGCCCTGCTGGGTGGTTTCCTGCTGCTCGGTCACATCGTGGGCAGCTACGAGTTGTCCGTCGTGCTCGCCTCCGGCGACCTGATCCGCGCGCATCCGCTCTATGTTCCGACCCTGGTGCTGGTGCTGCTCGGCGTGTTCACCAAGTCGGCGCAGTTCCCTTTCCACTTCTGGCTGCCGCACGCGATGGCCGCGCCTACCCCGGTCTCGGCCTACTTGCATTCGGCGACCATGGTGAAGGCCGGCGTGTTCCTGCTGGCACGACTGTATCCGGCGCTGTCGGGCACGTCGGAATGGTTCTGGCTGGTCAGCGGAACCGGGTTGGCCACCTTGCTGATCGGCGCCTTCGTCGCGCTGTTCAAGCACGATCTCAAGGGCCTGCTGGCGTATTCGACCATCAGCCATCTTGGCCTCATCACCCTGCTGTTCGGCCTATCGACGCCGCTCGCCGCGGTCGCCGGCGTGTTCCACATCATCAACCACGCCACGTTCAAGGCCTCGCTGTTCATGGCGGCCGGCATCATCGACCACGAGGCCGGCACCCGCGACATGCGGCGGCTCAATGGTTTGTGGAAATTCATGCCCTACACCGCGACGCTGGCGATGGTGGCCGCCGCCGCGATGGCGGGCGTGCCGCTGATGAACGGCTTTCTGTCCAAGGAAATGTTCTTCGCCGAGGCCATGCAGATTTCCGCCGGTCATGTCGGCGGCTGGCTGCTGCCGGCCCTGGTGACGCTGGCCGGGGCGTTTGCGGTGGCGTACTCGATCCGCTTCATCCACGACGTGTTCTTCAACGGCGAACCCATCAACTTGCCGAAAACGCCGCACGAACCGCCGCGCTGGATGAAGGTGCCGGTGGAAATCCTGGTGGTGCTGTGCCTGATGGTCGGCATTGCACCGGCGCTCACCGTTGCGCCATTGCTGGCGGTGGCCGCATCCGCCACCTTGCAGGCGCCACTGCCCGCATATCACCTGGCGCTGTGGCACGGCTTCAATCCGGCGCTGGCCATGAGCCTGACCGCCATGGCGGGCGGCATCGCGATCTATCTGCTGCGCCGTCCGCTGTTTGCGCTGCACGCGCGCAGGCTCGATCGTCTCGACGCCCGTGTGGTGTACAACTTTCTGCTCGACGCCTTGTTTGCACTGTCCAGCCGGATCACGCGCCTCATCGATACCGGTTCGCTGCAACGGCAAGTGTTCCTGTTGCTGCTCGCCGCGCTCGTGCTCGGTTTCTCGCCCTGGCCCGGCAGCGCTACGCCGCTCACCGGCATGCGGGCCGGCCTGCCGCTCGACGCCGTCAGCCTGCTGGCCGGCGCCGCGCTCATCGTGGCCGCGCTCACGACCGTCTGGCTGCAGCGTCAGCGTTTCCTTGCGCTGATCACTATCGGCGTGGTCGGACTGGTGGTGTCGCTCACCTTCGTCAAATTCTCGGCGCCCGACCTCGCGCTGACCCAGCTGTCGGTCGAGATCGTCACCATCATCCTGCTGCTGCTGGCGCTGTATTTCCTGCCGCAACAGACTGCGCGCGAACGTGATTGGCGGATCTGGCGCGATGGCGTGACCGCGCTGCTGGCAGGCAGCGCCGCCGCGCTGCTGGCTTGGGCCGTGCTGAGCCGGCCTTACGACACCATCGCGGGTTATTTCATCGAACACAGTCTACCGGGCGGCGGCGGCAGGAACGTGGTCAACGTCATCCTGGTCGATTTCCGCGGCTACGACACGCTGGGCGAAATTACCGTACTGGCGCTGGCCGCACTGGGCATCCATGCCTTGCTGGAAAACCTGCGCCTCGATGCGCCCGACCGCGACGCCGCCGGGCGCGCCTGGAACCGCGACCTCTATCCCCTGATCATGGCCACGCTCACCCAGCTGCTGCTGCCGCTTGCGCTGCTGGTGGCAGTCTTCATCCTGCTGCGCGGCCACAACCAGCCGGGGGGCGGTTTCATCGCCGGCCTGGTGACCGCCGTGGCGCTGATCGTGCAGTACCTCGCACGCGGCAACGCGTGGATGCACGCGCGCCTGGCGGGCGCCCCCCAGCCGGTGATCGCGGCCGGGCTGGCCCTGGCCACGCTGACCGGGCTGGCGAGCTGGGCCTTCGGCCATCCCTTCCTCACCTCCACTTTTGGCCATCTGCATGGACCGCTCGTGGGCGATTTCGAACTGGCCTCGGCGATGGCGTTCGACCTCGGCGTCTTCCTCGTCGTGGTCGGCGTCACCCTGCTGATCCTGGTCCAGATCGGCGCGCTGCACGACAGCCGGATCAATCGAAAGCCGGTGCCCTGATGGAAGCGCTGATCGCCCTCATCATCGGCGTCCTCACCGCCTGCGGCGTGTTCCTCGCGCTGCGCGGCCAGACCTTCCCCGTCGTGCTCGGGCTCACCTTCATGTCCTATGCAGTGAACCTGTTCCTGTTCGCCATGGGCCGGCTCGCCATCGGCGTCCCGCCGGTGATTGCCGATGGCGCACGCTACACCGATCCGCTGCCGCAGGCGCTGGTGCTCACCGCCATCGTCATCAGCTTCGGCATGACCGCGTTCGTCATCGTGCTGGCGCTGAAGGCGCGCGCCGAACTCGGCAACGATCATGTCGACGGCACACACTACGACGAGGACGGCCCGCGATGAATGGCCTGACGATGCATTGGCCGATTCTGCCGGTGCTGCTGCCGCTGCTTGCCGGCATCGTGCTGCTGATGCTGCGCAATCGCAGCCTGACATTGCAACGCGGCGTCAGCGTCGCCGCCACCCTGGCGCTGATTCCGCTGGCGATTGCGCTGATGCAGACCGCAGGCGATGGCACCCAGCTCGTCTACAAGCTGGGCAACTGGGATGCGCCGTTCGGCATCGTGCTGGTGGTCGACCGCCTTGCCGCCTGGATGCTCATGGCGACGGCGCTGGTGGCGCTGTTCGCCTTGCTGCACGCCAGCCAGGGCATCGATACCGAAGGGCGATATTTCCACGTGTTGTACCAGTTGCAGTTGTTCGGCCTGAACGGCGCATTCCTCACCGGCGACCTGTTCAACCTGTTCGTGTTTTTCGAAATCCTGCTGCTGGCCTCCTACGGCCTGCTGCTGCACGGCGGCGGCCGCCTGCGCGTCAAGGCCGGGCTGCATTTCGTGGTGATCAACCTGGCCGGCTCGACCCTGTTCCTGTTCGCCGTCGGCACGCTGTACGGCGTCACCGGCACGCTCAACATGGCCGACCTCACGGTCAAGCTGGCACGCACCCCGCCCGGAAATCTGGCGCTGGTCGAGACGGCGGGCCTGCTGCTGTTTGCCGTGTTCGCGCTGAAGGCGGCGCTGCTGCCCTTCCATCTGTGGCTGCCCGCGGCCTACGCGCACACCAGTGCGTCGGTGGCGGCCCTGTTCGCCATCATGACCAAGGTCGGCGCCTACAGCATCCTGCGCGTCTACAGCCTGATGTTCGGCGACGCTGCCGGCCCGGTCGCCCAACTGCTCGACGCCTGGCTGGCGCCGCTGGCGCTCGCCACGCTGACGCTCGGCATGCTCGGCGTGGTGGCCAGCACCTCGCTGCGGCAACAAACCGCCTACCTGGTGGTGGCCTCGATCGGCAGCCTGCTGCTGGCCTTTGGTCTCGGTACGCGCGACGCCATCGCCGCCGGCCTGTATTACCTGCCGCACTCAACCTTCGCCGCGGCGGCGCTGTTCCTGCTGGCCGATTCGATCAGCCGGGCGCGCGGCGAATTCGCCGACCGCTTCGAACCGGGCTTCGCCATGCCGGGCGCGCGCGTGCTGGGTGGCCTGTTTTTCGTGCTTGCCGTAGCGCTTGCGGGGCTGCCGCCGCTGTCGGGTTTTCTCGGCAAATTCATGCTGCTGAAGGCCGCGCTGGATTCGCCGCTGTTGCCCTGGGTGTGGGGGGTGGTGCTCGTCACCGGCCTGGTTGGCATGATCGCGCTCGCGCGCAGCGGCAGTCTGCTGTTCTACCGCACACTCGGCGCCAACGATGCGACACCCGCACCAACCGCACCAACCGCGCCGACCTGGGCCGCGCTGGCGCCCGTTGCCGGCCTGTTGTTGCTGCTCATCGGCATGGTGATCTGGGCGGGACCGTTGTCCGGCTACGCAAGCGCCACGGCGGCGCAACTGCTGCAACCCCATCTCTACATCGGCGCAGTGCTGGGAACGACGCCATGAGACGCCTGCTGCCGCATCCCCTGCTGAGCCTCACCCTCGCCCTGCTGTGGCTGCTGCTGGTCAACCAGCTTTCCGCCGGCCACGTCGTGCTGGGTGGGCTGCTCGGCTGGCTGATCCCTTTCGCCACCTCGGCTTTCTGGCTGGAGCCGGTGCGTATCCGCCATCCGCTCACCCTGCTGCACTATCTCGGCATCCTGATTCTCGACATCGTGCACGGCAGCTTCCATGTCGCGTACCTGATTCTGCGGGGACCAGCCCGGCTGCGCCCGGTATTCGTCGAGGTGCCGCTGGCGCTCGAAACCCCGCTCGCCATCAGCCTGCTGGCCAATACCATTTCGCTGACTCCGGGCACGGTGTCGGCGCTGCTGAGCGGGGATCGCCGCACGCTGATCGTTCACGCACTGGATACCGATGACGGCGACGCGCTCGTCAGAAAAATCAAGCAGCGCTACGAGGCGCCGCTCAAGAAGATATTTGAAGAAGGAAACGACCGATGCTGAGCACTGCCCTCCAGATCGCGTTTGCGCTGGTGAGCCTGGCTTTTCTGCTCAGCTTCTGGCGGCTGCTGAAAGGTCCCGACGCGCCCGATCGCATCCTCGCGCTCGACACGCTCTACGTGAACACCCTCGCGCTACTGGTGCTGCTCGGCATCCACCGCGGCAGCGCCCTCTATTTCGAGGCGGCGCTGCTGATCGCCATGATGGGCTTCGTCGGCACGGTGGCGCTCTGCAAGTATCTGCTGCGCGGCGACATCATCGAATGAGGCCCGGGCAATCATGACCGAGATCCTGCTTTCCCTGCTGATCCTTGCCGGCGCGATGTTCACCTTCATCGGTTCGCTCGGCCTGGCCCGCTTGCGCGATTTCTACACGCGCCTGCACGGCCCCACCAAGGCCACCACGCTGGGGCTCGGCTGCCTGCTGATCGCCTCCGCCGTGTATTTCAGCGTGCACGAAGCAGGCATCAGCCTGCACGAGGTGCTGGTCAGCCTGTTCCTGTTCATCACCGCACCGGTCAGTGCGCACCTGCTCGCCAAGGCCGCACTACACCTCAAGCTCAAGTCGCTTGTCCCGACGCCGGCGCCGGACAACGACAGCCCGGCCCCTGAGCGCAACCGCGCTGATTAGTCGGCCTTAAAGCGTTTGCACGAAGGCCAACACTTCCGCCGCGTGTCCCGGCGCTTTGAGGCCGCGCCAGCTTTTCACCTGCTTGCCCTCCGCATCGAACACGAAGGTGCTGCGCTCGACACCGCGCACCTGCTTGCCGTACATGTTCTTCAACTTCATCACGCCGAACAGCTCGCAGGCCTTTTCCTCGGTATCGGCCAGCAACTCGAAGGGGAATTCGAACTTGGCCTTGAATTTTTCGTGCGAAGCCAGGCTGTCGCGCGAAACGCCGACGACCGTGGTGTTGGCCTTGGCGAAGTCGGCATGCAGGTCGCGAAACTCCTGGCCTTCCAGCGTGCAGCCTGGGGTGTCGTCCTTGGGGTAGAAGTAGACGACGACGTTGCGACCGCGCTGTGCGGACAGTTTGAAGGCGGTATTGCCGGTTGCCGGCAATTCGAAATCGGAGATAACGGGGTCGCTCATGGCGTGCCTTTTCTGGATGAATTTAACGGGTGGAGGATTTGAGCAGGACGACGACCGCACCGGCGCCGCCATCGACGGTGCGTGCCTGACAGAACGCGAGCACGTCCTCGCGCTGCATCAGCCAGTGGCGCACCTTGTTTTTCAGTACGGGCAGACGGTTTTTCGAGCCGTGGCCCTTGCCGTGGATGATGCGCACGCAGCGCCGGTCTTCGAGCATGCAGCGGTTGAGGAACTCCGCCAGCGCCACGCGCGCCTCGTCGCCGCTGTGGCCGTGCAGGTCGAGCTCGGCCTTGATGACCCAGCCGCCGCGCCGCAGTTTGCGCATCGCGGCGGTGGGGATGCCGGGGCGCGCAAAAAACAGCTCCTCGCCGGTGGCTACGGCGGCATCCCAGTCCCACGGATCGGCCAGCGCGTCGACCAGGACTTGCCGCTCGTCGGCCTGTCTCTGGTGGGCGACCGGCTTGGGCAGCGGGTGCCTGATCTCGGCGCGATCGGAAGGGGGCAAGGGAACCGCATCGGCGACAGCACGGCGAAACAGCATGGCGCCATCCGCCGGAGCTTTGGGTTTATGCGGTGCCTGCTGACGCGCTTTCGGCGCGGCGGCCTGCTCGTGCAGCTCGTGCAGCTCGTGCAGCTCGCGGCGCACGCGTGCCAGCGCCTCGAACGAGGCGGCGGCAAGGGAACTGCCGCTGGCGCGCTTCATCCTGCAATGCCCGCTGCCGGCGTGCCGTGATCAGGCCTTGCCGAGCGCGTCGAGGTAGCGTTCGGCGTCGAGCGCGGCCATGCAGCCGGTGCCGGCGCTGGTGACGGCCTGGCGGTAGATGTGGTCCTGCACGTCGCCGGCCGCGAAAACGCCTTCGATATTGGTGGCGGTGGCGTTGCCCTTGTTGCCGCCCTTCGTCACGATGTAGCCGCCTTCGAGATCGATCTGGCCTTCGAAAATGGCGGTATTCGGCTTGTGGCCGATGGCGACGAAGACGCCGGTGAGCGCGATGTCTTTCGTGCTGCCATCCTTGGTGCTCTTGATGCGCATGCCGGTAACGCCGGTCTTGTCGCCCAGCACCTCGTCCAGGGTGTTGTCAGTGGCCAGCGTGATCTTGCCTTCCTTGACCTTGTCCATCAGATGGCTGACGAGGATTTTCTCGGCCTTGAAGGAGTCGCGGCGATGCACCAGGGTGACGTGTTTTGCGATGTTGGCCAGATACAGCGCTTCCTCGACCGCGGTGTTGCCGCCGCCGATGACCGCCACATCCTGGTTCTTGTAGAAGAAGCCGTCGCAGGTGGCGCAGCCCGACACGCCCTTGCCCATGAAGGCCTGCTCCGACGGCAGCCCGAGGTACATGGCCGAGGCGCCGGTCGCGATGATGAGCGCATCGCAGGTGTAGGTGCCGGAATCGCCGATCAGGGTGAAGGGCTTCTCGGTCAGCTTCGCGGTGTGGATCTGGTCGAAAATGATTTCGGTGTTGAAGCGCTTGGCATGACGCTCGAAACGATCCATCAGCTCGGGACCCTGCACGCCGTCGACATCGGCCGGCCAGTTGTCGACTTCGGTGGTGGTCATCAGCTGGCCGCCCTGTTGCATGCCGGTGATGACGACCGGGGACAGGTTGGCGCGCGCAGCGTACACAGCGGCGGAGTAGCCGGCAGGGCCGGAACCGAGGATAACGAGTTTGTGGTGTGCGGTGCTCATGGCAGGTCTCGGGTGAGGTGGGGAAAGCGGGCTATTCTAACCAATCTTGGCAACGGCATTTCCATGCTGCCTGTCGGGGTTGCCCGCCCGGCAGGCCGCCCCGTTTATAATCGGGCGCACATTTGCCCATTTCAAGTACCCCAAGTACCCCACGTATCCATGGCGCGTCCCGCTCCCCGTCCGACCCAGCCTCTGTCGCCCCGCATGCAACGCCTGTTGCGCGAAGCCCGCGCCCTTCTGGTGGGGTTCGCTGCGCTGCTGCTCGCGGCGATTCTACTTACCTACAATCTCGCTGACCCTAGCTTTAGCACAACTGGTGATGGTGGGGAGATACATAACCTTGGTGGTCCTTTTGGCGCCAAAGTCTCAGATGTACTTTTATTGGTGTTCGGATTGTCGGCCTGGTGGTGGGTGGTGCTGGCCGCGGCCTATGTGATCCATACCTTTCGCAATCTGGACGAGCCGTTGCTGGACAAAGGCCGTCAGCGCTGGGTGCGGCTCGGCGGCTTCCTGCTGCTGCTGCTGGCCAGCACGGGGGTCGAATGGCTGCGCACCTGGCACTGGTCGGTGGCGCTGCCGGATGCCCACGGCGGCGTGCTAGGACTCGGCATCGGCGGCGCGGCCGGCGCCCTGCTGGGTTTTACCGGCGGCTCGCTGATCCTGCTACTGCTGATGGCGCTGGGCTTCAGCCTGTTCACCGGTGTGTCGTGGCTCAGTATGGCCGAACGCACCGGCGAGTGGGCCGAAACCACTTACCTCAAGCTGCGCGAAGCCTGGCAGGCGTCGCACGACCGCAAGCTGGGCGAGGCGGCATTACTGAAGCGCGAAGCCAAGGTTTCAGTCGTCAAGAAGAAACTCGAAGAAGCGGCGCCGATCCGCATCGAGCCTGTGGTGAAGGAAGTGCCGCAATCTGCACGCGCCGTGACCGAAAAGCAGGCGCCGCTATTCTCCAATCTGCCCGATTCGCCGCTGCCACCTCTGCACCTGCTCGACCCCGCCGACGAAGTGGTCGAAACCGCCAGCCCCGAATCGCTCGAATTCACCTCGCTGATGATCGAACGCAAGCTGGCCGAATTCGGCGTCGAGGTCAAAGTGGTGTCGGCCTCGCCCGGCCCGGTCATCACCCGCTACGAAATCGAGCCGGCGGTCGGCGTCAAAGGCAGCCAGATCGTCAATCTGTCGAAGGACCTGGCGCGCAACCTGTCGGTCATCAGCATCCGCGTGGTCGAAGCCATCCCCGGCAAGCACACGATGGGACTGGAGATTCCCAACGTCAAACGGCAGATCGTGCGGCTGTCCGAGATTCTCGGCTCCACCGCCTATCACGACAGCGCCAGCCCGCTGACCGTGACGCTGGGCAAGGACATCGCCGGCAACCCGGTGGTGGCGGATCTCGGCAAGATGCCGCATCTGCTGGTGGCGGGTACCACCGGATCGGGCAAGTCGGTCGGTGTCAACGCCATGATCCTGTCGCTGGTCTACAAAGCCGACCCGTCTGCCGTGCGCATGATCATGGTCGACCCCAAGATGCTGGAACTGTCGATCTACGAGGGCATCCCGCATCTGCTGGCGCCCGTGGTCACCGACATGAAGCAGGCCGCTGCCGCGCTCAACTGGTGCGTGGGCGAAATGGAGCGGCGCTACAAGCTGCTGTCCGCCGTGGGCGTGCGCAATCTCGCCGGCTACAACCAGAAAGTCCGCGATGCCAAAAAGGCCGGCACGCCGTTGACGCATCCGTTCAGCCTGACGCCGGACAATCCAGAGCCGCTGGAAACCCTGCCGATGATCGTGGTGATGATCGACGAACTCGCCGACCTGATGATGGTGGTCGGCAAAAAAGTCGAAGAACTGATCGCGCGCCTGGCGCAGAAGGCGCGTGCCGCGGGCATCCATTTGATTCTGGCGACGCAGCGGCCGTCGGTCGACGTCATCACCGGCCTGATCAAGGCCAACATCCCGACCCGCATCGCGTTCCAGGTCTCGAGCAAGATCGATTCGCGCACGATTCTCGACCAGATGGGTGCCGAAGCCCTGCTGGGACAGGGCGACATGCTCTACCTGCCGCCCGGCACCGGGCTGCCGCAACGGGTGCATGGTGCGTTCGTATCGGACGCCGAGGTGCACCGCGTGGTCGATTACCTGAAGTCGCTGGGCGAACCGGACTACATCGAAGGCATGCTCGACTCGCCCGAGGAATCCGGCGAAGGCGGCGCCGAATTCGGCGAAGCGGCGGAAGCCGACCCGCTCTACGACCAGGCCGTCGCGTATGTCCTGAAAACCCGCCGTGCCTCGATTTCCTCGGTGCAACGGCAATTACGCATTGGTTATAACCGCGCCGCGCGCATGATCGAAGACATGGAGCGCGCCGGCCTGGTGTCGTCCATGCAGTCGAACGGCAACCGCGACGTGCTGGCACCCGGAGGTGACGCTTGAAGTTTTACGCATTGATACCCGCTGCGGGCAGCGGCTCGCGCATGGGCGGGAGCATTGAAAAGCAGTACATGTCACTCAATTCGGTTCCGATGATCGCGCACGCCATGATGGTACTGGCACGCGAGCCCCGCATTACCAAGCTGTTTGTCGTGCTCTCACCTACCGACAAGCGCTGGAACAACTACGCGTGGCAAGGCTGGGAAGAACGCATCGAAGTGCTGCGCTGCGGCGGCGCTACCCGCGCCGAAACGGTGCTGAACGGCCTCGATGCCATCGCCCAAGTCTGCGCTGCCGACGACTGGGTACTGGTGCACGATGCCGCGCGTCCCTGCCTGCCGGACGAATTGCTGGGCAAGCTGCTGGATGAAGTCGCCGACGACCCGGTCGGCGGCCTGCTCGCGGTGCCGGTGGCCGACACCCTGAAACGTGCTGCAGCCGACACGCGCTCCGGTGCACGCGCCGAAGCCACCGTTCCGCGCGCGGGGCTATGGCAGGCGCAGACGCCGCAAATGTTCCGCCACGGCAAATTGACCGAAGCGCTACGCGCCGCCGGCGGCGACATGACAGACGAGGCCTCGGCCATTGAGCAACTCGGCCTGCAGCCGCTCCTGATCGAGTCCGACAGCCGCAACCTCAAGGTCACCTACCCGCAGGATCTGGAACTGGCGGGCCTGATTCTGGGGAAGCTGAATGAGTGACCTCCGCATCGGCCACGGCTTCGACGTCCATGCCCTGGTTGAAAACCGCAAGCTCATCGTCGGCGGCGTCGAGATTCCCTACGACCGCGGCCTTGCCGGACATTCCGACGCCGACGTGCTGCTGCATGCGATTTGCGATGCGCTGCTCGGTGCAGCAGGTCTCGGCGACATCGGCCGCCATTTCCCCGATACCAGTGCCGAATTCAAGGGCATCGACAGCCGCATCCTGCTGCGCCGCGTGACCGAACAACTCCAACAGCGCCGCTGGCGTGTCGGCAACGTCGACGCCACGATCATTGCCCAGGCGCCCAAAATGGCGTCGCATATCGCACGCATGACCGCGCACATCGCCGACGATCTCGGCGTTGCCATCGACCGCGTCAACGTCAAGGCCACCACCACTGAAAAGCTCGGCTTCACCGGGCGCGGCGAAGGCATCGCCGCCGAAGCGGTGTGCCTGATCGAGCGTGACTGAATCCGGGCTGGCTGAAACCGGCCTGATTGAATCGGGCCCGGCCAAGCCTGCGACGCGACGACTATTCTTTGCCCTGTGGCCGGACGACGCCACCCGCAACGCACTTAACCGGACCGGCAAGTGGCTGCACCAACATTGGGGTGGCCGCCGCATGCGCGCCGACACGCTACATCTCACCCTGGTCTTCCTTGGCGAGCTTCCTGCCGCACAGATCGACGCCTTGCTGCAAAGCATCCAGGACATTCCCATCGGCGCGTTCGAACTCAACCTCGATCAAACCGGCCACTGGCCGCACAACCGGATTGGCTGGCTGGGCTTGAGCCAGCCCTCGCAAACGCTTGAAAGCCTAGTGCGGGCCCTGCGCGATCAATTACGCACGCTGGACATCCCTTTCGACGCCCGCCCGCACACCCCGCATATCACCCTGCTGCGCAAGGCGCCGGGCGGTGCGGCACCTGAATGTCTGCCGGTTAACTGGGGGGTCGATCGGTTTGTGCTGGTGGCGTCAAATCCGCAAGCGGATGGCGCACATTACGATGTGCTGCAGACGTGGCGTCTCGCGACGCAATAGCGCAGAACGCATAACCTGGGCAATTATTGAACCTGGGCCAGTGCCAGCTGAGGCGCCCGGCTCAGCGCTTCACACTTCTCCGACCAGTTCCCGACCGCACCGGGACGCCCAAAGAAATAACCCTGCGCGTAATCGATGCCGATTGTGCGCAACACTTCGGCCGTTTCCTCGTTCTCCACCCACTCGGCCACCGTTTTCACGCCCATGATGCGACTCACTTCGCGGATCGCTTCGACCATCGCCCGGTCGACCGGGTCGCTGACGATATCCATGATGAAACTGCCATCAATTTTCAGATAATCAACCGGCAGACTCTTGAGGTAGGCAAAGGAACTCAGGCCGCTGCCAAAATCATCCAGCGCAAACTTGCACCCCATATTACGCAGTTCATTGACCAGGCTGATCGCCATGTGCAGGTTGCGGATCGCCACGGTCTCGGTGATTTCGAAGCAGACCCGTTCCCATGGCATGCCTGTGCTGGCCTGAATATCGCGCACAAACTCGATCAGACTGCTGTCGTTCAGGGAGGCGCCCGACAGGTTGATCGCGACCACATCCTGGCAGCATTCTGTCGCGCTACGCGCTGCAATATCGGAAAACGTCCTGAAAGTACGCTCGATGACCCAGCGGTCGATACGCGGCATCAAACCATAACGCTCAGCCGCCGACATGAATGCACCGGGGCCGATATAGCCTCCATCTGCTGCGCGCAAACGCAACAACACCTCCCAATGGCGATGCGAATCGCCCGCCGCCAGGGCCACAATCGGCTGCACAAAAATCTCGAAGCGATCCTCGTCCAGCGCACGCACAAGATCGGTCGCCCAATGCATTTCACCATACTGGTGCGCCAGTGCATCGTCTGAAGCTTCATACACATGAACCCGGTTGCGCCCGGCTTCCTTGGCGGCATAACACGCCAGATCGGCGGCGCTGAGCAAGGCTGCAAGATCAGTCACGCCCGGCTCGACCGGCACCACTCCGATGCTGACGCCGATCTGGAACACCTTGTCGCCCCAGGCAAAACGAAACTCTTCTACGCTGCGCCGCAGCTTGTCGGCGATCTTGATCGCCTGGTCGAGCGAACAGCGCCGGAGCAACACGCCAAACTCATCGCCGCCGAGGCGGGCAAGGATATCGTCGCTACGCAAGTCGTCGCGCAGGATGACGCCCAACTGCCGCAACAACTCGTCGCCGGCAACGTGGCCGCAGGTGTCGTTGACGATCTTGAACTGGTCGAGGTCAAGGTAGAACAGGGCATGGTTGGCATAGCCTCCGTCCACCTCGTCGATCAAACGCCTCACCTGGCTCTCGAAGCTATGGCGGTTGAACAGCCCGGTCAGACTGTCCCGGCTGGCCTGGACTGTCAGACGCCGCGTCAGTTCGCGCGCATGGCGCGCATCCTGCAATGCCACCACGCACCCCATGATCTCGCCCCGGCCGTTGCGCATCGGCGCGGCGGTTCCCGATACGGGAATCTCAGCGCCGATGTGGTTGACGAATAATTCGCTGCCCGAGTGCAACACCACGATCTGCCCATCGAGCAGGCAACACCGCACCGGGTCCGCGATCGCCAGCCGCGTCAGTTCGTCGATGAATTTGCCCAATTCGTGCAGCGGCCTGTCCCGGGCGGCCAGGATCGAACAAGCTATCAACTCTTCCGCCACCGGATTCATGAACTGCACGCAGCCGTCCGCGTCGGTCGCGATCACCGCGTCGGTAATCGAATGCAGCATCACCTCGACGCGGTTTTTCTCCTGCGACAAGGCCATCTCGGAACGATTCGCGGCATCCAGCGCCTGATTGATGAAACCGGCCAGAAAGCCGAATTCATCGGCCCCTTGAACATCGAACCGCGCCGATTTGTCGCCAGCAGCAAAATTTTGCGCAGTGCCGACCATGCGCAGAAACGGCCGCGACAGCATGCGATGCAGAATCGCCTGCAAAATCAGGCCAAACACCATGGCCACCAGCCCCGTGAATAACAGTACATGCTTGCGCTGCTCACTCAGGAAAACAGAATGCGCCGGCACATAGGCCTGCATGCGCAAAATCTCATACGTGCCATCCGGCTTGTGTACGGGCATGGCTTGCATATAGGTCGCCTGCGCCATATCGGGCTTGCCGGCTCGCCACACGCCCGCCGGGCCAGCTACTTCCAGCGCACTGAAGCCATAACGGCGACGCATCTGTTCCAGGATTGCCGGTGGTTTCGCGCCCCCGGCCGGACGCGGTTCGGGCCGGCTCTCGAGCTGCGCCTGCAGGGTAAGCGCTGCCTCGGCGAGATACGCGGACTGTGCATCTTCCAAATCCGCTTCCCAGGCCTGAATCGTCACCAGCACGATCAACAGCCCCGCCAGCACCATGCCCCAGAAAACGATCCCCGTGATGCGTGCAGGCAGTCCGCCGTGAACGGACAATTGCTCTCCGCTGACGACTGGTTCAGGCTTGGCGGTTTGACTCAACGCCGACACCCGGCGAAGCGCAAGCCCAACAGCACGGGGCACATGCCGCTTACCCCTGCCCCAAAAATGGCAAAGCCCATGAACCAGGGCAAAAACCAGGCAATTTCATTGAAAAGCACTGCACTCAGCAGCAGCATGGCTCCGACCACCAGGCGCCAGGCCCGTTCTGCGTTCAATGGCCATTTGAAATCGAAGGATTCCATCGGCGGCACATCGGGTTGCTGCGTAAATTGGCCCACCAATAAAGGAATGCGCCAATTCGTGATGCCTTCGGCAAACAGCAAGCCGATCAATCCATACATGGCATAGGTCAAATCGAAATACAGAATAACCAGAATGGCCAGGCCCAATATCAGCCGATAGTTGCGATCAGTCATGCAAACACCCTCATCCTTCTTGCCCAGTGAAAAGCAAATCACTGGCTCAAAATATTTATGACGCACCCGCCCAGCCATCCAGGCTATCGAAGGCCGCCCCGGCGGCACCTCATTGCCGCATGTTTACCGATAACGGAAAATAAACGTAGCTTCTTGACTGCCCTGTCCTGCTTTCGCGGCATGAACAAGTTTTTAGGCCGGAGCGGGTAATTAGGCTTGACCAACCGCGCACCCATCCCTAGAATGCGCGCTTTCCATTCCCTGATAGCTCAGTCGGTAGAGCGACGGACTGTTAATCCGCAGGTCCCTGGTTCGAGTCCAGGTCGGGGAGCCAGAACACAGCAGTAAATCAATGGGTTGTCGCTTAGGTGGCAGCCCATTTTTCATTCTTGTGGGCCCAAAGGCATGCCCAAAGCACCATGCAAACGCAGCTTTCGCGTCGCAGTTGGGTTGCGGATAACGCCCACAAGAAAACACGCCCGGACATCCTCATCGGTTCCCTCAGGCGGGCCGGGGCGATCCCCGTGGGCTTTCAGCAATAGTAAGGAGCAACACCAGTGACCAACGCACAACGCCGGGCCGCATGGCACGCCAGCCGCAAGGCTGAAATGGATTCGTTACGTAACGACGCCACAGCGGAGCCATTACTTAACGGCAGCAAGCCTGAGCCCACGCTTAAGTCCGTGCCCAACGGCGCGTTCTGCCCCCATGAGGCTGGCGCGTATTACCTGGCGGCCGTGGGTACTGTCGGCACGTTCAAGATGTTCGCCAAGGATCTCAAGCCGCCCGTTTACACCTACGGCATCACCACCGTTCGGTTTGAACTGGATCCTGATAGCGGAAAATGGATCTGGTTTGATGGTGAGAAAAACCAATCTCCGCGCAAGACCCAGGATGGCTGGCGTCTTGGCAGCAAGCGCCTGCACGCCACGCGCGAAGGCGCAGAGGCCGAGGTTCAGCGCGAGATGGAAAAGAACGGCGACCGGGTAACCCGGGTGCATGACCTGCCCGACGATATGGCTGCGCTGAAAAAAATCCGCAGCGCCCACCACCCGGACCGCAACCCCGATGCCGATGGCGATCTCTATCAGGCGGTGGTCGAGAAGCTGGACAGGATGCGCACGCTGACCCAGTAAACCCTGCCGCAACCAGACAGGGTCTAAAACCATGCAAGCGATTCAGCCCAACAATCCACTCCACGGTGTCACTCTCGAACAGTTATTGAACGAGCTGGTTGCCTTTCATGGCTGGGATGCATTGGGGCGGAAAATCGAGATCCGCTGCTTTACCCATGACCCGAGCATCACGTCGAGCCTCAAGTTTCTGCGTCGTACCCCATGGGCGCGGGCGCGTGTGGAATCGCTGTATATCGAAATGGTGCAAGGCGTGGGTGCCCGGCAGCGGTAACCACAACCCTCTGAATCGGATCCGGGACCCCCATTCAAAAAGCCTCGCAGCAATACGAGGCTTTTTTCATTCCCGGCTTAAAGCGGCATAATCCTCCCAAATTCGAATTTGAGGACGCTCGTGGCAGCAGCCAAACCCTACCGCATCCTGATCGTCGACGATCACGCTCTCATGCGTGAGGGAATCAAGCACATTCTGACCAAGGCCAGCGGCATTCAGGTTGCAGGCGAGGCGGACAGCTCCCGCCGCGCTCAGCAGATGGTCCGGCAGGAAAAATGGGATCTGGTGCTGATGGATATCGATTTGCCGGACCGCAGCGGCCTCGAAACCCTGGATCTGCTGAAAAAGGAGCACCCCGATCTCAAGATCCTGATGCTGTCCATGCAGCGCGAATCCCACTATGCGGTGCGTGCGCTCAAATCCGGCGCGGCGGGCTATCTCAACAAGCGGTGTTCACCGGAACAACTGATCGAAGCGATCCGGCTGGCGGCATCCGGCAAGAAATACGTCAGTGCCGAAGTCGCGCAGGAACTGGCCCACACGGTCAGCGGCGAGCGCGAAGGCCTGCCGCACGAAACCCTGTCCAACCGCGAATTCCAGACCCTGCACATGATTGCCTCGGGGCTGCCGGTATCGGCGATTGCCGACAAATTGCTGCTCTCGGTCAAAACGGTCAGCATGTACCGTGCCCGCCTGCTTAAAAAGATGCAGCTCAAGAACAACGCCGAACTCACGCATTACGCGTTCAAGCACAATCTGCTGGGCTAGCGCCCCATCTTCGTCCGGTTGCAGCGCTTGTCGGAGAAATACCGGCCTTTTACCGCCTTAATCCAGCCTTTCCTTGCCCCCCTGTGCGTTCTACCATGCGTTTGCACGGTGACGACCCAGGAGGCCGCCCCGGAATCAGGAAGTGAACATGGCCGAACCCAGCGACAAGATCAATCTGAACAATCCGTCCGAGGTGGCGCGGGAAACCCTGCGCCGCCTGGCCATGCGTCGGCTGGCGCCCACGCCGGACAATTACCAGACCCTGTACGAGGAAATCAGCGGCGTTCCTACTGCGCCCCCATCAAACGCGCCGAGTGCTGCCACCGTATTGGCCGGGCTGGTCATGGACCTCAATTTGCACCACCCTCACTTGGCCGATTCCGCCAACGCGCTTGATCAGTCGATCCGCAAGGAAGACTGGGCAATGAGCCGCAAGCAACTGGGGCAAATCAGCCGCCTGCTGATCGCAAAGCCGGAAAAGAGCGCCCCGCCTGCCGTGGCCGCGCCGCCCGCCGACAATCTCGCCTTGTTGCGTGAATCGCTGGCCAAGACCCTGGAATTTGGCGTGGCCTCCCTGCTCAGCCATAGCCCGTCGCTGGCGGACAAGGCCAAACAAATAGCGGTTGCCTTCCGCAATGCCAACAATGAATCCAGCCTGCGCGACGCCCTCGCCAAGCTGAAAAACCTGTGGGTCGGCATTGAGTTGCAGGGCAGCGATACGCACGACCAGCAGGAGACGCTCAAACGCATTCTGCTGCTGCTGGTGGAGAACATCGGCGAACTGCTTGACGACGACACCTGGCTGCGTGGCCAGCTCGACATGGTGCAGGAAGTCATCGCCGGCCCGATGCTGATCAAATCGCTGCAAGAGGCCGAAAAGCGCCTCAAGGAAGTCATCTACAAGCAAAGCATGGTCAAGCATGGCTTGCGCGAGGCCACCACCCGGCTCAAGGCCACCATGACCACCTTCGTCAGCCGCCTCAGTGACACGCTGGCCGCCAACGACGAATACCAGGGAAAAATCACCGCCCACGTCGAACGCATTCATGGCACCGAAGATGTCATCGAACTCAACCGCATCCTGGAAAGTCTGATCAACGAAACCCGCATTGCGCAAGCCGACAACCGACGCGCGCACGACCAGCTGGTGCACGAACGCGACACCGCCGTGCAGGCCGAAGCCCGCATCATGCAGCTGGAAGCCCAGCTCACCGAAATGAGCTTCCTGGTGCGCGAAGACCCGCTCACCGGCAGCCTCAACCGGCGCGGCATGGAAGACGAGTTCGCCCGCGAGGCCGCACGTGCCGACCGCCACAGCTCCCAGTTTTGCATCGCCGTGATCGATATCGACAATTTCAAGGCGCTGAACGATGCGCGCGGCCACCAGACCGGCGACGACGCGCTGGTTCATCTGGTTGCGGTCGCCAAGGAGGAATTGCGCCTCACCGACCACATCGCGCGCATGGGTGGCGAAGAGTTTCTGGTGATGCTGCCCAACACGCCGCTCGAAGGTGCGGTCAAGATCATCACCCGGTTGCAGCGCAGCCTGACCAAGAAATTCTTCCTCGACAAGAACGAGCAGGTGCTGATCACCTTCAGCGCCGGCGTTGCGCTGCGCGCCAAGGGTGAAGGGCAGGACGCCAGCATCGCCCGCGCCGACGCCGCCATGTATGTCGCCAAGCAAACCGGGAAAAACCGCGTGTGTACCGCGCCCGACGCACCGGCTGCAAAAGCATGAACACCCCGGATCGCCTTGTCTGCAGGGCATCAGAAGAAATGGATGCAGATTTTTTAAAACCGGCCTTAACTTTCTCCAACCCCCGACGATTCTTCACACAACGGCGGTGCATGTAGCCCAGGTGGGCAAGACCAAAGTTGACGGCAACACGCCCAACGGGGCATCAGCCGAGTCAATCGACCCAGTTTAAGGAGAAAGAACCATGGCACAAGTAATCAACACCAACGTAGGCGCCCTGTTTGCTGGCGCAGCCCTGAACAAATCGGCGATCGCCCTGCAAACCGCCCAGGAACGCCTGTCTTCCGGCCTGCGCATCAACAGCGCCAAGGACGACGCTTCCGGCCTGGCCATCGCAGTCGGCTACGACACCCAGATCCGTACCGCCAACGTACAGATCCGCAACGCCAATGACGCCATTTCGACGGCGCAAACCAAGGACGGTTATCTGGGCCAAGTCACGGAAAACCTCCAGCGCATCAACGAAATTCTGGTGGGCACTCCGGCTGGCACGGCAGAAACGACTGCGCTGCTCGCTGAAAACACCCGTATCAATACGCTTGTCGGCGCCGGTGCACCGACGCTTACCGGCACCATCGCCTCGGTCGCCGCGGATCTGACTGCGGTCATGACCGCCCGCTCCGCCTTCGGCGCCACCATGGCGCAAAAGGCTTCCGAAGTGGCCACCCTGCAAACCGCTTCGGTCAACCTGTCCGCTTCCTACAGCCGCATCATGGATACCGACTATGCCGCTGAAACCGCAGCCCAGGCCAAAAACAACATCCTGCAACAGGCAGGCACAGCGGTCCTGGCGCAGGCTAACCAGACCCCGCAAACCGTGCTGACCCTGTTGCGTTAATCGCTGATCCGGACCTGAACCCCGAATCAGTCGACATATTCAAGGAGACATACCATGGCACAAGTAATCAACACCAACGTAGGCGCCCTGTTTGCTGGCGCAGCCCTGAACAAATCGGCGATCGCCCTGCAAACCGCCCAGGAACGCCTGTCTTCCGGCCTGCGCATCAACAGCGCCAAGGACGACGCTTCCGGCCTGGCCATCGCAGTCGGCTACGATACCCAGATCCGCACCGCCAACGTGCAGATCCGTAACGCCAACGACGTCATTTCGTCGGCGCAAACCCGAGACGGCTATCTGGGGCAGATCACGGAAAATCTGCAACGCATGTCGGAAATTCTGACGGCAACCCCTGGCGGCACGGCGGAAACGGTCGCACTGGCGGGTGAAAATGTCCGGATTGCAGCGCTTGTTACTGCAGCTGGCGGTGGTGCACCCGCCATTGCGGCCATCGATGCTGCGACCGACACCGCTGCAAACGTTGCCACAGATTTGGGTAACGTCATGACGGCCCGCGCTGCCTTCGGCGCCACCATGGCGCAAAAGGCCTCCGAAGTGGCCACTCTGCAAACCGCTTCGGTGAACCTGTCCGCTTCCTATAGCCGCATCATGGATACCGACTACGCTGCAGAAACCGCAGCCCAGGCCAAAAACAACATCCTGCAACAGGCAGGCACAGCGGTCCTGGCGCAGGCTAACCAGACTCCGCAAACCGTGTTGACCCTGCTGCGTTAATCGTTAAATTGAAATGAAAAACCCTGGCCGGCGTATCCGGTCGGGGATTTAGCAAAAAGGATATCGCCATGATTATCCCGAACACTTCCCCCATAAATCAGGCTGTGCAGCTTGATGGCCGCTCCCATCCCGTCGCTCCGGCGTCGGCGAAGGCTGTCGCCGCACCCGCAACTCAGCCTGCTGCCCGGCAACCTTCCAGCGAAGAGTTGAACACCGCAGTGGCAGCCATCAATCAGGCCATGCAACAGTCGAACCAAAGCCTGGAATTCAGCGTGGACACCAACACCAATCGAACTGTGGTGAAAATGGTGGACACCAGCACGGGCGAATTGATTCGCCAGTTTCCATCCGAGTCCGTGCTGGCAATTTCGCGCGGAATCGAAGAGTTTCAGCAGGGTTTACTGCTGACTCAGAAGGCATAAGCCGGGAGGCATATCATGGCAATCACGGCTTCAAGCACAACTGCACTCGATGTCCCTTCGCTCGTCTCGCAGCTGATGGCGGTCGAGCGCCAGCCTATCGACAAGCTCACCGCCAAGATTGCCAGCTACGAAACCAAGATTTCGTCCTTTGGCACGCTCAGCAGCCTGGTATCCGGCTTTCAGACCGCATCGGCCGGCATGAACACCAGCCTGCTGAAGTTGACCGCCACGCCCTCCGATGCGAGCGTGCTGTCTGCCACGGCGAGCAGCACCGCGGTACCGGGGTCGTACTCGGTGAATGTCAGCCAGCTGGCACAGTCACAAAATCTGGTTGCCGCCGGCCAAACCAGCAGCACTGCCGCCATCGGCGATGGATCGGCCACCACGGTGACGTTCGATCTGGGCACGATCGACCCCAACACACTCGGCGGCGGCACCCTGGTCGACGGGATATACAGTGGCGCGATCTTCACTTCCAACGGCAGCGGCACCGCAAGCATCACCATCGATAGCAGCAACAACACCCTGGAAGGCATCCGTGACGCCATCAATGCCGCTGGGCTGGGCGTCAACGCCACCATCGTCAACGACGGCAGCGGCACGCCCTACCGGCTCGCACTGTCCTCGAGCAATTCCGGTGTCAGCAACAGTTTCAAGATCACGACCAGCGGCGGCGATGGCTCCATCAACAGCCTGTTGGGCTACGACCCTGAAGGCACGCAAAACCTGACCCAGACGCTGGCCGCCCAGAATGCCAACCTCACGGTGAACGGCATTGCGATCACCAGCGCGTCCAACACGGTCAGCGAGGCGATTCAGGGCGTTACGCTCACGCTCAAGAACACCACAAGCACGCCAGCCAGCCTGACGGTCGCACGCGACACGTCAGCGATCAAAACGGCGGCAAGTAGTTTTGTCGATGCCTATAACGCACTGGCCAGCCAGATCAAATCGCGCTCGGCCTATGGCAGCATCACCCAAGAAGCGGGTTCGCTGGCTGGCGACGGCACCTTGCGCCTGATGCAGGACCAATTGCGCGGAATCTTCATGACACCGGCAAGTGGCGGCTCGCTGACCACGCTGTCCCAAGTCGGTATTTCAATCCAGAAAGACGGTTCGCTGCTTCTGGATGGCAGCAAACTCGACACTGCGGTATCGACCAATTTTGCCGACGTGAGCAATCTGTTCTCCTCGTCGACCGGTTACGCCACCCGGCTGGAAGACTGGGCGAAGTCTGCGCTTGAGCCAGGCGGGCTGATCGATAACCGCACGAAGAGCCTGACTCAATACATCAAAGACCAGAACGAGGCCGTCGACAAACTGGAAAACCGCATGTCGGCCCTTGAAAAGAAATACATCGCCGAATACACCAACCTGAATCTCCTGCTGAGCAGAATGAACAGCACCAGCACCTATCTGACCCAGCAATTGGCCAGCAGCCAGAGCGAATAAACAAGGAGACGAACATGTATGCGAATTACCGAAATGCTGCTAATGCGTATGCCAGTGTCGGCCTGGAAACCGGCGTGGTCGCGGCCAATCCGCATCAGCTCATCCTGATGTTGTTCGACGGCGCCGAGCTGTCGGTGCGCATGGCGATCAAGCATATGAACGAGGGCGACATCACCCGAAAATCAGCCGCCATCACCAAAGCCAGCAACATCATCCAGGAAGGCCTCTGCGCCGCGCTCGACCCCCGCCAGGGTGGCGAAATCGCCGCCCAGCTGCATGCGCTTTACGACTACATGATCAAGCGCCTGATGCTTGCGCACATGAACAACCAGAGCGCCCCGCTGGAAGAAGTGCTGGGCCTGTTGCGCGAGCTGCATGAAGCCTGGCAGCAGATCGGTACCCAAACTCAGGGCCGCACCCAGAACGCCGCCCTGCACCCCATTGCCGCTTGACCCGGAGACTGAAAATGACCAGTAGCGAAATGCTCACCACCTACAACACCCTCTCCGACCTGACCAGCAACATGCTGAGCGCTGCCGAGCAAGGCGAGTGGGATCACGTGGCGGACCTTGAAAATCACTGCCAGAACCATGTTGGTACCCTGATGCACACTGCTCCGGTTGCACTGACCGAAAAAGAGCAACGCGCCAAAGTGGCCATCATCCGCGCCATCCTGCAAAACGATGCCAAGATTCGTGCCCTTGCCGAGCCGCGCCTGCACGATCTGCAACAGCGCCTGAGCATGGCGCGCGCCGGCCAGCGCGGTGTCGAGGCATACGGCTCGCAACGCTTGTAAGTCCTTCCCATGATTCCGGCCGATGCCTTGTCCCGCATTCTGGCTGCCCAGCCAGTGCTGGACAGCATCAAGCGCGACCAGGCCGGACCGCGCGCCGCATTCCAGCACCTGCTCATCGGCCAGGCCGTGACCGGTCAGGTCAAGGGCCAGTCCAAGGGGCTGACACTGGTGTCGATCGAAGGGCAAACCGTTGCGATGCGCCTGCCGCGTCCGGTTGCAACCGGTGACACGCTGAAAATGAATTTTGCCGGGCACATGCCGCAGCCGGTGTTCGTGCTCGACACCCCGGAAACCGCATCCGCCGATGCGCCCCAGCTCAGCCAGACCGCACGCATGCTGAGCGAGTTCATGCAGCGCGTCCCCGAACGCACGCTGCCCACCCTGACCCCGCTCGCCCCGCTGCTTGAACAACCCGCCCGCGCTCCGGCAGAACTCGCACTCGCCTTGCGTACCGCCGTGGTTCGCAGCGGCCTGTTTTACGAGTCGCACCTGGCAAACTGGGCAATGGGCCAGGACACGCTGGACGGCCTGATGCAGGAGCCGCAAAACCGGCTGACGTCCAGTCTCGCTCGCACAGATGCAGCCGCGGCCCTCGCCTTGACGCTGGCCGCGAGTGCGGCGCCCGATGCGCGCGGCCCGGCCGAGCTCGCCGACGCAAGAAATCCTCATCCGCTCAACACCCTGCTGGCGCAACAACTGCAGGTACTGGAATCGCCCCAGTTCATCTGGCGCGGCGAGCTGTGGCCGGGGCAAGTGCTGGAATGGCAGGTCCGCCAGGAACCCGACAACTCCGAAAACCCGGCCTCGCTCACGGCCAAAGAGTCGGAAACGGGCTGGGAATCCCGTCTGAAGCTGACCCTGCCCAATCTCGGCACCGTGAACGTACTGATCAAGCTCGATGCGCAGCAGGCATTCAGCATCCGGCTGGCGCCCGAACAGGCTGAAGCCGGCGCGCTACTGCAGCAGCATCAGCGCCGCCTGATCGACCAGTTCGCCACGGCGGGCTGCGCCCTGCAAAGCGTCACGGTGCAAGAAGATGGCAACGCCTGATCCTCTGCGCGCTGCCGCAGCACTCGCCTACCGCGACGGCGACAGCGCACCGCGCATCGTCGCTAAAGGACGCGGCATTCTGGCCGATACCATCATCGAGAAAGCCCGCGCCTCCGGGGTCTATGTGCATGAATCCCGCGAATTGCTGGCCTTGCTGATGCAAATCGACCTCGACAGCCACATTCCGCCACAGCTCTATATCGCCGTGGCTGAATTACTGGCCTGGCTTTACCATCTGGAACAACTCGATCAACCGAACCGGCCGAACCCTCCAACTTGACCAGAATGCCTTCATCCTCATCGCTCGCTCACGGCACGGTCAGCGCGGACCTGCTTGCAAACTGCACGGTTCATTCGCGCACCGAAATCCTCCATCTCATGCGTTCGATCCAGCAACGCCGGCTGCTGGTCAATCTCGACATGCCGAACACCCGGGAAATCATTGTCACCTCGGTGATTGCGGTCAATGAGTCGAACAACACGGTCATCCTGGACAGCGCCCGCGGCGACGCGCTCAACCACGAGCTGATGGCTGGCGCAACGGCCGAGTTCATCACCCATCTCGACGGCGTCTCCATCAGCTTTTCGACCGGCGCGGTAAGCCTGGTCGAATACGACAAGCTACCCGCGCTGCGCATCGCGCTGCCGAAATCCTTGATACGCCTGCAGCGCCGGGAACATTTCAGGGTGATGCTGCCGATTGCCAACCCCGTCAAATGCATCGTGCCCTCAAGCAATGAAACCGATCGCGAGCCGATCACCGCGCATATCGTGGACATCGGCTGCGGCGGCGTCGCCATCGCCGAACGCGGCGGCCGCCTCGGCGCGGAAACCGGCCGCATACTACCCAATTGCCGGCTGCTGCTGCCCGATACCGAGCCGGTGCTCACCACGCTGGAAGTCCGCAACTCGGCCCAGATACGCCTGCAGAACGGCGCATTCCAGACACGGCTTGGCTGCAAGTTCATCGATCTGCCCAATGCCATGTCAAACCGACTGCAACGCTTCGTCATGAATATCGAACGCGTCCGGCGCGATAGCCTTTAAGCTGCTCACACGCGTCAAATCAAGAATTCGAGGAGTCACACCATGCAAACCATCCAGCAGGAAATCGACGAACGCACCAATCTCACCAGCTCCAACAAGCTGGAACTGCTGCTGTTCCGTCTGGGCAACGACCCCCAGCTCAACCGCACCGAGCTGTTCGGCATCAATGTGTTCAAGGTACGGGAAATCATCCCGATGCCAACCATTACCGCCGTCGCGGGCTCCCAGCCCCACATGATGGGCGTCGTCGATTTGCGCGGCCAGATTTTGCCGGTCATCGATCTCGCCGGCGTAACCGGCTGCACCCCCAGCACCGGCCTCAATATCCTGCTGATCACCGAATACGCCCGCAGCACGCAGGCATTCGCCGTCGAGTCGGTGGACGACATCGTGCGGCTGGACTGGAAACAGGTTCTGTCGGCCGAGGGCAATGCGGCCGGCGGCATGGTGACCAGCATCGCGCGCCTCGATGGCGACAAGAGCGATCGACTGGCCCAAGTGCTCGACGTGGAAACCATCCTGCGCCAGGTGATGCCGTCGACCGGGCTGGACATCGACCCCGAACGCATCGGCCCCAAAGTTGATATCAAGCCCGGCTCGGTGATTCTGGCGGCCGACGATTCTTTGGTGGCCCGCACCATGATCGAGGAAGGCCTGACCGCCATGGGCCTGCCCTACATCATGTGCAAAACAGGCAAAGAGGCCTGGGATCAGCTGCAGGCCATTTCCAGCAAGGCGCAAGCCGACGGCCACTCGATCGGCGACAAGATCGCACTGGTGCTGACCGACCTGGAAATGCCCGAAATGGATGGTTTCACACTGACCCGCAACATCAAGCAGGATCCCCGGTTCAGTTCGATCCCCGTGGTGATCCACTCTTCCCTCACGGGCGCGGCCAACGAGGCGCATGTGAAAAAGGTAGGGGCAGACGGCTATGTCGCCAAATTCGTCGCGGAAGACCTGGCCCAAGCGCTGCGCCATGCATTGCGGAATGAAGATTGAACATCAGGTGCGCCATGCAAAACGGCAGCCGAGGCTGCCGTTTTGCATGGCATGCGCGGAATCAGACCGCCATGTTCATGATTTCCTGATACGCGGACACCAGCTTGTTGCGCACCTGGACGGTTTGCTGCAGGGCGATGGACGATTTCTGCATGGCGATCATGGTGTCGGACAGACTGACCGACCGATCGCCCAGGGCAAACCGCTCGCTCAGATTCTGCGCGTTCATTTGGGTCTGGTTGACCTGGTCCAGCGAGGATTTCAGCGCCGACTGGAAATCCACCGCCCCCGTCGGCTGCTGGGTTTGCAGGGGTTTTTCAATGGACGGGGTCGCACGCGCAGCGGTGGCTTTCAGCTGCGCCACCATCGCCTCTATCCTGCCGGTATCGATCATGCCTATACTCATTTCACCCTCCTGCCTGGTCAACGCAACCGCTCGAAACGGTTTTCCACGTGCTCACCTTATCAGCCGGGATGCAATCCATAAGCCCGATAAGCGCTGAAAAGCGCGTGTTATTCCCCTGATTGAAATGTCCCGGACTGCCGATAATTCGATCTCATAGCGACATCCTCATTGAGAGAGCACGGCGTGAACACGACACACAAGCTTCAAACGAAATCTGAACACAACATGGTGGGAGCATAGTCATGGCAGAGGCAGGCGTAATCGCAGCTCCGGTCAACCTCATGGACTTTGCCCGCGCACCCGGCGGGCAAAAGATCCTGCTGGCGATAGGCGTGGCCGCGGTCGTTGCAGTCATGGTCGCCGTCTGGATGTGGGGGCAGAAGCCCGAATATCGGGTGCTGTTCTCGAACTTCAGCGACCGCGATGGCGGCGCCATCGTCGCCGAGCTGGAGAAGATGAATGTGCCCTACCAGTATTCAGAAGGCGGCGGCGCCGTGCTGGTGCCAGCCGACCGCGTTCACGATGCCCGCCTGAAGCTGGCCGCCCAGGGCCTGCCCAAAGGCGGCAATGTCGGTTTCGAACTGCTGGAAAACCAGAAGCTCGGTTCCTCCCAGTTTGTCGAACACGTCAATTTCCAGCGCGCCATGGAAGGCGAGCTGGCACGCTCGATCGAATCGGTCTCGGCGGTACAGGCCGCCCGCGTGCATCTGGCCATCCCCAAAGACTCGGTGTTCGTGTCCGAGCAAAAAATGCCCACCGCGTCGGTGCTGCTCAATCTTTACCCCGGACGCGCACTCGATCCGCAACAGGTCAGCGCCATCGTCCATCTGGTTGCCAGCAGCGTGCCCGAACTGCCGATCAAGAATGTGACCATCGTCGACCAGAACGGCAATCTACTGTCCGAAACCAGCAAGTCCGCCAGCACCACCGGCATGGACCCCAGCCAGATCAAATATGTGCAGGAACTGCAACAGGACGTGGTCAAGCGGGTCGTCTCGATCGTCAGCCCGATCGTCGGCGCCGAGAATGTGCGTGCCGAGGCCACGGCCGATGTCGACTTTTCGCGCAGTGAACAGGCGGTCGAGTCGTTCAAACCGAACCAGACCCCGGACGCCATGGCGATTCGCAGCCAGCAGACCAGCGAATCCCTGAATGCGTCGGGTGCGCCTGGCGGCGTACCAGGTGCGCTGACCAACCAGCCTCCTGCACCTGCCACGGCGCCCATCGTCGCGCCGGCCAAAAATGCAAAAGCGGCGCCTGAGCCCGTTGCCGCCGTGCCTACCAGCACGCAAAAGGATGCTACCACCAACTACGAAGTCGACAAGACCATCCAGTACGTGCAGCAAGGCGTGGGCGGTCTCAAGCGCCTGTCCGTCGCGGTCGTCGTCAACTACAAGAAAACCACCGGCAAGGACGGCAAGGTGAAAATGACGCCGCTCACCGCCGACGAGACCACCCAGATCACCAATCTGGTGAAGGAAGCCATGGGCTTCAATCAGGCTCGCGGCGACACGCTAAACGTCGTCAACAGCGCGTTCGCCAGCCCGGAACAGGAAGAAATTCCCGAAACGCCCCTGTGGAAAGACCCCGGCACCATCCAGACCGCCAAGGACACCGGCAAATACATCCTGATGGGCATCGCGCTGCTGCTGCTGTATCTGCGCGTGCTCAAGCCGATGCTGAAGAAAATCACCGAATACACGCCGCCTGCGCCTGCAGCGGTCCACCCGGGCCATGGCACGCCGCAGATGGAGGCCGCCATGGGCGAAGGCGCGCCGGGCAGTCGCGGCTATCAGGACAGCTTGGCACGGGCACAAAAGCTGGCCAACGAAGATCCGCGTGTGGTCGCCAACATCGTCAAAACCTGGGTAGGCAACAATGAGTGAACACCACGGCGTCACCAAAGGCGCCATTCTGATGCTCGCACTGGGCGAGGAAGGCGCATCCGAAGTCATGAAATATCTGAGCCCGCGCGAGGTGCAGAAGCTCAGTGAAGCCATGACCAGCATGAAAGCCATCTCGCACGAGGAAGTCGTGCTTGTGCTGAATGATTTCAACACCTTTGCCGACAACAATTCGTCGCTGGGTCTGGATTCTGACGACTACATCCGCAGCGTGTTGAACAAGGCGCTGGGCGAAGACAAGGCGTCCTCCTTGTTAAGCCGGATTGTAGGCGGCGGCGGTGATTCCAGCGGTATCGAAAGCCTGAAATGGATGGATGCCGAATCGGTGGCCGACCTCATCCACAACGAGCATCCGCAAACCATCGCCACCATTCTGGTGCACCTCGAACGCGATCAGGCCTGCGAGGTGCTGGGACATTTCACCGAGCGCCTGCGCAACGATGCGCTGCTGCGCATCGCCACCCTCTCCGGCGTGCAGCCCACCGCCCTGCGCGAACTGAACGACGTGCTGACCAAGCTGCTGTCGGGCAACGAGGTGATGAAGAAACAGCCGATGGGCGGCACCCGCGCCGCTGCCGACATTCTCAACTTCATGGGCGGCGAAAACGAAGCGTCCGCCATGGAGCACCTGAAGAGCTACGACCCCGAAATGGCGCAGAAGATCATGGACGAGATGTTCGTGTTCGAGAACGTGCTGGAAATCGACGACCGCGGCATCCAGCTGCTGCTGCGTGAAGTGCAGTCCGATTCGCTCATCATCGCGCTGAAGGGCGCGTCGGAAGAAATGCGCGAGAAAATCTTCAAGAACATGTCGCAACGCGCGGCCGAAATGATGCGCGAAGACCTCGAATCCAAAGGTCCGGTGCGTCTGTCCGAAGTGGAAGCCCAGCAGAAGGAAATCCTGGTAATCGTCCGCCGTCTGGCCGACGAAGGCCAGATCAACCTCGGCGGCAAGGGAGAAGAAGCGTATGTCTAGTTGCGTGATTCGCAAGGAGGACCAGCCCGCCTGCCAGCCCTGGGAGCTGGCCAGTTTCGACTCGACCCCGCATGCGATGCGGCAGTCCGGCACCGACACCGTCAAGCTGCCCACCATCGACGACATCACGGCGATCCAGGAACAGGCGCGGCAGGAAGGCTATGCCCTTGGCCGCAGCGAAGGTCATGCCGCCGGGCTGGCCGAGGGGCGCGCCCTGGCAGCCGTCGAAACCGGACGGCTGTCCGCGCTGGCAGAAAGCTTCACCGCCGAGCTCGATCGCGCCGACGAAACCATTTCGCAGCAGATACTGGACCTGGCAATCGACCTGTCCCGCGCCGTGGTGAAATCGGCCCTCACCGTCCAGCCTGCACTGATCCTGCCCATCATCAAGGAAGCCGTGCGTTACCTGCCGTCGCTGCAGCAGCCCGCGCTGCTGTATCTGAATCCCGCCGATATGGAACTGGTGCAAAGCCGGATGGGCAATGAGCTGGCAAAAATGGGCTGGCAGCTGACGGACGACCCCGATCTGGATCCCGGCAGCTGCCGTGCCGAAACGCCGGATACGCAAATCGACTCTTCCCTGCCCACCCGCTGGCAGCGCCTCACGGCTGCCCTGGGCAAAGATTCCAAATGGCTGGCTGAATGATGACTGCCCAAGCCCAGGCCCACCCCCACAGCGACCGCTGGATCAGCTTTCTGCATGACTGCAGCGAACTGCTGGCGATCGCCGACCCGATGCTGGTGTCCGGCCGGGTGACGCGCGTGGCGGGCCTGGTGATGGAAGCGGTCGGGCTCAAGCTGCCAGTGGGCAGCGCCTGCACCGTTGCGCTGGCCAATGGCGCCCATCTGGAGGCCGAAGTGGTTGGTTTCTCCGGCGACCATCTGTACCTGATGCCGCAAAGCGATGTCGAAGGCATCATGCTCGGCGCCCGCGTGTTCCCGGTGGAAGTCATCCCCACCCTGCCCAGCCTGGGCCAGGTCAAACACCCCCGGCGGCGGCCGAGCGACCGCACCCGCCACCTGCCGGTCGGTGCAGGCTTGCTGGGACGGGTGCTCGACAGCAGCGGGCGTCCGCTCGACGGCCTCGGGCCGATCCAGTCCGAAACCACCATGCCGCTCAACAACCGCGCCGCCAACCCGCTGGCGCGCGCTCCGATCACCGACATCCTTGACGTCGGCGTGCGCGCCATTAACAGCATGCTCACCGTCGGCCGCGGCCAGCGCATGGGCCTGTTCGCCGGTTCGGGCGTCGGCAAAAGCGTGCTGCTGGGGATGATGGCGCGCTACACCAGCGCGGACGTCATCGTCGTCGGTCTGATCGGCGAACGCGGTCGCGAGGTCAAGGAATTCATCGAGCAGATTCTCGGCGAGGCCGGTCTGGCACGCGCCGTCGTCGTCGCCGCCCCGGCCGATACACCACCGCTGGTGCGCCTGCAGGGCGCGGCCTACGCCACCTCGATTGCCGAACATTTTCGGGATCAGGGCCGAAACGTGCTGCTGATCATGGACTCGCTGACCCGCTATGCCATGGCGCAGCGCGAAATCGCGCTCGCCATCGGCGAGCCGCCCGCCACCAAGGGCTACCCGCCCTCGGTATTTGCCAAGCTGCCCGCACTGGTCGAACGCGCCGGCAACGGCAAGCCGGGCGGCGGCTCGATCACCGCCTTTTATACGGTGCTCACCGAGGGTGACGACCAGCAGGATCCGATTGCCGACGCCGCGCGCGCGATTCTCGACGGCCACATCGTGCTCGACCGTGCGCTGGCCGAAAGCGGCCACTACCCGGCCATCAATATCGAGCAGTCGATCAGCCGCGCCATGCACAGCATCACCACGCCGGAGCAACAACAGCTTTCACGCCGCTTGAAGAAGCTATATTCACGCTACGAGCGCAGCCGCGACCTGATCAACGTCGGCGCCTATGTAGCAGGAAGCGACCCCATGCTGGACGAAGCAATCAAATTGCAGCCCGCGATCGAAACCTTCCTGCAGCAGGACATCAGCGAGCGCGCCGATGTCCAGGAAAGCCTCAGCGAGCTTTCGGCCCTGTTCCAGTAAATAAGGAAAACTGAATGGCAACCCGCTCCGCCCTCGACACCCTGATCGAACTGGCCAACAAGGAGGCCGACGAGGCTGCCAAGCGCCTGGGCGAGGTACTACGCAGCCACGAGGAAGCCAAACAGAAGTTCGACCTGTTGCAGCAATACCGCGACGACTATGCGCAACGCTGCCAGAACAGCCTGGCCAACGGAATCAGCACCACCCATTTCAACAATTACCGGGTGTTCATGCAAAAGCTCGATCACGCCATCAGCGGTCAGCAAACCGTGGTCAGCCACGCCGGTCAACGCGTCGAACAGGCACGTGCAAACTGGCAGGTGTGCGAGCAGAAGAAAATGTCCTTCGTCACTCTGTCGGACCGAGCCAACAAGGAAGAGGCCCGCCGCGAATTGTGGCGCGACCAGAAGCAGAACGACGAACATGCTGCACGCTCCGTCTCGCACAAGCGGAACCCCAGCTGACCCCACCTTCAACGAGGCAAACCATGACCCCCCAAACAGCCAACCTCAATCTGGTGAATGCCCTGCAGGCCCAGCCTGGCGGCAAAAAGCAGCCCGACCCGGGCACCAGCGCGGACACCCCGTTCAGCAAGGTCCTGTCGAATGAAATGGAACAGAAAAAGCCGGTGAACGAGCCAAAGCAGGCGTCGCGCCCGGAAACCCGGCAGGCCGGCAAGTCCGGTTCCGGGACTGCGGCCAGCGATGCGCCCGCAACGCAGGATGCTGCCAGCACGGAAACGGCGTCCCCGTCCACGGCGGAGACCGCTGCGAGCGAGCCGCAGGCAGCACCCGCTGCCGACAGCAGCACGCTGCAGCCCGATGCCGCCCTGCCGGGCATGGAGATCACTCCGGCGCTGCCGGATGCCCTGCTGGCATTGGCTGCCGCACCGAACATGCCGGTTCCGGCAGTGCAGGCAGCACCGCTGCCGGGCGGCGGCGTCAGCGCAACCGCTGATGCGCTTGCTGCCGGCGCAACCGTGCTGCCGAGCCTCAACACGCCCGCCGCACCTGCCCTGACGCCCGCCCAGATCACCGATGCCGCAGCCGCAGCCGCCGTAGAAGCCGCCGCCCAGCAGCCGGTCAAGGCCGATTTCCAGGCCGCGATGACGGCCACCCCAGCTCACGCCAGCGCCGCAGCAGCTGTCCTGCCGGGTCAAATCGCCGCCGCGCTGTCGCCCGATGCCCTCAAACTCGATGAAGCCCGTCCTGAAGGCTTCGGCAATCTGCTGACGACGGCCACCCAGCTCGCTCAGCCAGGCACGATCAGCGCGCCCGCCAGCACAGCCGGCAATGCACTCGCGCCCTCGGTCGGCAGCGCAGCCTGGAGCCAGGCATTGGGCGAGAAAATCGTCTGGATGGCAGCAGGTGCGCAGCAAACCGCATCGCTCACGCTCAACCCGCCCAACCTGGGACCGCTGCAAGTCGTGATCAACGTCAACAACGACCAGGCCACCGCCAGCTTCTTTGCGGCCCAGCCCGAGGTCCGCCAGGCGCTTGAGGCCGCGTTGCCCAGGCTGCGCGAAATGATGAACGAATCCGGCATCCAGCTGGGGCAGGCAACGGTGAGCGCAGAACAGCAGCAACAGCAGTTCAACGAAGCAGCCAACCGTGAAGCGCGGCGGACCGCCATGTCCTATCCCGGTGCCAGCAGCTCCGGCGACACGACCATTCAATCTCTGCCAACGCAGATCCGGCAATCCGGCCGCGGCCTGGTCGACACTTTCGCCTGAGTCTCCCGCATCCGTTCGTCCGACATCGTTGAACCCCACAACGATGTCAGGCGGGCCTCCCGGCAGCACGGCATTGCTGCGAACTACCTGCCTTTTCACCCTCTTTTCCCGCTATCGAACGCACGCGTATCCCTGATAATGACGCGTATGTGCCTCCCCTTATCCGTGTAAAGGAACGCTGAAATGGCCCAACCTGCCAAGCCCGCTGAAGTTGTCGAAGCAGACGCTCCTCCGAAAAAATCGAAAAAGAAGCTGTTCATCATCATCGGCGCGCTGGTGTTGTTGCTCGGCGGCGGTGGTGCAGCCGCGTGGTTTTTCATGCAGGGCAGCGACGACCCCAACGCCGCCCATGAGGAAGAGCCCGCCAAGGCGCCGGTTTTCTTGCCGCTGGAAACCTTTACCGTCAATCTGCAGGGCGGCGAGCAGTATCTGCAAACCGATATCACGCTGCAGGTAGCCGATCAGGCCGATGTGGATCTGATCAAGCTGCATATGCCGCGCGTACGCAGCCGCCTGCTGACGCTGCTGTCGAGCCAGAGCGCCGAGGCGCTCGCCGATCCGGAAAGCAAAAAGAAACTCGTGGCGGACATCCTGGCGCAGGTCAAGCAGCCGTTCGACCCCAAAGGCAAACCGCAGCAAGTGACCGATGTGCTGTTCACGACCTTCGTGATTCAGTAAAGACACTCTGTAAAGACTGCCCATGGCCGACAACTTTCTCTCGCAGGATGAAGTCGATGCGCTGCTGAAAGGCGTCACCGGCGAAACCGACGACGCCCCAGCGGATGCAGTCGACCATTCGGTTGCGCGACCGTATAACCTCGCCACGCAGGAGCGCATCGTGCGCGGGCGCATGCCCACGCTCGAGATCATCAACGAGCGTTTTGCGCGACTGCTCCGTATCGGCCTGTACAACTTCCTGCGGCGCGGCATCGAAGTCTCGGTCGGCCCGGTCAAGGTCTCGAAATACAGCGAATTCATCCGCAACCTGGTGGTGCCGACCAACCTCAACCTGATCCAGGTCAAGCCGTTGCGCGGCACCGCGCTGATGATTTTCAATCCCGACCTGGTGTTTCTGATGGTCGACAACCTGTTCGGCGGCGACGGGCGCTTCCATACGCGGGTCGAAGGGCGGGACTTCACCCAGACCGAACACCGCATCATCCAGCGCGTACTGAATATCGTGTTCGAGGCCTACTCGAAATCCTGGGAGCCGATCTATCCGGTCGAATTCGAATTCGTGCGTTCGGAAATGAACACCCAGTTCGCCAACATCGCCACCCCGAACGAAGTGGTGGTGTCCATCACCTTCGCCATCGAACTCGGCCAGGTCAGCGGCGAAATGCATATCTGCATGCCCTACTCGATGATCGAGCCGATCAAGGACCTGCTGACCAGCAGCCTGCAGGCCGAAAACCTCGAGGTGGACAAACGCTGGATTCGCCTGATGCGCCAGCAGATCCAGATGGCCGAAGTCGAAATCATCGCGGACCTCGGTACCGCCGCGATCAGCCTGCGCGACATCGTCAACATGAAAGTGGGCGACATCATCCCGCTGGAAATCCCCCAATCCATCGAGGCCAAAGTGGACGGCGTGCCGGTGATGGAATGCGCTTACGGAAAATTCAACGGCCAGTACACCTTGCGCGTCGAAAAGCTGCTTTCCAACAGCGTTACTGAGCCGTCAACAGGAGATCAAAATGGCTGAAGAGCTGACTCAACCCATTGCAGAAGACGACTGGGCCGCCGCCATGGCGGAACAGGCCGAGCCGGAGAAACCTGCCGCCGCCGACGACTGGGCTGCCGCCATGGCAGAACAGGCCGAGCCGCCAAAAGCCAGCCCGGCCGTGTTCAAGGATCTGGCCGGCAGCACGCCCAACGGCGCCACTCACGATATCGACTTCATTCTGGATATCCCGGTATTGCTGACCGTCGAACTGGGGCGCACCAAGATCACGATCAAGAACCTGCTGCAGCTGGCGCAAGGCTCAGTCGTCGAACTCGACGGCATGGCCGGCGAACCGATGGATGTGCTGGTCAATGGCTGTCTCATCGCACAGGGCGAGGTCGTGGTGGTGAACGACAAGTTCGGGGTGCGTCTGACCGACATCATCACCCCCGCCGAACGCATCCGGAAACTCAACAAATGAAATTTGCCTTCGCAGCAAACCAGCCGCAAGCCCGGCGCGCCTGGCTGGGCCTCGCGCTCGTCAGCCTGCCCGCCACGGCGGCCGCAGCCGATGCCGCACCCGCGGTTTCCAATGCCGGCAGCCTGCTGCAGGTTTTCATCGGCCTGGTTGCCGTCCTGCTTCTGATTTTCGCCACGGCCTGGGCCGCCAAGCGCCTCGGCGTCGCACGCGGCGGTTCGTCGAATCTGCTGCAGGTCATCAGCAGCGCCTCGGTCGGCGCGCGCGAGCGGGTGGTCGTGGTCGAGATCGGCGACAACTGGCTGGTGGTCGGCGTCACGCCCGGCAGCGTCAACGCGCTGATGACCTTGCCCAAAGGCGAGGCCCTGCCTGCGGCGACGGCTGCGCCCCACGCCAGCTTTGCCGCCAACCTGAAACAACTGATCGAGGCGCGTCGTGCAAAATAAGCGTCTCCACACCGGCCTGATCGCACTGGCGCTGATGCTGCCCACGCTCGCGTTCGCCCAGAGCGCCGGCTTGCCGGCATTCACCAGTACCCCTGGCGCAGGCGGCGGCCAGACGTATACGCTGAGCCTGCAAACCCTGCTGCTGCTGACCTCGCTGTCTTTCCTGCCGGCCGCCTTGCTGATGATGACGAGCTTCACCCGCATCATCATCGTGCTGTCGCTGCTGCGCCAAGCGCTGGGTACCCAGTCGTCGCCACCGAATCAGGTGCTGATCGGGTTGTCGCTGTTCCTGACCCTGTTCGTGATGGGCCCCACCTTCGACAAGATTTACGTCGAGGCGTATCAGCCGCTGTCCGAAAATCGCATCCAGATGGGCGAAGCGCTGGACAAGGGCGCCGCGCCGCTACGCGCGTTCATGCTCAAGCAGACGCGCGAAAGTGACCTCGCCCTGTTCGTCAAGATGTCGGGCACCGCGCAGCTGAAAACCGCCGCCGACGTGCCGATGCGCGTGCTCATTCCGGCGTATATCACCAGTGAACTCAAAACCGCGTTCCAGATCGGTTTTGCCGTTTTCATTCCCTTCCTCATCATCGACATGGTGGTCGCCAGCATCCTGATGGCGATGGGCATGATGATGGTGTCGCCGGCCATCGTCGCGTTGCCGTTCAAGATCATCCTGTTCGTGCTGGTCGATGGCTGGAATCTGCTGCTGGGTTCGCTGGCACAAAGTTTTTACTAACCGGATCACAGGAGCGCCGCCATGACACCCGAAAGCGTAATGACCATCGGCCGTACCGCAATGGAAATCACCATTCTGGTTGCCTCGCCGGTGCTGCTCGTCACCCTGGTGGCCGGCCTCATCATCAGCATTTTCCAGGCCGCGACCCAAATCAACGACGCCAGCCTGTCGTTCATCCCCAAAGTCATCGCCGTACTGATCACCTTCGCCATCGCCGGCCCCTGGATGCTGACGGTCATGACTGATTACATGCGGCGCGTGCTCACGGGCCTGCCCGGCATCATCAGTTAGCGCCGGCTTGCAGCATCACGCATGATCAGCATCACCGATGCCCAGCTCAACACCTGGCTGATCAGTTTCATCTGGCCGCTCACCCGCATTCTCGGTCTAATCATGGTGGCGCCGGTGTTTGGCCACCGCTCCGTCTCCGCCACGGTCAAAATCGGCCTCGGCGTTTTCCTCGCTTTGATCATTTCCCCCGCCCTGCCGCCGCTGCCCGATGTCGGGCTGGGTTCCTGGCAGGGTCTGTTCATCCTGTTGCAGCAACTTCTCATCGGCATCGCCATCGGCTTTGTCATGCGCGTGGCCTTTGCCGCCGTGGAAGCCGCCGGCGAAATCGTCGGCCTGCAGATTGGTCTGGGCTTCGCGTCGTTTTTCGACCCGCAAAGCGCCGGACAGACCCTGGTACTCGCACGCTTTTTCAACCTGCTGGCGATGCTGGTGTTTCTGGCGATCAATGGTCACCTGCTGCTGCTCGGCGTGCTGGTCGACAGCTTTCAAACCCTGCCGATCAGCCTCCAGCCGGTCGCTGCGGCAGGATTTTTCAAGCTCGCCGGCTACGGGTCGACCGTGCTTGCCGTGGGGCTGCAACTGGCCTTGCCGCTGATCGCCATCCTGCTGATGACCAACCTTGCACTGGGCATCCTCACGCGCTCCGCTCCCCAGCTCAACATCTTCGCGATCGGCTTTCCCATAACGCTGGGCGTGGGGTTGATCGTGCTGGACATCCTGCTGCCCTACTTCGCACCCCAGTTCGAGGCCCTGATCCACAATGCGCTGAAGACCGCCGTGGCAGTAACCGTGGCCTTGCGACCTTAATGTCCCCGCCACAGCCGTCCGGCAAACTCAAGTTATGCCGACTCTTGCCGATTCATTCTGTACTGCGCGTATTCGCGTTGATTAATTGTTGCGAATTCCAGCACAAGTGCATTCCCTTTTAGACCCCGGACTTGAAACCGAGGCGTGCCAGCCTTACGGCAGCGAAGCGTCACGCGCCCTCCAGGCCATCGGCCCGCTCGGTTGTCTGAGCGCCCGCTTCGTCGAGGATTTCCATCGCACGCTGCTGGACAACCCTGCCTTTTCGACCCTCCTGGCCCGCCTGACGACGGCGGAAACGATCCAGCTGCGGCTGCGACAGGCACAACATCTGGAAGACCTGCTGTCGCCGGATCTGCAGGCCGACGCACACCAATCGGCGATTCGGCGCATCAGCCATATCCACATGCTGGCCGGCCTCGACAGCCAGACCATGGTGCTGACCCTGCAGGATTTTCACACCCTGGTACTCAAGCATCTCGCAGCCCATCCGGCAAGGGCCGACCGGCGCCTGGGTATCGGCACTGTCGTGTTCGGGCGCCTTCTCAACGAGAGTCGCTGGATGCTCGAAGCGATACGCATGGCCGAGGAGAAAACCCTGTACACGCTGACCGGGCTCGAACGCCTCGACCTGCCCAGCGTCCGCCCCGAAATATGGGTCGAATCCGCCATCGCACATCTTCTGCACAATATGGACGGCCTGAGCGGCATCAGTTTCGGCCGCGCCCACACAAATGGCCGGTTCGTCATGGAATTCGCTTCAAAGGGCTTGCCTGCGGTTTGCGCCCTTGTCATGGGCAAACATGAAACCGATGCCACTGAATGTGCGGCCGGGTACGCTGCCGCCTGGCAAAGTGACCGTATTACGACCCTGGCGAGCTTGACTGACGAAGCCTTCGCCGACTCAGGCTGGCGCCATCTGCTGACGCGCAATCAGGTACGCAGCCTGGCCAGCGTGCCCGTCATCGGCAGCGACGGTGCAAGCCGCGGCGTATTCACGTTCTGGGGCGCGTACCCAGGCCTGTTCGAATCCCGTCTGATGCAGCTATGGCTGCGCTCGTTCCAACACATCGCCGAGCTTCGGTTCGTGCGCTTCGCGCGCGCGAACGCGTCCGACTCGCCCCTGACGCTGAACGAACGGCAACGTTATCGCAGCTTGCTCGCCAACGGGCAGTTGGTCATGTTCTATCAGCCGCTGCTCGATCTACCCAGCGGTCAGGTCAGCAAGCTCGAAGCGCTTGCACGCTTGCGTACCGAAGACGGCGAATATCTGAAGCCTGCGCAATTCCTGCCGGCATTCACCGACGACGACCTGATCCTGCTGTTCCGGCTCGGACTTCTGCAGGCGCTCGAATGGCTCGCGCAGTCCGACCGGATGGGCCAGGTGTTCGATCTGTCGTTCAACCTGCCGCCCGAGGTGCTTGCCCTGCCCTATTGCGCCGAAATCGTGGACGAGGCGCTGGGCAAGGTTGGCATCGCACCCGAACGGCTCTATCTCGAACTGCTCGAAACCGAAAGCCTGCCGCTATCCGGCAGCGTGGCCGACACCCTGCGCGATCTGAGCGAACTGGGTGTCGCTTTGGTCATGGACGATCTGGGCGCCGGCCACAGCGGCCTCAACCGCCTGAGCGAGTTTCCGTTCCGGATTGCCAAACTCGACCGCGATCTGACCAGCCAGATCGCCTCCATGGGCAAGCGCGGCATCGACTTTCTCGATTCGCTGGTGCGCATGATCCATGCGCTGGGCATGTCCTGCACCCTTGAAGGTCTGGAAAACGGGGAGATGATCGAAGCGGCCGGACTGGTCGGCGTCGATCAGGCGCAGGGTTATGCCATCGCGCATCCGCTGCCGCCCGAAGCTGTTGCAGCCTGGATGAAGGCACACGTGCCCGCTCCGCACGGGCAGCCGCACTATCCGCTGGGCCAATACGCACGTGGATTCACGCGCCAGATGCACTTCATCGACTGGGATCGCGCCATCGCCTTGCACCAGTCATGGCTGCTTGAATACGAGGCTGCGCTCAAAGCGGGCAACGCGCTGCACTGGCGCGTGGTGAGTCGGGACGATGCCTGCATGCTGGGCCGCTGGCTCAAGCGGATCAGGATCACGCTCCCGGGCGAACAGCCTGTTCTCGACGCGATCGAGCAAGCCCACACGGCATTCCACCTGGCCGCGGGCGAACATGCCCGCACCTGTCAGTGCGACGATGCATCGGATGCCAGCGGAGTACACGCCAGGATAGAAGCCACTTCGGATGCCTTGATGCGCGAAATCGAACGCTTCCGCGCGGCGGATCAGGCTGCCGCCTGAGCGGGCTTTTTCCGGGCCGCAAGGCGCGGAAAAATCCCGGGTCAGAAACCGAGACTGTCCAGCAGATCGTCAACCTGCCCCTGATCGGCCACCACGTCGCTCTTGCCTTCCGGATTGATCTGCGGGCCGTTGAGCAGGCTGTTGTCGGTCTCGCGTCGCACTTCCGACGGCGCGTAATCAATCAGGAACTGCACCAGCTGATTCTCCAGGTTATGCGCCAGGTCGGTAACCTTGCGTATCACCTGGCCGGTCAGATCCTGGAAGTCCTGCGCCATCATGATGTCCAGCAATTGCTGCTTGGTGGCGTTGGTGTCGTGCTGCATGTCGACCAGGCACTGCATGGTCATGGTCGCCATGTCGCGATAGTTCGCTTCGGAGAAAGGCGCAGAAAAGGTCGTTTTCCAGCCTTGTAGCACTTCGCTGGCACCGGCGTCTATCCGTTCCTGCAACGGAATGGCGGTATCGGTGGCGTTCAGCACGCGCTGCGCGGCCTGTTCGGTCATGCGCGCCACGTAATTGAGGCGGTCGCGCACATCGGGCATGTCGACCGACGCCTTTTCCAGCACCTTGTCCAGTCCCAGCTCACGCAGGCTGTCATGCAGGCCGCGGGTCATCTGGCCCACCCGCGCCAGCATTTCTCCCTGTTCACACACCTCGGTTTTCAGCGGTGCAACGCTTGCGGCAAGCCCGCCCGACTCGGGAAATTGCGTATTCACGTCAACCCCCGGCTTTTTCGAGTTTTTCAAAAATCTTGCCGAGTTTTTCGTCCAGTGTGGCGGCAGTGAAGGGTTTGACGACATAGCCGCTGGCGCCCGCCTGCGCCGCGGCAATGATATTTTCCTTTTTGGCTTCCGCCGTCACCATCAGGACCGGCAGTTTCGCCAGTGCAGGATCGGCACGGATCGTCTGCAGCATGGTCAGGCCATCCATGTTGGGCATGTTCCAGTCCGACACCACAAAGTCGAAGTTCCCCGCCCGCAGTTTGGCCAGGCCGTCGACGCCATCCTCGGCCTCCTCGACGTTGGAATAGCCCAGCTCCTTGAGCAGGTTGCGCACGATGCGGCGCATGGTGGAAAAGTCGTCTACTACCAGAAATTTTGTATTCGGATCGGCCATGCAGCGCTCCATTGATGCATTAGTTGAGTGGGGGGTTAAACGGCATGCGGGCGTCAAACTTAAGCCTGCCTGCCGTCCAGACAGGAACCCTGATTTTATACCCGCATCGCACGGTTTCCCTGGCTGGCGAAGAAGGCCATCACCCGTCCCGGCAATTCGTGCAGCGGTGCGACTTCATGGGTGCCCCCCATCGCAATGGCTTCTTTCGGCATGCCGAACACCACGCAGGACGCCTCGTCCTGCGCCAGGTTATAGGCGCCCGCATTTTTCATTTCCAGCATGCCGGCCGCGCCGTCCTTGCCCATTCCGGTGAGGATGACGCCTACCGCGTTCTTGCCGGCGTTGACCGCGGCCGAGCGGAACAGCACGTCGACCGAGGGACGGTGCCGGTTGACCGGCTCGCCCTGGTCGATTTTGGTCATGTAGTTAGCGCCGCTGCGCACCAGGGTCAGGTGGGAATGGCCGGGCGCAAGATAGGCATGGCCGGGCAGCACCCGTTCATTGCCTTCCGATTCCTTCACCGAAATCTTGCAGAGCTTGTCGAGGCGGTCGGCGAACGAACGGGTGAAACCGGCCGGCATGTGCTGGGTGATCAGAATGCCCGGGCAATCCGACGGCAACTGCACCAGAAAGTCCTTGATCGCCTCGGTGCCGCCCGTCGATGCGCCGATGATGATCAGCTTTTCGCTGCTGATGAAGGGATTGCGCACCGAGGCCAGTGCCGTCGTACCCGCAGCCTGGGCATTCGGCAGCGCACGCGCCTTGATTTTTGCCCGCGCGGCAATCCGGATCTTGTCCGTGATCAGCTCGGTGTATTCGAGCATGCCGCTCTGGATCGACATTTTCGGCTTGGTTACGAAATCGACCGCGCCGAGTTCCAGTGCGCGCATCGTGATATCCGAGCCGCGCTCGGTCAGCGACGACACCATCACCACCGGCATCGGCCGCAAGCGCATCAGGCGATCCAGAAAGTCCAAGCCGTCCATTTTCGGCATCTCGACGTCCAGCGTCAGCACATCGGGATTGGTTTGCTTGATGAGATCGCGCGCGACCAGCGGATCGGGTGCCGCTCCAACCACTTCCATGTCGGACTGGCTATTGATGATTTCCGTCATCACGCCACGAATCAGCGCCGAGTCATCCACAATCAAAACCTTGATTTTCATGCCAAATTCTCTCCGGGGTTCGCCCTGGTTCTGTTCAATTCAAATCGATCTCGACATCGATGGGATTGGCCTGCAGCCGGCTCGCATAATCGTGCTCACGGCGGACCAGGGTGTAGTTGTTGAGCTGGATCAGCTTCTTGACCAGAACCTTGCCGGTTTCGGGAAAGAAATACACTTTGCGCGGATGGATGTCGTTCAGGTCCTCGGCCAGGATGCGGATATTCACCGAGTGCAGATAATCGCGCACGAAACGGGCATTGCGTTCGCCGACATTGATGCTGCTGAAGCCCCGCAACACGTTGCCGCCGCCGAACACCTTGGCTTCCAGGTTTTCGCGCCGGGCACCGGCCTTGAGCAGCTGATTGATCAGCACTTCCATGGCGTAACTGCCATAGCGCATCGATGACGCAGACGCCCCGCCCGCCTCCCCGTCGGGCAGCATGAAATGATTCATTCCACCGATGCCTGAAACCCGGTCGCGGATGCAGGCGGCGACGCACGAGCCCAGCACCGTCACGATCATCATCGGCTTGCGGGTGAAATAGTATTCGCCGGGCAGTATCTTGGCCGCTTCACAGTCGAAAATGCGGTCGTAATACAGATTGGTCGCCAGGTGTTCTTCGATGGCAGGATTCACACGCCATTCCCTGTGCGCACTACGTGCGGATCGATTTCGTAGACCGTCTTGCCACGCAGTTTCAGCGCGTCCGAAACGTACATGAAGTTTTCCGAGTGGCCGGCAAACAGCAGGCCATCGGGTTTCAGCAGCGGCACGAAGCGCGAAAGAATTTTGCTCTGCGTCGGCTTGTCGAAATAGATCATCACGTTGCGGCAAAAAATCACATCGAACGGCCCGCTTAGCGGCCAGCTGCTGGCCAGCAGGTTCAGTGTCTTGAAGGTGATCAACTGCCGCAATTCGGGACGTACCCGTACCATCCCGAGCTTGCTGCCCTTCCCCTTCAGAAAAAACCGCCGGGCACGTTCTTTCGGCATCTTGTCCAGCCGGTCGGCGGTATACACGCCGGTCGCCCCGGTTTCCAGCACATTGGTGTCAATGTCCGTGGCCACAATGCTGACCGGCGGCGTCAGTGTATTGAAGGCCTCGCATAAGGTCATCGCGATCGAATACGGCTCTTCGCCGGTCGAACTGGCGGAACACCAGATCGTCAGTGGTTTTTTCACCCTGCGGGCATGCTCGGCCAGGATCGGGAAATGATGGGCTTCACGAAAAAATGACGTCAGATTGGTCGTCAGCGCGTTGGTGAACGCCTCCCACTCATCGCTGTCGCGCCCGCTTTCGAGACCGTCCAGATACGCCTCGAACGAATTCAAACCCTTTGCCCGCAGCCGGCGCGCCAGACGGCTGTACACCATTTCCTGCTTGCTTTCGGCCAGCGAAATGCCGGCCTGGCGGTAGATCAAGGCCCGCACCCGGGCAAAGTCGCGTGGAGTGAATGCGAAAATCTTGGCGCTGTCTGGCGTATTTTCTTGTGTCAGCTTCATGTTCAGGTTATCGACTCGCCACGCCCATTGGTCAACGTGGCGTTCAGCAAGGTGCGATGTTTCACGCGCTCAAACGGGGCAACGCCGAAGCCGGCCTGCCCACATGAGACAGCGCCGGTTTGCCGCCACGCGGTGAACCGCTCTGCGCGCCGCGCGAAATTTTGAACGTACCCACCACTTGCGCCAGCTTGGCGGCCTGCTCCTGCAAGCTTTCGGAAGCAGCAGCGGATTGTTCCACCAGCGCTGCATTCTGCTGCGTCATTTCATCCATCTGACCGACCGCCTGGTTGATCTGGGCGATGCCTGCGCTCTGTTCCTGGCTGGCCGTCGCACTGCCGTCCATGATCTCGACCACCAGTTGCACCGAGGTCACCACGTCATCAATCGCTTCGCCCGCTTCATTGACCAGTTTGCGGCCGAGGTCCACCTGCGCCACCGAATCGACGATCAGCGTCTTGATTTCCTTCGCCGCACTGGCACTGCGCTGCGCCAAGTGGCGCACTTCGGCCGCCACCACGGCAAAACCGCGGCCCTGCTCACCGGCGCGCGCGGCTTCCACCGCAGCGTTGAGCGCCAGGATGTTGGTCTGGAAGGCAATGCCGTCGATCACACCAATGATGTCGGCGATCTTGCGCGAGCTGCTATTGATCGAAGCCATGGTTTCGATCACCTTGCCGACCACCTCGCCCCCCTGCACCGCAATGTCGGCGGTCGAAGCCACCAGCTTGCTGGCCATGTGGGCATTGGTCGCGTTTTCTGCCACTGTGCTGGTCAGTTCCTCCATCGAACTGGCCGTTTCTTCCAGGCTGGAGGCCTGCGACTCGGTACGGCGAGACAGATCGGCATTGCCACGGGCAATTTCCTGCGCCCCCAAGTTCACGCTGTCGGTGCTTTCCTTGATCTGCATCACCAGCCACTTGGTATTGAGCTGCAGCACCCGCAGGGACTGCATCAGCTTGACCAGTCCGGCGCTGCCGCTGGGTACGATATGTCCAGTCAAATCACCTGCGCTCATGCGCCCCACGTCATGCGCGGCATCCAGCAGCGGCGTGATGATGCCGCGATAACACGCCATGCCGAATAGCAGCGCCATCAGCACACCCAATGCTGCGATCACCATCAGGGCTTTCAGGTAGCCCGCGCCGTCGCCGTCAAGTGCCAGCCAGGCCAAGGTGCCCACCAGCAGGCTGACGGCAATCATCACACCGACCAGCGCCTGCACCAGGGTCCGGGTGGAATAGGTTCGCGCCAATCCCAAACGTCGTAGCACAGTTTGTTTGACGGCCCGGCCGTCCTGGATCTTGTAACTGGTGTCGCCAGCCTTGATCGACCGGTACACGCTATCCGCGGCCTGTACCTGCGCCCGGCTGGGCTTGGTGCGGATCGAGCTGTAACCGACCACTTTGCGGTTTTCGATAATGGGAGCGGCATTGGCTTCCACCCAGTAATGGTCGCCATTCTTGCAGCGATTCTTGACCAGACCGGTCCATGCATTGCCGTTCTTCAGGCTGTGCCACATGTCGGCGAATGCCTCGGCAGGCATATCCGGATGGCGAATAATGTTTTGCGGCGCACCGATCAGCTCGTCTTCGCTAAAGCCGCTGACCTCAGCGAAGGTATGGTTGACGTAGATGATATTGCCGTGCAGATCTGTTTTCGAGACGATGGTCTCATCGTCCTGCAGCACGTATTCGACATTGGTTACGGGCAGATTGGTTCGCATGGCGAGTCCTTCTTCAAGTTGATACCGGATAGGGAGGGATTAAAATTCTTCCCACTCGCCGTCGCTGCTGGAAGACGTGGCCAGCTTTTTCTGGCTGGTGGCCGGACGTGACCGGGCCTCCATGGCATGCGGTTTAGGCAAGTTGCGGCTGGATGCGGTTTTCCGGGGCGCATGCTGCGTGAAATTGTGGCTATCGAGCTTGAACACGCTGACCGCCTGAGCAAGAACGTCCGCCTGCTCCTGCAGACTCATCGCCGCAGCCGCGGCCTGTTCGACCAGCGCAGCGTTTTGCTGGGTGACGTCGTCCATCTGGGTGATGGCCTGGTTGACCTGCTCGATGCCGGCGCTCTGTTCCTGGCTCGCCGCTGCAATCTCGCCCATGATGTCGGTCACCCGTTTGACCGAGGTGACGATCTCGCCCATGGTCTTGCCGGCCTCGCCTACCAGCTTCCCGCCCGACTCAACCTGTCCAACCGAATCCTCGATCAGGGATTTGATTTCCTTGGCAGCGCCGGCGCTGCGCTGCGCAAGGTTGCGCACTTCGGAGGCGACGACCGCGAATCCCCGGCCCTGTTCGCCGGCGCGCGCGGCTTCCACCGCCGCGTTCAGCGCCAGGATGTTGGTCTGGAAGGCGATGCCGTCGATCACGCCGATGATGTCGGCGATCTTGCGCGAGCTTTCGCTGATCGAGGCCATGGTGTCGACGACCTGTCCCACGACATTGCCGCCCTTGACGGCGACTTCGGCGGTGGACTGCACCAGCTGGTTGGCCTGGCGCGCGTTCTCGGCGTTCTGCTTGACCGTGCTGGTGAGCTCTTCCATCGACGAGGCGGTTTCTTCCAGCGAGCTCGCCTGCTGCTCGGTACGCGACGACAGGTCGGCGTTGCCCGTTGCAATCTCACGCGCAGCCACCGTGATGGTGTCGGTTCCGGTGCGAACCTGGCCGACGATGTCCGCCAGCTTGCGCTCCATCAACTGCTGGGCAACAAGCAGGCGACCGAACTCGTTGTCGCGTGCCACATCGTCCAGATGAAAGCTCAGATCGCCTTCCGCCACCTTGTTGGCCAAATCAACCGCCAGCGTCAGTGGCTTGGTGATCATCCGCATCAGAAGCCCGCCGATTGCCAATGCGGCCAGCGAAGCGATGATGATCGTCAGGATCATGTTGAACTTTGCGTCAGCGGCAATCTCGCTAGCCTCCTCACTGTGCGCCTTGCTTCGATCCAATAGACCCACCAGCAATGCGGTCTGGGCAGCCGCGCTCTTGTTGAAAGCCGGATCGATCTCGTTCAACAGGCTCGATTGCGCCGCACTCCAATTGCCCGACTCCAGCGCCTGTTTCGCCTTGGCAAACCCGTCTGCAGCCAGATTGGCGCTATCGGCATAAAACGCATCAGCCAGTTTCTGTTCCGGCGTGTCTGCCATCTCTGCATAAAATTCGGACCATAGCTTCTTGAGATCGTCCTGCGATTGGCCGAGCGCGTTCAGGTGCAGGCTGAGCGCATGATCATGCATGGACGCAAATTCATAAGAGGGATTGTGCTGCAGTGCCAGCAGCACTTGCGCGCGGCTTGTTTCCATGACCTTCAACACGCGCATCACACCTGCTTCATTGGTGCTGGCCTGCACAGCCTGCTGATCCATCTGCAGGGTTTTGGCTGTTCCGCGTATGCCGGTTACACCCACAATCACCAACAGCAAGGTCATCGAGGTGATCGCAACGATCAGGATGGTCTTGATGCTGAGGTTTTCCAGTTTGTCTAGCATGTCGCTGTTCTCCGTTGTTTTATAGAATTGTCCAATCGCTCAGAACGTTTCCCACTCGTCGCTGCTGTGGCTGTTTGCAGCCAGTTGCTTGTGTTTTGCGGCGGGCGGCAGGGTGGGCCTTGCGCGCGGGTGCGTCGATGCCGGCGACATGCCGCTGTAACTCTCGCCGCCTAGTTTGAATACGCTGACCGCTTGCTTCAGGTTATCGGTCTGCTCCTGCAGACTCATCGCCGCAGCCGCGGCCTGTTCGACCAGCGCAGCGTTTTGCTGGGTGACGTCGTCCATCTGGGTGATGGCCTGGTTGACCTGCTCGATGCCGGCGCTCTGTTCCTGGCTCGCCGCTGCAATCTCGCCCATGATGTCGGTCACCCGTTTGACCGAGGTGACGATCTCGCCCATGGTCTTGCCGGCCTCGCCTACCAGCTTCCCGCCCGACTCAACCTGTCCAACCGAATCCTCGATCAGGGATTTGATTTCCTTGGCAGCGCCGGCGCTGCGCTGCGCAAGGTTGCGCACTTCGGAGGCGACGACCGCGAATCCCCGGCCCTGTTCGCCGGCGCGCGCGGCTTCCACCGCCGCGTTCAGCGCCAGGATGTTGGTCTGGAAGGCGATGCCGTCGATCACGCCGATGATGTCGGCGATCTTGCGCGAGCTTTCGCTGATCGAGGCCATGGTGTCGACGACCTGTCCCACGACATTGCCGCCCTTGACGGCGACTTCGGCGGTGGACTGCACCAGCTGGTTGGCCTGGCGCGCGTTCTCGGCGTTCTGCTTGACCGTGCTGGTGAGCTCTTCCATCGACGAGGCGGTTTCTTCCAGCGAGCTCGCCTGCTGCTCGGTACGCGACGACAGGTCGGCGTTGCCCGTTGCAATCTCACGCGAGGCAACGGCGATGGTCTCGGTCGCATGCCGGATGTCGCTCACCGTGCCGGTCAGGTTTTCGCGCATCACATTGATGGCGAACAGTAGGCTGGAGGTGTCGCCCTTTTCCAGAGTGACCGAGTTGGAGAAGTCACCGCTGGAGATGGCGCGCGCGATCTCCACAGCATAGGCTGGCTCGCCACCAAGTTGTTTCATGATGTGGCAGACCAGCCAGAATACGATGGCGCTTGCCACGACCAGCGCCATCACCACGAGAACCAGCGTGATCGTCAGCATGCGCTGACTGAACGCGGCCATCTCGGCCTTGGTATTCTCAACGGCGTCACGTTTGACTTTGAGGTAGTCCATCAGACGCGTCCTGATCTCGCGCCAGACTGGTGTTTCTTCTTTGCTGATGACCGCAATGGCCGCGACCTGATCGCTGCTTGCAAGCGACACCACTTTGGCGTGGAGCGGAATCTGCTGCTCGCGCAATGCGACCACTTCCTGCAGGACCTTCAGCTCATCCGGATGGTTGGCCGCGAGGGCCAGGGCTTTCTCGCTGGCATTTTTGAATTCGGCAGACGCCGCGTCCAGATTCTTGTAGGCAGCCTGATTGGCCGGGTCCATGACGATATTGCGCACGGCCTGGCCCATTTGCAGCCCTTGTGAATACAGGCTGTTGGCTTCCTGGGCGAGCGCCAGATCCTTGGCGAGGAAATTCTCGAACCGACTCTTGTTGCTCTGCATGCCGGTCAGCGCTACGCCGATCGCGACGCCGAAGAGCACGAACACCAATCCCATGCTCAAAACAATTTTTGACTTAAGTTTCATTTTGCAAAACCTTCAATATCCACCGTTACGTTTCCTGGCTGGAATAACGGCCCATCCACATCTGCATACCACTGGACGTGGCATGACCGCGGGAGATGGACAGGCATCTCAGAACTCTTCCCATTCGTCATTGCCACCGGCGACCGCCAGCTTCTTCGTCCGGGCAACCGCCGCCGGCGAGGCAGCAAGCTTGCCCCCCGTGCGGGCGACCCGCTTCGTCGCCATCACGCCCTTCAGCGCCGGAAGCTCGGAATGGACGCTGTAGACCCCGCTATCCAGTTTGAATACGCTGACCGCTTGCGTCAGGTTATCGGCCTGCTCCTGCAAACTCATCGCCGCAGCTGCGGCCTGTTCGACCAGCGCAGCGTTCTGCTGGGTGACGTCGTCCATCTGGGTGATGGCCTGGTTGACCTGCTCGATGCCGGCGCTCTGTTCCTGGCTCGCCGCTGCAATCTCGCCCATGATGTCGGTCACCCGTTTGACCGAGGTGACGATCTCGCCCATGGTCTTGCCGGCCTCGCCTACCAGCTTCCCGCCCGACTCAACCTGTCCAACCGAATCCTCGATCAGGGATTTGATTTCCTTGGCAGCGCCGGCGCTGCGCTGCGCAAGGTTGCGCACTTCGGAGGCGACGACCGCGAATCCCCGGCCCTGTTCGCCGGCGCGCGCGGCTTCCACCGCCGCGTTCAGCGCCAGGATGTTGGTCTGGAAGGCGATGCCGTCGATCACGCCGATGATGTCGGCGATCTTGCGCGAGCTTTCGCTGATCGAGGCCATGGTGTCGACGACCTGTCCCACGACATTGCCGCCCTTGACGGCGACTTCGGCGGTGGACTGCACCAGCTGGTTGGCCTGGCGCGCGTTCTCGGCGTTCTGCTTGACCGTGCTGGTGAGCTCTTCCATCGACGAGGCGGTTTCTTCCAGCGAGCTCGCCTGCTGCTCGGTACGCGACGACAGGTCGGCGTTGCCCGTTGCAATCTCACGCGCCGCAACCGAGATGGTCTCGGTGCCGATGCGCACCTGACTGACGATATCGGCCAGGCTGGTATTCATGTCCTGCATAGCCCCCATCAACTGGCCCGTTTCGTCCTGCGAGTGCACGTTGATTGTTTGCGTCAGATCACCCGCTGCAACACTCTTGGCAACTCGAACCGCTTCGTTCAAGGGGCGTGAGATTGCGCGAACCAACCAGTATCCAACCACTGAGGCCAGGATCAGACCGAACAGAATGCCTGCGATGGCAACCACCTTGACAATGGCATAACGGGTCTTGGCAGACTCGTATTCGATTTTGGCCTTGTCCATCTGCAACTGGTTGAGCGCATCCAGGCTTTGCCGCACGGCAGGATAAGTTTGGCTCAAAGCGCCTTGCAACACTTCGCCTGCCTGCTGGAAGTCATGGGCCCGCAACGCTGCCAGGATCGGTGCCATGCCTTCACGGCCATAGGTTTTACGCGTTGCATCGAATGCCTCGGCCAGTTGGATTTCGTCCGGGGACAGTTCCCGTTCAAGAAAGCCTTTCCAGATCGAGTCGATTTGATTGATCGTGCTGCCGATTTCCCCGGTCATCTTGTCGATCACCGCCAGTTCTTGCGGAAAGGCCGATAACTGGCCGGCGGTCATTTCTGCCGCCATGATCTGGTTCTGATTGATCAGCATGGACAATTGATTCAATTGGCCCAGCGCGACCATTTTTCCCTCATAGACGTTTTTCAAGGCCGCGTTGGTAAAAGCCAGACCGGTCAATCCCAGAACCCCGCCTCCCACCAGCAGCATCGACAGAAAACCGATCACGAAAATCAACCGGGATTTGATACTCAGATTAGTCAGCATGATTCACTCTCTTGTTGAATGCGGGTAAGCGGCCACAGCGCAGGATTGCCGCTCATGACGCAGCGGGGTCGAACAAGCCCATATCGGAACTGGACATCAGCTTGTCGATATCCACCAGGATCAGCATGCGGTCGCCCAGAGTGCCCAGGCCGATCAGGAAATCGCTGTCGAACGATGTGCTGATGTCGGGTGCGGGCTTGAGTTGCTCGGCCGACAGCGTGGTGACATCGGAGACGCTGTCGACCACCATGCCGACCACGCGGCCGCCCAGATTGAGAATGATCACGACCGTGAGCTGGTCATAGGTGGGTTCGCCCAAACCGAGTTTGATGCGCATGTCCACGATCGGCACGATGGTGCCGCGCAGGTTGACCACGCCCTTGATGAACGCGGGGGCGTTGGCAATCCGGGTAACCGGTTCGTAGCCGCGAATTTCCTGCACGCGCAGGATATTGATGCCGTACTCCTCACCGCCGAGAGTGAAGGCGAGAAACTCGTCCACCCCGCCCTTTTCGGACGTGTTCAGGCTGGTCTGGGTTTGCGTGGTGTAGCTCATGGGGTCGATCCTTGTCTGATCTTTAAGGTGTCGGGTCTTGAATTCGGTCGGCTGTGGAAGCCTTAGCGCAGGAGTGCGGAGACATCGAGAATCAGCGACACGCCGCCGTCACCCAGAATGGTGGCGCCCGAGATGCCCGGCACTTTGCGGAAATTGGATTCCAGGTTCTTGACCACGACCTGCTGCTGCCCGACCAGACCGTCGACCAGCAAGGCGGCCTTTTTGCCGTCGGCCTCGAGGATGACGATGATTCCATTCGCCGGATTGACGTGCTGGGGTTCGATATCGAACAGTTCGAACAGCATGATCAGCGGCAGGTACTCTTCGCGCACCTTGACCACCTTGCCCTGCCCGGCAATTTCCTTGACGTCGATCGCCTCCGGTTGCAGGGATTCGACGACGTAACCCAGTGGCAGGATGTAGACCTCTTCGCCGACCTTGACCGACATGCCGTCCAGGATTGCCAGCGTCAGCGGCAGGGAAATCGAAATGGTGCTGCCAGAGCCGGGCGTCGAACGAATTTCGACGGTGCCGCCCATCGCGGAAATATTACGCTTGACCACGTCCATGCCGACGCCGCGTCCTGATACGTCAGTGACGATTTCCGCGGTCGAGAATCCAGGGGCGAAAATCAGCTGCCACACGTCGTTGTCCGGCATGGATTCCGACACGTTCAAGCCCTGCTGCATCGCCTTGGCCAGGATGCGCTCGCGGTTGAGGCCGCCGCCATCGTCGGTCACTTCAATCACGATATTGCCGCCCTGATGCGCGGCGGACAGGGTCAGCTTGCCGGTTTCGCTCTTGCCGGCGGTGCGGCGCTTGTCGGGCATTTCAATGCCGTGATCCACGCTGTTGCGCACCAGGTGCGTCAGTGGATCGACGATACGTTCGATCAGGCCCTTGTCGAGCTCGGTGGCGGCGCCGCGCGTGATGATCTCGACCTTCTTGCCGAGCTTGGTCGCCAGGTCGCGCACCATGCGCGGGAAGCGCGAGAACACGTAATCCATCGGCATCATGCGGATCGACATCACGGCTTCCTGCAGGTCGCGCGTGTTGCGTGCCAGCTGGTTTGCGCTGTTGAGCAAACGCTCGTGGATCAACGGGTCCAGCGCCAGAATGCGCTGCTCGATCATGGCCTGCGTGATCACCAGCTCGCCCACCAGATTGATCAACTGGTCGACTTTTTCGACTCCCACACGGATCGACGAGGATTCCTGCGAACTGGCGTCCTTGTCGGTGGCGCGCCGCCCCGGATTGCGGGCCTCGGTTGGCAAGCTGGCAGCAGGCGCTGCGGGTACGGCTTCCACTGCAGGTGCTGTTTCCACAGCTGGCGCCACCTCGGCTGCGGCCGCAACGGGTGCGCTGGCTGGCGCCGCTGCTGCGGCATGGGTGATTTTCAGATCATCGGGATCGAGCACAAACGAACAGATCGCGACGATGTCGTCCTGGCTCTCGCGGGTCACCAGTGTAAAGACCGCGCGTTTATCGGCCAGTACTTCCTGGGTGATCGTACCCAGCAAGCCCAACTCGGTCGCCAACGCATCCACATCGCGCTGCGGCACATCGGGCAGCTCGATGCGAATGTGGAAATTGCCATCAGCATCGGCTGCGGGCGGGATATCGGCTGGCGGGGCTTCAATGGCCGCCGGCGCGGGTACGGGCGCCGCAGCCGGGGCCGCTACCGCGGCCGTTCCGTTCGACAGAGCGGCGAGTCGCGTGCTGACGCTGGCAACGGCGGGTTCGTCAACCGCTGTGCCATGGTGATGGCCGCCCATCAGCATGGTCAGGACATCCTTCGACACCAGGAAAGCGTCCACATGATCGGGCGTCAAAGCCATCTCGCCCTTGCGGATCCGGTCCAGCAAGGACTCCAGGGTATGGGTCACTTCGGTGATGTCGCTGAATCCGAAGGTAGCTGCGCCGCCCTTGATGGAATGGGCTGCGCGAAAGATTGCATTGAGGTCTTCGCTATCCGGATCGGTTACGTCGATAGCCAGCAGCAGTTTCTCCATTTCCGCGAGCAGCTCATCTGCCTCGTCGAAAAAAACCTGGTAAAACTGGCTCATATCAATCGTCATGTTCGAACTCCGTTATATGCGCGATGCATTTTCTTGGTTTTGTTTGGCAACCTGCTGCCCGATCTTCCCTATCAGGCATGCAAGGCTGAATCAGCAAACTTGATAGTCAGGCTTTATATCGGCAGGCGTTCGGAATTCTTCATGCCGGATCACGCAAATAACGCGTAACAGGCATGATTTTTGTTTGGTGACGCTTGAAATGCAGAAAGCCGGCAATCGCCCCTGTGGGCGCCTCCGGCTAATTGATCCAGCCCGCCCGATGCAGGGGATTACATGAAGTTGAAGAGCGAGAGGCTGGAGGTTTTCGCAAACGTTTTCTGCGTGGCCTCGAGCGCAACCTGCTGCTGCGTAAGCTGGGTGATGGCCTGGGTGTAATCGAGATCCTGCAGTTCGGACAAAAGCTGCTTGTATTGCAGATCGCGGTCCGATCCCACGTTGTCGAGCGCTTCGAGTTCCTGCAGATTGGCGCCCACCGAGGCGCGCACGGTCAGCACCCGATCCAGCGCAATATCCATATCGGCGTCGGCGCTATCCAGGCCGACGGTCAGGCCGGCGGTACCCGGCGTGTTCAGCAGGGTAACGAGATCGGTCAGCGTGGCAAAAATGTCCTGTCCGCCTGACTGGAACACGATCGAACCGGGGGTGCTGACTGCCATCTGGCGGGTAGCATCGACCTGTATCTTCTGCTGGCCGAGGTCGCCCTGATAGTTCGCACCGGTGGCCGTCTGGACAAATGGCTGGGTATGGCTCTGAAAGCCTGAAAACACGTAATTACCAGCGGAATCGCGGGTGTTGGCCAAACCCAGCAGCTGCTGCAGCCGGCCATCCAGTTCGCTCGCCATGAAGGCGCGTTCGCTATCGCCCAGTTTGACGTTGCGTGCCGTGGTAATGGTTTCCTTGATGGTCTGCATGAGCTCGGTCACGCCACCCAAGGTGACTTCCACCTGCGACAGATTGTTCGTTGCGTATTGGCGATTGACGCCGTATTGCTTGTTGACCGTTTGCGATTGCGTGACGTCGAGGACGCGGGTTGCGGCAATCGGATCGTCCGACGGGCTCAGGATGCGGCGGCCACTGGCGATCTGTTCCTGGGTTTTTTGCAGCCGGCTCTGCAGGTCTACCAGGCGGGTGGAGCCGATTTCGAACATCTGCTGGGTGCTGATACGCATGGTGGACTACTCCTTATCGGCCAATCGAGAGCAACACGTCAAACAACTCGCTGGCAATCTGCATTACCTTGCCGGCAGCCTGGTAAGCCTGCTGGTAACGCAACAGGTTGGCTGCTTCCTCGTCGAGGTTGACGCCCGACTCGTTCTGCAGGGTGAGGGTCGCCTCGGTGAGCATCTTTGCGGCGGCGCTGCTGGTCACATCCAGTTCGCGGGTTTTGTTGCCCACCTGGCTCACCAGCTGCGAATAGGCATCCTGATACGTGAGGGTGCTGTTACCCAGGATGCGGCTTGTTTGCAGTCCGGCCAGCAGCAGGGCATTGCTGTTGTCGCCCACGGCGCCGGCCACACCGGCAGCGGCAAGCTTGGCCGGATCGGTAATGGCCACGCCAAAACCGGATGCGCCGTTGACAGTGGGGCGAATCAGGAAACTGTCGCCTGCGGCAGCCGCGCCCGATGCCAGGCTCAGCGTCACCCCGTCTACGGTCTGCGGGAAACTGGCGAAAGTGGTGGCCGTGTTGTCGGACAGACGCGTCACGGTGTAGTTGGTGCCATCGTATTGCAGGCGGTAGTCGCTGGTGGTCAGCGCAGTGGGACTGCTGATGGCGGCGCCGATCACGGCATTGCCGGTATTGCTGCCATGCTCGCCCACTACCGGAGCGCCTGCCGTGAAGAAGGCATTGCCGGTCGAGCCGTCAAGTCCGTATCCGCTCTGATGCTGGGCATTGAAAGTGGCGGCCAGGCCGATGGCCACCCGGCCCAGCGCGTTCTGCGCCTGCTCCAGCGACTGGGTACGGAAATCCAGCAGCCCGCCCAGCTCGCCGCCGGACAGTGCCGATTGCGCCAGAGGAACCAGGTTGCCATTGCTGGCGCGGAAGGCGACTTCGATCTTTTCCGGGTTGGTCGGAGAGGCCACGTTGACGAGCATGCTCGATGTCGTTCCCACGACCAGCGGCTGGCCATTGCCGATGAACACGTTGTATTCACTGCCCTGCTCGACGACCGTCACCTTGATCTGCTTGTTCAGTTCCAGCAGCAGTTGATCGCGCTGGTCGAGCAGATCGTTGGGCGGCTGGCCGCTTGCACGCTCGGCCTTGCCGATCGCATCGTTCAGCAGGGCAATTTGCGAGCCCAGGGTATTGATATCGGAGACGCTGGACTGGATCTGCCCATTCAGGCTGCGCTCGATCTCTTCGAGGCGTCCGCTCAGGCTTTGAAAACGGGTTGCCAGCGATTCTGCAGTCGACAAGGCCGATTGCCGCGCCGGGATGGACGTCGGGCTGGTTGAAACGTCCTGCAAACCCGCGAAAAACTCCTGCATGGCTGTCGACAGGCCGGTCGTCGGATCGGCCAACAGATTGTCGATCTGCCGGATCTGGGCGTAATAGCTGTCGAGCCCGCTTTTCGTGGTTTGCGCGGTCTGGACCTGATTGCCCAGAAATTCGTTGTATACGCGCGTGACCGAGGAGACATCGACGCCCTGACCGAGAAAACCAAAGCCGAAGTTTTGCGCCTGGGCGGCCCCCTGCACGACGATTTGCCGGTTGTAGCCGGGCGTTGCGGCATTCGCGATGTTATGGCCTGTCGTGTTGATCCCTACCTGCGCGGCGGCGAGTGCACTTTGTCCAATACTGAGAATGCTGGTTGCCATTTGACTATGCCCGGGTGGATTTCGAGGGGGGCGGATGTTCGCTCAATTGAGGAATCGGCCGGTTTGGCCATAACTTAAATGCCAGGTTCAATTATTTATCCGGTTTCGACCAGCCGGATCACGCCCATCAGCTTCTGGGCGTACTTTGGATCGGTGGCATAGCCGGCCTGCTGCAGGCCCTGGGCGAACCCGGCCGCGTCATGTCCGGCTGCGACCACATGCTGATAGCGGGCATTGCCGCCCAGCAGTTTGGCGTAATCGCGGAACGAATCGGCATAGGAATCATAGGCGCGGAACGTGTCGACCTGCTTCTGCGGCTTGCCGTTCACATATTCAGTGGTGACGATGTCGACGGTACGCCCGGTCCAGCTTCCGCCGGCCTTGATGCCGAACAGGTTATGGCTGTTCTGGCCGTCGGCGCCGCGGATCTCCGCCTTGCCCCAGCCGGTTTCGAGTGCCGCCTGTCCCATCATGAACTGGGCGGGAATCCCGCTGCTGGCGCTGGCGGCCTGGGCATGCGGCAGCATGCGCTGCACAAAGGACTCAACATGAGCGGGCGCGTCGCCCTTGCGCGGGCTGGCCGCAGGGGCAACCAGCGCGGCAGGCTGAACCAGTCCGTTCAGGGACAGGGCCGCTTCTGGCTCAGCCGCCTCTGCCCGGGCTGCATTGAATTCAAGATTTTGCCGGGGCGCCAGTTCCAGGCCCGCAGGCGTGCGCGCGCGCGCCGCTTCGCCTACAGGCGGCTGCGAGGTGCGCGACAACTGGCGCACCATCACGTCGGCCAGACCGATTCCGCGGCTGGCAAGTTGCTGGGTGAGCTGCTGATCGAGCATCGAGGTGTACATGCGGGTCTGCTCGTTATCGAACATGCCCTCCTTCGGCGTGGCCTCGCGCATGCTTTTCATCAGCATGTTCATGAACACGGCCTCGAACTGCTGCGCAGTGGCTTTCAACGCCTCGGGCGAGTTCTGCGCCGCACTGGTCTTGAGCTTGGCGAGGCTGTTGGCGTCAATCGCCAGCCCGGCAGACATGTCCGTATTGATGGCCATGGGAGGATTCCTTAAACCTAGAAACCGCAGTTGGACGCGCCCGAGGGTGCGTCTGATCGGGTGTCTGCCGCGAAGCAACGACGCTGCGGGCCGGGGCCCGCAAGGAGGCGCGACAACGGTAGGCGCACGAGCAGGCGTGCCATCGGGCGTGTAGCGGACTCACCCAGAAGGTGAACGTGATCGAAGGCAAAAAATCCAGTATTCATGCGGCATTCCTCAAGGTGACAAGCGGTCAACTGCGGTTTTTAGGTTAAATCACTTCGAGCTCGGCGTGCAGCGCGCCCGATGCCTTGAGCGCCTGCAGGATCGCCAGCAGGTCCTGCGGCGTGGCGCCGATCGAGTTGAGCGCCTTCACCACCTCGGCCAACGATGCGCTGGGTCTGACCAGCATGACTTCGCCTTCCTTGGCCGTGATCTCGATCTGCGACTCCTGCGTCACCACGGTTTGTCCCTTGGAGAACGCCTCCGGCTGACTCACGTTCGACGTGGTGCTGATGACCACCGACAGATTGCCGTGCGACACCGCACTACGATCGAGCGTCACCGCCTGATTCATCACCACGGAGCCGGTGCGTGCATTGATGATGACCTTGGCCATCGACTGCGCCGGGCTGACATTCAGGCTTTCGACTTCGCCCAGGAACGCAACCCGTTCGTTTTCGCCGGCCGGAGTGCGCACCTCGATCACGCGGCCGTTGACGGCGCGCGCTGTTCCATTGCCGAAACGCTTGTTCACCACTTCGACCACCCGGCTGGCCGTCTGGAAATCACTCTGCCGCAGCTCCAGATTGAGATTGCCCGATGCCCCCAGCGTGGTGGCGACCGTACGCTCGACCGTAGCGCCGGCCGGGATGCGGCCTACGCCCAGATGGTTGATCTGCGCCTTGCTGCCGCTGGCTGCCGCACCCGCGCCGCTGACCGCCAGACTGCCTTGCGCCATCGCATACACCTGCCCGTCTGCGCCTTTCAGCGGCATCATCACCAGCGTGCCGCCGCGCAGGCTTTTGGCATTGCCGATCGACGACACGGTGACATCGATGTTCTGCCCGATCTGGGCAAAAGCAGGCAGGTCGGCCGTGACCATGACCGCAGCAATATTCTTGAGCTGCATCTTGGGACCCGAACCCGGCGGCAGGTTGACGCCCATTTGGGTCAGCATGTTGAAAATGCTCTGTGTGGTGAAAGGCGTTTGCGTGGTCTGGTCGCCGGTCCCGTCCAGGCCCACCACCAGGCCATACCCCACCAGCTGGTTGGTGCGAACGCCCTGGAACGAGGCCAGGTCCTTGATGCGATCGGCATGAACGATGCCGGGCAGGCCCAGCGCCGCGAGCAGACCGGTCAGGAGAAACAGGCGTGAAAGTGTCATGTCGAGCCCCGTTTACAAGGGTAGGAAGCTATAGAAGAAACGCGCCAGCCAGCTCGTAAGCTCAGCCGCGTCGTACTTGGCAGTGGTGCGATATTCGAGGCGCGCGTCCGCCACTTTGGTCGACGACACGATATTGCCCAGCTGGATGTCGTCGGGATTCACGACGCCGGAGAAGCGGATGAACTCCACCCCCTTGTCGAGCGCGATCTGCTTCTCGCCGGAGACCACCAGATTGCCGTTGCTCAGCACATTGGTCACGGTCACGGAGATGCTGGCATTGAAGGTGTTGCCGGAGCTCAGTGCGGACTTGTCGGCATACTCACCCGAGTTCTCCGACACCACGTTCGCGTCCTGGAATTTATCCAGCAAGGTGCTCAGCAAAGGGAGGCCGGCCGTGGCGCTGACCAGGGCATCGACCGCACCGGACTTCGAGGCGCTGGACGATCCGGTCGAGCCTGCCGACGATTTTTCGTTGATGGTGATCGTCAACACGTCGCCGATCAGGCGCGCGCGGCGGTCCTCGAACATGGGCCGGTAGGTGGCGACCTGATAGATCGAACCGTTGCTGGCCGCCTTGTACTCCTGCGGTGGCAGCGGCAGGGACGTGCTCGGCTGCTGGATGATGCTGCTGGGCGTGGTGCCGCAGGCCGCCAGCATCGTTGCCAGCGCACAGGCGGCAACCCGCCCGTTCAGGCCCGCTGCAAGCTGTTTCATCCATCGGTTGAGGCGCGGCGTGTTCATGGCCAATCTCACATCTGGGTCAGGCGCTGCAACATTTCGTCGGATGTCGTGATCGCCTTGCTGTTGATTTCGTAGGCGCGCTGGGTCTGGATCATGTTGACCAGTTCTTCCACCACGTTGACGTTCGAGGTTTCGATATAGCCCTGGTTCAGGGTACCCGCGCCATTGCTGCCCGGCGTATTGGTGTTCGGGGTGCCCGATGCGGCGGTTTCGGCATACAGGTTCTGGCCCAGGCTCTGCAGGCCGGCCGGGTTGATGAAGGTTGCCAGCTGCAGATTGCCGACCGTCACCGGCGTGGACGAGCCGGCCTGCGTGATCGACACCGTGCCATCCATCGCGATGGTCAGGCTTTGCGTATCGGCCGGCAGGGTAATCGCGGGCTGAACCGCATAGCCGCTGGCCGTCACCAGCTGGCCATTGGAATCGACCTGGAACGAACCGTCGCGGGTATAGGAAGTGGTGCCGTCCGGCATCAGCACCTGGAAGAAGCCCTGCCCCTGGATCGCCACGTCCTTGGCGTTTCCGGTCTGCTGCAGATTGCCCTGGGTGAAGATGCGCTCGGTCGCCACCGGTTTTACCCCGGTGCCGAGCTGCAGGCCAGACGGCAACTGGGTCTGCTCGGACGACTGCGCACCCGGCTGGCGGATGGTCTGATAGAGCAGATCCTCGAACACGGCACGCGCGCGTTTGAAGCCCGCCGTGGAAACGTTGGCAAGGTTGTTGGAGATCACGTCCATCTGCGTTTGCTGCGCATCCAGACCTGTCTTGGAAATCCATAGTGAGCGAATCATGTCGGCTCCTTCAGTCAGTCAAAGTGTTCAATTCGTCGCCAGCAGCTGGCTGGCCTTGCTGTCGTTGCTTTCCGCGCGTTCCAGCAGCTTGATCTGCATGTCGAACTGGCGCGCCAGCGAAATCATGTCGACCATCGCATCGACCACATTGACGTTGCTGGTTTCCAGCGCACCGCTGATCAGCGAGACCGCCGGGTCGACGGCAGCCGACTCGCCGCTTTTCATGCGGAACAGGCCGTCGTCGCCGCGCACCAGATCGGTTGCGGCCGGATTCACCAACTTGAGGCGCCCGATGGTGGTCAGACCGATGGGATCGGAACCGTCTGGCAGCAGGGAAATCGTGCCGTCGGCCGCTACCGCGAGGTTGCGGCCGGGCGGCAACGTCAGAGGCCCGCTGTCGCTTTGCACCGTGAGTCCGTCACGTGTCTGCAACAGGCCATTTTCATCCATCTTCAGGCTGCCGTTGCGGGTGTAAGCCTCGCTGCCGTCCGGGGCCTCCACCACCAGCCAGCCCTCGCCCTGCACCGCTACATCCAGCTCGCGCCCGGTGTGCTGGATCGCGCCCGAGCCGAAATCGCTGCCGGTGGAGGAGTCGACGACGAAAGTACGCGTGGGCAGGATCGCCCCCTGAACGGGCACCGCACGGAACTGGTCGATCTGCGCACGAAAACCGGTCGTGTTCGCATTCGCCAGGTTGTGCGATGTCGTCGCCTGCTGTTCGAGCGTGTGTTTCGCGCCCGTCATCGCAGTGTAGATAAGACGATCCATGATGGCTCCTCAGTAGTCAGCCGCGTGGTTCAGGCGCTTACAGGTTGACCAGGGTCTGCAGGATTTCATCCTGCGCCTGGATCGTCTGCGCGTTGGCCTGATACATGCGCTGCGCGGTGATCATGTTGACCAGTTCGGCGGTGAGGTCGACGTTGGAATCTTCCACCGCCCGCGACTGCAGCACGCCCAGACTGCCCGAATCCGGCGCACCCACCAGCGGCACGCCGGAGGTCGCAGTTTCGACCCACTGGTTGTTGCCCATCGGCTGCAGGCCGTTCGGATTGGCAAAACCCGCCAGTACCACCTGACCCAGCACGGCCGTCTGGCCGTTGGTATAGCGGCCCAGCACGATGCCGTCGGAGGACAGGTCGAACCCGGCCAGCCGCCCGGAGGTAAAGCCATCCTGGTCCAGCGAGTTCACGCTGAAATTGGCGCCAAACTGGGTGGTGCCGGTGAAGTCGACGGCAATCGGAAATGGATTGGTCGCGCCGGGCGCGGTGGCCGGCACGTTGATCGGCGCCAGCGGCATCGCGGTGGTCAGCACGCCGCTGGTGTTGAAGGTGAGGTTGGCAAACGGCGCCGCGCCGATCTGCACGCCGTCATTGGCAGCGTAGACATCCCAGCCCGCAGCGCGCTTGACGTAAAACATCTGCAGGGTCTGGTCGTTGCCCAGGCTGTCGTAGACCGTCACCGCAGTCGAGTTGGTGAAGGTAGTCGGATCGGCAATATTGAATGCAGGCAATGCCGGAATGACCGGACTGCCCGAGTCCAGATTGAGCACCGCATTCACTTCGCTGGTGATCAGGGGGGCCAGGTCGGAAGTCGAAATGCTGAGGGGCGCAGGTGCGCCGGTCGACAACACGCCGCTGGCGTTGGCCGTATAGCCCGTCAGCTTGGAGCCGCTTGGATTGACGATGAAGCCGAGCTTGTCGAGCTGGAACTGGCCGTTGCGCTGGTAAGTGACCTCGCCGCCGTTGTCCATGCGGAAAAAACCGTTGCCGTTGATCGCAATGTCGAGCGGATTGCTGGTCGAGGTGATGTTGCCCTGGGTGAACTGCTGCGAGACCTGCGCCACTTTCACGCCGATGCCCACCTGCGAGCCGCCCGAGCCGGACAGCGAATTGGCGTAGAGGTCGGCAAATACGGCCTGCGACTGCTTGAAACCCACGGTGCTGGCATTGGCAACGTTGTTGCCCACCACGTCCAGGTTCTTGGATGCGGCGTTCAATCCGCTCAAACCTTGCTGAAAACTCATGATCTGCTCCTTTTGATTGTGTCGACTGCTTGATTCGCTTTACTTACGCACGGTCCGGATGGGGTATCCGGTTTAAAAAATCTGTCTGATCTCGGCATAGCTCACGCTCTCGTTGTCCGCCAGATTCAGCTTCACGCCCTCGCTGCTCTGCGACACGCTGGTCACGCCGCTCAGATACAGGGCTGTGTTGCTGACTTTCTGGCCGCTCTGGGTGGCGTCGACCTGGAAGCTGTACTTGCCCGCAGGCGCCGTACTGCCATTGCTGGTCAGGCCATCCCACGCCACCACGTTGATACCTTCCTCGCGCGAGCCGAGGTTGAGCTTGCGAACCTCATTGCCCGCCGCATCCAGAATGCTGATGCTGACCGAGTCGGCCGGGCGCGACAGCTCGAAGCCCATCACGTCCTGCTGCAGTGACGGATTGAGCGTGTTGCCGGGCACCAGCACCCCATGGCCGATCAGGTTGGCGGCTTCCGACATCTGGCCGACGCCCATGCTGGCCGCGAGCGATTGCAGCGTGGCGTTCATGTTCTCGATCCCCTGCACGGTCGACAGCTGGGCCAGCTGGCTGGTCACCTGGGCGTTGTCGAGCGGATTCAGCGGATCCTGGTTTTTCATCTGCGCCACCAGCAGGCTGAGGAAACGATCCTCGGTTTCCTTCGTGCTGTTCTTTGCCTGGGTTGCCGAGCCGGCGCCGAACAGGCTGCTGACGCTCGTGGTGTCTTGTACGGTGCTCATGAGGGCTCCTTAAAATTAATTGCCGATGTTCAGGGTCTTGAGCAGCAGGGACTTGGTGGTGCTCATCATGTCCGCATTGGACTGGTAGGAACGCGAGGCGGAAATCATGTTGACCATTTCTTCCACCACATTGACGTTGGGCATGCTCACGTAGCCCTTGTCGTCCGCGAGCGGGTTTTTCGGGTCGTACACCAGCTTCATCGGCGACGGATCCTCGATCACCGCCGCTACGTTCACGCCGGTCGCGCCGCCCTCGCCCATCGGCGTCGCGGCAAACACCACCTGCTTGGCCTTGTAGGGCTCGCCGTTGGCGCTCACCGCGCTGTCGGCGTTGGCCAGATTGCTGGCGACGACGTTAAGCCGCTGCGACTGGGCGTTCATGGCCGAACCGGCCACGTTGAAAATATTGAATAAAGACATTCAGTGCCTCCTCACCCCTGGATACTGGTCAACATGCTTTTGATTTGACTGGTGATCCGGGTTAGATTGAATTCATACTGCACGGCGTTCTCGGCAAAGGCGGCGCGCTCGGCGTCGATGTCCACGGTATTGCCGTCCACGCTGCCTTGCGCCGGGGTGCGGTAGAGCAAGCCGCCGTTGCCCGACAACCCGGCCTTGCCGGCCAGATGACCGGGCGACGTGGTCGCCAGCGTCACCCCGCCCGCAGCGGGTGATCCGCTCAGCGCGCCTTGCAGCGCAGCCTTGAAGTCCAGATCGCGCGCCTTGTAGTTGGGCGTGTCCGCGTTGGCGATGTTGGACGCCAGCACCTGCTGGCGCTGGTCGCGTACACGCAGCGCCTGCTGGTGGAAACTCAATAACTGATCTACGCCGTTCGACATCTTCGTCACCTCTTTGCCTTGCCGCCGTCGCTGCAAAGCCCTTTTTGCGATGACTGCATCCTAGGTGCGCCTCTGTCAATTCAATCGCAGGAGAAACGGCAGAAAGACCGCCTTATTCGGCTCTTGAAATGCGGCTCGCCTTCCTACACTGGCACTGTGTAAAAGTCTGATGCCAGGAGCCGACATGTCACATTCACCGTTACAAGCCATCCGCAGCGCAGCCGGGCAGATCGCACTCGCCTGCCTGTGCCTGTCCGGCGCGGCGCACGCGGCAGATTCGAGCCCGGCTGCCCTGCAGGCGCACGCCGAGCATTTCCTGAAAATGCAGGCCGCGGGCCTGCCCGGCAAGCTCAGCGTCAGCGTCAAGCCGCCGCGCAGCACGCCGGACGCCTGCGACGCGCTGGAGGCCTTCCAGCCGCCCGGCAGCCGCCGCATCGGCAAAACCACCGTAGGGGTGCGCTGTCTGGCGCCGTCGACGTGGACGGTCTATCTGCCGGCACAGATCAAACTGATCGGCAGTTATGTGGCGACCACCCAGGCGCTGCCGGCGAACCACGTGCTGACCCTGAGCGATCTGATGCTGCGCGAAGGCGATCTCGGACAACTGACCAGCGACGTGGCCAGCGATATCGAGGCCATCGTGGGCTACCGCACGGTATCCGGACTGGCGGCCAACGCGCCCTTGCGTTCCGGGCTGCTGCGTTCGCCGCTGGTGGTGCAGCAGGGGCAAACCACCCGCATCGTGATGAACGGCCCGGGGTTTTCCGTGCAAAGCGAAGGTATGGCGCTGGCCAATGCCAGCAAGGGCGAGCGGGTGCGGATCAAGACCGCCTCCGGGCAGGTGGTGAGCGGCATCGCCCATGACGGCCAGCAAGTCGTCGTCTACTGATTCCCCTTTCAGGATGGCCCCCCTTCAGGATGGTTTGCAAACTGACGTTACTGATGTAGCTTAAGGGTGTGCTGTCGTTTCACCCTGCCCGTTCAGTTACAGGAAATCGCCATGAAAATTGATCCCAGCCTGAAACTTACCCCGCCCATCTCGGGCGATGCCCGTCCCGCGCAAACCCAGGTCAATCAACGTGCCCAGCCCGACCAGACCGAGGTGAAACTGAGCGCGCGCGCCTCCGAACTGGCCCAAATGGAGTCCCAGCTGGCATCCATTCCGATGGTAGATCGCGCACGGGTGGAAAGCATCAAGGAAACCATCGCCAGCGGGCAATATGCGATCAACAGCGGCAACATCGCCAGCAGCCTGCTCGATTCCGTGAAAGAAATGCTCCATGCCGCCAAGTGAAGCCGCCAGCATCCCGGCCCCACTCGGCCGGCTGGCCGCGGAATGCGCAGCCTGGCAGGCGATGCTCAATGTCATGGGCGAGGAAGAACAGGCGCTGATCAAGGGCGAGGCCGATCACCTGTCACGCCTGAACGCTTCCAAACTGGCGCAACTGAACACCCTGAACAATCTGGCGAACGCACGCCACGAAATCCTGCGGGCGGCCGGTCTCAGCGCCGACCACGTCGGCATGAACACCTGGCTGAGCCAGCACGGCCAGCCCGAACACCGCAGCCAATGGCAGCAGCTGTGCCAGATGGAACAACAGGCGCAGGCCATGAACCTGCGCATCGGCAAACTGATCGAAATGCGCCTCGCCAGCACCCGCCAGGCGCTGAATGTGCTGATCCACGCCACCACCACCCAGGGTGGGCTGTACGACCAAGCGGGGCAGTCGGTCGCCGCGCATACCGGCAAACCCCTCACCGCCGCCTGATCACTTACCGGCTGTAACGGTCCGGTGCGATCGCCTGCATCAGTTCGGCCTCCAGCGGACACGGCTGCCCCGTGATCCGGTCCGCCAGCGCCTCTCCCAACAAACCCGCCCACACCATGCCCCGCGAGGCATAGCCCGCCGCAACATACAGTCCGGCCTGCCCTGAGATCGCGCCCAGCAGCGGCAGGCGGTCCGGCATGGTGGCGCGCAGCGAAGCGCGCCCGCTAAGTTCGTCCACCGGGACACACGCGCGCACGCCCGGCAGGATCGCTTCCAGGCGCTCCAGATTCAGCAGATCGCTCTCGCGCCGCGGCGCGACGTCAGGATCATTGTTTTCATAGGTCGCCCCGATGACTGGCTGCGCCCCGCCCGGTGCGATATACCCCTCGCGCGCGATGACGCGGCGGATCTGCGGCAGGCAACCCGGCGGCAGACGCGTCACCTGGCCGCGCACGGTTTCCAGCGGCCAATCGGCATCGGCCAGCCGTAGCGCGTCGAAGGCATTCGCCAGCACCACCGCGTCGGCCGTAGCCAGCACCTGCCGATCCTCCGCCTGTACCTGCCAGCCGCCGGCCTCTGCCTGCACGCGTGCAACGACACAGCCGGTGCGCAAGCGGATGGCGGGATGATCCAGCCAGGCGCGGCACAAACTGTCCGGTTCCACCCAGCCCGCACCCGGGTAGAACACGCCGGGCGCATCCACCGGCCAGTTCGCCAGCTCGCGCGCCTCGTCGCGCTCCACCCAGCGCGCATATTCAGCGGGCGGCCGGGTTTCGGCCAGGGCCAGCTGTTGTTTCACGGCCACGTCGGCATCGCGCGCCAGATGCAGGACGCCGCAGGCCGACCAGGCCAGCCTGTCGCCGAGCGCAGGCCACGCGCGCATCGCATGCAGAAAGGCCGCCCGCGTGAAACGTGTCGAGCGGTTGTCGTCGCGTGAAATCACCGGGCGAAATACCGCCACCGGATTGCCCGACGCCGCCTGCGCCGGCGCATCGGCGCGTTCCAGCACGGTGACGGCGACGCCGCGCTGCGCCAGCGCGTGCGCCACCGCCGCACCCGCCACGCCAGCGCCAATGACCACGACGTGGCGCGGCGCCGCACTATCCCCTCGCACCAGGCTACCGGAAAAACGCGCGGCCACGCTGGCGGGCGTGTTGCCAGCGCCCGGACGCACGTCACAGGAAAAGCCAGCGCGTTCCAGCCCCAGTCGCACCGCTGCCACCGCCGTGCGGCTGGCTACCCGCGCACCGGGCCGGGCCAGCCGCGCCAGGGTATAAAACAGCTTGGGCTGCCACATATCGGGATTACGGGCAGGGTCGAAGCCATCCAGATATATCGCATCGACCCCGGCCTGCAGTTGGGGCAGGCAATCGCGCACGTCGCCCAGCATCAGCGTCAGTTGCACGTGCCCGCCGTCGAGCGCGATGCGATGAAACCCCGGCATCGGTAACGGCCAGTTCGCCAGCAGTTCGCGCGACAGCAGTGCGAATTCCGGCCACTGCGCATGCAGGATCGCCAGATCGGCCGCGCGGAACGGGTGTTTTTCGATGGACAGAAAATGCAGCCGGGCCGGGCGCGCCGGATCGCTGCGCCAGGCCGCCCAGGTGGCCAGAAAATTCAAGCCACTGCCAAAACCCGTTTCCAGAACCGTGAAATGCGGACGCCTGGCCCAGGCCTGCGGCACACCGCAGCCCTTCAGGAACAGGGCGTGCGCCTGTGCTGCGGCATCGGCGGCCGGGTAATACTGATCGTCGTACAGCGCGGAATACGCCACACCGTTCCTGAATTCGAGCGTGGCGGGAAGGAGTGTCTTCGGCATGGCCGGATGGTACATTGGCTCTGTTCCGTACCGCTTGCCTGCCATGCCCAAACTTCAATCCCTGTTGCGTCTGGCCTTGATCCTGCTGATCCTTGCCGCGCTGGCCTACGCCGGCTGGCACTTCACCCGACCGCAGCCGCCGGAAGTCGAACTGGCGACCGTGGCACGCGGCACGGTGGAGTCCACTGTGGTCAACACCCGCGCCGGCACCATCAAGGCCTGCCGCCGCGCCAAACTGGCGCCGGTGTCGGGTGGACAGATCGTCAAGCTGTGGGTGAAGGAAGGCGAACGCGTGAAAGCCGGACAGCCGCTGCTGGAACTGTGGAACCGCGACCTCGCCGCGCAGCGCGAATTGGCCAGCCGCCAGCTGACCACCAGCGAACAGCGCCACCGCGAAGCCTGCATCATGGCCGACACCGCCCGCCGCGACGCCGAGCGCACCGAACAACTGGCCGCAAAAGGTTTCGTCAGCCCGCAGCGCGGCGAGGATGCGCGCGCCGAAGCACGCGCGCGCCAGGCCAACTGCGACGCGCTCGCCGCCGACGTCAAGCGCGCGCAGGCGCAGATCCGCGTGACGCAGGCGGGGATCGAACGCACTACGCTGCATGCGCCGTTCGCCGGCATCGTGGCGAAAGTCACCGGCGAAGTCGGCGAGTACACCACGCCCTCGCCGCCCGGCATTCCCACCCCGCCCGCGGTCG
>NZ_JADMKC010000033.1 GCF_018780105.1 Thiobacillus sp.
CCGGCACCCGCTACGAGGCGATCCCCGACGACTGGAGTTGCCCCGATTGCGGCGTAACCAAGACGGACTTCTACTGCTTCGACGACTGACGGCCGGCCACGCCCAAGCCAGCCGCCTGAACAGCAGTTTTCAGGGATTCATCTGGACCGGGTTTCAAGCCAGGCCAGAAACTCCGCTTGCGGCATGGGCTTGCCAAACCAGTAGCCCTGCAGGTAATCGACCCCCAGATCGCGCAGCTTCTGCGCCGTCGCCGCATCCTCGACCCCTTCCGCCACGGTTTTCAGGCCGAACAGCTGAGCCAGGTTGATGATGGCCTGAACCATGCTGCGACCGGACGGCTCGTCGAGGCGGCGCACGAAACTGATATCGATTTTCAGTTCGTCGGCGCGCATTTCATGCAGCTGCGAGAGCGACGAATAGCCGGTTCCGAAGTCATCGATGGCGATGCCGAAGCCTGCCTTCCGCAGTTCAGTCACCCGCTCGGCGCCATTCTGCACGTCGCTCAGGGCCACGCTTTCGGTCACCTCCAGCACCAGCATGGAATGCTCGAGACCGCGCTCGTCGAACTCCCTCAGCAGATGCTGGGTGAACGAGGGCGTGAACAGCTGGCGCTTGGAGATATTGACTGCGAGCGCCACTTTTTCGCCCCGGGCATGCCACACCTGCGCGGCATCCAGACTGGACTTCATGATGTGCAACCCCAGTTCGCCGATCAGACCCAAGCTCTCGGCCATGGGGATGAAGGTACTCGGGCTGACCCAGCCGTATTCGCCGTCATGCCAGCGCGCCAGCACCTCGGCCGCGTGGCACTTGCCGCTGCGTGCATCGACGATGGGCTGGAACCAGGTTTCGATCTTGCCCTGATTGACCGCCAGGGTGAGGTGACTCTGGATGTAGAGCTCGCGCCGTCCCGGCTCGCTGCGCTCCATGTCCTGGAAGTAGCAGACCTGGTTGCGCCCCTGCGACTTGGCAAAGAACATGGCGCGATCCGCCTGCGAAAACAGCACCTCGATATCCACGCCATCGCTCGGGTAGACGACCGCCCCCATGCTGAAGGTGACGCGGATTTCGTTGCCGTCGAGGATCAGCGGAGGCTGCAGCGACTGGACGATCTTTTCGGTCACGTTGCGAATCGCATGCATCGACTGCATGTCCGGCAGCAGCAGCACGAACTCATCCCCGCCCCAACGCGCCAGGGTATCGCCGCTGCGCAGACTGGCACGCAGCCGCTCGGCGAACGTCACCAGCAGGCGGTCGCCGGCCTTGTGGCCGAGGGTGTCGTTGATGACCTTGAAATTGTCGAGGTCGATGAAGCAGACCCCCACCAGATGACGGTTGCGCTCGGCGATGCTCAAGGCATTCTTGATGCGGTCTTCCAGCAGGATGCGGTTGGGCAGCTCGGTGAGCGCGTCGTGCAGCGCCATGTGGGTGATCTGCCGCTCGTTCAGATAGGTCTGGGTAATGTCGCGCAACACGCCGCGGATGCCGGTCACTTTGCCGTTTTTGTGCGTGTTCGGGAGCAGCTGGCACTCGACCCAGGTTTCATGCTTGACCACCCATTGCGGACGCAGCCGGAAACGCAGGCTGATCTGCTGTTTCTCGCCCGCGAACAGGGTGTTCAGTTGCGTTTGCAGCATTTCGACGTCTTCGGCGTGAATGTCTTCGAATATCGATACGCCGATCGCGTCCTTGCGATGCACGATCTTGTTCCAGCCCGGGCTGGCGCGCAGGATGATGCCCGCCACGCTCAACTCGACGACCGCCTCTTCCAGCAAGGACAAGGTCTCCAGGTAATACTGCTGCTCCTGCGCCCGGCTCTGGATCGTCTCCATCATCTGCTCGAAGGCGGCGGCGGTTTCGCCGATTTCATCTGCATTCTGGCGCGCCGGTTCCAGTTCGGCGACCAGGGCTTCGCGCGTTTCGCCTTCGGCATACAGGCGGGCGCCCTTGCCCAGAGTCTCGATGCGATAGGCCGTCCGCGCCAGCCAGCGCCCCACCGAAAGCCAGATCAGCAGCGTCAGCAGCGCGATGGCGCTGCCGGTACGCAGGATGAAACTGGAATAGGGCAGTTGGTCGACGACCTCGCGATAAATTTCCAGCATCGGTCCGGCCGCAAGTTCGCTTGCCGCCTGCCCGTCTGACCAGGGCAGCTCGATGCGCAAGGTGTTTTCGCCGCTGGGCGGCGGCGTGTCGTGCGACTGGGCGACCAGCTGGCCGTGATAACTGAGCTGCAGGTGGGCCTGCGGAATGACGATTTCCCGCAAGGTCGAATTGGACAGGGATTTGAACAGGATCAGGCGCCCTTCGCCGCGCGGCCCGAGCCAGATCGGAAACTGGAACACACGGTAAAGCTGGTGGAATTGCGGCACATAAATCCATGTCGCCTGCTCGCCGAACAGGGATTTCAGCGAGTCCGATTCGGAACCGTGATGAAAGATCACCTGATTGCCGCCGTCCAGAATGAGCAGGTTCGAGAACTCGCTCAGCGTCCATTGGGCGTTCAGATAAGCGGTGAGCTTGGGTTGCGCTATCGCGTCCGGCTCTTCGAGAAAGCGCAGATATTCGAGACGGGACTGCGCCTGCTTGGCCGCGGTGGACCAGGCGATTTCCCGCCGCGGCAGCACGGCGCTGTAATGCTCCAGCAGCTGGTTTTGCTGTAGCGCGAGATCGCGTTCCCGGATGTTGGACAGGGTCCAGCTGGCCGCCAGCAAAATGATGACGGCGGCGATCAGGATGGTAAGCGCAAGATGCCAGTAGGCCTGCCGGCGCAAGCCTCCCGAGAAGAACGCCGTCAGGCGCTGCCGCAAACACGGTTCCATAATGGGCGTTCAGTGCCCGCAAGCGCTGCTCGCGCCGCGCCCGGCCGGATTGAACGGCCAGCGTATGCGGGCGACCCAGCGGACAGGTCGGGTAAGGAGGCAAACGAGCATGGGGTGCGGATCGCGTTCTACTGATTAACCCATTTATCGGCTATGAGTCCCTGAATACTCATCCCCGGGGGTAAAGGCACTTTCGTCTCGATCAGGAATTGCCTGCTCGCCTCGACCTCTGCAGGCTTGAAACGCCCGTCCGAGCTGAACAGATTGGGGATCCGCTTGATCGGATTGATCAGATCCTGCCGCAACTCCGCATCTTCCACCCCCAGCTTGGCCACGATCTCTTCGGCCTTGCGCTGCTGCATCCAGCGCAGGCTGCGCTTCAGCATGGCCGTCATCAGTTCGATCTGGTGCGGCTGACGCTCGACGACTTCACGCGGGCATGCCAGCACCGCACGGATGTGTTTTGCCCACCCCACACGGCCCAGCGCGCTGGGCTCGGACAGGCTGGCCAGTTGCAGACCGATTTTCTTGCGCACCAGGGTACCGGCCAGCGGCTCCTCGCAGAAAACCGCATCCACCATGCCGCTGACCAGGCTACCCTGCATGCCGGCCAGATTCTGGTTGGTCTGCACCCAGCGGACTTCGTTGCTGCGCACGCCGTGTTCGGCCAGCCAGAGCTCCAGCATTACCTGCAGGTAGGTTTTCGACGTCACGCTCCCCATCGGGATGCCGATGCTGCGTCCCCGCAGATCGCTCAGCTTGCGCACCGAGCTGGCCAGATCGGGCCGGATCAGCACCGAATAAGGCGGCACGCCGCTGCTCAGGACCGCAATGGCCGCAACCGGCTTGTGTTTGGCGATAAAGGCCGGCAGGGCGGTAAACGCGACCCCGGCAAACTGGGCATTGCCCGCCAGCGCATCTTCCAGCGCCAGAATGCCGCTCGGCAGGTAACGAATGGCCAGTTGCACGCCCAGCGCCTGGTCTATTCCCAGCTTCGGTATCAGTTCGATCGGCAGGAAGGGCAGCAGGTGCGGCCCGGGGATATTCACCCGGATGACGGCAGGCCCGGCATCCTGTGCGGCCTGGGCCCTGAAACCCCCCAGCATGGCTGAAGCAGCCAGGCCCTTGAGCATGGTTCGACGTTGCATCGCGTTCTCCCTCACTCATCCAGAGCCCGGCACGCTGCGAGCCGTTCCGCGGCGTCGGCGTATCCGGTCAGCACCGTCTGCAGGTGCCCCGCCAACACTCATTAACTTAATTTATTCTGATTATCCGACTCCATTGTAAAACACACCTCCCGGCCGCGTCTCCCTGGCGCATTCTTTCGCATAGCGCCGCCATTGGCGCTTGACCTTCCCGCCCTGGTAAAGCCAACGCTGTCTCCCACGGTAGATTTGACCGGGCAACAGGAGACGCTTCATGATCCAGTTCCAGATTCAGGGCATGCGCTGCAGCGGCTGCGCCAACAAGATCACCCAGGCCATCCTCAAGTGCGACGCTTCGGCTGTCGTGATGGCCGACCTCGAATCGCGCTGCGTCAGCATCGCTAGCGATCTGCCCGCCGCTTCACTGCGAAACATCATTTCGGCGCTCGGCTATCACGTAGGCGATCCAGGCTGACCCCGGCCCCGCCCCTGCGAAGAGGCTTGAACAAACGGCTTGACCCTCCCATGATAGGAAGGTTTACGGTGCAGTTATCGCATCGAAAAGGAGTTCGGCATGACCCACTTATCCGTAGCCATCCAGGGCATGACCTGCGCCAGCTGCTCAGCGCGGGTTGAAAAAATCCTCAAACAGTTGCCGGGCGTGACCGACGCCACGGTGAATCTCGCCACCGAGACCGCGACGGTGTCGGGCGAAACCGACGCCACGGTAGTGAAGCAGGCGATCGAGAAGGCCGGCTTCAGCGTACCGACCGAATCCTGCGCCCTCGACATCAGCGGCATGACCTGCGCCAGCTGTTCGGCGCGGGTGGAGAAGGCACTCGGCAAGGTACCGGGCGTGCTCGAGGCCAGCGTCAACCTCGCCACCGAGCAGGCCACCGTAAAGCTGGCGCAGGGCACCTCGCCCGCCGCGCTGATCGCCGCGGTCGAGCGTGCCGGCTACGGCGCGCAGCTGCCGGCGCCGGCGGGTACCGTACCGGCGGCACCCGCACGCGCGCTGCCCGACTGGTGGCCGGTGGCAATGGCAATGGCACTGTCGCTACCCCTGATCGCCCCGATGTTCGCCAGCCTGTTCGGCGCGCACTGGATGCTGCCGGGCTGGCTGCAGTGGCTGCTCGCCACCCCGGTGCAGTTCTGGCTCGGCGCGCGCTTTTATCGCGCCGGCTGGAAGGCGCTCATGGCCGGCAGCGGCAACATGGACCTGCTGGTGGCGGTAGGCACCAGTGCAGCGTACGGCCTTTCGGTCTACCTGCTGCTGGCCCACGCCGATGCGATGCATCTCTACTTCGAAGCCTCGGCGGTGGTGATCAGCCTGGTGCTGCTCGGCAAATGGCTGGAAGCCCGCGCCAAGCGCCAGACCACCGAAGCGATCCGAGCCCTGCAGGCGCTGCGCCCGGCCACCGCGCGCGTGCGCCACGACGGCGTCGACCGCGATCTGCCGATCGAAGCCGTGCGCGTCGGCGACGTGGTGGTGATCCGCCCCGGCGAGCGCGTGCCGGTCGATGCGGAAATCGTCGAGGGCAGCAGCCAGGTCGACGAATCGATGCTCACCGGCGAATCGCTGCCGGTCGACAAGCAGCCCGGCGACGCACTGACCGGCGGCGCGATCAACGCCCACGGCGTGCTGATCGCGCGCACCACGGCGGTCGGCACCGAGACCGTACTGGCGCGCATCATCCGCCTGGTCGAGGACGCGCAGGCGGCGAAGGCGCCGATCCAGCGCCTGGTCGACAAGGTCAGCGCGGTGTTCGTGCCGGTGGTGATGGCGGTCGCACTCGTCACCTTCGTCGGCTGGTGGGCGTATGGCGGCGAGGTCGAGACCGCCATCCTCAACGCCGTCGCGGTGCTGGTGATCGCCTGCCCATGCGCGCTCGGGCTCGCCACCCCGACCGCGATCATGGCCGGCACCGGCGTCGCCGCACAGCACGGCATCCTGATCAAGGACGCCGAAGCGCTGGAACTCGCGCACAAGATCAGCACCGTGGTATTCGACAAGACCGGCACCCTCACCGACGGCACGCCGCACGTCGCCGCCTGCGTGGCGGCCGCCGGCCATGATCGCAACGACGTGCTGGCGCTCGCTGCCGGCCTGCAGGCAGGCAGCGAGCATCCGCTGGCGCGTGCGGTGCAGGCCGAAGCGTCCGCGGCGGGGATCTCGCCGCGGCCCGCTCGCGCGCAGCAGGCGCTGCCCGGGCGCGGCATGGCCGGCGAGGTGGCGGGCGAAGACTACTGGCTCGGCAATCGCCGCCTGATGGACGAGAACGGCGTCGACATCACCGCGCTCGACGCCGCTGCCGCCGAGCAGGAAGCCGCCGGGCGCAGCGTGTCATGGCTCGCGCATGCCGGCGACCGTCGCGTGCTCGGCCTGCTGGCGTTCGGCGACGCAGTCAAGGCCACTGCAGCAACGGGGATGGCGCGCCTGAAAGCTCTGAACGTCGACACCGTGATGCTCACCGGCGACAACCGCGGCGCCGCGCAGGCGGCGGCGGCGATGCTCGGCATCGACCGTGTGCTGGCCGAGGTATTGCCGGCCGACAAGGCCGAGCACGTGAGCGCACTCAAGGCCGACGGCAAAACCGTGGCGATGGTGGGCGACGGCGTCAACGACGCGCCCGCGCTGGCCGCCGCCGACGTCGGCATCGCCATGTCCTCCGGCAGCGACGTTGCCATGCATACCGCCGGCATCACCCTGATGCGCGGCGACCCGGCGCTGGTGGCCGACGCCATCGACATTTCCAAGCGCACCTACGCCAAGATCCGGCAGAACCTGTTCTGGGCCTTCGTCTACAACGTGGTGGGCATTCCGCTTGCGGCATTCGGTTTTCTGAGCCCGGTGATCGCCGGCGCAGCGATGGCGTTCTCCAGCGTCAGCGTGGTGACCAACGCACTCACGCTCAAGCGCTGGCGGCCGGAAGGAGGGAGGAAATGAACATCGGCGAAGTCGCCCGCGCCAGCGGCGTGTCGGCCAAGATGATCCGCCACTACGAAAGCATCGGCCTCATCCGCACAAGCAGCCGCACCCTGGCAGGCTACCGGCAATACCATGAACGCGATGCCCACCTGTTGCGCTTCATCCGTCGCGCGCGCGACCTCGGATTCTCGCTCGCACAGATCCGGCAATTGCTGTTGCTGTGGGACGACCCCGAACGCGCCAGCGCCGACGTCAAGCGCCTCGCCAAGGCACACATCGCCGATCTCGATGCCCGTATCGCCGCGCTGACCGAAATGCGCACCACGCTGCTTGCCCTGGCCCGCGCCTGCCACGGCGACCAGCGGCCCGACTGCCCTATCCTGCAAGGGTTGGTCGAACCGGCCTCGCAGCAGGGTCACTGAGTGCAGAAACGTTCCGCCTACTCGTGCCCCACTGCGGTCGGAACCGGCGCACGCACCGGGCGGCCGTTCTTCTGCACCGGAGCAAAGCGCGTGGGACGGAACGCCTGCCGTCAAATACACCAGGCGGGACGACGCTCACCACCTCGACATCGTTGACGCGACCATCGGCTTCCAGCGTCAGCGTGGTGAGCAATGCCCTGCTGCTGCAGCGCTGGCACCCTGAATCCGAGTCGCCGGAAAAGACCGGGGGTAAAATCCGGGGCATGCTGAAAGCCTGTTCGGCAACATTCCAACCCTTGCGCCAAACGTGGCGACATCACGCAGGAGAATCAGAATGAAACGAATATTTTTTGCAGCCGCACTTGCCATCGTCACACCGGTACACGCGACCGATGTCGGCGTTTCCATCAGCGTCGGCCAGCCCGGTTTCTACGGACGCATCGACATCGGCGACTTTCCGCCGCCACACTTCGTCTATCCGGAACCCCTGATCATCGAGCGGGGACCGATACACCGCCCGCCGGTCTACCTGCACGTCCCGCCCGGCCACGCCAAGAACTGGCGCAAGTACTGTGGCCAATACCATGCCTGCGGCGAGCGCGTCTACTTTGTTCAGGATAGCTGGTATCAGAACGAGTACGTTCCGCGTTACCAGGAAAAACACCATGGCAAACCGGGCAAGAACAGCAAAGGCAACCATGGAAAAGACCATAACGGCCAGGGCAACAAGCACGGCCATGACTACGATGACTGATACCTGAAAACCCGGGGCAGGCGCGGCGATCAACGCCGATCCTGGCCCGCCCAGTCGTACACCACTTCGATCTGTACCAGCGCCCGCACCGGGCGGCCATTTTTCTGCGCCGGCGCAAAGCGCGCGGTACGAAACGCCTGCAGTGCCGATTCGTCGAACACGCCGGGCGGACTGGCGCTCAGGACTTCGAGGTCGCTGACGCGGCCGTCGGCCTGCAACTTCAACTGCAGACGCAGCTTGCCGGACACGCGCCGACGGTCGGCATCGGCCGGATAAACCGGTATCACTTCATGCAGCGCACGCGGATGCACATCGACATCGCGCGCGCTGTAGTAAGTGAGGTCGACTGCGCTGGTGATGGCGGTTGCCGGCGCGGGGGCTGGCGGCGGCACGGCAACGGCCGGCTCAGCGGACGCTACGGGATCAGCAGGCGCAGGTGCGGGAGCGGGTGGCACGTCCGGCGGCAGCGCCACTTGAGGCCGGGCGACCGGCAGCATATCCACAGCCTCGCTCGGCACCAGCCTGGGTGTTTCCGTCGGGACTTCCGGCGGGTTCGCTCCAGTTGCAGGTGGCTGGACAGCGGCCACCGATGCGGCCTGCCGCGACACCAGCCGCGCTTCGATCACCGTTTCGCCCAGGCTGACGGGTGCGGGCGGCGCCACCTGCACCAGCGCGATCAAGGCGGCATGCAGCCCCAGCGAAATCCACCCGGCAACCAGCACGCGTTGCGCGCGCGGCGAAATCGGCGGCAGGGTGGGCTCCTCGAAAGGCATGTTCATGAATCCACCCGCACGGCACGGTAAACGCGCTGCGCTGGCCTAAAATAGGCCGCAGAAAAATTGCGGGAATCAACCATGAAAAGACTCGTCATTGCGGCCGCCATCTTAGCATCGGCGCACGGCTGGGCCGGTGCGGGTAGCGCAGACGAAATCAGCCTGACCCAGCACACGCTCAAGGCCGCCGACGGCTCCGCGGTGCCGGTCGAGATCGCCACCCCGGCCGGCAAGGGGCCATTCCCGCCGGTGCTGTTCATCCATGCCAAGCGCGGCTACGAAGGCGACGAACGCGCCCACGTCCGCGAACTCGCCGCGCAGGGTTTTCTGGTGGTCGCCCCTGACTGGCAGAGCGGCCGCTTCATCGAACGCTGGCCGTCGGCGCACAACCCGGAGACCGAGCTCGATGTCGAAGCCGGGCTGGATTACCTGAAGTCGCTGCCGAATGCGTGCAAGCAGCCGGTCGGCGTGGTCGGCCTGTCGCGCGGTCCGTATTACGCGATCCGCCTGGCGGCCAAACGCGGCCCTGAACTTGCCGCCATCGTCAGCTACTACGGCCACATGCAGAATCCCAACGCACCGGAACCGGACCAGCTGTTCCGCATCGCGCCCGAAGTCACGCAGATCACGACCCCGATACTGTTCCTGATCGGCGACGCCGATTACGAACTGCGTCGCATGAACAGCGGTCGCGCCTTTTACGCCCTGTGGGAACGCGGTGTGCCGGTGGAATGGCAGGAATACCCGATGGCGCGGCGCGCGTTTGATTTCCGCCCGGATCAGACGCCCGAGGAAAAGATTGCGGCGCGGCATGCGCGCGAACGTGCGAAAAACTGGTTGATGAAGTGGATGCAGTTGACGCCCGACATGCGCTGCTCGTGAATCGCCCGTGCATGCGCCCGTTCCCCCGCCCCTCCTTGTCGAATCCTGTCCTGTACACATCATGACCGCACGCAAAGCCTCTTTCAGCCACGCCCTTTTCGGCTTGCTGCTCCTCGTCGGCACTGCGCAAGGCCAGGCGCAAAACCTGATTCCCGGCATGAAATCCGGCGCTTCCAGCCAGACGGCGGCCCAGAACAAACCGGATGCCGAGGCCGACTCGCTCGACGCGCAGGTCAAGACCCTCCAGCAACGGCTGGCCAAGCTGCAAAGCCAGATCCTGCAGGTTCCGCCAGTCGAGGCCAGCGACGCGGAATGGAATCAATACCTGCAGCGACAAACCAGCGAAGCGCGCACGCTGACTGCGCATGTCAACGCGCTGAACGATCTGGCGGAAGAGCGGCGCACCGAAGAAGACCGGGCTGCAGCCCGCAATACCTGGAAAGGATTTGGCCAGAAACCGCCCTACACCATCGAGCTGGCCGACAACTGGTGGGCGCAGGTGCGGCGCATCGGCCGCGAAATCGAAGCGACCCGGGTTGAGCAGCGTCTGATCGACAACATGTTCGAGCAGGAGAAAAAAAACCTGAAGGCGGCGCAACAGGCGAAGCGCCTGGCGGACGAACAGCTGCAGACCTCGGACGAACTCGCGCAGGCGGCGCGCTTGCGCTGGCTGGCCGAACTGGCCGGAGCCGGCAACCGCCAATCGGAAAACCGCCTTGGCCTGTTTGAAGCGCTGCGCAATTTGCAAGAAGAAACAGCGGCCAACCTGCAGACCCAGCAGCAATGGCTGGAGAGCAAGGCGACAGAGGCCAGCCGCTCGCTGACGTTCAGCCTGCAGGAAAGGGACCGGCTGCTTGCCAGGCTGGCCGAACAGTCGCAAGCGATCACGCAAAAGACCGCGCTGGCGGAAAAGGAGGAACAGCAGGCACAGACCGCGCTGGGCCGCATCAGGGCACAACTTGCGACAGGCCGGTCTTCCCCCGAGTTGCTGCAACAACTGGAAACCGCCCGCGTCGAAACCGACGTGGCCGATGGCAGGATGAGCTCGCTGCGGCTGCTGAATTACGGCAACAGCCTGATGCAACAAGCCTGGCAACAACGCTATCAGGGGATGCAGGCGCACGACAGCCAAACCGTCAGGCAATCCGAAAGCATGCTCCAGGCTTACCAGGCGCGGATGGGCGAATGGCGCAGCGCCGTGCGCGCGGATAGCGATCGGGTCCAGGCCAGCCTGGCCCTGCTGGGCACCCAGCTCGCGGAATGGAAACCCGGGCAAGGCGACCGGCAACAGGTCGAACGGCAATACCAGGCGTACCAGACGCGCGACGCCCTGCTACGGCAGAACCAGAGCCAGATTGAGCAGTTGGAAGGCATGCTCTACAACTGGCAGCAGATCGGCCAGCTCGCCAGCCAGGAACTGAGCTGGAGCGGCCGTCTGCGTGGCGCGTGGATCACGACCGCCGGCGCCATCACGGCCGTGTGGAATTTCGAACTGATCACCGTCGACGACACCATCGTGGTCGAGGGCCGCGAGATCACCGGCAAGCGCAGCGTGACCCTGGGCAAGCTGGTGCAGGTGCTGCTGATTCTGGTGCTGGGATTGTGGCTCACCGGCCGCATCAGCGCCTATGCGCGGCGCTGGATGTTGAAGCGGTATGCCGGCGACGAAAGCGCAGCGCTGCTATGGCTGCGGCTGGCCAGTATCGGCATGGGCGTCGGGCTGGTGGTGCTGGCGCTGATCACCGCGCATATTCCGCTCACCGCATTTGCCTTCATGGGTGGCGCGCTCGCCCTCGGCCTCGGATTTGGTGCGCAGAACATCCTCAACAACTTCATCAGCGGCATGATCCTACTGGTGGAAAAACCCATCAAGCTGGGTGACATCGTGGAAGTCGACGGCATCCGCGGCCGCGTACACGACATCGGCAGCCGCTGCTGCCAGGTGCAGCGTTACGACGGCATCGACATGCTGATTCCGAACAGCGTGTTCCTGGAGCGAACCGTCACCAACTGGACGCTGTCCGACCAGTTGCTGCGTTTTTCTGTGACAGTCGGCATCGCCTACGGATCGCCCATCGAAACGGCCATGCGGCTGGTGCGCGAGGCGGTGACCGACCATGCCTCCGTGCTCAAGGTGCCGATGCCGCTGGTGCTGCTGGAAGACTTCGGCGACAACGCGCTGCTGCTGCGCGTCGATTACTGGCTGGACATCAGCCTACAGGACAACAGCCGCCAGGTCGCCAGCGAAATCCGCCTCGGCATCGACAAGCGCTTCGCCGAACACGGCATCGCCATCCCCTTCCCGCAACGCGATGTCCATCTCGACAGCCGCGAACCGATCCGGGTGGAGATGGTGGCCGCCACCTGATGCACCCACCCAGCCCGTTCAACCCGCCCAGCCTGCTCAAGCCTGAAAGGAAACCGATGAAACCCGCGCAGCTTTTCCCCCTGCTGCTCGCTGCCCTGGTGAGCTCCCCCAGCGTTGCGGACGAACTCTACAAATCGGTCGACAGCGCGGGCAACGTGACCTACTCCTCCACCCCGCCGCAGGGCGTCAAGGTGGAAAAGGTGGAGGTCGCGCCACCGCCCAGCGAAGCGGAAGTCCAGGCCGCCGAAGCCCGCCTGAAAAAGAACGCCGCCCAGGCGGAGGAACTGGAAGCCGAGCGGCGGGAGAAGGAAGCCGTAGAGGCCGAGCGCGAAGCGGAATCCGAGCGCCAGCGGGCGGCGCAGCAGCCGGTGCAGCCGGTGGTGATTGAAACGCCGGTGTATGTGCCGCAGCCGGTGTATTACCCGCCGCCCGGTGCAGGCTTTCCGCCTGGCATGCCGACCAACAGACCGATCCCGATTGCACCGCGGCCGACGCCGCAGCCGCGCTGAGTTACCTGACCGTCAGCTCGCCAGCAACACGAACAGCAGGAGCAGGTTCAGGCCGATCGAGAGCGCCGCGACCAGCGGCCACGCGCCTGCCGCCGAACGCTCGATCAGCGGCGTGCGGCGGCGCAGCAGCGGATTGGCTTCGCCGCGTTCCAGCGCCAGCAGCATTTCCTCGGCCGTCTCGAAACGTTGCGCGGGATCGCGCGCAACCGCCTTCAGCAACACGTTTTCCAGCCACGGCGGAATGTCCGGCCGGGCCCGCGATGGCGGCGCCGGTTCGCCGAATTTGGGACGCTGGAACGGCTCGATTTCGCCGTAGGGGTACTTGCGCGTCAACAGGTGATACACGCTCACGCCGACGGCGTAGAGATCGCTCTGCGGGCTGGCCTCCGCGCTGTTGAAAAGTTCGGGCGCCATGTAGCTCGGGGTGCCGGGCTGGGCATGCAGTTCGCGTGTGTCGAGCGTGGGACAGCGCGCCACCCCCAGGTCGAGAATGCGCAGCTTGCCTGCGGGGTCGACATGCAGGTTGGCCGGTTTGATGTCGCGATGCACGATGTCGAGCCGATGCAGCGCAGCCAGGCCTTTCAGCACCCGGATCATCAGGGTGACGGCCTCCACTGGCGAGAAATGCTGGCCGGCGTCGAGCTTGTCCTGCAGCGTCGCGCCTTCGTGATAGCGCACTGCGAAGTACAGAAAGTTGCGGCCGGGCAGCGCCAGCACGTCGGGGAAATAGTGCGAATGCACCCGCTTCAGAAACCATTCCTCGGCCAGCAGCCGGCACGCCGCGTCGGCGTCGCCTGCGAGGATGGGCTGCAGGGTTTTGAGCGCCCAGCGCTGACCGGTTTTTTCATGCCGCGCGCGGTAGACCAGCGCGTCGCGCCCGTTGTGCAGCAGGTCCTCGATCACGAAGTCGTCGAGCCGGGCGCCGGCGTTCAGCTTGCCGGGCAAGGGCAGGTCGCGCGCGTCGCTCAGCGTGGATTCGTCCGTCCCCAGCTCGGCCACCCGCACCACCAGCGCGGTCGCATTGTCCTGCCCGCCCTGCGCGTGCGCCGCCTCGACCAGCGCATCCGCAACCCGCTGCGGCGCGTCGTGCAGCTTCAGCAGGCGGTGCAGGTCGAGCTGGCCGAGCGGCTCCCACACGCCGTCGCAGGCGATCAGAAAAACATCGCCCGCCAGCAGATCGCCCTCGCCGAAATCCGGCAACACGTGGGTGTCCAGTCCGAGCGCGCGCTTCAGCACATGCGACATGCCGGGGGTTTCCCACACGTGATCGACGGTCAGCTGCGCCAGCGTTTCGCCGCGCAGGCGATACAGACGGGTGTCGCCTACATGAGCGTAGTGAAATCTGCGGCCGCGCAGCACCAGACTGGTGAGCGTGGTCGCCATGCCGCCGGCATCGGTGCGCGACGCCGTCTGCCCCGACAGCCAGCGATTGATCGCCGCCAGCACTGCGCCCAGCGCGTGCGGTGTCTCCCAGGAGTCGGGGGTGGCGTAGTAGTCGGCGAGCAGATTGCGCACCGACGTCTCGGCCGCCTCGCGCCCGTGCGAGCCGCCCGACACGCCATCGGCCACCACCGCCAGCATGCCCTTGGTCGCCGCCAGCTGCGGATCGGCGGGCTCGACGAAACCGCCGAAGTCTTCGTTGCGCTCACGCGGACCGGTGGCGGTGGCGTAGCCGAAATCGAGTTTCAGGGGCATGGGGACGGGAGCGGTGAGCGGTGAGCGGTGAGCGGTGAGCGGTGAGCGGTGAGCGGTGAGCGGTGAGCAGGATTATAGGTTGGCGCGTCAGCACGACGCGCACACCGCTCCCCGCTTACCGCTTACCGCCCTTAAACCTTCGCCCCCGCAATCGCCGCCGCGCCCCAAGTGGTGCGCCAGCGCTGTTTCACCACGGTCAGCCCAAGCAGCGCGACCACACTCAGCCCGGCGAAAATCAACAGTCCCAGCTGATAGCTGCCGGTCTGCCCTTTGATGTAGCCCAAGCTCGCTGCCAGATAAAAGCCGCCGACGCCGCCGGCCATGCCGACCATGCCGGTCATCACGCCGATTTCCTTGCGGAAGCGCTGCGGCACCAGCTGGAACACGGCGCCGTTGCCAAAGCCGAGCGTGCCCATGGCGAGCATGAATCCTGCCAGCGCCAGCCAGGCGCTGTCCGCACCAAAGCTGACGACGACCAGAAACGCGGCGGCCAGCGAATACACCACCAGCAAGGTGCGGATGCCGCCGATGCGGTCGGCCAGCATGCCGCCCATCGGCCGCACTAGCGAGCCGGCGAACACGCAGGCGGCGGTGAAATAGCCCGCGTGCACCGGCGTCATGCCGTACTGGTCGTGGAAATAAATGGTGAGGCTGGAGGCCAGGCCGACGAAGCCGCCGAAGGTGACGAAGTAGAAGAACATGAACCACCAGGCGTCGCGGTCTTTCAGCACGTTCAGGTACTGGTGCAGCGATTTCGGCGGAGGGCAGTCGGGCGCGTCCTTGGCGAAAAAGAGGTAGACCAGAAACGCCACACCGACCGGAATCAGCGCGATGCCGAACACGTTGCCCCAGCCGAAGGCCACAGCGAGGCTGGGCGCGAACAGCGCCGCGAACACGGTGCCGGAGTTGCCCGCGCCAGCGATGCCGAGCGCTGTGCCCTGATGCTGCGGCGGATACCAGCGCGACGCCAGCGGCAGCGCCACCGCAAAAGCCGCGCCGGCAAAGCCGAGCAGCACGCCGAGAATCAGCACCTCGCGGTAACTGTGAATACCCGCCAGCCACGCCCACAGCAAGCCCGCGATCACCACCAGCTGGCCGATCAGGCCGGCCATTTTCGGCTTGAGGTGGTCGACCAGCACGCCCATCACGATACGCAGCAGCGCGCCCGCCAGTACCGGTGTGGCCACCATCATGCCCTTCTGGGCGGCAGTGAGGCCGAGGGTTTCGGCAATCTGCACGCCGAGCGGGCCAAGCATCACCCACACCATGAAAGCGATGTCGAAATAGAGAAAGGCTGATAAAAGGGTAGGCGTGTGCCCCGACTTCCAGAAGTCGCGTGTCATGGTGATGCTCCTGCCGAAGGGCGGATTTTCCGCCCGTATAAGTTATGTTTTTTGGACTACGGTCGTGCTGTTCAGGCTACCGCGCTGGCGGCCGCCACGGGGTCGAGCCACACCCGCCCCGCTTCGATCTTGACTGGAAACTCGCGGGCGCAGCCCTCGTCCGGGGGAACCGCGCAGCCGGCGATCAGTTCGATATTCCAGCCATGCAGCGGGCAGGTCACCCTGCGGCCGTGCACGATGCCTTGCGACAGCGGGCCACCCTTGTGCGGGCAGCGGTCTTCCAGCGCAAACACTTCATCGTCGGCGTTGCGGAACACGGCAATCGCGAGTGCGCCGTGATTCACCACGCGCGCGCCGAGCTTGGGAATCTCGGTCAAATCGCATACTTCAAGCCATTGGGTCATGTTGCTTCCTTGTTATTCAGAGTCAGTTAAAACGCGTCAAACCGTCAGCGCAGCAAACTCTTGCGCGTACTTGCCTTCCTGGGTGCGCTCCAGCCACGGGTCTTTTTCGACCGACAGGGCAAACACCAGGCGCTCGTACAGCGCTTTACGGCCTTCGTGGTCGTCGAGAATTTTCTTCTTCACGTAATCCAGCCCCACGCGTTCAACGTAGTGCACGGTGCGGTCGAGATAGCGCCCTTCTTCGCGGTACAGCTGCAGGAAGGCGCCGGAATATTCCATCACCTCGGCTTCGGTCTTGACCTTGATCAGGAACTGCGCGACTTCGGTCTTGATGCCGCCGTTGCCGGCGACATAGATTTCCCAGCCGGAGTCGACGCCGATGATGCCGACGTCCTTGATCGCGACTTCGGCGCAGTTGCGCGGGCAGCCCGACACCGCGAGCTTGACCTTGTGCGGCGCCCACATCTTGAAGAAGGCTTTTTCCAGATCAATGCCCATCTGCGTCGAGTTCTGCGTGCCGAAACGGCACCACTCCGAACCGACGCAGGTCTTCACCGTGCGCAGCGCCTTGCCGTAGGCGTGGCCCGACGGCATGTCGAGGTCGGCCCACACTTTTGGCAGGTCGGCTTTTTTCACGCCGAGCAGGTCGATACGCTGGCCGCCGGTGACGTGTACCGTGGGAATGTTGTACTTCTCGGCCACGGTGGCGATGCGGCGCAATTCCGACGGCGTGGTGTTGCCACCCCACATGCGCGGAATCACCGAATAGGTGCCGTCCTTCTGGATGTTGGCGTGGGCGCGTTCGTTGATGAAGCGCGACTGCGGGTCGTCCTCCGCCTCACCCGGCCAGGTCGAGATCAGGTAATAGTTCAGCGCTGTGCGGCAGCTGGCACAGCCGTTGGGTGTGCTCCACTGCATGAATTCCTGCACCTGCGGAATCGTCAGCAATTTGTTCTGGCGGATCGCGGCGCGCACTTCTTCGTGGGTGTGCTCGGTGCAGCCGCACATCGATTTGGTTTTCGGCGTGGCCGAATAATCGCCGCCCACCGTCACCGCCAGAATCTGCTCGACCAGACCGGTGCAGGAACCGCACGAGCCCGAGGCCTTGGTGTGCTTGCGCACGTCTTCCAGCGTGAACAGGCCCTTCTCGCGGATCGCCTTGACGATGTCGCCCTTGCACACGCCGTTACAGCCGCACACTTCCATGTCGTCGGTCATTGACGCGGCCTTGTTGATGCCGCTGTGGCCAAGGTTGCCGCAGTGGTCCTGGCCGAACATCAGATGGTCGCGCAATTCGTTGATGTTCTTGCCGTCGCGCAGCAGCGAGAAATACCACGCGCCGTCCACGGTGTCGCCGTACATCACGCCGCCGACCAGCTTGTTGTCGCGGATCACCAGCTTCTTGTAGACGCCGCCGATGGGGTCGGAATAGAGAATGGATTCGGTGCCCTCGCCGCCCATGAAATCGCCGGCGGAAAACAGGTCGATGCCGGTGACCTTGAGCTTGGTCGAGGTGACCGAACCCTGGTAGCGGCTGATGCCGTGCTGCGCCAGATGGTTGGCCACCACCTTGGCCTGCTCGAACAGCGGCGCCACCAGACCGTAGGCAATGCCGCGGTGCGCGGCACATTCGCCCACCGAATAAATGCGCGGATCGAAAGTCTGCATGGTGTCGTTCACCACGATGCCGCGGTTGCAATGCAGGCCGGAGGACTCGGCCAGTTCGGTATTCGGACGGATGCCGACCGCCATCACGACCAGGTCGGCCGGTGCGGAATCGCCGTCCTTGAACTTGATCGCGCAGACCCGGCCCGACTCGCCGCGCACCAGTTCCGCCGTCTGTTTCTGCAGCAGGAATTTCATGCCTTTTTCTTCCAGGCTCTTTTGCAGCAGGCGCGCCGCCGGTTCGTCGAGCTGGCGCTCCATCAGCCACGGACCGATATGCACGACCGATACCTGCATGCCGCGCTTCATCAGGCCATTGGCCGCCTCCAACCCGAGCAGGCCGCCGCCGATCACCACTGCGTGCTGATACTGGCTGGAGGCCTGAACCATCGCGTCGACGTCGGCGATATCGCGAAAGCCGATGACGCCGGGCAGGTCCGCGCCGGGGACCGGCAGGATGAACGGATTGGAACCAGTCGCCAGCAGCAGACGATCGTAGCCGACGCGCATGCCGTCCTCCGTTTCGACTGCGCGCGCGTTGCGGTCGATCTTCACCACTTTCTGGCCGACATGCAGCGTGATGTTGTTTTCGCTGTACCAGTCGAGCGGGTTCAGCACGATGTCGTCCACCGTCTGCTCGCCCGCCAGCACCGGCGACAGCAGGATGCGGTTGTAGTTGGGGTGCGGTTCGGCGCCGAACACCGTGACTTCGTACAGGTCTGGGGCGAGCTTCAGCAGTTCTTCCAGCGCACGCACGCCGGCCATGCCGTTGCCAACCATCACCAGCTTCATTTTCTTGGCGGGGGTGCTCATATCCATCTTGCTCTCAACTCCGGTATCAATAGGCTTGAGTTTATGTAAGCAAGAGCAATGCCATCCTCATAAATGCACGGGACGCATTGAATGAATTGGGATTTTTCCAGTGACCCGATTGCATCACCCCCTTGACGGGCACCAGATAAGTGCACGTATCAAGACTGCGCACCATATGGCGGCGAAACAGGATTTTTTGCCCATTTTAAGTGCGCGGTCATTTCGGTTCCACAACGTCGCGCAGCGGTTCTGCCTGCAAATCGAGCACCGCGACAGCACGGATGCACTCGTACTGGACCAGACGCCTTATTTCAGCGCATCTAAACCAGCCCGCTACCCGGATGGAAAGACCCGGTTTCTGTATCCCGATAAATTTTCCGCTAAAAAAAATTGCGGCCATGCCGTTATTGATTTCAGGGTTTACTCGTTCATCGGAGCTGGTATGACAATCAAAAGCGATATCGAAGAGGCCATTGCCGTGCATGGTGCCTGGAAAGCCACATTCCGAAATTTTCTGAGCGGTAAGGTTGAGCTGGATTTATCCAGTGTTGGCCGCGCCGATGCCTGTAAATTGGGTATATGGCTGAATGATGGGGGGCGCAGGAAGCTATCGCCAGAGAACTACGCTAAAGCCTGCGAAATGCATGACCGATTTCATCAAGTGGCCGGTGAGATTGTCCACAACATCAAGCAGAAAAACTTCGAGGCCGCGCGACAGTCACTTGCTTCGGGCGGCGATTTCGACCGGGCCAGCCATGCGGTATGCGCCTTTCTGCGAAAATTGACCCTGCACGACAACCACAAACCGGCAACGCCGACGCATGACGCCGCAGCGACCCCTGAAGCGACCACTCAAGCCACCGAAAAACGAGACTGAAGCCGCCGGCTGTACACAACGCGACCAGCAGCACACGCTCAAGCTCAACCGGATCGTTCAAAACAGCATGACCGCTCTATTTCTTCCCGGCTAGTTCCCTACCCCACAGCCGGTTTAGCCGCCAGCAACCGCTTCAACTCAGGCACGCATGATCCGCACTCGGTGCCGCATTTGAGCGTGGCCTGCAAGGCGGCAAGGTCGGCGCCGGCGGCAATGGCGGCGACGATATCCGGCTCGGCTACGTCGAGGCAGTTGCAAATGATGCGGCCGCGGCCGATGCCGCCCGCCGGCGGCTGCGTCACCGGCGCCAGTAGCCAGGCGCGCACGTCCATCGCGGAGGCGCCGGCGGCGATCAGATCCTTGAGCCAGTCCTGCGCGGCGGTTTCGCCGGACAGGCGGGCGCCGGTGATGACGCCCTCCTCCACCCGTGCCTTTTTCCAGATGCCGCGCCGCGCATCCTGGTAGTTCATGGTCAGCAGCGGATCGTCCAGCCCGAAGGCGGCGTCCATTTCCTGCACCAGCGCTTCCGGCAGCGGCCCGACGCTTGCCGCCTGGAACACCAGCACGGTCTTGTCGCGCCCGGTGAGGCTGGCGGTGGCGTAATCGAAGTGCGCCAGGAAGGGCTGCGCCCGCCGCAGCAGGGTGGCGCCGTCGCCGCGCCGCATGATCGCGCGCCGGTACGGCAGCTCGGTTTTTTCGACCTGCACCGCGCAATGCTTGAGTTCGGGCTGGCGCGACACCGGGTCGAACGCGTCCAGCGTCAGCGCGTTCACGCCCTGCCCAGCCATGAAGCGGCCGCCCCAGTGCATGGGCATGAAGGTCTGCCCGGCACGCAGTTCGTCGCTGGCCGCCACTTTGACGACCAGACTGCCGCGCCGGCTTTTCACCCGCACCAGTTCACCGTCGGCAAGGCGGCGGCGCGCCATGTCGCTGCGCGCCATCGACAGCAGCGGCTCTTCGACATGAGAATACAGCCGCGCCACCAGCCCGGTACGGCTCATGCCGTGCCACTGGTCGCGCAGGCGGCCGGTGTTCAGATGCAGCGGGTAACGCGCGTCGATGGCTTCGGACACCGGACAGTAGGCTGCGTTGTGGAAGCGCGCGCGGCCGCTGGCGGTGGGGTAGAGGCCGTCGGCATACAGGCGGACCGTGCCCGCATCGCTTCCTGCGGCAAACGGCCATTGCCGCGGCGCCTGTTCCAGCAGCGCATAGGATAGCCCGGTGATGTCGAGATCGCGCCCGCGCGTCGATTCGCGGTGTTCGTTGAAAATGGCCTCGGCGTCGGCGTACGGGAACAGGCGCGCACCCTTCTCCGGCAACAGCCGCCGCGCGAAATCGCAGACGATGGCCCAGTCGGGGCGCGCTTCGCCCGGCGGCGGCACCGCTGCATGGACGCGCGATATGCAGCGCTCGGAATTGGTCACCGTGCCCTCGGTTTCGCCCCAGCTCGTGGCGGGCAGCAGCACGTCGGCGTAGCGGGCTGTTTCGGTATCGGCGAAGGCCTCTTGCAGCACCACGCATTCGGCCACTTGCAAGGCCTCGTGCACCAGCGCCTGGTTCGGCAGCGACTGCGCGGGGTTGGTGCAGGCGATCCACAGCGCCTTGATTTCGCCGCGCTTCACCGCCTCGAACATTTCGATCGCGGTCTTGCCCGGCGTCGCCGGCACGTCGTCCACCCCCCACAGCGCGGCGACCTCGGCGCGGTGTTCAGGGTTGGCGAGATCGCGGTGCGCCGACAGCAGATTGGCCAGACCACCGACTTCGCGCCCACCCATCGCGTTGGGCTGGCCGGTGAGCGACAGCGGCGCGGCGCCCGGCTTGCCGATCTGGCCGGTCGCCAGGTGCAGGTTGATGAGGCTGGCATTCTTGTCGGTGCCGCAACTGGACTGGTTGAGACCCTGGCAATACAGCGACAGCGTCGGTCCCTGGGCGAACCATCGCGCCGCCTGCACGATGTCGGCCGCGGCGACGCCGCAGATCGGCGCGACTTTTTCCGGCGAATACTCGCGCACGCTGGCGCGCAGCGCGTCCCAGCCTTCGGTGTGCGCGGCGATGTAATCGCGGTCGATCAGCTCTTCCCACAGCATCACGTTGAGCATGGCGTGGAACAGCGCCACATCGGTGCCGGGCAGGATCGACAAATGCAGATCGGCCTCCGCCGCCGTATCGGTGCGGCGCGGATCCACCACGATCAGCTTGAGCGCGGGGTTGGCCTTGCGCGCCGCCTCGATGCGGCGAAACAAGATGGGATGGGCGAAAGCGGTGTTCGACCCGGCGATGAAAATCACCCCGGCGTGGTCGATGTCGTCGTAGCAGCCGGGCGGCGAATCCGCGCCCAGCGTGGCCTTGTAGCCCGCCACCGCCGACGACATGCAGAGGCGCGAGTTGGTGTCGACGTTGTTGGTGCCGATCAGGCCTTTGGCCAGCTTGTTGAAGGCGTAATACGCCTCAGTGGTGAGCTGGCCGGAGATATAGAAGCCCACCGCGTCCGGCCCGTGTTCGCGGATGACGGCGCCGAAAGTGTCGGCGACATGGTCGAGCGCCGCCGCCCAGCTCGTTTTCTGGCGCAATGCGGCGCGGTCAGTGCGCAATTCGGGATGGAGCGCCCGCCCGCCGGCCTGCGCCGACAAATGCAGGTTCGCGCCCTTGGTGCAAAGCTTGCCCTGATTGGCCGGATGCGCCGGATCGCCACGCACGCCGGTGATTGTTCCGGCTTCGGTTTCGATCAACACCCCGCAGCCGGTCCCGCAATAACAACAAACAGATGAAACGATAGACATGGACATACCTCGCGCGAAGAATAAAGCACGGCGGATGCCAGCTCATTTAATAAGCGTGGATTCATAAGCTTGGCAGGTTCGGCCCCACAATCGAACACATTGCGTGTTCGACAGGTGTGCATAACGCCTCCCGCATGCCACAAATTGGTGCACAAAGCCCCGAACAAACCACGAGCGCTCGCGAGTTGCTTCTTAATGAAGCACTCCCTGCTTCAACAACGCGCCGCATAACGTGTCGCCATTGACGCCTCAGTGGCCTGGATTTATCGCACCAGCACTGCGCCCACATCTGATATGAATACGGCAAGCTCAACGTCCAGGTCACCTTGCAGGACGCACTGGAAGCCGTCACCGGCGAATTCAAGTAGCGCGCCTTAACGCTCGATCAACGCGTCGGTAAAAATGACGGTACGAACACCTCCCCATGCCACCGGATCACCCATGTTACGGACGTGAGCAGGCCCCGGGTGCCACGCCACAAGCTGAGCTTTTCAGAATGATCTGTAGGGGCACGGCGCTCCTCCGGATGCGTGCAGCCCAAGCCGAAAGCCGGTATCCACCCTGTCACGCATCTCCAACTGCCGAGGGTGCTTGCTAATTGCCGCCTCGACACGGATGATGGATTACCGCCAACCCAAACAGGCGCCTGAATCCCCCCTCTCAAACAGAAGCTCTCAACGCATTGGTTTACTGGACTTTTTCCACGGCAGCGCCGCCGACCAGGATGGCACAAGCGTTGCTGTTAATCAGTCACACCTCCTCACCAATGAGTGCGTCATGTAACAGCAATTCGGGGCAACACGAACAGGGCGATGTGACGCCGAGCGTCTACACCTTGCGCAGCGGGCTCATCACACTCATAGTCGAGCTGCCCTACGACGGCCAGCACGCAAACGCGATGCGGCTTCGTCGCCGAATGCACAGTTCGCCAGCTGGTTTCGGCTGTGTAACAAAATGTTTACACCGCGTCACGCCACAGGCTTCCCTTTCTAGAAAGGTGTGTTGATTTTTGATGGTTCCAAACAGTCCGTTGGTTAACTCCGCCTCGTCAGAACGGGGATTCGTTCAATGAAGCCCAATTGCACCAATATTGAGTGGCACGGCCGTGCCAAATGCACCGCCTGCGAGGTACGCAATTTTGCCTTGTTCTCGGGGCTGTCGAGTCAAGAGCTGGATTCGATTCTGCGGCCCATCGACAACCTACATGTCCCGCAACATGCAGTGCTGTATGAAGAAGGGGCGTCCGCATTCTGTGTCTACACCCTGCGCAGCGGACGCATCAAGCTCAAGGTCGACCTGCCCAACGGGGGTCAGCGCATCGTGCGTCTGCTCCGGGCGGGCGATGTGGTGGGGTTGGAAACGCTTGTGGACGATCGCTACCACCACACTGCCATCGCCTTGCAGGACGCGGATGTCTGCCGCATCCCGCGAGAGGTGGTGACGCAACTGGATCAGACCAATCCCGGCATTCACCAGGCGCTGCAACAACGCTGGCAAAGGTCGGTCGACCAGGCCGACCATTTCATCGTGGCACTATCCACCGGACCCGCGGAAGCCCGCATGGCACGGCTGCTGATCACGCTCGACTGCACGGGTGAGCACCCGGAAACCATACCCAGTCGCGAAGACATGGGGGCGCTGCTCGGCATCACCACCGAAACTGCCAGCCGCATCGTGGCGGAGTTCAAGCGGCGCGGACTGATCCATGCAGACAAAAGCAATGAATTTGTCTGCGATCAAACAGGCTTGTCCAAGCTGGCTCATTGCTGATGTCGCTAATTTACAACACTGTTGTATTGATAATTATCAATCGAAAAAAACGCCCACCGAAGGCACATTAAAATTGCCCAAAGTTTTTCCTAACTAACTGATATCCAATAAAAAGGCGGGTTACCCGCCTGCGGAGGATTCCAATGAAATATGCTTTGAAACCGCTTGCCGCATGCATGGCGGCTGCGTTTGGTGTGGCTGCGTGCAACGTGTGGGCCGCCCCGCCTGCCGCAGCGCCCGTGCAAGGCCAGAGCCCCGCCGGGGTGGGTGCCGGTACACAGTCAGGCGTCACCTCCCCTGCTCCCACGATTTCTCCGGTACTGGCACCCCGTTCCAGTGAATCGGTGTTCCCGGGCCAGCCGACCGAATACCCCGGCATCCCATGGGGTTCGTTCCTGGTGTATCCCGAACTGTCGCTGGCCGCCACCTACGATGACAACATCTACGCGGAACGCACCAACGTCAGCGCAGATTTCATCTACACCCTGACACCCACGCTTGCGCTGAAATCCAACTGGACGCAGCACGCGCTGAATCTGGATCTGGGTGGGGATATCGACCGTTACCGCGGCAACGACTCGGAAGACGTCACGGATTATTGGCTGGGCTTCGACGGCCACTACGATCTGGGTGCCAAATCCAATCTCTTTGGCGGTGCCCGCCACTCGCGCGATCATGAAGACCGCTCCACACCGGGCTCGCGGAACCCCACTGCCGAGCTTAACCCGACCGCGTACTACCACGACGAGGCGCATCTTGGCCTGGCCCACTCATCCGGCGCTTTCCGTCTGCGCGTCGGCGGCACCTACGACCAGTACGACTACGAAGATGGCGTCTCCAGCCTCGGCGTCGCGGTCGACAACGATTATCGCGACCATGTGCTGGACTCGCTGGGCGCGCGATTGGGGTATGTACTGTCCCCGCAATACGAACTGTTTGGCCAGTTTGCGACCGACAACCGCGAATACGACAACCTGATCCCGAGTCAGGCATTCAATCGCGATTCGGACGGCTACCGTGCCGCCGTCGGAGTGAGATTCACCCTGCAGCCCCAGCGTCTGGTCGGCGAGGTGTTCGCCGGCGCCATGCGCCAGGATTATGACTACAGCGGATTTTCCGACATCAGCCAGCCGTATTTCGGCGCGCTGGCCGTGTGGAAACCGACATCGCAAGTGACGGCTACCGGCTTCATCGATCGCACGCTGGAAGAAACCACCGTCAACGATGGCACCGTTTATGCGTCCGGCTCGCTCGACACCACCTACGGCTTCGAGGTCGAGCACCAGCTCAGCAGCAAGCTGTCAGTCAATGGCCGCGCAGCCTACACGCGCAGCGACTTCCAGAACTACGACCGCCTCGACACCATCATCGACGCTGGCGCCGGACTGCGTTATTTCGTGGCACCGCAGATCTACCTGGGTGCCGATTTGCGCATCACCGACCGCGACTCCAACGACCTCAATGGGCAATACGCCAGCAACCAGATCATGGTCAACATTGGCTACACCCCGGCGCGCAACCGGGACTATTCCATCATTCCCGAAGCCGAGGCGGGCGCACCCGAAGCGCCGCGCACGCCAGGCCTGTTTTCCGGCTTCTATCTCGGCGCCCAGTTGGGACATGGCGCGCTGACCACCAAAACCCTGGGCACGCGCGGCGCCGGTACGGATGAAGCCGACATGGGCGGATTCGGCGGCAACTATGGCTTGTTTGGCGGCTGGGGCACCGAGATCAACGACTGGTATCTCGGCGTCGAACTCGATGCCAGCGACAGCAATGCCAGCTGGTTTCACAACAAGGACAAACCAGACGCGGTCACCACCTATATCGACAAGGATTACAGCTATGGCCTGAGCGCCCGCGTTGGCTACCTGTTCGATGGCGGCATGCTGTACGGCAAGCTGGGCGCGGTGAGCACAAAATACCGCACCTACTACACCCAAAACGATAGTCTGGCCGGTGCCTTCGCGCAGGAACACGACGAAGACGCCACCCGCTGGGGCGTGGGCCTGGAAATCCCGGCGTCGCGCAATCTGTTCGTGCGCACGGATTACAGCCACACCCGCTATGACGGCAACACCCTGCCTTATCTGGCCACCGGTGTCGTCGAAACGGAAGTCTTCGACACCAGCGTGTCCATATTCAGCGTCGGTCTCGGCTGGCGTTTTGGCGATGAGGGGCCCACATTGCCCTCACGCTCGGCGACTGAACTGCGCGGCCTGTATCTGGGCGCCAGCCTCGGCTATGGCACGCTGGGCACCTCGGCAACCGGGACGCACGACATTGGCGTGGCGCCTGTTTCCTTTACCGGCGACTTCGCGAATTCGGGCTTTTCCGGCGGCATCTTCACCGGCTACGGCTACACCTTCAACCAGATCTATGTCGGTCTGGAACTGGACGCAGAGGCCGCCAACTTTGGCTGGTATCACGTACGCGACACCGGCGGCCCCGGCGGCCGCGATTTTTCGGCGGAAAAAACCGGCAGCTACGGCGCTGCGCTGCGGGTTGGCTATGTCGTCGACAACGGCAGCCTGCTGTACGGCCAGGTTGGGCCCGTTCAGACCCGCTTCAACACGCACTACAGAGTGGGGAACAATGTGACCGACCTGAGCAATACGCGCAACGGAACCCGGATTGGCGTCGGCGCCGAGATCCAGGCTGCGGAAAACGCGTTTGTCCGCATGGACTACAGCCACACCCACTACGGTGAGGTTGACTTTGTATCCGCGAACAATCTGGACGAGATGAGTTTCGAGAACAGCGAAAACCTGTTCCGCCTGGGACTTGGTTTCCGTTTTTAACCATGGCGTTCCGTCGCACATTCAGTCACAAATGATTGAGAAAGATCAATGTCTTTCTTAAAAAGAGTTGCTACTCTCAAATTGTAGGAAAAGAGGGTTCAGTACTCCGGTCGCAAGGCCAGGGACAAATAGTCGCAGTCTTTATATCAATGGAGAAAGAGAAACATATGACACACCCCACATACAATTTTAAAAAACTGATCCTCACGGGCGGTACCATGTTTGCCATGCTGGCGGTGCCGCTGGCTGTTAATACAGTGACCGGGTTGGATCTGGGCGTAATTTCGGATGCCCAAGCCGCCGAGGAGGGTGGCGCATCCAAAAAAGGCAGCGCCACCAAGGGCGGCACCAAGAAAGGTTCTGCCAACAAGGGCGGCCAGGGCAAGGGCGGTTCTAGCAACAAAATTTTCCGTGCACCGGTTGACACGGCCGAAGACAGCGACCGTCCGGCCTGGGCGGGCGTGAAGGGCGGCAAAGCGGGCGGCGGCGGCAAGCCGGGCGGCGCAGGCACCAAGAAGGGTGATCTGTTTGGCGATATGGTCATCCTGCTGCGCGACAGCAACGGTGTACCCATCCTGACCGCCGACGGTCTGGTGCAGGTGATCGCGTATTACTACCCGGAAGGCAGCACCACGCTGGTTCCGCTGAAGGACTCCGCCGGCAATCTGGTGGTGATTCCCTACAACGCGGAAGGTGACTTGTTGCCGACGGTTACCCTTGACGGCAAGACCTATGATGTCGTCGGCGCCGAGGTCGATCTGGGTCGTCTGAGCGTGGCGCGCGCACCGGAAAAAGTGCTGCAGCATTCGCTGGACGAAGCGCTGAGCAAGCTCACCGCCACCGGTGTCGTGATTGGCTTGGACGCGGCCGGTCGCCTGACGGTGAATGGCGTGGCCATCGACTCGCCGCTGGAAAATCTGGCGTTGTACGATGCGTATATGACCGGGACACTTCCGTCGACCCTGACGCTGCCGACCGGGTTCACCCCCGCTTCGCTGCTGGCCGCCGCTGCCGACAAGACCGGCGACATCAAGATTGACACCGTGGTCTACATGAACTCCATCCTGGGGATCAACAATCTGGCCTCGGGTACTTACTACAACTTCGACACCTACAACTATGATCGCTACACCACCTGGAAGAATGCGACCGCAACCGTGCTGGTGCTGAAGGATGGCGTGTATGTGCCGACCGTGGTGAACCTGTACGAGACGCTGTTCAACAGCACCAACTGGATCGACCCGACGCCCACCGTCGGCGATGCCGGCGCCGATGACTTCGCGGCTGCTGCAGACGACTACCTGACCGTGATCCAGTTCATTCACGACAACGAAGTTCGTTAATCGGCTCACCGGGCGGCTGGCCGCCCGGTGAAGTGCACTTAACAGGAGTTATTCAAGATGCAGGCTTACAGCAAATGGGCAGCGGTTCTGTTGCTGACCGCAGGTCTGGCAGTGGGTAGCGCAGGCAGTTTTGCGGCCGATAGCCATTCGGACGGCGGCCATTCCTCCGGTCACTCGGGCGGCAAGGGCAAGGGTCCGAAGTACATGGGTGGCGACCGTGGCACGAGCCACAGCAGCAGTTCGCACAAGGGTGGCAGTCAACACCATGACAGCTCGGAAGGCGGCAGCAAGTCGGTGGAAGACAAGGTTTTTCACGGCAAGTCGGGGGGCAGCAAATCTGGCGGCCACGAAACCGGCGGCGAAGATGGCGGAACCGAGCACACTCACTAACGCAGGCACGATGCAAAGCAAATGGGGCACACGATTCGTGTGCCCCATTTGCTTGTGGGCGCCGGGCTTTTCTGGCCATTGAAACACACTGACACAAACTGAAACGGGCAAGTAACGCCGTAGAAAGATCCCTTGCTTACGATGCCCTCCATCAGCTGACGCGAACGTTCAACACGCGATCGCAGCACGCTGAATGACATGTTCAACTTTTATGGGAATACCGTTATGAAAAACATTCTTCAGGTTGCAGTGCTCACCTCTTTCCTCGCATCGTTCTCGGCTTTCGCCCATCACCCCGCCGAAGATATCGTCGATGAAGACATCTATGAAATGATCGATGAGAATGTGGCCGACACGCCGCACGCCGATCTGGATTTCACCAGCATGGGGCTGTAATCGCACAACGGATTGATCCGGGCAAATACGCCCGGTCATTCCCGTGAACGAACAAGGCCGGCTTGCTGACGGGGAAACTTCGCCAGCAAGCCGGCCTGCATTTTGTCCCGAGCCAGTGCGGTTTGACCGTGCATGGTTTAACGCCGCGCCGTGACCGTCCCACCGCCGTCCGTTTCCAGGATCAATGCGCCGTCCGCGCCGAACCGGAAACGCCGCACCTGACTCAGCAACTGCATAAACCGGCTTTCCTGCTGCATCAATGTCGGCACGCAGGCCATCAGGGTCATCGCGGTTTTCGACGACATACTCAGGCCTTCGCCGCTCAGGTGGTAGCTACCGCTGTAGCGATTGCACGAAGCGCTGCCGGCCAGCTGGCCATCCGCGTCGAAGTTGAGCGTGGCGCGCGAGCCGTCGACCATGCCGGCGCCGCCGATGTCTTCGACCACCCACTCGCCGCCCTGCAGCAGGCTGGCCGGATCGCCGCCGCACCCGCGCAGGGTGCGGCCGTCCAGCACCACGCTGACCGTATCCGGGCGCGGCAGGCCGCTCATGCTGTCGACACACAAACGGGGCGAGACCGTCACCTGCAGGTTCGGCGCCACGGCATAGCGCCGCACGCTGGCGATGGATTCGGCAACCGGCGTTGGCGACTCGATGCGGGTTTTGCCATCGGCCGTGGTAAACAGCGTGCGCACGCCCATTTCGAGTTGCCAGCCCGGTTCGTTGCCGCCGGCACGGAAGGCCACGGTGGCGGTATCGGCGCGCACGCATTCGGAATAGGCGTGGCCGCGGATTGTCAGGCGGGCGCGTTCGCCCTTGGACCAGAACAGCGTCGTCGGGTCGTCGACCGTCACGTAGCGCGCGCCCGACGCCGTCTCTGCCTGCAGCAGGTGGTATTGCGCGTCGCCCAGCTGCAACCGCAGCTTGTCGCCAAACTGCTCGGTCTGGATCAACTGGTCGCCGCAGCGCCATGAAAACATCTGTGGCGCCTCGCCCTGCACGGCCAGCAGCGTGAGCGTGCCGAGATCGACCGCAGCCTGCTGCGGATCGATGGGCGCCGCCGCGCTCAGCCACTTCACCTCGCCGTCCTGCTCGATCGACCCGCGCACGCTGTAGGTTTTGCCGGCAACCAAAGCGGGCCGGCTGGCCGACAGCGCGAACGGAATCGGCACCTGCCTGCCAGCCAGCACCCTCCGCTGGACGGCAATCGGCGCGCTCGCACCGGCTTCGCGCAACTCGACCACCGCGACGCTGTCGGGCGGCAGAGCGATCCGCTCGCGGTACGCCAGCGCGCCCGTGATCGGCAGCTCCGATGGCTTCAGCGCCGATTCTCCCGCACACCCGGCCAATACGCCGACAGACACCATTGCCCAAATTGCAGCACGCAGCATTCCCATTTTCTCCCGGTAAAAACTCAGAGGGCTCTAGGGCCTGTTCACACTAATTTCACACCTGCGGCGAGGCCGATTCAAGATGCAGCCCGCGAAGCAGTCCGCTTGCTGTGCGGGCACAGCAAGCGGACTGCGACAAAGAGATGCGCTTGAATCGGCCCGCCCCTTCGGGTTGCCGCGAGAAAGCGCGTCTGCGGCGTTGCGTCCCTTGGCAAGGGATGGCCCTTGCCAAGGGACGCGCCTTGCATCCATCGCTTTCTCGCGGCAACGCAGGTGCGAAATTAGTGTGAACAGGCCCCTGCTTCAATCCCCGCGATAGACGCAACCGCTATCGTGGGTCTCCATCACCTTGATCTGCGACAGGCCCGGCAGTTCGGGCTTGATCCGCCGCCACAGCCACAGCGCCAGATTCTCGCTGGTCGGGTTGTCCAGGCCGGCTATATCGTTGAGATAACGGTGATCGAGCGCCGCATGCACCGGCTGCCAAGCCGCCTCGATGTCGGCGAAATCGAGCACCCAGCCAAGCGTAGGATCGACCTCGCCGCTGAGCGTGAGCTCGACCTCGAACGAATGGCCATGCAGGCGCGAACAGGGATGGGCTGCGGGCAAGGCCGGCAGGCGGCGCGCGCATTGCAGGTGAAAGCGGCGAAAGATTTCCATGCGCCATTCTCGCGCAAGTCTCCGGGGCTGGCTATGCGGCCGCGGCCGATTCGAGCCTGCGCCGCGCTATCGGCGCGCCGGCTCAACAGCTAAACTGCCGCCCATCCGGTTTGTCGTGAATAACCATGCTGATTCAAGGTTTGTCGCTTGCTGCTTTCGTATTGCTCTGCCTCACCGCCTGCTCGCAAGACCGCGGCGCCACACTCAGTGCGCCCGACGCCTATGCACGCGCCGAGGCCGGCAGTCTCACCCTGATCGACGTGCGGCATGCCGACGAATGGCGACAGACCGGCGTGGCCAAGGGCGCGCTGCATATCGACATGACCGGCACGCAGGGTGAAGCAGGCTTCGTTCGCGAAGTGACGCGCAGCGTGGGCGGCAACCTGCGCACGCCGATTGGCCTGCTGAGCCTCGCCGGCAACCGCGCCGCCAATGCCCGCGATGCCCTGCGCGCAGCCGGCTTCACCGAGGTCTACGTCATCCCGGAAGGCATGCAGGGCAACGGCAACGGGCCGGGCTGGATTGAACGCGGTCTGCCGATGGAGCCGTGTCCGGACTGCTGAGGGCGCGACGCCATCCAGACCCAAGAACATTTTTCAAGCTGGAGCTTTCATGTTGATGCAACGCCTTACCCTCGTCACTGCGGCGGCCTTCATGCTGCTGTCGATCAATGCCTGTTCGCAGGACAGCGGCCCCACCCTCGCCGCGCCGGATGCTTATGCCCAGGCGCAGGCCGGCAAGCTCACCCTGATCGATATCCGCCGCCCGGACGAATGGAAACAGACCGGCGTGGCGAAGGACGCGCTGCAGATCAACATGGCGCATCCGCAAGGCGATGCCGGCTTCGTCGCGCAGGTGACGGCCGAAACCGGCGGCGACAAGAACGTGCCGATCGGCCTGATCTGCCGCACCGGCAACCGCACCACGCAGATGCAACGGGTGTTGACGGAGGCGGGTTTCACCCAGGTGTACAACATCAAGGAAGGCATGGCCGGCAGCGGCGCTGGGCCGGGCTGGGTCGCGCGCGGCCTGCCGGTAGAGGCGTGCGAGCGCTGCTAAAAAAGACCCTGCCTCGGCAATGAACACAGGGGTCAAATTCAGGCCGTAAGATACGCCACTCCCACACGGCATCGTTGCTGTAATAAGCAATCTGAACCTGCACCCGGCAGGGCATCAATTCCCCCGCCTGAGCGGGTAGCACCCTCCGACTCGCCATCGTGCGTCAAGTCTGTCGCACCTGAGCACGCACTCAGGCGAGGGTGCGCGTCACCATCAGCACACATCCTGAAATAAACCTGACATGTTGGCTCGCTAGGATGCACCTCGTACGAGTCGATTCAAGGTGGGCGCGCACGTTTACTGAGCGTACACCGTATGGTGAAAAACCAGTTCATTTTGCGTTCATCGCGCTGCTCCCATCGAGCCTGTACACCCTTCCCTCTAATTCACATACAGGATTTCTGCTATGACACTCAAGAAGCTTTCACTCGCAATCGGCCTGATGCTGGTAGGTTCGTCCGCTTTCGCCTCTGGAACGTCCTTCGAAGACTTCACCCCCATGACCGGCGACGTCGGTGCCGGCACGCTGCCTGAGGCCGCCCCCTACAAGCTGTCCTCGCCGCACTTCAGCCAGATGACCATCGTGGCCCGTGACCCGGCCCAGGCGACCCGTTTCGACAGCGGCAACTACGACATGCACACCGTCAACGAGAACGGCCCCGAAGCCGGCCGCTTCCTGTTCACCGTGTACGAAACCGACCAGGCTGGCATCCAGCGTACCGATCTGCGCACCATGCAGACCACCACCATCTGGTCGAGCCCGGCTGCAGCCCCCGCATTGAACAGCCACGTGGCCTTCGATGCTTCGCGCTGGACCCCGTGGGGCACGTTGCTCACAGCTGAAGAATCGTGGAGCGATCCGGCCGGCCCGACCAGCATGTACGGCCGCCTGTTCGAGGTGACCAACCCACTGGCTGACGCCGCCGATATCGTGATCAAGCACCGCGACATCCTGCCGCGCGTGTCGCACGAAGGCCTGGCGTTCGACAACAAGAACAACCTGTACTTCATTGACGAGCGCAACGACAGCCACATCTTCAAGTTCACCTCGGCCAATCCGCAAGCCGACAACGGCGACGATTTCTTCGCTGCCGGCCAGACCTTCGTGCTGCGCGTGGGCGACGGCACGGTTGAAGAAGCCACCGGTGCTGCCACCTGGATTCCGCTGACCGACGCCAATGGCGTTGCCCTGCCGGGCGCCGTGGTCGTCACCGACCCCAACGGCCTGACTGCGATCGACGGCCGCGCCACTCCGAACCTGCCCGCTTTCCTCGGCACCAACTTCGACCGTCCTGAAGATCTGGAAATCAAGACACTGAAGCATGGCAAGCAGATGCTGTTCGTCGCCACCACCACCAACCACAAGGTGTTCTCGATCGACCTGCGCAGCAACACGGTCAAACTGTTCGCCAGCCGCAACACGCTGGACATGGCCACCGGCGCCCCCGTCGGCACCCCGTTCACCAACCCGGACAACCTGGCGATCGACGCCGATGGCAACATCTATATCGTCGAAGATCAGGCGGGCGGAGTGGAAGACCTCTGGTTTGCCAAGGACGAGAACAACGACGGCGTGGCCGAAGCCGTTGGCAAGTGGGCCAGCCTGTCGACCGTCGGCGCGGAAAGCACCGGCCTGTACTTCGACCCCTTCAAGTCGAACACAGCCTACGTCAACGTGCAGCACCCCGATAGCGGCGTCGACCGCACCATCATGATCACCACGCCGTGCCAGAAGACCAAGGGCGACGATGGCCATCACTACGGCCACGACAAAGGCCACGACAAGGACTGAAACCTGATCTGATCCTGCTGTTCCGTTCGCCGTAGCCAGACCTGGCGGCGGATAAAACAAAGCCCCGCACGCGCACGCGTGCGGGGCTTTTTCAATGGGGCATTGTGTTGGCATACCCGCCTCAAAAAGAGGCCCCATTCGCCCCACACCGGTGCGCGGTGCGCTGGATACCCCCCAACAGCGCCAACATCACATTGATTAAAAACAGCTTTCCAAGCTGGCACAGAGGCTGCTATTCAATAAATTAGGATCAATACAAGTACGCGACCATTTCAAATAATAAAGGTGCGCGAAGATCGGAGACCGGATGATGAAGATTGATTGCGGAACGTATCCGCTGACAGGCGGGTTCGACGAATTGCTGGAGGCGGCGGGCAAGCCGCGCCCCAGCGCCGAGGGTCTGTGCGACTATTTTGCCGGGCTGCCGGCCGATGAACTGGAGGCGCGCCACCGTGCGGTGGACGCCGCGATCATGGCCGCAGGCATCACCTTCACGGTGTATTCCGAGGCCGGCAATATCGACCGCGCATGGCCGTTCGACGTGGTGCCGCGCATCATCGAAAAATCCGAGTGGGACGGCATCGAGGCCGGCCTCAAGCAGCGCCTGAAGGCGCTCAACCTGTTCATCGACGACATCTACCACGAACAGAAGATCATCCAGGACGGCGTGTTCCCCGCCGAGGTGCTGGCCGATTCGAAAAACTTCCGCCAGGCCTGCGTCGGCGCCAATCCGCCGTTCGGGGTGTGGGCGCACATCTGCGGCACCGACCTCGTGCGCGACGGCGACGGAACCTTCTACGTGCTGGAGGACAACCTGCGCGTGCCTTCGGGCGTTTCGTACATGCTGGAAAACCGCCAGCTGATGAAGCGCCTGTTCCCCGAGCTGTTCGCGCGCTACGACGTGCTGCCGGTCGACAGCTACACCGCGCAGCTGTACGACATGCTGGCCGCACTGTCGCCGCGCTCGGGCGATCGCCCGGAAATCGCCGTGCTTACCCCGGGCGTCTACAACTCGGCGTATTTCGAGCATTCGTATCTGGCGCAGCAGATGGGCGCGTACCTGGTCGAAGGCTCCGACCTGGTCGTGCTCGACGACGACTGCGTCTACATGAAAACCATCGAGGGCCTGACCCGGCTCGACGTCATCTACCGTCGGGTCGACGACGATTTCATCGACCCCGAAGTCTTCCGCGCCGACTCCACCCTCGGCGTGCCCGGCCTGATGCGCGCCTGGAAAGCCGGCAAGGTCGGCATCGCCAACGCGCCCGGTTCCGGGGTCGCCGACGACAAGGTGGTCTACGCCTACGTGCCGCAGATGATCGAGTATTACCTCGGCGAAAAAGCCATCCTGCCCAACGTGCCGAGCTACCTGTGCATGCACCAGGAGGACTGCGACTATGTGCTGGCCAACCTGGACAAGCTGGTGGTGAAACCGGCCAACGAATCCGGCGGCTACGGCATGCTGATCGGACCGAAATCGACCGCGGAAGAGCAGGCGACCTTCGCCCGGCTGATCCGGGAAAACCCGCGCAACTACATGGCGCAGCCCACGCTGTCGCTGTCCACCGTGCCGACGCTGTGCGACGGCGCCATCGAGCCGCGCCATGTCGATCTGCGGCCGTTCATCCTGCAATCGAAGGACATCAACGTCACCCGCGGTGGCCTCACGCGCGTGGCCTTGCGACGCGGGTCGCTGGTGGTGAACTCATCGCAGGGCGGCGGTAGCAAGGACACATGGATTGTGCAGGGGGTGATCTGATGCTGGCACGCGTAGCTGAAAACCTGTACTGGATGGCGCGCTATCTCGAACGCGCCGAAGACACCGCACGGCTGATCAACGCCACCACCATGCTGCTGATGGACATGCCGCGCGGCGCCAGCTTCGGCTGGGAAGACCTGCTGAAAGTGGTGGGGCTGGACGAGGCCTTCCACAAACACTACGACGAAGCGAGCGAGACCGCCGTGATGAGTTTTCTCATCCAGGACGAGCGCAATCCGTCGTCGATTTTCGCTTGCGTGCGGATGGCGCGCGAGAACACCCGCACCTTCCGCGAGGTGCTGCCGCGCGAATCCTGGGAATGGGTCAACGAGCTGTATCTCTACACCAGCACCCATCTCGGCCACGCGCTCGACCGCCGTAAACGCTTCGAAGTGCTGACTGAAATCATCCGTCGCCGTCAGGCAGTGGTCGGGCTGCTGTCCGGCACGATGAGCCGCGACGACGGCTTCCAGTTCATGCGGCTGGGGCGCAACGTCGAACGCGCCGACATGACCTCGCGCGTGCTCGACGTCAGCTACGCCATCAACCTGCCCTATCAAAACAGCCAGTATTACGACCTGATCTGGATGAGCGTGCTGCATGCGCTGTCGGCGCACCAGATGTACCGCCGCCACGTCGGCGTGCATGCGCGCGGCCACAAGGTGCTGGGTTTCCTGCTCAACGATCTGCTGTTCCCGCGCAGCGTGCGCCACTGCCTGCACGAAATCCAGTTTGCGCTCGGCGAGCTGCCGGGCGCCGAGCCGATGCGGCGCTTGCAGGGCATGCTCGACCTGGTCGACCGCGCCGACTACCGCGCACTGGCGGCCAACGGCCTGCACGAGTTCTGCGACGACATCCAGAAGCGGCTGGCCGACCTCAACGGCATCATCAGCCAGACATACTTCCGTGCGGCGCATCCGCAAAAAATGTCCCAATCCCTTTTCAGTCTGGTTTGATCCCATGACCGTCTCGCTCAGTTTCCCCCGCGTCGGCGACAAGCAGAACTCACCGCAGTTCGAAGATTATCTGGGCCAGCTGCTCAACGAGCGCGACCGCATCGGCCTGACCGAAGCGATCCGCCAGATCGACGCGCTGATGATCACCGTCGAGCCCAGCCATGCGGTCGCCTACCTCGCCGAGCTGTGCGTGATGACGCCGTACCATTACCTGGTCACGCTGGAAACCGAGACGCACTACACCCACATCCTGCGCATCGACATGAGCGCGCCCGACATCCTGGTGCGCGAAGTGAAAGACCCCAATGTGCGCGGCATTTTTCGCAGCCTCAACGAGGTCTACCCGATCGGCGCAGTCAAGCCCAACTCGCGCTACATGGGCGAAGTGCTGCGCGTGACCGACCCGCACGCGGTGGTCGACATGCAGAAGGCGCGCGACATCCGCTTCTTCAACCAGGATCAGATCCGCAAGCTGGAACTGCCGGGCAACATGGCGGTGGTCAAACCCAGCCCCTACACCCACAACATCGTCGCCTACTGGGAGCGGCCCGAAACCGACATCCGCGTCTACGCGCTCGGCTGGAGCAGCATCCGCGACGACATGCAGGCCGCGTACGAAGCCGCCAAGGCGACGCAAAAGCGACTCGGTATCGACACGCTGCTGCTGCCGATCGACCACCTGGCCACCCGCATCTACAGCCAGAACCGCGAGGCAGCCATCCTCGAGTACCTGACCCTGACGAGCTATTACTTCTGGGGCGCCTACGACATCGAAGACCAGAATTCCTCGACCAACGTCACCAAGAGCGTGCACTACGCCAACGAGCTCGAATGTCCGGCCAAGGTATTCACCGCCGCCAACCACCCCTACTTCATGAACCACCTGCTGACCGAATCGCCAACCGAGGCCTTCGTGCGCAACTTCGGCCCGCGCCTGCACCACGTTGCCGTGGCGGTGAAAGACGGCGAAACCGCCGAGCTCGCCAACATCGACTTTGTGGTCAATTCGCTGCGCGATTGCGGACAGAAATTCCTGCTCGATGTCATCGGTTCGAAGGAAGCAGGGCTCAAGCAGATCTTCTCCAGCGCGTCGGAATACTCCTCGCTGATCATCGAGTACGTCCAGCGCTTCGGCGGCTTCCAGGGCTTTTTTACCAAGGACAACGTGGCCGAACTCACGCATGCCGCCGGAGTTGAGGAAAGCCTGCGCGAACTGCAGGCCGAAGCGCAAGCCTGATTCAAAACCGCCGGATTGATGCGCAAAAAAAACGCTCAAGCCGGCATCGTTTTAACCGATACATCAGCAATCGATTAAATACTTATTTTGTGGAGCAAACCATGGATCGCGACACCCTGAACGAAATGGTGAAACTGAAATTTGGCGCCCGCAAGGCGGGCGGTCCTGAAATCGATCTGGTGAAGCTGGCCGCCGACGCCGGCTACGCCGACAGCATACTCAGCGCGGTGGAAAACCTGCCCGACGAATCGCTGGTGCTGCTGGCCATGACCCTGCGCGACAAATTCGGCCTGCTCGCTGCCAAGCCCACGCAAGCGGCTCCCACACCAGAACCCGTCAAGGAAAAAACTGCCGAACCCGTTCAACGCTACATCGGCGGCGCACGCGGCTGACAGCTGGGCAGACCACCCGCAACAGGTGATCGCCGGCACGCGGCGCGACCTGCCCGTGCCTTGCAAATCCATTTCTCCGGCCTATACAGATGTCAGGCTTGGCTGCTGCCGGAGCGACTCCATTCCCGCCCCCCGCACGATAACTGCCGCGTTGCTGAACGCATCCTGGCGCAGCCGACCTGACTCGCGGCCAGGTGCTGGCAACCCGGCGCATCCCCCTCAACGCAAATGAAAGGCACATCATGAAACTGAGCCATTTTTTAGCATTCGCAACGGCCACACTGATTTCGCTTTCAGGCCCGGCTGCTTTTGCCGAGTCGGACGTTGAAAAGCAGCGCGCCGAGATCCGGACCACGGTCGACAAGACGCTCACGGATTTTTATCAAGCCGATCCGAAGCTCAAAGATGCCGTCGCAAAAGCACCGGGCTATGGCGTATTCACCACATATGGGTTGAGTTTTCTGCTCGGCGGCAGCGGCGGCAAGGGCTTGGTGCACGACAACAAAACCATGAATGACACGTTCATGTCGCTGGCCCAGGCCAGCGCGGGCTTGCAGATCGGCGCGTCGCAAACCCGCTATCTGTTCGTGTTCAAGGATGCCAAATCGATGCAGGGCTTCATCGACTCGGGATGGGAAGCGGGCGCCGAAGGCGGCGCGGGGGCCGGCGCCGGCAAGAAATCGGCGGGTGGCACAGTCGGTCAATTCACCGGCGGCAAGTTGTACAGCCTGACCAAAAACGGCTTCCAGGCGGGCGGCGCCGTAGCCGGCACCAAGTTCTGGAAGGACAAGGACCTGAACTGAGCTCCCGGTTTCCGGCAACACGAAAAACGGCCCCTCATCGAAGGGGCCGTTTTTCATCTGCCGGACTCAGTCGTCATTGCTTGCGCCCTGGGGTGGTTTCCATTCAGGTGCGATTAATTAATCAGATATGCAGGCTGTCGATTTCGCTGTAAGCGCTTTTCAGCCACAGCTTGACGCGCTGGCGCTCGAGAATGCCGAGTGCATGGTCGTCGGTGCGCTGGGTGGCCGACCAAAAACTGCTGCTGTGGCCGTCGATCTTGATCATGGCGGCTTCGTGCAGGCGCTTGATATTGATGACGCGTGCATTGAGGTCGAGCGCGCGCTGCTTTTCGCCGGAGGCTTCGAGTAGATCGAAGTTGTCGCCGCGAATATGATTTTGCACCAGCACGTAGTTGAGGCGCGCGCCGAAGCGGTCGAGCAGTTTCTTCAGCAGGTCGACCGGGTCGCGGCCCGAGTCCATGACGTGCCAGTAGCTCAGCACCAGACCCATTTCGCCCGCCAGTTCCAGCACGCCGGAGTCGTCCATCCATTGCGTCAGCGCGTCCTGGGTTTGCGCGGCGAGATCGACCAGGATGCAGCGCTGGGTTCCATCAACGGCGGGCTCGGCGATGGCGGCTTCGACGATAGCATCGAGGCTTTCATAACTGTCCACGACGACGGGCGAGGCGTAGCCCGCATAAAAGCGCATCAGCGCGCCGTGCGAACGATCGGTGTCGAAGCCGAGAAAAGGCTGTTCGTGGTCGATCAGGTATTGCGCAAGCAGGCGCGAGACCAGCGATTTGCCAACCCCGCCCTTTTCACCGCCGATGAAGTGGATGTGTGCCATATGTGGGTGAGCCGTGAGAGGTGAACGGTAAGGGGAAGACGGCTAGCGCCGACGCAGGTCGAGCGTGTGCGGGAATTCGCCGACGTCGGCCACCGGCGGCGGCACCATCGGTCCGGGCGCGCTGCCGCCGGGAATGAAAATGCGCACTGTCTCCGCAGACGACTGGGTGGCCGGCATCGGGCTGACGTCAGGCGGATGGCTGAAGCTGCCGATGCTGTGCCCCCAATCCTGAAAGCGCATATGACGGCGCGACTCGGCCTCCATCGCGTTGACTGGAAAGGTGTCGTAACTGCGCCCGCCGGGGTGCACCACGCGGTAGGTGCAGCCGCCGACGGCGCGGTCGTTCCAGGTGTCGATCAGGTCGAATACCAGCGGCGAATGGATGCCGATGGTGGGGTGCAGCGCCGACGGCGGCTGCCAGGCGCGGTAGCGCACACCGCAGACGAACTCACCATGCACGCCGGTCGGCACCAGCGGCACGCGGTGGCCGTTGCAGGCGAGCACGTAGCGGCTGTCGGTGAGCCCGCTGACCTTGACCTGCAGGCGCTCGACCGACGAATCGACGTAGCGCGCGGTGCCAAGGCTGGTGTTTTCTTCGCCCAGCACGTTCCACGGTTCGATCGCGGTACGCAGTTCGACGGCGATGTCGCCGAGCTGCAGGGTGCCGTGGCGCGGGAAACGGAATTCCAGGAACGGCTTGTACCAGTCGAGCTGGAACGGGAAGCCGGCGATGTTGAGGTCGTCGATGACGTCCTTCAGGTCGGCCCACAAATAATGCGGCAGCATGTAGCGGTCGTGCAGCAGCGTGCCCCAGCGCACCAGCGGCTTGCGGTAGGGCTCGTTCCAGAAGCGCGCAACCAGCGCGCGCAACAGCAGCATCTGCGCCAGGCTCATGCGCAGGTGCGGCGGCATTTCGAAGCCGCGAAACTCGAGCAGGCCGAGCCGCCCGCTGGCGCTGTCGGGCGAATACAGCTTGTCGATGCAGAACTCCGAGCGGTGCGTGTTGCCGGTAAGGTCGGTGAGTAGATTGCGCAACAGGCGGTCCACCAGCCACGGCTGCGGGGTGTCGCCGATGGGCATTTGCTGGAACGCGATTTCGAGTTCGTACAGCCGTTCGATGCGGCCTTCGTCGACGCGCGGCGCCTGGCTGGTGGGGCCGATGAACATGCCGGAGAACAGATACGACAGCGCCGGGTGGTGCTGCCAGTAGGTGATCAGGCTGGCCAGCACATCGGGACGGCGCAGGAAGGGGCTGTCGGCAGGCGTCGCACCGCCGAGCGTGACATGGTTGCCGCCGCCGGTGCCGGCGTGGCGGCCGTCGAGCATGAACTTCTCGGCAGCAAGCCTGGACAGCCGCGCCTCTTCGTATACCAGCGTCGTCGTGTCCACCAGTTGCTGCCAGTTGTGCGCGGGGTGGATGTTGACCTCGATGACGCCGGGGTCGGGGGTGACCAGCAGCTTTTCCAGACGCCCATCGGACGGCGGCGCATAGCCTTCGATCACCAGCGGAAAATTGTGCGCGGCGGCGCTGGCTTCGACCGCCGCCAGCAGGTCGAGGTAGTGTTCGAGCGTGGTGGTCGGCGGCATGAAGACGTACAGACAGCCGCCGCGCGCCTCGACGCACAAGGCGGTGTGCGGCACCGCAACGCTCAACCTCGCCGATGCGGTTTGCGGATGCAGCTCGGGATGCTCGGGGTCGTCCGCACCGAATGGCGCAGGCGTGTAGCTGGAAAAACGCGCGGCGATTTCGCCATGAAAATCGGCCAGCGGCGGCTGGGCGGCAAAGGGGTCCACCTCGACCCAGGGTTCGCGCTCGTCCTCCGCCACCCACGGCAGCGAATTCAGCGGCAGGCGCAGGCCGATCGGCGCGTCGCCCGGGGTGAGATACAGACGGTCGCGCCGGGTCTTCCACGGCGCGCTGTGCCACGGATGTTCGCCGCCGTCCTTTTCACTCCCGCGCCAGGCCAGCGGCAGCACGTAGCCGGTCGGCGTATTCAGGCCGCGCGACAATTTGTTGGCCAGCGAGCCGCGCAGGCTGGCGCTGTCGAGTTCGGCGTGGCCGGGCTCCACATTGGGCGGCAGTTCCGCCTCCTGCAGCAGCGCAGCGAGCGCGTCTTCGTACACCGGCTGCGCGTAGCGCATCGCCAGCCCAAGATGCTGCGCCAGGGTCTTGGCGAAGTGCCGCGCGTCGATCACGCTGCGGCCGCTGTCCTGCTCCGCCTCGGCCAGCAGCGCCGGGTTCCGCCACATCGGCACGCCGTCCTTGCGCCAGTAGATCCCCAGCGCCCAGCGCGGCAACGGCTCGCCCGGATACCACTTGCCCTGCCCGGTGTGCAGCAGCGCGCCGGGCGCCAGACGTTCGCGCAAGCGCCGCGCCAGCACTTCGGCGCGCTCCCTTTTGTGGCGACCGAAAGCATCTGTGTTCCATTCTGGTGCTTCCATGTCATCGATCGAGACAAACGTGGGCTCGCCGCCGTGGGTCAGGCGCACGTCGCTGGCCAGCAACTTGTCATCGACCGCATAACCGAGTGCCAGAATCGCCGCCCACGCGTCGTCGCTATACGGTAGCGTCACGCGCGGATCTTCACGAATGCGGCTGACGGTATTGGAAAACTCGAACTCGACCTCGCACGTATCGGTCATGCCCTCGATCGGTGCGGCGGAAGACGGCTGCGGCGTGGCGGCGAGCGGAATGTGGCCTTCGCCGGCGAATAGTCCCGAAGTCGGGTCCAGCCCGATCCAGCCCGCGCCGGGCAGATACACCTCGGTCCAGGCGTGCAGGTCGGTGAAGTCTTTCTCGGTACCCGACGGGCCGTCGAGCGATTTTTCGTCGGCGGTGAGCTGCACCAGATAGCCCGACACGAAACGCGCCGCCAGGCCCAGATGGCGCAGGATCTGCACCAGCAGCCAGGCCGAGTCGCGGCACGAGCCAAGCGCCTTCTGCAGCGTCTCTTCCGGCGTCTGCACCCCGGGCTCCATGCGCACGGTGTAGGCGATGTCGCGCTGCAGGCGCTGGTTCAGCGCCACCAGAAAATCGTTGCAGTGCACCCGCTCGCGCGGCACCTGATCCAGCCAGCCCTGCAACAGCGGCCCCGCCGGCTCGGTCTCGAGGTAGGGCGTCAGCTCGCGCTTCAGGGCTGCGTCGTAGTCGAACGGATAGTGCTCGGCGCTCTCCTCGACGAAGTAATCGAAGGGGTTGATCACCGTCAGATCGGCGATCACCTCGACGTCGACCGAAAATTCGCGCGTCGCCTCCGGGAACACCAGCCGCGCCAGATAGTTGCCGAACGGATCCTGCTGCCAGTTGATGAAGTGCGTCTCCGGCGTGATCTTCAGCGAGTAGGCGAGGATGGGCGTGCGCGAATGCGGCGCCGGACGCAGCCGCACCACGTGCGGGCTCAGCGAGACGCGGCGGTCGAACTTGTAGACGGTGGTGTGGCGGATGGCGACGTGGATGCTCATGGCGACAGTCAGTGTGCGGACTGACTGTTACAAGCAAAGGTCGAGCCAGCGTTTTCAATCTATATTTGTCATGGGCCGTGTCGATTTTTACCGTACTGGCACGTCGTAGTAGCAGAGACCATTTTGATTCCCGGTCCGCTTTTTTACAGGAGTCCATCATGCGCTACATGCTCATCGTCAAGGCCACCCCGGAGTCCGAGGCTGAAACCACCCCGGCGCCCGAGGCCGAATTGCTGGCCGAGATGGCCGACTACCATGAGCAATTGATGAAGGCCGGCGTGCTGCTCGACGGCTCGGGCCTGAAACCCAGTTCGCATGGCTGGCGCATCCGCTACGACGGCGACGCACGCAGCGTCATCGACGGGCCGTTCGCCGAAACGAAGGAGTTGATCGCCGGTTACACCCTCATCCAGGTGAAATCGCGCGAAGAGGCGATGGAATGGGCGCGGCGTTTTCCCAACCCGGCCGGGCGCGGCAAACCGGCGGAAATCGAAGTGCGGCCGCTGTACGAGCTGGACGACTTCGCGCCGTCGCCGGAGATCGAACGCATGCGCGAAATATTCTGACCTTAACTTGTGAATAGCCGAACCCTTTCTTTATAACTTTTCCAAGGAGCCCTGCCATGACCGCCCCCGTCAAACCCATCCCCGAAGGCATGCACAGCCTGACCCCCCACCTCGTCTGCCGCGACGCGAACGCGGCAATGGACTTCTACATCTCCGCCTTCGGCGCGCGCGACGGCGGCCGCCTGCCCGGCCCCGACGGCAAGCTCATGCACGGCATGATGTGGATCGGCGATTCCGCGCTGATGCTGGTCGACGAAAACCCGCAATGGGGCATGCATAGTCCGCTCGGCCTGAACGGCACGCCGGTAATCGTCCACCTGTATGTCGAGGACGTCGACGCGACGATGGCGCGCGCGGTTGAAGCCGGCGCGACGCTGACCATGCCCGCCACCGACATGTTCTGGGGCGACCGCTACGGCCAGGTGCGCGACCCGTTCGGCCACCAGTGGTCGATCGCGACGCATATCCGCGACATGTCACCCGAAGAAATTCAGGCAGCGTCGAAAACCGGCTGCGTAGGCGCCTGACGCTGGGGGAATCAGCTATGACATACACAGGAAGCTGTCACTGCGGCCACGTCCGCTTCGAAGTCGAAGGCACACTCGATGGGGCGATGGCGTGCAACTGCTCGATCTGCCAACGGAAAGGGTCGCTGCTGTGGTTTGTCCCGCGCGACCGCCTGCGCCTGCTCACGCCCGAGGAAAACTGCGCGACCTACACATTCGGCCCACACACGATCAAGCACCGCTTCTGCCCGAAATGCGGCATCCATCCGTATGGCGAAGCCACAGATCCGGCCGGAACCCGAATGGCTGCCATCAATATTCGATGCCTCGATCAAGTCGATCTGGAAAGCGTTCCCGTTAAACATTTCGATGGCCGGGCAATTTAATGACATCGCGCGCGTACCGTCGTGGGCGAAATTGCAGTCGCTACCCCCCAGGAGACTTGCGATGAAGATCGAAGAAGTGTTCGCCTATCTGTGCGTATCCAACGCCGATGCCGCCATCGATTTCTACCGGCGCGCCTTCGGCGGCGCCGAAAAACTCCGCCTGGTCGAACCCGGCGGACGCATCGGCCATGCCGAACTCGCCTTCGGCGCCGCGACCATCATGCTCAGCGACGAGTTTCCCGAATGCGGCATCCGTTCGCCGACGGCCATCGGCGCCACGCCGGTGACGATCCACCTGCACGTGGATGACGCCGACGCCATGATCGCCAGCGCGCTGGCCGCGGGCGCAACGCTCCAACGCGCGGCCGAGGATCATTTCTACGGCGAACGTTCCGGAACCGTGACCGATCCTTTTGGCCATCGCTGGTTGATCGGCCATGCCATCGAGGCGGTCGAGCCCGACGAGATGCAGCGCCGTTACACGGCTGCGGCGAAGGACGACGCGGGATGAGCGATCGGTCGCGCGAAATTTTTTCGAACCGTTGTCGATTCGGCTCGACCTGGTTCGTCGTATCCATGCGGAAACACACGGGCGCCGCATTGCTCAACCCGAACGAAAGGAATCATCATGCAAACCAACCCCGTCATCTGGTTCGAAATCTACGTGCAGGACATGGCGCGCGCGAAAGCGTTTTACGAAACCCTGCTGCAGCGCACCCTGGAAAAACTCAACACGCCCGACACGCTGGAAGGCGGCGTTGAATTGTGGGCCTTTCCCATGGACTCGACGGCCATGGGTGCGTCCGGGGCGCTGGTAAAAATGGAAGGGTGCGGCTCGGGCGGCGGCGGCACGCTGGTGTATTTCACCTGCGAGGATTGCGCCGTGGAAGCCGCGCGCGCCGCGCCGGCCGGCGGCAGCGTTCTCAAGGAGAAGTTCGCCATCGGCGAATACGGCCACATCGCCCTGATCAATGACACCGAAGGCAACGTCGTCGGCCTGCACTCGATGAAATAAGCGGCGCGCCATGTGGTGGAAAGCCCATTCACTCTCGAACAAGGAAAATCCCATGCGTTACCTGTTGATGATCGTAGAACCACGCGGCGCGCGCGAAGCGCGCAGCGAGGACGAAGGCCGCGCGCTCTACGCCGAAATGGTCGAATTCGGCCAGCGGCTCGCCGCACGCGGGCAGTTGATTGCCAGCGAATCGCTGCGCCCGGACAGCCACGGCGTGCGCGTGCAACAGCGCGGCGAGACGCCCTCGCTGGTCGACGGCCCCTTCGCCGAAGCACGCGAAATGGTCGGCGGCTTCTATCTCGTCGAATGCGCCGGCCGCGACGCGGCGCTGACCATCGCCCAGGACTGCCCGGCCGCGCGCTTCGCCACCGTCGAGGTGCGCGAATGCGCGCCGTGCTACGTGCAATGAAACCCGGAAAAACAGGGCGATGACCCAATCCCGGCCCTCGAACGTTTCACGCGTTCATTGACGCGCGGATCGATGCGCGTGCGGAGATGTGCAGACCTCAATCTCATGGAGAAATATCATGACAAAGATCGCCAAGAACACGATTTGCCTTTGGTTTGACCGAACCGCCGAGGACGCGGCGCAGTTCTACGCCGCCACCTTTCCCGATTCCTCGGTCGACGCGGTGTATCGCGCACCGGGAGATTTTCCTTCCGGGAAGCAAGGGGATGTGTTGACGGTCAGTTTCACCGTGATGGGCATTCCGTGCCTCGGGCTCAACGGAGGCCCCGCATTCAGTCACAGCGAAGCGTTCTCGTTTCAGGTTGCGACCGATGACCAGGCCGAAACGGACCGCTACTGGAACGCAATCGTCGGCAATGGCGGCGAGGAGAGTGAGTGTGGCTGGTGCAAGGACAAATGGGGATTGTCCTGGCAAATCACGCCACGGGCGCTGATGGACGCGATCGCCGACCCCGATCCTGCTGCCGCCAAACGCGCGTTTGATTCGATGATGACCATGCGAAAAATTGACATCGCCACGATCGAGGCGGCGCGCCGTGGCTAAAATTTCCGGCGTTCAAGCGGAGACCGCGATACCGGGCGAAGCGCCATCATCCTTGAGGAGTCTTTCATGCAAGTAACCGTTGAAACCACCGTGGCCGCGCCGGTCGATGCCGTCTGGCGCGCCTACACCACCCCCGAGGACATCGTGCAGTGGAACGCCGCCTCGGACGACTGGCACACCACGCGGGCCGAAGTCGACCTGCGCGAAGGCGGCGCCTTCTCCGCGCGCATGGAAGCCAGGGACGGCAGCCAGGGCTTCGATTTTGCCGGCACCTACACCCGCATCGTGCCGCACCGCCTGATCGAATACGTCTTCGGCGACCGCCACGCGCGCGTCGAGTTCGACGAAACGGCCGACGGCGTACGTGTGCGCGTCGCCTTCGACCCCGAAACCACGTTCCCGGTCGAGTATCAGCGCGCGGGCTGGCAAGCGATTCTCGATAACTTCACGCGCCACGTGGCGGCGCGCTGACGCATATACTCGAACAAGGAGAGTGAGATGCCCCGTATTCGTGTTTTGGTTGGAACGCGCAAGGGCGCGTTCATCCTGACCTCCGACGCGGCCCGTAACGACTGGCAGGTGAGCGGGCCGCATTTCGGCGGCTGGGAAATCTTTCATATCGCAGGCTCGCCGGCGAACCCCGACCGGCTCTATGCCTCGCAGACCAGCAGCTGGTTCGGCCAGGTGATCCAGCGTTCCGACGACGGCGGCGCAACCTGGAACCCGGTCGGCAACGATTTCGCCTACGTCGGCGACCCCGGCACGCATCTGTATTACGACGGCACGGCCAAGCCGTGGGCGTTCAAGCGCGTGTGGCATCTGGAACCTTCGCCGACCGACCCGGACACGGTCTATGCGGGTGTGGAAGACGCCGCGCTGTTCCGCTCGACCGACGGCGGGCTGACCTGGCAGGAACTGCCCGCCCTGCGCGAACAGCAGGGCGCGAAATGGATGCCCGGCGCGGGCGGTATGTGTCTGCACACGATTCTGCTCGACCCGGTGAACCCGGCGCGGATGTACGTGGCGATCTCGGCGGCCGGTGCGTTCCGCAGCGACGACGGCGGCGCGAGCTGGAAACCGGTCAACCGTGGCCTGCATTCGCAATATATTCCAGACCCGCAAGCCGAAGTCGGCCACTGCGTGCACCGCATCGCGATGCATCCGGCGCGGCCCGAGACGCTGTTCATGCAGAAGCACTGGGATGTGATGCGCAGCGACGATGCCGGCGATTCGTGGTTCGAAATCAGCGGCAACCTGCCCAGCGATTTCGGCTTCGCGATGGCGGTGCATGCGCACGAACCCGACACCGTCTACGTCGTGCCGATCCTGAGCGATTCCGAGCACTACCCGCCCGAGGGCAAGCTACGCGTGTATCGCAGCAAGGCGGGTGGCAACGCCTGGGAAGCGTTGACCGACGGCCTGCCGCAGCAGCACTGCTATGTCAATGTGCTGCGCGACGCGATGGCAGTCGACAGTCTTGATCCCTGCGGCGTGTACTTCGGCACCACCGGTGGCCAGGTCTACGTCTCACCCGACGCGGGCGACCACTGGCAGGCGATCGTGCGCGACCTGCCGGCCGTGCTCTCGGTCAGCGTACAGACGCTGCCCTGACATGGCTGCCGATCTCGACAGGCACACCGTCCGCGTCGTGCTGCCGTACCACCTGTACACGCTGGCGCGGTGCAGCACCACCGAGGTCGAGCTCGACCTGACCGGCCCAGTCACACTCGCCGCCGTGCTCGACGCGCTCGAAGCGGCCTACCCCATGCTCGCCGGTGCCGTGCGCGACCGTGTCACGGGTCAGCGCCGCCCGCTGGTGCGCTTCTACGCCTGCCAGGACGATCTCTCGAATATCGCGCCCGATGCGCTGCTGCCATATGAGGTCGCCGCCGGACGCGAACCGCTGGTCGTCGTCGGCGCCATCGCGGGCGGCTGAAGCCCAGAACGATGCCACACGCAGAAAATTCATCTCTCGCTGTCGAATTCGCCTGTTTCCGTGCGTCGTTAAAATGAGTCCGGAGAGTTCGGGCAACGCAGTAGACATCCATGCGGATGAAAAAAATCGACATCGCCGCGCTCGAACGCGCGGCAGAAGCTTGAGGACGCAGCCATGAAATTCATTTGCCTGATTTGCGCCGAACAGATGATGGAACACCTCGAACCCGCCGACGCGGCGGGACATTTCGCCGAGTACGCCGCGTTCACCGAGGCGATCAAGCGCGAGGGCCATTTCGTTTCCGGCAACCGCCTGACCCCGCCCGGCACGGCGAAAACCGTGCGCGTGCGCGATGGCCAGGCGCACATCACCGACGGGCCCTTCGCCGAAACGCGGGAGTTGCTCGGCGGCTACTACCTGATCGAAGCGCCGGACATGGACACGGCGCTTGCAATCGCCGCCCGCATCCCCGGCGCGCAGCGCGGCTGCGTGGAAGTGCGGCCGATCGCGGACGATGCGCCGACCCGCGCGCTGCGGCTGGATGGTTGACCAGCCCCGAATCGGAATGAAAAGGCAGAACCCCGAATTTCCCTTTGCCACGCTGGAATCAGACGTCGGCGGAAATACGTTCCTTCGGCGTGCGTGCTGGTTCACCCGAATACCGGGAAAGCATTCCCGACCACTAAACTTTTTGAAGCGCAGAGGAACTCGCAATGACCATCATCATTACCGCCTTCGAACGATCGCCCGACGGCGGCAAGGGGCTGGCGCGTGACACGCGCGTGCGCTGGGCGATTGAGGAGGTGGGCCGGCCTTACGAGGTTCGTCTGCTTTCGTTTTCTGCAATGAAGGAACCCGCGCATCTGGCGCTGCATCCGTTCGGGCAAATCCCCACCTACGAAGAGGGCGACCTCGTGCTGTTCGAGTCCGGCGCGATCGTCCTGCATATCGCCGATCACAATGCGGGGCTGTTGCCCGACGATGCCAATGCCCGGGCGCGTGCGATTACATGGGTGTTTGCCGCGCTCAACACCGTGGAGCCGCCGATCCTCGACCTCGCAAACGCAAAGATACTTGAGGGCAACAAATCCTGGAGTATGGCGCGTCTGCCGCTGGTCGAAGATCGCGTGCGCGTCCGCATGCGCCTGCTTGCTGCTCGCTTGGGCGATGCCGACTGGCTCAATGGCGCGTTCAGTGCGGGCGACCTGATGATGGTGTCCGTGCTGCTCAGGTTGAGAGCATCGGGCATTCTTGACGAATTCCCGAATCTCGCTACGTATGTCGCCCGCGGCGAAGCGCGGCCCGCCTACCAGCGGGCTTTCGCCGCCCAATTGGCGATCAACGCCGGCTAGTCAAAGGAGAACGACTCATGGTCAAACAAATCTTCGTCAATCTACCCGTGGCCGATCTAAAGGCGTCCATCGCCTTCTTCGCCCAGCTCGGCTTCAGCTTCAACCCGGACTTCACCGACGACACCGCCACCTGCATGATCGTCGGCGAGAATATCTACGCCATGCTGCTCACGCGCGAACGCTTCGCCGGCTTTGCCCCGCATCCGCCCGCCGACGCGCGCGCCGCGACCGAGGTACTGCTGGCCTTGCAGCTCGACAGCCGGGATGCGGTAGACACGATGGTGCGCGAGGCGGTGGCTGCCGGCGGCAACACCTACAGCGCGCCGCAGGATCACGGCTTCATGTATCAGCACGGCTTTCAGGACCCGGATGGACACGTCTGGGAAGTGTTCCAGATGAATCCCGTGCAAGGAGGCTGACATGGCCTATGTCGATGGCTACGTGCTGCCGGTTCCGCTGGCGAAGCTTGCCGATTATCGCCACCTCGCACGCAAGGCCGGCAAGATATGGATCGAACACGGCGCGCTGGAAGTCCACGAATGCGTCGCCGACGACGTGCAGCCCGGCAAGCTCACCTCGTTTCCGCAGGCGGTGAAGCGGAAGCCGGACGAGACGGTGGTGTTTTCCTGGATCGTGTTCAAATCGCGCAGGGATCGCGACCGAGTGAACGCGAAGGTGATGGCCGATCCTCGGCTGGCCTTCATGGCGAGCGCCGATCCCGCGGTACTGCCCTTCGACGGCAAGCGCATGTTCTGGGGCGGCTTCAAACCTATGGTCAGTCTGGTGCGATGACGACTGCTGCCGATACCCTTGCTGCCATCTGGCACATCGAATCGGCCAAGGTCGTCGCGGCGGTCGCGCGACTCACGCGCGACCTGGGGCTGGCAGAGGAATGCGCGCAGGACGCGCTGGTGGCAGCGCTGGAGCACTGGCCGACGGAAGGCGTGCCCGACAATCCCGCTGCCTGGCTCACCACAGCAGCCAAACGGCGCGCGCTCGACATCCTGCGCCACCGCACGCAGGCCGCGCCCAAGCACGTCGAGCTGGCGGTCGAGCTCGATACGCAGCACGCCATCCGCGAAGCCGATTTCGCTGAGGCGGTGGATGCTGCGCTCGACGACGACATCGGCGACGATTTGCTCGCGCTCGTCTTCACCGCCTGTCATCCACTGCTCTCGCCGGAAGCCCGCGCGGCCTTGACCCTGAAAGTGGTCGGCGGCCTGTCGGTGGAGGAGATCGCGCGCGCCTACCTCAAGCCCACCGCCACCATTGCACAGCGCATCGTGCGTGCCAAGCGCAGCCTGGCCGAAGCGCGCGTGCCCTTCGAAACGCCGCGCGGCGCGGAACTGCACGCGCGGCTGCCGTCGGTGCTGGAAGTGCTCTACCTGATTTTCAACGAAGGCTATGCCGCCACAGCGGGTGACGACTGGATGCGTCCCGCGCTGTGCGAGGAAGCACAGCGCTTGGGCCGGGTGCTCGCCAGCCGCCTGCCAGACGTCGCCGAGGTGCATGGCTTGCTCGCGCTGATGGAAATCCAGGCATCCCGACTCGCCGCGCGCGTCGATGCGTTGGGTCAGCCGGTGCTGTTGATGGATCAGGACCGCACGCGTTGGGATCGCCTGCTGATCCGTCGCGGGCTGGCCGCGCTGGCACACGCCGAGAGCTTGCCGGGCCCGTTCGGTCCCTACACCCTGCAAGCTGCCATCGCCGCCTGTCACGCCCGTGCCGCTGTTGCCGCCGACACCGACTGGTCGCGCATCGCCGCGCTCTACGACGCGCTGGCGCAAGTCGCGCCCTCGCCGGTGGTGGCGCTCAATCGCGCCGTCGCCGTCGGCATGGCGCACGGCCCGGCGGCCGGGCTGGAACTGGTCGAGGCGCTCGTTACCGAACCGGCGCTCAAGACCTATCACCTGCTGCCGGCGGTACGCGGCGATCTGCTGGCCAAGCTGGATCGCATCGAAGAAGCGCGCGCCGAATTCGCGCGCGCTGCACAGTTGGCGCAGAACGCGCGGGAGCGGGCTTTGTTGCTGGCGCGGGCGGCGAAAACCGGGAAGTGAGTGAGCCAGGCCCGGTTCACCCTGGCGCGCGCTGCATCGTGGATGCGTATGGTGACAGTCAGTAAGCGGACTATCTGTTACAAACAAGGGGCGGGGCAGATGGCGAGCTGAGAATAGAAACGGCGTTACTACATGTTCGATTCGTCCATCTGATATACAGCGCTTGTCAGGACAGACATTCCGTTCGCGCCAGCTACAGCTTTCGACCCGATTCTGTCTTCCAGCAGACCGCTTCATCTGTCCGGTGCTCGGCCAGAACCGACGGTGGCGTACTGCGCCACCTAGGTCAGTGCACCGCGCACCGGCCATTGGCTAGAAATGCCGCTTAATGGCCGCTTTCAACTTCAGCGAATGCGTACTCCAGACCCACTTAGGACTGTTAAGCGCCGGTGTGTGAAAGTCCGATTCGGGATCAGAAACGGTCATCCAGCCCAGGATATTCAGTCGGCTAATTCTGGCTGACATCAGTAGGTTACCGTTCACTAATCCAAAACTTCTTTGTAATTTTCGACAGCAGTGTTGACAAAATCTGACGGTGATTGCTGATCAGAGGATGTCGGATACAAAAAGCGGGGGATCAGGTTGGTCATCCGATTGCTTGTCATATTCCCTTGCAATGATGGGCAAATTCAAATAGTTCCTGGAAGAACGAGGTGGCACGAGGCTGCGGGAAGCGGCAGTGTGCAGCCAACCATGACGATGATCCCAGATGCGATGCGTCTACCGTTGACTTTCGGCCTGTCCGGCGCGCTGCATGCCGTAGCCTTGTCAGGTTTCGCGCCACCACCTACCACTGCCCTGCCGTCGCTGTCCATCCAGGTCCGTCTGCTTGATGAGCATCCTATCCAGTTAGTTGGGCCGATCCCTGTCGGTATACCAGACACCAGAACCGCCCAGGCATTGCATCCCAAGCCACCCCAAAGCCGCCATGCCTCTGTGGGTTCGTCGTTCCACTCTCCTGCCATGGCACCAGCAGAGGAGTCGTCGGCTGTGACGCCTGCAGCGGAGGTCGCGCGCCTATCTGAGACTGTAAAGGGTCAGGTGCGTCACTCCGAACCGTTGGATAGCGCTGCTCTACCCACTCCAGGAACGTCAGCCCTATTGCCTCTTGCACTTCCCAGCACTGCAGTAATCGGCAGCCTGCCGGGGTCGCCTGGCGGCGACTCACCTAAGGCCACAAGCATGTTGGCGGGCACGCTCGCTGCCCCCTACCAGGCGCCCAAGGTCCTGCGTTCCATTGCCCCCGAGTACCCCGAAGAGGCCCGCTGGGAGAAGCGGACGGGGCTGGCGACCCTGGGCTTTCGCGTGGAGGCCGACGGTTCGGTGGTCGAGGTCAGGATGCTGCATTCCTCTGGCCATGCCGACCTGGATGCGGCAGCGGTGGAGTCGTTGCGCCATTGGCGTTTTGTACTCCCTACGGGAGGGGCACCTGCCTCTTGGTACCGCTACCTTTTCCGGTTCGAATTGACCTGATGCACTGGCAGAAGACATACCTGATCGGCACTCAGAGCAGACACCCATTTCAAGCGCGGAACCACTGCACCCAGCGCGCGCTAACCCTCAAATTTTGTTAGGAAGAAAAAGCTATGAAGCTCCTCCGATTTCAGCCGCCCCGATATAGCGAACTCAAGCTGCGCGAGGCCTCCTCACGCCGCAGGTGCTGAACAACATCAGACATGGATCGGCGAGGGCATGACGCCGCTCAAGTAAGCCGGTTTCCTTCCCAGCGGAAACCGGTGTTGGTCGATTGGACCGACACCCCGGCATCCCCTACGGACGCCACCCCACCCAACTGTATTCAGGAGATTCATATGCATCACCTCCAAATCAAACGCAAGACCCTGAGCCTGCTCATCGCTGCCAGCTTCACCGCCACCTCCGGCGCCGCTCTGGCCAAGGATTCTGTCAGCCTCCCCTACAAGCACGGCAATGATCTGCTAATAGGCGAAATGCTTCCCACCGGCGTACGCATTACCCCCGAGGCGGCCAGCGGTGCCATGTTCCAGACCCTCAACCCCGATTTGCCAACCAACCCCGATTTCGTGGCCGGCCAGGCAGTGGCTACCAGCACCAGCCCGGACGGCAACACACTGCTCATCCTTACCAGTGGTTATAACCGCAATAACGGCCCAACCGGCAGCCGCGTCGCCACTGAGTCCAACGAGTACGTCTTCGTCTATGACATATCCGCCGACAAGCCTGTCAAACGCCAGGTCATCCAGGTACCCAACACCTTCAACGGCATTGCCTGGAATCCCAGCGGCTTTGAGTTCTACGTTTCCGGCGGCGTCGACGACAACATCCATGTCTATGGCCTGCAAGCCGACACCTGGACCGAACAGGCCGCCATCACGCTGGGGCATGGCAATGTTGGCCTTGGTATCAACGTGCGCCCTGTCGCTGCTGGCATGGCCGTCACCCAGGACGGAAAACGCCTGGTGGTCGCCAACATGCAGAACGAAAGCGTCAGCGTGGTCGATCTGGTGACCCGTGCCGAGATTGCCGAACTAGATCTGCGCCCCGGCAAGATCGATCCCACTCAGACCGGTGTGCCGGGCGGTTCCTATCTCTACTGGGTGGCGATCAAGGGCAACGGTAAAGCCTATGTAACCAGTCAGCGCGACAGCGAGGTGGTAGTGCTGGACATCGCCGCCGCTCAGCCAGCTGTGGTCAACCGTTTCAGCGTAGGTGGGCAGCCAAACAAGATGCTGCTGAACCGCGATCAGTCCCGCCTGTTCGTGGCAAACGGCAACAGCGACAGCGTCTCGGTGATCGACACCAATACCGACACCGTGCTGGATGAATTCAACGTCACCGCCCCCAAGCGCGTGCTATCCAAAGCCGAAAAGCTGCGCGGCGCCAACCCCAATAGCTTGGCTTTGACACCGGACGAGCGCTTCCTTCTGGTCACCAACGGCGGTACCAACTCCGTGGCCGTGGTGAAGCTCGGCCGGATGGAACACGAAGGCCGCGCCATGTACGAAGGCCGTGACGAGGCACGCGAGGATGAGCGCAAGAGCAGAGTGATTGGTCTGATCCCTACCGGTTGGTACCCCAACTCAGTGAGTCTGAGCAAGAACGGCGACACGCTCTACGTAGTCAACGGCAAGAGCAACACCGGCCCCAACTCGGGCGCCTGCCGAAACACCACATCCATCGTGGCGGGCTCTCTCAATGACTGTAACGCCAACAACCAATACGTTTGGCAGATCACCAAGGCGGGCTTTTTGAGTATGCCCATGCCCGAAGAGCGGGAGCTGGCCAAGCTCACCTGGCAGGTGGCGAAGAACAACGGCTTCTCCAAGACCGACAAACACGACCAAGCCCAAGAGGCGATGGCCTTCCTGCGCAACAAGATCAAACACGTGATCTACGTGGTGAAGGAAAATCGCACCTACGATCAGGTGCTGGGAGATCTGGAGAAAGGCAACGGCGACCCTAGCCTGACGCTCTTCCCCGAACCCATTTCCCCTAACCATCACGCCTTGGCCCGCAAGTACGTGACCCTCGACAATTTTCATGACAGCGGCAGTACAAGCAACGACGGTTGGAACTGGACGACCGCAGCGCGCACAACCGATTACACCGAGAAAACGATCATGGTGAACTACGCCGGGCGCGGCTTTACTTACGACTGGGAAGGTGCCAATCGCAACATCAACGTGAGCCTGCCCACCACCGCCGAGCGTATCGCCCAGGACCCGGCCAATCCCAACGACCCAGACCTGCTGGCTGGTACGGCGGACGTGGCCGCGCCGGACACCGCCGAGGAGGCTGGCGCCGGTTATTTGTGGGACGGAGCCTTGCGCGCCGGGCTGAGTATTCGCAACTACGGCTTCTTCGTAGGCAACCTAGCCAGTTCCAACGCTATGACCGAAGAGCAATTGGCTCGCCCCTATGACAACAACTTGGTGCAGGTTGGATCCCGCAAGCAGGCGCTTGCCCCGCACACCGATCTCTACTACCGCGGCTACGATCAAAACAACGCCGACTTCTATCTTTTGAAAGAGTGGGAGCGAGAGTTCGACCAGTACGCAGCCAAAGGCGAACTGCCCAACCTGTCGTTTGTGCGACTGCCCCACGACCACTTCGGCAACTACGCCACAGCCAAGTTCGGGGTGAATACCGTGGAGACACAAATGGCTGACAATGACTATGCCATCGGGCTGCTGGTGGAGAAGGTGGCAAACAGTCCATTCAAGGACGACACCCTGATCTTCATCGTCGAGGACGACGCTCAGAATGGTCCCGATCATGTGGATGCCCACCGCAGCATCGCCTACGTGGTGGGACCCTATGTGAAACAGGGCGCCTTGGTGTCCGAGCACTACACCACGGTGAGCATGCTGCGCACCATCGAAGATATCCTGGGCATCAAGCCTATGGGCATCACCGATGGCCTGGCCCTTCCCATGGCGGAGTTGTTCGAGAAGAAGAAGCGTCCCTGGGGCTACTCAGCCCTGGTTCCCGAGGTGTTGCGTACCACCGGGTTGCCATTGCCGGAGCGCACAGCCGCTAACTCTCTGCCACCCACCGGATTGACCATGATCTACGCCAAGCCCAAGCACAGCGCCGAATACTGGGCCGAGGCCATGGGAGGCCAGGACTTCTCCGTTGAGGACAACCTGGACGAACCGCGCTTTAACCGCACCCTATGGCAGGGGTTGAAGGACGCGCCTTACCCCAGCGAACGTCATGGCCGCGACCTGTCCGAAGAGCGTACCAAGCTGCCTGACAGCTTGAGCCTACAGCAACGCTAGAGCTGCGCTAACAGGCTTTTGGGCGGACAGCCATGGCTGTCCGCCCATTTTCGTTAACCCCACAACTCCACCCCCACGTCTGCAAGTCGGGCTTCAAGCCGACTATCAGCACCATTTTCGACCTTCTGCTCAGTACACAGTCTGAAAAATGAAACCCCATCACACTCCCTATTCTCTTAACGCGCTTTTCCTCGCTCTGACCGTATTTTCCAGCCCGCCCTGCGCCGCCGACAGCGAACCCACTCCGGAGATAGTGGTCACCGCCACCCGCGTTGAGCGGGAGGTGTTCAACACCCCCCAAGCGGTGACCGTGCTGGATGATCTGGCTGTCGAGCAGGCCAATACCGGCACCACCCCGGACATCCTGTCCGGCGCGGAGGGCGTGTTCATCCAGAAGACCAACCCCGGCGGCGGATCGCCCTTTATCCGAGGCCTCACAGGCAAGCAGGTGCTCATCCTGGTGGATGGGGTGCGAGTGAACAATTCCTACTACCGCTTTGGCCCCCACCAGTACCTCAACACGCTCGACCCTAACCTGGTCGAGCGCATTGAGGTCGTGCGCGGCCCTAGCTCGGTGCTCTACGGCAGCGACGCTCTGGCCGGCGTGATCAATGTTATTACCCGCAAACGTGCGAACTTTTCCGACGCTCGGGGGATGGAAGGTCTGGTTGCCCTGCACGGCGCGAGTGCCGATGCGAGCCTGACCGGACGCCTGCAGGTGGAAGGTAACCTCAACCAACTGGGGTACATCGGCGGGATCAGCGGCAAGCGCTTCAACAGCCTGGAAGGCGGCGGTGAAGTGGGCGAGCAGCGACCTACCGCCTACGACGAGCTGGGTGGCGATCTGAAGCTCAACTATCGACTGGGTGGGGGTGGGGAGCTGATTTTCTCCCACCAGTACAACCGCCAGTTCGACGTGCCCAAGACCAGCGAAGTAACCCTGGGAGACAAGCTCAAGTTCAACTACGAGCCCCAGCTGCGCGCGCTGAGCTATCTGGAATACCAGAGCCGGCACGACGAGGCCGCGACCATTTCCGGCGTGAAACTCAATATCTCCTTCAACCGCCAGAAGGAAGGCGAGGAGATCGTCAAGGTCTCCACTCCTACCGTGGAGACCCGTGAGATCACCGAGGTGAAGACCCTGGGCGCCACCACCCAGTTCACCAGCAAGCTTGGACGTGCCCAACGCCTTACCTACGGCTTCGATTACTACCGGGACAAGTACGACACCAGCAAGACCAGCATCGACCTGACTACTGGCGCAACCACGTCCGCCGTGCCTGGCACCCCGGATGGCGCCGAATATGAAAGCTGGGGGCTCTACCTGCAGGACGAAGTACGCTTCACCGATCGTTTGGAAGTCATTCTGGGCGCACGCTATGCCCATTTCGAGGCGAATGGAGCCATCGGCGCCAACCAGTTGAGCCTGTCCGATGGCGAACTGACCGGCAGCATCAACGGCCTCTACCGCTTGGCTCCGCGCTGGAACCTGGTGGCAGGTCTTGCCCAAGGTTATCGGGCGCCCAACATGGAGGACTTCTTTGGCCGGGTCGATTTCGTCACCGAGATCCCCAATACCCAGCTCACACCGGAGCACTCGTTAAGCAAAGAGATCGGGGTGAAGTTCTACTCTCCCCTCACATCGGGCGATTTCTATCTTTTTCACACCACCTACGACGATCTCATCGACCGTGTCACCGTAGCCCCTAATGTCACGCAGCGGCAGAACATTCAGCGTGCACTGATCAAAGGGGCTGAGTTGGGAATAAAGCACAGCTTCTCAGACCGTTGGTCAGCGACCGGCAATCTGACCTACACGTGGGGCGAGGATAGTGATACCCAACAGCCTCTGCGCCGCATTCCCCCGTTGAACGGCAGCCTGCACCTGCGCTACGCCCCGGATGACCACTCCTGGTACGAGGTCTACAGCCTGTTCGCCGATCGCCAGGATCGCTTGTCCTCAGGCGATCTCTCGGACCCCCGCATCCCCATCGGCGGCACACCGGGCTACGGCACCCTCAACCTCAAGGCCGGATTTAAGCCTGCGCAGAAACAAGACCTGCTGGTGAGCCTGGAAAACCTCACCGACGTCCAATACAAATCCCACGGCTCCGGCGTTTACGCGCCAGGCCTCAACCTCGCGGTGACCTGGCGGCTTGCCCTCCAGTGATCCGCAAACCTGCAACTGAAATGGAGAACTTCATGGTACCCAAAATCAAACTTCTTACCGCTATCGTATCTGGCCTGCTTGTCAGCGGAACGATCGCCCAAGCGGCCAGCCCGGACCTTCTGACCCGCCCTGCCGGCCCCAGCGCCGACGGCCGGACCGGCATCACGCCCAACAACTGGCAGATTACCCCCGCCGGCGAAAAGATCCGCGTCGGCCACGTGCCCCTGAGCATGATTCTCAGCCCGGACGGCAAGGATCTGCTGATCAGCAACAACGGCTACGGCCAGCACTCCCTGATGCGTGTCGATCGCGAAAACCTCACCATCCGCGAAAGCATTCCCTACGACTCGCCGGAGGGTCTGTTCATCGGCCTGGCCGCCAGCAAGGATGGCAAACACATCTATGCCTCGGGCGGCCACACCAACATGGTGCGGGTCTATGAAGTGACGGCCTCGGGTATGGCCGAGACCGGCCAGATCCAGGTTGATCCGCGCCGCAAGGGCGGCTTCATCACTGGCCTGGCCCTGTCCACCGACGAGAACCGGCTGTTCGTGGCCAACCACCAGGGCGGTGACGTGGCGGTGATCGACCCGATCGCCGGCACGGTCACCCACCGCATTCCCATGGGGGCCAGCGCCGACCCGTATAACGTCAGTATGTTCCCCTACGGTGTACTGCTCAGTGCCGACGGCAAGAAGCTGTATGTGTCCAACTGGAAGGAAGGCACCATTGCCGTGGTGGACGTAAACAATCCGGATGCCGCCACCGTGGTCAGGCACATTCCGGTCGGCCAGCACCCCAATGCCATGGTCTTCAGCCCCACCGGCGACCGGCTGTATGTGGCCAACGCCAACAGCGACAGTGTCTCTGTGATCGACACCGCCACCGACACCACGCTGTTCGACATCGACGTGCGGCCCTACAAGAACGCTCCCTACAGCAGCGCGCCCAACGCCCTGGTCGTGTCCCCGGACGGCGAGACCCTCTATGTGCTGAACGCAGGCGAGAACGCCGTGGTAGTGGTCGAACTAGAAGGCCAGGAAAAGGAACACGGCAAGCGCGCGCGCAAAGTGGACGATGAGAAGCACTACGAGGTGAAAGGCCGCATTCCCACCGGCTGGTATCCCACAGCGCTCACCATCAGCCCGACCGGCGACAAGCTCTATGTGGCCAACTCCAAGGATGTGGGCCTGGGCCAGAACGCCAACCCACAGACCTACATCGGCGACCAGATGATCGGCTCCCTGTCCGTGATCGACGTACCCAACGAGGGAACACTCAAGCGCTACACCCGCCAGGTCAGTGAGAACAACATGGTGGCCCGGGGCAAGGCCGCAGTGGCCGGTGGCGAGAAGGGTGAGGGCCATGCCCACGCCAGCATCCTGAAGCAACTACCCATCGAGCACGTGGTTTACATCCTCAAGGAAAACCGCACGTACGACCAAGTGTTCGGCGACCTGCCGGGCGGCAAAGGCGACCCCAGCCTGCTCATGTTCGACGACCAAAGCGCGCCTAACCACCGCCGCCTGGCCAGCGATTTCGTGCTGCTGGACAATACCTACTGCGACGCAGAGATCAGCAAGGACGGCCATGAGTGGTCTATGGGCGGCAACGCCACGGACTACACCATGAAGGTCTGGCCGAGCGATTATTCTGGCCGCGGCACCCTGATCAACAGGGCCTTGATTGCGATCACCAACGTGCCCGGCGGCTATCTGTGGGATGCCGCCAAGGAGGCCGGCATCAGCTACCGCTCCTACGGTGAATATGTGATCAATGGCAAGAAAAATGCGGATGGCAGCTACGCACCGGCCACCACTCATATGCCCGCCCTGGCGGATCATTTCTCGCCCATGTACCGTACCTACGACCTCAAACACATGGACAAGACACGTGCTGATGTCTGGCTCAAGGAGTTCGAGGCCTACAAGAAGACAGGCGGCTTCCCCAACCTGTCCATCATCAGCCTGCCCAACGATCACCTGGCTGGCACGAGTCCCGGCTATCCCACGCCCCAAGCCATGATGGCGGACAACGACTTAGCTCTGGGTCGTATTGTGGACGCCATTTCCCATTCACGCTTTTGGCCAAACACCCTGATCATGGTCATTGAGGACGACACCCAGGACGGTTTTGACCACGTGGATACCCACCGTACGCCGGCCCTGCTTATCAGCCCCTATGTCAAGCGCAAGGCCGTGGACAACACCCACTACAGTACCGTGTCCATGATCCGCACGGCCGGGGTTCTGTTGGGATTCAAGCCCATGAGCCAGTTCGACGCGGCAGCCATCACCATGGAGAACAGCTTCACCGTCAAACCGGACTTCACCCCCTACGAACACGTCGTGCCTGCTCAGGATCTCTATGAGATGAACCCCACCCTGGCTTCGCTGCAGGGGCAGAAACGCCAGCTCGCCGAACGCTCCATGAAGCTCGATCTGGCAGAAGTGGACGCAGCGGATATGCACGAATACAACGACATTCTGTGGAAGGCGATCAAAGGCACCCAACCTATGCCGCATCTGACTAATCGGCAGCGCGAACCTGGTATCCGCGAAGTGCTACTGCTCTCTCGGCTTAACAAGTAATATCGGCTGACGCAAGCCGCAAGCCAGCCCTCTTGTAGGGCTGGCTTTTTTTCGTTTGTTGGAAACGGATTCATACTAGATTGCACATTGTGCGCATCAAGCTTCACCTTGAACGCCTGCTTCGGGTCGGGAAGCGGGCACTCTCGGCGATCATTCTGACGGTTTCTTCCTGGCGGGAGGGTGAACTCGCAGGAGGTCCAGTAAGCTGCCGTTCGCCGCAACAACGTTTTTGGCAACGACCGCTTTGGAGCGCGAGGCTGACAGGGTGCTCACGGCCAGGAGCGGTCATTTGAGCCTTTCTCCCACAGCGGACATTCGGTCCGGTTTACCATTACATATACAGATAACCTCGACGAAGCGACCATGAATATAGCAATTACGGAACATCAGTATGTTCTGCGTATCTTACTAATACAGACCGGTAACTGTTGGGCGTCCTTCTATGGTACTCATTGACGACGGGGACTTGATTCGTGGGCTTGGGTTTGTGGCGCTTTACGCCGCGTACCTTGAGGAAGCCGTTGACGAATGTCTAAGCGTTGTTGCTGCCCATGATGCTGAGCGCAATGACCGAATTTACCGCTGGCCAACGAGCCAAAAGATTGAGTACCTCCAGCGGCAGTTACAAAAGCAGGGGCCGCTCTCTGATGAATTGGCGAAATTCCCAAGCATATTGGAGGCGATAGGTGATCTTCTCGAAGAACGAAATCTAGTAATTCATGGCCGCGTTTATGCAGTTCCAAATGTTGGCGACGTCCGTATTTCTGGCCGCCCTGGAATTCCTGAAACACAGGCTAACTCTGCGGAGCTTTATGCTTTGGCCAATGACCTACATTCCGCGCGTAACCCCTTGCTCCATGCGTCAATGTTTTCACTGCATCGACAGTTTTCCGCAGTTCAAGAACGCAACGTCGGGGACGCCCAACCCGTCGTTGCAGGGGATGCCCTGCCTATGGGCGGCGCGCCCCTGAACTAGTTGGGCTATTAAGCATGCAGCCGCTAACGCTTGTCACGACTAGATCACCCGACAAAATAACACCGTCTATTGCGGCTGGATGCGCTCGTCTAGTTCCAGGGGGAACCCCGATATTCGTTGATCGGCAACCTTTTGCAGAAGCGAGAATTAACAAATGCACATTCAACGTTCGGAAATTTCTAGCGGACAACCCTGGTGAAATGGTGCTTGGGTGGGAAGTTTGCGTGTGGGATGGAGTGCTCCTTGACTGTATAGGTCACGCCGTTGTCAAACACGAGGAGCGCCTGCGTTGTGTTACGCCATCTAAGTATGGCGACAGTAGGCTTTTGTTCTTGCCTGACCCGAGGATTTCATTCGACTTCGAGGACTCGATGGCAAGAATGCCTGCGAAACAAGTTCCTCTCTCAACGCACCCCGAGGCTCTTCGATTCGTTGAAGTGGACGCAGCAGAGCACACAATCAAGATTAAGTACCCTGTGTCCTCCGGGCAAATGATGGTTCAAGGTGAGGACGCCGAGGCGTTACAGCGACTGGCAAGAGAAAAGCAGCGGCTGACTCTGAAACTCATACTCATGACAAGCGACAACACAACAAAGTGCCCATGTGGCAGCGGAAAGAAGCTTCGAAAATGCCATCGCACCGCCATTGAGCAGATGCTCAAATTTCAGTAAAGAGGCTTACGCTGCCTAGACCCAACCCATCATTCCACAGGACCTGCGCGAAAAGTCGCGCAGGTCGGTTCAAATATTTGGGCACTGAGACTAACGCTTTGAGGGCAAGTGGCCAATGTCATCAGATAACGAAATGAAACTCCTAATGGAGCGCCACATAAAGGCCATGGCTGATCATGCTCGCTCCGAACTGGAAAGATCAGCGGATCTGATCGAACGCTTTAAGCAAATGGCCGCGTCTAAAGGAATTACACTCGCTTCAGATTCCTTTAGCTACATTCAAACAATCGGGATCGTTGCCTCCGCGCCTGGCCTCGCGAAAATACTACTGGGAATCACACCGACAGAAAGGGATGGGCTGTTTACATACGAAGAAATTGCACAACGCTTGCCACCAAGTCAGTTTCAAGAAGGGTACTTCGTTGGCAGCGACTACATGCTCATGGCTCACCCATGCTATCGCCGCGGAATGCATCCACTGAATAATTGGGCTCCAAGCTTTGTTGCCCTATTCTGGAGGCTGGATTCGTCGGATATCAAGAAATACATAGCCATTGACGAAGATCGCGTAAGAATTAATGTCGATGATTCCGCCTACGTTGAACTCGACACTTGGTATGGTGCACCTTTCAATGAAGAGATCAGCAAAATAAAGGACGGAACCGTCAAACTCCGCCCACCACTTGACTTGGCACCTGGCTACATCGACTCATTTTTCGCGCGGACTTACTGCCTTGATATCAAATGGAGTGCGTCTGGCGAAATCAAGACGTTCCAAGCGCTTGAGGTAAAGACGCAGGATGTTCAGATCATCATCGACAACCAGACCTTTTTCCCGTCCCGCTATTTGCACGCTGAGTTTGACTTATCCAGTGGAGTATTCAGGCATTTTGACGGAGCAATTCAGCTATTTACTGAAGAAGAATACCTCCGTCGCCGAGACTCTGACTTCAATTTGACGTTCAAAAATATTGAGCATGTTAAGGCTCGTTCAAAGAAGGTTTTCAAGCTCAACGGTCAACTGTCTGTCGATTCATGGGTGGAGTTCTGTTGTCATTTCTTCACTGCTAATCCACTCACTTTTGAATACTTCAGTGGGTCCTACCCTGAACACGTTGTGGACATCGTTGCCAAAGTGCGGGCGCGTGCCTGAATTCAAACGTTAACGTCTGCTTTTCAAACCGGTCAGCGTCAGCTTCGGGTCGGGAGCACGCATTCGCCGAAGTTGAAAGCGGCCGCTCAGCGGCATTTCTAGCCAATGGCCGGTGTGCGGTTGCGAATTCAACCGGTGGATGCAACGGATTGGTGAAATCGTTCGGCGGGCGT
>NZ_JADMKC010000055.1 GCF_018780105.1 Thiobacillus sp.
GGGCAGGTCCAGTCGAAGGTGAGGTTGGTGAACGGCGTCTGCGTGCCCCAGCGCGACGGCACGTTGAGGTTGTAGATCAGTTCCTGGATGCACTGCTTCACCGTCTCGTAGCTCATCGCGTCGTTGCGGATGAAGGGCGCCATGTAGGTGTCGAACGACGAAAACGCCTGCGCGCCGGCCCATTCGTTCTGCAGCGTACCCAAGAAGTTGACGATCTGGCCGACCGCACTCGACATGTGCTTGGGCGGCCCCGCCTCGACCTTGCCCGGCACGCCGTTGAGGCCTTCGTGCAGCAGCGTGCGCAGCGACCAACCGGCGCAGTAGCCGGCCAGCATGTCGAGGTCGTGGACGTGGATCGAGCCGTCGCGATGCGCCTCGCCGAGCTCGGGCGGATAGACGTGGTTGAGCCAGTAGTTGGCCACCACCTTGCCCGACACGTTGAGGATCAGCCCGCCCAGCGAATAGCCCTGGTTGGCATTGGCGTTGACCCGCCAGTCCTGCTGCGACAGGTATTCGTTGATCGACGCCTCCACATCGACCAGCGTTTTGCGATCTTCGCGCAGCTTCTTGTGGCTTTCGCGATAGGCGATGTAGGCGCGCGCAGTCTGGAAATGATTGGAGGCAATCAGGCTCTGCTCGACTACGTCCTGGATGCGCTCGATGTCCGGCGGCGCGTTGCGGAAACTGTGCATCAGCACCTTGACCACCTGGGCGGTGAGCAGGTCCGCCTCGGCCTCGCCGAATTCGCCGCTGGCCTGTCCGGCGCGCACAATGGCGGAACGGATCTTGGTTGAGTCGAACGCGGCGCGATGACCATCGCGCTTGACGACTTCGCGGAGCAGCCCCTCTGCTACAGAATCCATTCCAGCCTCCTTGTGAACAACATTTAGTGTTTTCAATGGAGTCAACATACGACATATTGTGTTCATGTCAAGGATATATTCAGGTTAGGATATCCTGATAAACTGATGAGCACGTCATTTCAAGCACTTGAAGGAGCCAGGTCATGAACACAATTCTGGATTTTCTGGGCAGCGATCATCACGCTTGCGACGATTTGTTCGCTTCCGCCGAAGCTGCCGTGGCGCAAAAAAACTGGGACAGCGCACGCGAACAATTCGGCCGTTTTCAAGCCGCGATGGCGCACCACTTCACGATGGAGGAAACGCTGTTGTTTCCTGCCTTCGAATCGCGCACCGGCATGAGCACGGGACCGACCCAGGTCATGCGCATGGAGCACGCGCAGATGCGCGACCTGTTGCAGGGCATGCAAGATGCCGTTGCGGCCGCCAATCAAAATAGCTTTCTGGGGCTGTCGGAAACGCTCAACATGCTGATGCAACAGCACAACCTGAAGGAAGAGAACATGCTGTATCCCATGTCCGACCGGGTACTGGGCAGCGAGCGCGAATCCCTGATCCGCGCCATGCAGGCCAGCGGCAGCCAGGACGAAACATGAGCATTTCCGCGCACGAAATCCTCGTCGATGCGCGCGGCCTGGAACCGCCGGAGCCGATGGAAAGAGTGATGCAGACGCTGTCCCTGCTGCGCCCAGGCCAGACGATCCGGCTGCTGCTGCACCGCGAGCCGTTTCCGCTCTACCCCATTCTGGCCGAACACGGTTATCGCCACGCCACGCGGATGGAAGCCGACGGCAGCTACGTCATCCTGATCAACCCGGCCGACGCAGCAGGCGGGCAGGGCGGATGAGCCAGCCCGCGGGCCTTTCGTTCGAACAGGCACCACAGTTCTCGCTGCCGCTGCGATTTTTTCTCACTGCGCCGCTGTTCCTGATCGCCGCTGCCATCCTGATCGCGCTGTCGCCCGACGCGCTGGCTTCGCGCTGGACGCCGCAGGTGCTGGCGCTGACCCATGCGCTCACACTGGGCTTTCTCGCCATGGTCATGCTCGGCGCCTTGATGCAGATGCTGCCGGTGGTGGCCGGCTCGCCCCTGCCGGCGCTGCATCTGGTTGCCCGGATCAGTCACGTTTCGCTGGTGCTGGGGACCGCGGCCTTGATGACGGGATTCCTGACGGGTAAGGCAGCCGCCTACGGCAGCGGCGTCGTTCTGCTGGGCGTCTGCTTCGCCGTCTTTCTCGTGGCCGCCGCCACCAGCCTTGCTCGCGCCGTCGCTGGCGTCACCGTCAACGGCATCCGCTTCGCGGTGCTGGGCCTCACCCTCACGATCCTGCTCGGCGTGGCACTGGCCCTGCTGCGCGCAGGCTGGTGGACGCCGCCCGCCATCGAATCCGCGATCAATGCGCACGTCAGTTTTGGCCTCGTCGGCTGGGTGCTTCTGCTGGTGGTCGGCGTCGCATATCAAGTGGTGCCGATGTTCCAGCTCACGCCGCCGTATCCGCCCCGGCTCAGCCGCTGGCTGGCCGGCGCGCTGTTCGCGTTGCTGCTGCTGCACGCCGCGGCGCCGGTGTTGCCGCCCGTTGCCGCTCGCATCGTCGATGCCTTGCTTGCCGCCGGCATCTTGCTGTTTGTCGCAGCCACCCTCCATCTGCAATCCCGTCGCCGCAGAAAACTGCCCGACGTCACCCTCGACTACTGGCGCCTCGGCATGGCCAGCCTCATCGCCAGCGTCGCCGTGTGGATCGTCGCGCAAGCCTGGCCAGCCTGGGCCGACAGCGACGCCTATCCACTGCTGCTGGGAACTCTTTTCATCGGCGGTTTCGCTGCCAGCGTGGTGAACGGCATGCTCTACAAGATCGTGCCCTTTCTCGCCTGGTTTCATCTGCAGGCGCAGTTGCAGGCAACGGCAGGCAGCATTCCAACCATGAAGGACATGATTGCGGAACGCTGGATGCGCGGGCAGTTCAGGCTCCACCTGATCGCATGCGTGCTGCTGCTCGGGGTCCCGTTCTGGCCGCAACTGGGGATTGCGGCGGGCGGGGTGCTGGCGCTGTCAGCGGTGGTGCTGTGGATCAATCTGCTGTCAGCGGTGCGGCGGTTTATTGCGCATGGCGGAGACTTTTACTAGCGGTTCGGTCTTGTGGTGGGCGGCCGGATTTTGCCGGCCCGAAGCTGTCTTTAAGGTCGATCGAGCTGATGTCTGGTTATCGGCCGAAGCGACCTCTCAAGCTGGCTGTTCCATTTGTCCGGTGTTCGACGCCTACCAGTCAACGATGGAGATAAAGGGGTTTGCTCCGCAGAGCGACCGCCTTGACCCCCAACCGTTCCTTGGTCTACCGCATGAATCAACAGACGCGGGACCGGTCGGCCTTCGTGCTAGTGCCGCCAACAGGGCCGCCGCTGGAGCTGGTCCGCCCGGAAACACGCCTTTCGGGCTGGGTTCGGCCGGAAGTTCAACAGCTTTCAGAATGGCCACATCATGATTCGTGATAAATTGGGTTCGCCTACCGTTCCGGGTGAGGGCGAGGGAGTGCTCATGAAAACAACCGGCCTGGCTTGTGCATACAGGTGCCGATACCTTGTCCTGGCGCTTTCTCTAGGCGCAGCGAACGCTGCATGGGCGCAGACAAATATCCCAATTACCCCACCCGCTGACGACGGTGGCATCCTTCTGTGGCGTGTGGTACCAGCCGATCTGCACAACCCGAAGTTCTCGGCCGAGACGTTCAAGGCGCTGGTGACCAAATCGCTTCCACGCAGCGTGCAGGTCAAGGTCAATGACACGCTGTCTGACGTGGTTCGCCGGCATTTCAACGTCAGCAGAACCTGGACGCCGGCTGTCTATGGGGCGTTGGTCGAGCAGATCAAGCAGGCGAACAATCTGGTCAAGGACACCGATCTAAAACCGGGCACGCTGATCGTTCCGGACCTGCCACGCACGGCCAAGAGCCAACCCTCGGCCTTTAATGTGTTGAACGTATCCCCAAAGATCTCCATGCTAGACCTCGGCGCTAACGCTTGGGACTCCAGCAAGAATGCGCTGGTCGGTACGCCCGTCGTCTCGGAGCTGGGACGCGTGGGCTCCCAGTCGGTGATGCAGATTCGCCGGCTACCGCTGGAAGTGGCGCTGTCCTTTGCAGCACCGCTAGACGAGGACGTTCCCAGTGAATTCCGCTTCGCGGCCATGCGCGTTCCCTTGACGGTGGAGCTCAGCGCAGAGCCTGCCCCGGCGCCGGTCGGCGATGGCTGTCCAGCTATCGATCCGGCGCTGGCGAGCATCCTGGCCAGCAAGCCTCGCACTCAGGCGACGGTTGTGGTGCTGGATGACGCATGGCCCGATGACGAAGAATTTATGAAGGCACGTGACTTCGTCATCAATGCCTCGAAGCTAATCCGTGCCAAGTTCAAGCTGGACGGGGCCACGCCGACCCTGGGCGACATCGACGCGCTCTCGAAGATGAAGGGCACATCGTTCCCGGCCGGCATCGCGCCTTATCCCGCCCTGAGGACACATGCGGCCGCCATCAAGGCGAGCCTGCGATCCTTGAGCTGCAACGACAAGGGCCAGGGGGTGAAAGTGGTGTTCATCCCGATGGGCACGGCGCAGGACGGCTCCTATCCGCTGCTGCGCGAGATCCTGTACTTGGCTTACCTGGCGCGCATAAAGTCCAATAACTTCAGCACCCAGCTGGTGTGGGCTGCCCCGCAGAAAGACCAGATCGACACCGCGCGCAGCTTTGCCGCTAAGGGTTTCGCCGATGAGAAGGGCAAAATCTCGCCCTTCCTCAACCCTTTCAGTCCCACCGGGCCCAACAACATCCTGACGGACCAGGCGCTCATCGAGCAGCTAGCTTTCTTTCTAAGGATGCATTCCGACGCGTCCCAGTCGCCGCATTTCCTCTCCATGTCCTGGACGGCACGGGAGTTGGCCTGGCAAATCTACTTTCCGGAGTATAGCTACGGGCTGATGCTGGCAGCCGCAGGCAACAGGGAGACTGTGAATGTGCATGAAAAGCGGGTGCAGTTCGCCTACCGCAGCACCAACCCTGGCGACGTGATCGCGGTTGAGAACAGCGACGGAGCCAAATACCTATGCTCCTCAAGCCACTTCTCCCAAGCCGAGGGCGTCGATGTACTGGGTGTGGGCTATCCAGGCGAGATCTCCGAAACGAAGTTCTGCGGCACCAGCTTCTCGACGCCGCGCGTAGCGTGGCTGTTGGCGGCGCGCGAGGCCTATATCGCCCCCCCGCCGGTCACCGATGAAGAGCGCTCGCTATGGCAGAGCCGGCAAAAGACGCGCATCAAGGCGATGCGCGCCTTAACCCAAAAGGGTAGCATGCGCTTCAACGTCACGTGGCAGAAGCTGTTGGAGGCACCGGCCAACTGATTCTTCCAACATTTTTCAATAAGAGGGAGCGAACGATGAAGCGAACGATAGCAATTCAACAGGTGAAGGCTCGCCATGTCGTTGCCATGCTGCTGTTGGGGGGCGCACTGCACGCCCATGCACAGACGCCAGCGGACGACACCGCAGCACTGGAAGCCCAGATCAAGCTCAAGGAGCTACAGCTTAAGCTGCTACAGGCCGATCAGAACATCAAGGATGCCGAGCTCCAGACGCTGGATCAGTCTCGGAAGGAGGTGGCTGCACAACGCTTACTCGCGCGCCAAGCCGATGCTGATAATTTGCAGGATCTACAAGCGGCGGGTGCAGTCTCTGGGGCGCAGATTACCAACGACCTACTGCTGGCCGCCAAGTTGAAAGACGCCTTCGGCGATGCGCCCAATATCGGCAAGGAGGGCGCGATCAGCATTACCGATGGCAGCACGACGCAGCTGCTTGCTACGCGCTCTGGCAGCGCCTGGGCCGCCCTCAAGATTGCCAATCAGATTTGCGAGGACCTGAAGGCGGCGAAGATCGAGGACGCTTACATTGCCCCAGCTGGCTTCGATGAGAAGGTTGTGCGTAGCAGACTCTTCAAGGCCGAGGTGGATTCCCTTAAGAAGTACGCCGATGACCAGAAAACAACGCTAGACGGGGTGTCGCTGCAGTCGGCAGCCGCTGTGGTAGCCGGGCTGCAAGTTGCACGCTACTTGATTGGCACCGTGCAGGAACTGTCCAAGGCTTTTCGGCCGGACTATGGCTTTGCGATCACCGCCAACGCCTCCCGTGCGGTCCTGATCGAGAAATCCATCGCAGCGCGCTGTCCCACTCAATTGGCCAACACAGACCTAGAGACGTCCCTTCGCCTGGGCATGGACTCGTCTGCCTTGTCTGATTCGCTGAACACGCTGATCGCTTTTGCGGACACCTACGACGGGAAGATGTCCGCTCTGACATCTCAGCTGAACTCGGCCAAAGAAAATCTGGCAGCGGAGAAGGCCAAACCAAAGGAAGATCGGTCTGCGGCAACCATCGCAGCAGCAGATCGCAAAGTCAAAGGCTTCCAGCCGCTGGTGATGGATCTTCAACTCGTGGAGCCGGCGGTCAAGCGGGTCAAGACCTTCCTCGATTCACTGAAGACGCGTGGGGTGGAAGTCATCGAGGCTCTTGTGTGGGCCGATTTCGACAATAAGTGGAAGAACAAGCCGCGCCTGCAGTTGGTGGTCTCTGCCCAGGACGTGCAGATCACCAAGACGTCGGCCTGGACGAGTCAGAAGATTCTGGCCGCCGCGCACGTCGAGGCGCTGTACCACGTGATCGACAAGGACGGCAAAGTGCTGGTCAGCGGCGCACACGTGCAGTCGGCCACCGCGCCCAAGCTAGAGCTAACCAAGGCCGGCAAAGATACTTTCGCCGGCTGTCGGGTCCTGTCCACAGGAGCTACTTGCCATTGACCGGCGCGCTGCCAAAGCAAGCAACGGGGCGTACCAACTGCAGCCGACTCCGGCCGCCGGCAGCAAGCGCAGTAGCATCTCCGCATCTGCCGTCACCTGGGCGCCATGTACGCGGGACAGCACCGAGAGGACACTCGCCGCGCCGCCATCAGGGTGCTGCCGCGATGAATCGGCCGCCCTCGTGCACTTACGGAAGCCAGCCTGCAGTATGGTCAAACACTTGCTGACGCAGCCAATGTTGATGGTCGCTGGCAGCCAAGCCGGCAACAAGTGGATGGCCGAAGACCTGATACGCCGCGCAGCGCGCTGCCGACAAGGCCCTGCATGTGGTCGAGGGAGGCAGCCACATGTCCTTCTACAACATGCCACAGTATGTGAACTCCGCAGTGGGGCAGCTAGCTGACGGTCAATCATCCATGGTTGGCGGGCTGCGTTTCGGCCTAAGCGGTCAGTTGCGGCTAGCGCAAAGCTGGCCCGGGATAAGTCAGTAACCAGACCTTGGCAATTCCGTCATTGCAATTAGGTGAAACAATGGGAAAAGTCGGTCTCCGCACTGACAGGAGTCTTAAAGCCGCCGCTTGGCACGTTCGTCCCGCATCTTTGCGAGAGCACCTTCAACACTGTAGTGCTTGCGCTTAATGCTATTGGTATAAATGTAATTATGGTCCTCCCAGAACCAAATTACTGCTTCCGCCAAACGAATTAAAAGTAAGCGAGATAGGCTGACTTGTGAAAACGGCGGCTGGATGGGCAAGCAGCTCAAGGGCGACTCAGACCAGCTAACTGGGTTAGCTGGTGACCAGTTTGGCCAGAGTCCGGGCAAACGCTCGTACAATTTCCTTGCAGAATCTCCGTCACCATGCCTACATGCGTTGCCCAGCAGTTGTAACAAATCTAGGGCTGGAAAGCTGTCAAATGCTTGTAGAGGCACTCCCCGAAGATCTTGGAAACGCTTCAACAACTTTGTCCAATTGTCGGTAGCAAGTGATGCAACATAGGCATCGCTACGCTTCAGCTCGCGTGCGCAGCCTTTGAGGAACTCTCTCAGTTGTCGCTCCCACTGCGACTGGATTGATAAGGCGAATGCCTCCATCGTCGATTCGCGTAGCGCTTCCACATCGCCCAATTCAAAGGCAGCGACAGGTTCATCGCTTCGCGACAGTTCATCGTGCCTACTGTCGATAGCGTTAAGTGCAGGAGTGACAACACCGTCAAGGTAGAGTCGCATCGAGTTCGCATGCAGGCCAAGGTAGATGTCGGATTGGAGGTTGTCCCAGGTGAACCTATCAATATCTATGGGAGGCTTCGTCATCAGTAGGTGCATTTGCATAAGCTAACTGGCGCTCCTGAGGTGGCTGCAGGGGTCTGGCTATTGAGTGAATGGGGCTCTCGCTATGCTCGGGTATTCTTGCAGACTTACCTTGGTGGATGGAGCCATTATCCGTGACGAATGATATCGCTATCGACACAAGCAGTTTGCTCACGATACTGGGAGTGATCGCGGCCGTCTGGGCAATTATCCCAGCCAATAACCGACTTCGCTTCCGGTTGAGCGTCACTTGGCTCGACTGGCTCATCGTCATCGTGGTCTTCCTAATAGCGCACTATCTGGTCTTCAAGAGAGCGCTAGATGCTGTTGGGCTCTATTACAGTTTTGGCCCATGGAAATGGGGCTTGGACAAAGGTAGCGCGGTTTACCTCTTGCTGTTGGCGCTTGGCTTCTACCTTTTGGCCCGAGCGCGATCTCCCAAGTTGGCTAGACAGAATGTTGGAACGTTTGGAAAGCTCGTAGATAACCTGCTGCTGACGAAGCGCTATGACGAGCTCGTTTCGCTAGTTGAACCTCAATTATCAAAGCTGCTCAAGTTGAGCCAACATCGTCCACTGTTGGCTCGGGTTGCAGCAAAGTTCGCCCCTAAGCCGGTTTTCAATTTCGAAGTCCTGCTACATGGTGAGCCCGTTCGACGTGACTTAAAGGCGAAACACTACGACCGATCGAGACTATCCCAGTTTGAGACATTCCTTCTGAAGCGAGATCACGCGAGTAGACACGCGAATGAGATTCTTCAGAGCATCTCCAACGACCCAGCTCTGGTTGCACACCTTGCGGTGACACATCCCTATCTCTGCTTGAGTTTGCTTGAGCGCCCACAGGCAATGCGTGAGGATCTCATTGAGCTATTCATGGATGCTCTCCTAGCTGATCACACCAGTCGTATTTATGTTGAGCTGAAAAATAACCAGAATCAAAAGGGTCGCCATCGCCTCGCTCTACCCGAGTCGAATCGCATACTTTGCTTCTTCTTCAAGGATGTTTCTGTGGCTGCCAAGCTCGGGTTGTATCGGGCGATTGGTGAATCCGTCTGTAGGACACTGGATGAGGATCAGCGTTTGGCTGAGGCGTACAACAGTCCTTTGGGGTACTACAACGAGGTGGGGAAGTATCGCTGTCCAGTGCATGCTGGAATAAAGCTCTTCGAGATCATGGTCCACGAGGGCATTCATCAGGGCCAGCAAGATCATCTATGGCTCTTCTACTTCACGCATTTCACGACGCGCATCCTCAAACAGATGCGAGAAGCGTCGCCCGATGACGAATACCATGAGTGGCCCACACCTTTCTACTACTTGCTCTATGAAATTGTCCGCATTGCGTCGAACTGGGTTGAGGATTGCGTGGAGATAAAGACTCAAGATATTCCGGAATCGACCCGCGAACAGAAGGACTTTGACCTATTCTATATATCAAGGCAGGCGACCATTGCACTCGGATCGATCGTTCAAGACATCGTTCAATCTTCCAAGGTTGCGGATGGCTTCAAAGACTATGTACTCGAGATCGTGTTACGGCGTTACAAACATATCGAACGTGATCCACAGACGATGCAGGTGGCTAACGACCTAGTGAGATCTCTTACGGTCGGAGCCGATTTCCCAACCAAAATTGAATATCGCTATGCGTTGCAAAGGGGGTTTGACCGGCTCGATCATGTACTGCCGCGCGAAGTACCGAAGTTCGCGAGTGCTATCAAAATGTCTCTACAGGACTCTGCAGCGTAATTTGGTGCGTCTGCACAGCTGCTTCGTGTCGGGGTAAGCCCGTGGGTTTGAGTAGCGCGGTCGTACACACTGCAGTCACGAGCGAATGTCCGTTTAGCAGCTCGTAGCAGCCCGATTCGATTCGAAGTCTCACCGTCGGCTCTGGCCGAACAAGCGACGGCTGGGTTCCTCAGCCAGAATTTCTGCTTATGGCTGCAAGCTGACCATCCAGCGTTGCGCTGCGCGCGCCAGGGGGGCGGGCAGCTGGCGCAGCACGCTCTCCGGGTCGAGGGCATCGAGCAGGTTCTTGACGATGAGACCGAGTTCGGTGTCGCCTTCGCTGACCAGGCGGCGGCTGAAGAAGAGGGTGTCGGGGTCTTCGCGGCGCGCGAGCAGCAGCAGGAAATCGCGGGCAGTGGCGCTGATGGTGAGGTTGGGCGCGCCGTCGTCCGGCTTGAATCCGTTTTGGGTGACGGTGAAGCGCAGGCTGAGCCCGAGATCCTTGACGCGGATGGCGTAGCGCCGGCCGACCAGCGCCTGCCAGTCGAGGGTTTTGAGGGCGGGCCACAGCAGGCGGTTCGCCGCAGCTGAAAAGGCCAGGCTGGGTGGCGCGGCGGGGAGGCGGGCGACGAGGTTGACGAGTTGCGGGGGCAGGGCAAGGTTCAGCATGAGCGCTCCATTCCATATTCGAGTCCGGCGCGGCCATGCCAGTAGCCGTCGACCGGCGGGCCGGGCAGGATGTGCGTCAGCGTGTCCGCCGCATGGAGGTCTCCCGCCAGCGCCGCCTGGAAGGCATCGACCACGCGCTCCATGTGGCGCGACTGCGGCGACAGGCGCAGGCTGGCGATGTCGAGTTCGCGCAGGGCGGGCAGTTCGCCGATCAGGTTGTAGACACCGGCGGATTGAGTCTGGATACCGTTGAGCGTCAGAAACGGCGCGCCTTCGCGGCTGGACAGCAGCAAGCCGTCGGGGTGGTCGAGACAGCGGAACTGGCAATCGTCTTTGGGCAGGTTGTAGTGGCGCGCGGTGAAGCAGCGCGCGGAATACGCCAACGGCAACCGGCCATAGGCGAATACTTCGGTTTCGATGCCGGCCGGCGCGCGTTCGAGCAGCGCTGCCAGCGTGGCGTGCGACATTTCCACCGGCGGCAGCCAGCGTTGCGCACCCATCCCGGCGAGCACGTCGAGCGTGTCGGGATTGTAGACATTGAGCGTATGTCCGGCGACGAATGGCACGCCCGCTTCGGACAGCAACCGCACCGCGCCCCACTCGTTGGCTTCGACCAGGAAGCGGCCATCGCCGACGATGCGGCGCAGCGTTTTGAGGTCGGATTCGGACTCGATCAATGTCTGGCTGGATAGCACCACCGTCTTGCCGGCGGCGGTAAGGTGTTCCGCCAGTTCCAGCCAGTCCGGCAGGCGCAGCAGGTGACGGCGCGAACACACCGTTTCGCCCAGATAGACGCGCGCGACCGGCCAGTTCGCGGCCTCGGCGTAAAACGCGAGCATGTCGTCGCGCGACCAGTAATAGAGCAACGGACCCAGACTCAGATTCATGGCAGCCTCACTTCCACGGACGGTGATAGGCACCAAGCGTGTGGCTCTGCCCTTCCGACAACTTGTTGAGCTCGGCCTGCCAGGCGGGCGTGGGCTTGAAGCTGTCAGCGTTCTTTTTCACCGCGTCGATGGCGGCGCGCCACACCTTCGTCACCTGCGTCACGTATGCCGGGCTGCGCTGGCGGCCTTCGATCTTGATGGCGGCGATGCCGATTTTCAGCATCTCGGGCAGCAGGTCGAGAGTGTTGAGGCTGGTGGGTTCCTCGATGGCGTAATAGGTTTCGCCGCCGACTTCGAAGCGGCCCTTGCACAGGGTGGGATAGCCGGCCTTCTCATTCTTGCCGTAGCGGTCGAGCAGCACGCCGTTCAAACGCGATTCCAGCCCGCTCGGCGTGTCGGTCCACTGCACCGCTTTCGGCGGCGAGCACACCCCCGCCGAGTTGGGCGATTCGCCGGTGCAATACGACGACAGCAGACAGCGTCCTTCCACCATCACGCACAGGCCGCCGAAGCCGAACAGTTCGATCTCGACATCGGTGTGCCGCACCACGTTCTCCACCTGCGGCAGCGACAGCACGCGCGGCAGCACGGCACGCTGGATGCCGAAGTGTTCGCGGTAGAAATTCACCGCCTCGTAGCTGGTGGCCGAGCCCTGCACCGACAGATGCAGCCGCAGTTGCGGATG
>NZ_JADMKC010000043.1 GCF_018780105.1 Thiobacillus sp.
AATTCGACTACCTGTCGTGCGTATCGGGCGGCGGCTATATCGGCGGCTGGCTGTCAGCCTTCATCCATGTCAAGTGCAACGGCCGGATCGAGGACGCTGAAGACAAGCTGAAGTCCGGCGGCGAGGAAAATCCTGCCATTCGTTTTTTGCGCAGCTACAGCAATTACCTCACCCCCAAGGCCAGCTTCTTCTCCGCAGACACCCTCACTGCGGTGGCCACCTATCTGCGCAACCTCTATCTCAACCTTACCCTGCTGCTGCTGACGCTCGGCGGCCTGCTGCTGCTGCCGCGCCTGCTGGTGTGGTTTGCGCGCTGGCTCACCGGCTGGGAAAGCGGCCAAACCCATGCGCCGGCCAATCTGCTCCCGCTATTCGCCGGCGGCATCGGCTGCATTTTTATTGCCATGCTGTTCATCGGCCTTAACCTCGGTAGCCGCGGCGCTTATCAAAACCGTCCCTTTTTCACTCGGCAAAGCGGCGTACTGGCCCTGGTGGTACTGCCCGCACTGCTGTCGGCCTGGCTCATCGCCTACGGCTTCTACGCGGGCGCCGACCAGCTCGAACAGATCACACTCAAGGGCTGGGTGCTGTGGGGCATGCTGATCTACGTGCCACCCTGGCTGGCGGGCTGGGCGCTGGGCCGGTTCCTCGGCCGCCATCACGAACAACCCAAGTTTTCGCCAGGACGGATCATCCAGATGGCGCTCTTCGCTTTGCTGGCCGGCGCACTCGGCGGCCTGCTGTTCGCCGCGTTCGCCAAAGTGGCAAGCTACATCCAGCAAATCGGCCATGGCTACAGCGGTTCCTGGATCGCCTCGGCACTCGCCACGGCCCTGCTGCTGAAGTTCTACTCACTTACCGTAGTCGGCCACATCGGCCTGATGGGACGCTATTTTTCGCACGACTCGCGCGAGTGGTGGGCGCGCCTCGGCGGCTGGGTATTGCTCGCCTCGCTGGTATGGGCGGCCCTGTTCAGCATCGTCTACATTGCACCCGCCTTCTTCCGCTGGGCGCCGCAAGCCTTCGTCGCCGCCGGCGGTGCAACCTGGGCGCTGTCCACGCTGACCGGCGTGCTACTGGGGCGGGGTGCAAAAACGTCCGCAGACACCCGCTCAACCTGGCGCGACCGCATCGCCCAGGTCGTTCCCTATGTATTCATCGTCGGCCTGCTCGGCCTGTTGTCGCTGGGCCTGCATCAATTGCTGATGCTGCCGGTGTTTTGCGAGCAATGCATGCATCACGCAAGCACACCCGCCTACTTGCCGGACGTGCTGTATCAGGAGGCCTCCAACTTCCAGCACGTCGGGGCTTTCTGGATTGCACTGTTGTGTCTGAGCAGCCTGGGCGCCGCCGCCGCGCTGGCCTCGCGCATCGACGTCAACCTGTTCTCGATCTACCACTTCTACCGTCAGCGTCTGGTGCGCTGCTACCTTGGCGCATCGCGGTGCAAGCTGCGTGTTCCGCATCCCTTCACCGGCTTCGACCCGCGCGACGACCTCAAGCTGGCCAGCCTGTGCAACGCACCGCTCGGCAAGCCGCAATGCCAACGCCCCTATCCCATCTTCAACACCGCGATGAATCTGGTCTCCGGCAAGCAACTCGCCTGGCAGCAACGCCGCGCTGCCGCGTTTGCCTTCACGCCGATGGCCACTGGGTACAGCTTCACCCTGCCCGACGAAAAAGGCCTGCTGCTCAGCCATTACCGCCCCACTTCGCAATACATGGAAGGGGTCTGGATGGGATCTGCGATGGCAATCTCGGGCGCCGCTGCCTCGCCCAACATGGGCTATCACAGCTCGCCCGCGCTGACTTTCCTGATGACGGTGTTCAATGTCCGCCTCGGCCACTGGAGCCCAAATCCGGCGAACGACAATGTCTGGATGCTGCACGACCCGCCCTTCGGCGGCACCTATCTACTGAGCGAACTGTTCGGCCTGACCCGGTTCACCTCGAAATTCGTCTACCTGTCCGACGGTGGCCATTTCGAGAATCTGGGCATTTACGAACTGGTGCGCCGGCGCTGTGCCTGCATAGTCGCCATCGATGCGGGGCAGGATGGTGACAGCCAGTTCGAAGACCTGGGCAATGCCATCCGCAAGTGCTACGCCGACTTCGGCGTGGTCATCGATATCTGCGCGAACGATCTGGAAAACGGCTATTCCACGGTCGGTCGCGTGGTGTATCCCGATGCCCCCGACGCCTACCTGATCTACATCAAGCCGCGCCTGGTCGGTACCGAGCCGGCCGACCTGCTCAACTACAAATGCACCCACCCCGGCTTTCCGCACGAATCGACTGCCGACCAGTGGTTCGACGAATCGCAGTTCGAAAGCTATCGCAAGCTCGGCCACTACATCGGCAAGGCCGTGTTCCACGCGCCGCTTCTCGAAGCGATCCAGAGTCAGGAAATGGCCGGCGAGAGCGGCCCGATCCTGCCGTGGCTGTGCGAAACCCTGCGCGAGCGGCGCGACGAGGCCGCATAAATCACGGTGGGTGCATTGAAAGTCCACCACCCTTGACTAAGGTTCAGGGCGCCGGCCCTGACAACAGGAGAGCAGCATGAAGGCATCGACTTGGCTGGTTTTCTTCAGCATCGCAACCGTCGTCGCATTGGCGTGGCTCACCCAGCAACCCGAAGCCGCCCGCGCCACGCTGCCGCCGGCGCCCGTTGCCGAAACTGCGGCAGTTTCGACACCCCTGCCCGATCCTGCCTCGGCGGCCATGCCCGATGCGGCTACGCCGGCCATGCTTGATGCGGCGTCGCCGTACGACGACGCCGGGTTTCACGAAGGCGAAGCCGGCCTCTCTCCTTCGGCGCGCGCCGGTCGCGAAATCTGGTTCAAGGCCACCGCCGGCAATGCGCGCTTTCACACCTACACCTTCCAGCAACGCATCACGGCACTGATCGACTGGTACGGCGTGCTGCGCGGCGACAAGCGTGACAACCGCTTCAAGACCTGGGGGCTGATCAACGACCCGGGTTGCTGCATGCCTGGTTCGGATGGCTGCCCGGCGAAGAGCTACGAGGAGACCTACGGCTTCGACTGGTGCCCCGGCGACACGGAATTGCTGAAATTCGTCGGCAAGCCCGGCTACCGCGACCCGGGATGCGACTTCAAGGACGCCAGCGTCGATGCCAATAATCCAGAAGGCCACCGGAAAAGCCGCGAGGACAGTTGCAACCTCGCCTTCGGCACCTCCACCGGTGCGCTCGGCTTCCGCAAATTTCCCAACCCGCGCTTCGATGCGGCAGCGTGGAAGCAGGTCAACGGCCGCCTCGGCACCTGGGAAGGCTACAACCGCAAGCTCTCCAGCGATCCCGCGCGCGCGGACTTCAAGGTACGCAAGCTGGCCGACGCCTCGATCGAACCGCCCTTCCTGATCGGCACCGCCTGCGCGTCCTGCCACGTCGCCTTCAACCCGGCGAAGCCGCCGCTCGACCCCGAACATCCGAAGTGGGAAAACCTCTCCGGCCTGGTCGGCAACCAGTACATCCGCGTCTCCGAAGTGCTGATCTCCGGCATGCCGCACGACGACCTGCTGTGGCAGATTTTCTCCCACGCGCGCCCCGGCACCTCCGACACATCGGCGATCCCCAACGACCAGGTGAACAACGCCGGCACCATCAATGCACTGATCAACACCGTGCAGCGGCCCACCTTTGTGGGTGAAAAGGTCAACCGCTGGCGCAAGGCCGCAGCGTGCCCGACCGGCGCGAAAGAATCGACCTGCTGGTGCGAACCCGGCAAGCCCGGCAAGTGCTGGGAGAAATCGCTCAAGACCGAGACTGTGCATCACATCCTCAAGGGCGGCGGCGACTCGATCGGCGCGCTCGGCGCGATCCAGCGCGTGTATTTCAACATCGGCTCGTGCGCGGAGCAGTGTTGGGTCAACCACCTCACCGACCTGCGCCAGCTCGACCCGCAGGCGCGCAACTTCGGCCAGACACCGTTCGACATCGGCCAGTGCCGGCGCGACTGCCCCAACTTCCGCGCCATCGAGGACCGACTGCCCAATCTGCTCGACTTCTTCCTGACCGCCCCCGAAGGGCAGGCCAAAGACCTGGTCGAGGCACGCGCGAACCAGAAACAAACAGCCTACGTGCAGACCGATCTGGTGCGCGATCTCGAACACAATTTCGGCAAGGGCGCGGTCTCGCGCGGCCAGCAGGTCTTCGTCGCCAACTGCGCGCGCTGTCATTCCAGCGGCAAACCGCCGTTCGAGGCGGTCGATTTCCGCGCCATCGACAGTAAGAGCGGCCTGCGCGCCGACTGGCTGGGTAACGACGTACCGACGCCGGTCACCGAAGTCGGCACGTATCGATGCAGGTCATTGCATTCCAACCACCTGCGCGGCCACGTCTGGGAGCAGTTTGCCGACGAGGATTACCACGCGCGCAAGACCGTCTCCGGCATTCTCGAACCGCATGACGGCGGGCGCGGCTACTACCGCAACGTCTCGCTGCTGAACCTGTGGGCGCACGCCCCCTTCCTGCACAACAACGCGGTCGGTCCCGAACTGTGCGGCTGGGGCGGCGACAAGGCCAACCCCTACGAACTGTATCGGTCCAGCTACGTCGACACGAGCCAGCCCGGCAACCCGCCGCTGCCGAAGGACAAACAGCCGGCATGCTGGAAATACGATCCCTCGGTCGACGGCCGCTTCAAGCTCTACGTCACGTCGATGCAGGATTTGCTGAATCCGTCGAAACGCATTCCCAAGGCAACCAAGGTCGACGAGGACATCGTGCTCGACATCGGCCCGCGCATCTTCGACGGCCAGGAAGAGAAACGCCTGGTCGGTTTCACCGTGCGGGTGCCGGCGGGCGCCACCGCGGGCAACGTCGGCAACTTCCGCCACAAGGATTTCATCGTCGACCTGGTGCGCGCCAAGCTCAAGCCCGCCGAACTCGAAGTGCGGCTCGCCACCGTGCTGCCCGCTGCCGAGGCGAAGCAGCTCGCCGCGGAAATGCAGGCCATCGGCAAAGCCATCGTCTCCGATCCCAACCGGCTGGTCGACGTAGTGAAGGAAGCGCGCGCCCGCACGCCCGCGCTGTGGCAGGTGTACGCCTCGTGCAGCGCGGAAATCGAAAACGATGGCCACCGCTTCGGCGAAGACTTGAGCGATGCCGACAAGAACGCGCTGATCGCGTTCCTGGCCACGTTGTAAAGAACTCGGATGTACGCCCAGTAGCACGCACAAGTTACAGGAGTCAGCGAAATGCAAAAAACGAATTCGACAGCCCCCTCCAATCCCGGCAGCGATACCAGTTTGCGCACGGGCAGCATGACACCCGCAGACAGCGGCACTCAAGGAGAACCCGCATCTGGAAAAACCCATTGCCTTCCCACAGCCGGTTGCAACCTCGAGATCAACATCGAAGCACACGGCGACGTCAACATTCATCATCACTGCCCGCCTGGCATGCCCGCCGAATGTGGCAGCCCGACTGGCGGCGAGGGGTGCTACCCGCCACCGGCATCCGGCAATACCTGCCTGCCACCCGTGGCCGGGCGCAAGCAGAAGTCCAGCCCGACGCGTAAATTACAGGCTCTGGCGAAGCGCACTCGCGTGCCGAGCGTGCTGGCTGCCAGCACGCTGCAACTCGTGCGACGGCATCTGGCAGGCAAGCAGCCTGCAAATGCCCTTGAATCGGCCGCGTTCAAACGTCTCGACGGCCTGCCTGCCGCTGTCCGCAGCACCTTGGCGTGTGCGCTGGATCGCTTCGACACGCTGGCGCCGGAACTGCGCAAGAAGCTCTTCGATCCAACAGTGGCCCAGGGTGCGGACGATGCCGTCGATCCGGACTTGCTCTCGAGAGCCTTCGGCAACGAGCTGGTGCAGCGGGCCGGTATCCTCAGCTTTGACAACGCCGACGCGTCGGCGCAAGAGCGCCCCGGAAAGATTCGCGTGTTTGAGCCCGGCGTCGAAGATTTTTTCACGCAGGTGCGCATCTGCAGCGTCAACAATCTTCGGACCTCGTCCTTCATACCGCTGATTTCTCCGGGCGGACGGCGGCCTGAGGAGCTCGCGCACGACTGCACGACCACACTGGTGAACGGCGCCCCGCAAGTCAGTTGCCAGGTACGCACAGCCAACTGCGTCGGCGACCTGATCGACGGCGGGTGCATCGCGGTACCGGCGATAGCCGCAGGTGACAGCGCGGTGCTGGAGGGCGTGAACTTTTTCAGTGTCGACGCCAAGGTACGCTTCACGGCACGCCTGACAGGAACCGCCGTCGACGTCGACGTGCACGTGTTCGGCGACGTCGACACCCCAGTCAATGAAACGATCGATGGCGAGCCACGCCTGATCAACGACTGCCGCGTCCACGATCGCATCGGCGTCACCGTGCCAGCCGACCTGCCGCCGGCGATCTACGACATGCAGGTCGTCGTTCCGAACATCACCGGCATCGCCGCGTTCGGCTCAAGCCTGACGTCGAATTCCGCCACCATCGAAGTCGTCCCCCCGGCGACCGCCCGGTTCCAGATCACCGCCGAGAAACTGTTCTGCCGCAAGGAAACCTCGCCCGCGTCCTTTGGCTCGGATGAAGTTGGCCTGCGCTTCATGGCCGTGTCCCTGCTGCCCGATCTCAGCATCGGCACCCCCCAGTTGACGAGTCGCCGCTTCGGCGACGTCGATTCGGGTGAAAACCGCGACATTGCCCGCGTGATCTTCGACCAGCAACAGCCGATTCTCGCTGTGGCGATGTCGATACTCGGCCATGAAGTCGACGGCGAAGATGCCTACAACAACATGATCACGTCGTCGACAGACATTTTTGTAGACCTGGTCAAGGAACAGGCGGCGTTCGTCAAAGGCGCACTCGCCGCCGCCGGCATTGGTCTCTCGCAACTCAAAAGCATTGGGCCCTATGGGGCCATCGCCGTGGGGATCGCGATCGCGATCACGCTGATTGTCGACCTGATCGTCGCCTTGTGGGCGCCAGCGGATCTGATTATCGAGGACCCTACGGGCTACTCCCTGCTCGACCTTGCCGAACGTACCGGGGCTGACTTCCCGCTCCCGGACGCGACGAGCTTTACGACCGAGGGCGACATCGACGTCAAGGTCAAGCCGCAGGAGAAGATTCCAACCCAGTACCGCGAACTGCGCGAGTACGTAAGCGACGACGAGGACAGCCGCTATGAAATCCACCTCAGGTTCAACCGCACTGTGTAAAGGAACAGCGCGGGCGAAGTGCATTGCCGCCCTGCTGCTCGTGGCAAGCAGCCTCACTGGCTGCGACAAAATCGGCAGCTGGTTTGCCGGCAAGCCGGACATCGCCTTCGCGCCCTACGGCGACGACTACGCCAGCAAGCCCGACTTCGCCCAGGTCGAATACGAACACCCGATTCCGCTGAAGGAGCTCGTCAAGATCACGCCCAAGTATCTCGCCGGGCTGAACCAGGAAGAACTCGACCAGCTCTACGCACGGCTCGGCTCCGGGCCGATCCCGGACGGGCCGTTCGACGGCGAAATCGTCTTCCCGCGCGGCAGCTCGGGCAAACTGCGCGCGGCCGAAATCATCGGCGGGCTCAAAGGCCTCGGCGTCAACTTCAAGGGCAAGATGCTGGAAACCGCAGGCGAAGCCTTGTGGAAAGGCAAGGTGTTCTACCGCAACGAAAAAGTGCTGCGCAACCGCATCGAAGACCTCGCCGTACTGCGCCCCGTCATCGGCCCCGGCGAAATCGGCAAGATCGACGTCGACGGCAAGGATGCCTGGCTGCTGTTTCCCGCCAAGCTCTACTGCGGGCAAAGCCTGATCGACTCGCGCCGCGAATCCATCATCATCGACTACGCCTTCACCGACGAAATCCACGGCTACCGCGAGAAGCCCGATTTCCTGGCCGGTCGGCGCGGCCTCAGGGTGCGCGACGAAATCCGCATGGTGCGACCCGGCCTTTACCTCGGCCGCGCCTACATGGATCATGCCTTCATCCTCAACTTCGTGCTCTACAGCAAGGACCTCGACAAGGCCGGCCGCGCCGAATTCGAAACCGGCCAGATCAAGGACGACTGCTGGAGCGGCACGCAGAAACGGGTGCTGGCGCAGCACTAGCGCCATGAAAGCGGGCTGGATCACGATCATGTTCGCCGCCATGCTGAACACATCCCTGCCAACCACCGCAGGCGCCGCCGCAGAGGATGATCTCCCCCCCATCGGTCGTTCGCGCTTCGATCAGTTGATCGGCAACGCGCCGGTGCCCTATCCGTTTTCAAAACTAGCAAAGCAGATCAACGCGCAGATGCAACCCGACGCTGGCGGCCTGCCGCCGCTGAAAGTCACCCTGATTCCGCTGGGACGCTCCTTGCAGAAAGACGCCGGCGCGCCCGATTTCTTTCATTTTCCGCGCGTGGTCGCCGCCGCCGACGGCGCCAACAAACCCGGCGTACCGCCGCTAAAAGATCGCCTCTTCCTCGGCTATCACGAGAAAGGCGAGGTCGTCGAAGTCATCAGCTACAACGATGCCGCCGGCCGCTTCGAATTCCAGATCGTGCGCGACTACCAAAAAGGCAAGACGCCGCGGGTTATCTACGCGAGGCGCAGCCTGTGCTTGGCCTGCCACCAGAATGCCGCGCCGATGTTCGCCCGCCCGCTGTGGGATGAAACGCCGGCCAATCCGGCGATTGCCGCTCGCCTGAAAACGGCGCGGCGCGACTTCTACAACGTCAAACTCAGCGGCACCGACATCGCCTATTTCATCGATACGGCGACCGATCGCGCCAATCTGTTCCCGGTCTGGCAAACGCTATGGCAGCAGGGCTGCGGCGCGGGCGAAACCGGCGACCGCTGCCGCAGGGATGCCTTCGCCGCCGCCCTCGATTACGCCCGCTTCGGCAAGTTGCCCGCACCCGACAGCCTGGTCACGCTCGATCGCAACTGGAGAGTCGTCTGGCCGCAGGGGCTGGCCATCCCCAATCCCGACCTGCCCAACCGCGACCCGCTCGCTGCGCTGCCCGATCCGGCCAGCGACCCCCTGCTGCTGCGTCCACCGCTGGAAGTCTGGAAAGCGCCGGACAAGACCGCCTTCGTCGTCGGGCTCGCCGGCATGCTCGATCCCGTTGCCGTCCGGCAACTGGCGAAGCGCGACCTGGGCGCCGTACTCGACACGCTGCGCGTTAGAGGTGTACTGGCCGCCCGGCCATTCGGGCAGGCGCAACTCGATTCCCTGTTGGCCGAACTGGGCCTGACGCGCAACACCGCAGTCGCCTCACTTCCCCCAGCCCGCGCCGAATCCCGCCCGCTGGAAGACAGCCGTTTCCGCACCCACTGCGGGGTCTGCCACGACAGCACCGCGAACGAACCGCCGAATTTTCTGCATGGCGATGCCGCCAGCGTCGACGCCCGCCTCGACCACTGCGCCGAACGCATCTTTTATCGCCTCAGCATGGCAAAAACCGCCGCGGCGCAGCGCGGCAAATCGCCCATGCCGCCGTCCGCCATCCTCGCCGCGCGCGGTCTGGATGCGGAAACCTGGGCGCGCTCGCCCAGCCTGGACGCGCTGCTGCAGGACATGCGCCTGCGCCTGCGCGCGCAGGGCCGCTCACCCGAGGCGCTGCTTGCCCGGCCTTACGCGCAACTGCGCGCCTGCCTGCCGCCTGCCACCCCATCCGGAGCAGAAAGGACCCTGCATGCCCCATCCCTTTGATGTATTCCAGGCCACCCGCCTGGCCAGTCTGAGGCCGTCATGACCGCCGCCCCAACCCCATCGTGCAGCGCCTGCCGTTTCTGGTTGTGGGCAATCGTCCTGCTGGTTCTACCCTTCGCGCTGGTCGCCGCAATCCGCTTTTTGCCCGACCGGCCGGTGACCTACGACGATCCGGTCGAACACTTCAAATACGGTTCCACCGGCGGCGAACGCAACATGGGATTTCCCTATTGGCTGTTTCAGGTGCTGCCCGACGTCTGCCCCGAGATGCTGCCGGGCAAGGGCTACGCCTCGCTCGGCTTCATTTTCGAGCCGGGGCGCGATCTGCCGGTCGGCATGTCGAAGCGGCGGCATCTGGGCATCGACCGCGTGTTTCTCAACTGCGCCGTGTGCCATACCGCCACCGTACGCACATCGCTCACGGCCCAACCCATACTGGTTTCCGGCATGCCGGCGAATCAGCTGGATCTGATGCGCTTCCAGAAATTCGTCCAGGCCTGTGTCAACGACCGCCGCTTCACCCCCGCGCAGGTGGTGCCGCGTATTGCGGAGAAAGCCGGCGGCCTCGGCCTGTTCGACAAGACCGTGGTCTACCCGCTCGGCATTTACCTCATGCGCGACGGCGTCGCCGGCCTGCTCGGACGGCTGCGCTTCATTCATGCGCAGGCCGAGTGGGGGCCGGGGCGCGTCGACACCTTCAATTCGGCGAAGGCCATTTTCGGCGTGCCCTTCGAACATCTGCCAAAAGAAGAACTCGTCGGCGTATCCGACTTCCCGGCGATCTGGAACCAGGCAAAGAAACAGGGCATGCAGCTTCACTGGGACGGCAACAACAGCCGCGTCGAAGAACGCAATCTCTCTGCCGCCTTCGGTACCGGCGCCACGCCCAAACTTATCGATCACGCTGCAATCGCACGCATCGAGGGATGGATCGCCACGGCCACGCCACCCGCGTTCGGAAAATACTTCCCCATCGACGCCCCCCTCGCTGCGCGCGGCAAGGCCGTCTACGACGCCACCTGCGCTGCCTGCCACGGCAAATCCGGCAGCAATTTCACGGGCGACTCCGTCGGCAAGGTCACGCCGATTGCCGCCATCGGTACCGACCGCGGCCGTCTCGATTCCTACACCCTGCAGCTCGCGCAGAACCAGGGCATGCTGTATTCGGCCGACCCGGATCGACGCTTCCGCCACTTCCGCAAAACGTGGGGCTACGCCAACGCGCCCCTGGACGGCCTCTGGCTGCGCGCGCCCTACCTGCACAACGGTTCGGTGCCCACGCTGTGGGATCTGCTGCAACCCGCAGCGCAACGTCCGAAAATTTTCTGGCGCGGTAACGATCTCTACGACCCGCAGCACCTCGGCTTCGTCACCGCCGAAGCGCCCGGCCTGTTCCGTTACGACACCGCGATTCCTGGCAACGGCAACGCCGGCCACGAAGGCGCGGCCTACGGCACCGCGCTGCCGGCGGCCGACAAATGGGCGCTGCTGGAATACCTGAAGAATTTCTGAGGACGATGCCATGAAGACGCTTTGCAACTGTCCACGCTGGCTGAAAATAACCGGCCTCGTCGTACTGCTTCTCACCGTCGTGCTCGGCATCGTCGGCTACAACCGCTTCATGCGCGACTACGGCGCAACGGTCTTCGATAACCCGGACGACCGCTTCAAGTACGGCTCGATGGGCGCGGAGAACGACGCCGGCATTCCCTACTGGATTTTCTACGTGCTGCCACGCGTATTTCCCGACAAGCTGCCCAAGCCCGGCGTCGGCTACGCCAGCTTCGGCGTGGTGTGGGAAGAAGGTCAGGAACTCCCGGTGGGGTTTTCCAAGCGGCGGATTGGCTTTGATCGCGTCGCCAACACCTGCGCGTCCTGTCACATGTCGAGTTACCGCGCCCAAGCCGACGAGACGCCGACGCTGGTCGTCGCCGGACCCAACCACACACTCGACCTCGAAGCCTTTTTTCGCTTCCTCGTTGATTGCGCGAAAGACCCGCGCTTCAACGCCGACACGCTGATGGCCGAGATCGAACTCGCTTCCAAGCTCGACTTCATCGACCGCATGGCCTATCGCTATCTGATCATCCCGATCACCAAGAAGCGCCTGACCGAGCGCGAAGGCCAGTTCCAGTGGCTCTACCGCCACGATTTTCCCGAGTGGGGACGCGGGCGCGACGACGCGATGAACCTGACCAAGTACTTCATGATCCGCTGGCCGATGGACGACAGCTTCGG
>NZ_JADMKC010000028.1 GCF_018780105.1 Thiobacillus sp.
CCAGAATGACGCCGCCGCGCGAGCGGATTTCCGGCAGGCCGGTGATGCCCCAGCCATCGCGTAGCCAGGTCTGCAGCGGGCCGGTGAAATCCAGCAGGCCAATGGCGACGAAGGCAGTGACGTAAGCCGGCAGCGCCAGCGGCAGCAAGAGCGCCCAGTCGAACAGGCGGCGGCCGGGAAACTCGCACATCGCCGTCAACCAGGCCAGCGACACCCCCAGCACGCTGACGCCGATTCCCACACCTGCCACCAGCCACAGCGTATTGCCGATCAGTTCCGGCAGGACGAATTCGGTCAGGTGGGCGAGGATGTCGCCCTCGACCTGGGCGAACGACGAGAAGGTGACGACGACCGGCACCAGCACCAGCGCGGCCACCGCGAGGGCGAACAGCCTCCAGCCGCCGGGGCGCGGCCAAACAAAAACGCCCGTTGCGGGCGTTTTTGTCAGAACAGCAGTGTGATCAGACAAGATGGATGGCTTACTTGTAACCGGCGCGATCCATTAATTTTACGGCCTTGGCCTGCAGGCTGCCAGCGTCTTTCACGTTGATCAGGTTCTGCTTGAAGCTGCCCCACGCCGCCACGGTCTTGTCCGGCGCGACTTTCGGGTTGACCGGGTATTCCAGATTGACGTCGGCAAACAGGTTCTGCGCCTTGTCGGACGACAGCCATTCGATCAGCTTTTGCGCGCCGGCCGGGTTCTTGGCGTACTTGGTGACGCCGGCGCCGGAGACGTTGACGTGCACGCCGGCTGCCTTGTTCTTCAGGTTCTGGTTGGGCCAGAAGATCGCTAGCGGCAGGTTCGGCTGTTTCTCCATCAGGCGGCCGAAGTAATAGGTGTTGACCAGAGTGACGTCGCACTGGCCGGCGGCCACGGCTTCCATCGCCTTGGTGTCGTCGGGGAAGGGCGAGGTGGCGAGGTTGGCGATCCAGCCGTGCACGATGTCCTCGGTTTTACCTTCGCCGTATTCGGTGATCATCATCGCCACCAGGCTCTGGTTGTAGACCTTTTTCGAGGTGCGCAGGCAGAGGCGGCCTTTCCATTTCGGGTTGGCCAGGTCTTCGTAGGTCGACAGGTCGGCCGGTTTGACCTTGGCTGTGTTGTAGACGATGGTGCGGGCACGGACCGACAGGCCGAACCACTCGCTGTCGGGATCGCGCAGGTGAGCCGGTACGTTGGTTTGCAGGGTCTTCGACTGGGTCGGGCGCAGCAGGCCTTCTTCCGACGCCTGCCACAGGTTGCCCGCATCCACCGTCAGCAGCATGTCGGCCGGGGTGTTCTTGCCTTCGGCCTTGAGGCGCGCCATCAGAGGACCTTCCTTGTCGGTGATGAATTTCACGGCCACGCCGGTGTCCTTGGTGTAGGCGTCGAACAGCGGTTTGATCAGCTGTTCGTTGCGCGCGGAATACACCACGACTTCTTCTGCCAGGGCGGGGAGGGTGGTCACGGCCAGCACCATGGCGGCCAAAAGGCGGGTCAGTTTCATGCTTGAAGCATCCTGTGGTGAACGAATGATTTAATCGTACTGCAAATGATAACAGTTATCAATAATTAATCGGATTGAATGGGGGGCGTGCGAATCGCAGTTCGTTGCGGCGGCTTTCCCCCCTCGACTCAGTAGAATGAACGGCATGCTTCGTCTGTTCCTTTTTTTGCTGGCGCTGGGCGTGTGGGCGCCGTCGCTCCATGCCCAGGTCGCCGCCCACATCCTGCTGCAGGATTCGCCGCTGGCGGGTTTCCAGTACCACGCCGGCAAAGCGCTGTGGCCGCAGATGCGGGTGGGCGACGCGCTCGCGCTGATCCGCGAGCCGGACAATGCCTTTGACGCGAACGCAGTGCGGATCGAGTGGCAGGGCCACAAGATCGGATACGTGCCGCGCCGCGACAATGCCGATGCCGCGCGTTTTCTCGACCGCGGGCAGGCGCTGGCGGCCCGCATCAGCCGGCTGGCCGAAGGGCGCGATCCGTGGTCGCGGATCCGCTTCGAAATCCTGATTCCGTTGCAATCGCCCGGACAAGCCGAATGAAATCCAGCTGGATGCTTGTCGCAGCTGCGCTGTTCGCGCTGATGGGGGTGCTGGTGAAACACGCCTCGACCCATTTTTCGAGCGGGGAGCTGGTGTTCTACCGTTCGGTTTTCGGCCTGCTGGCCATCGGCGGCGTGATCGCCGTGCAGCACGGCAGTTTGTTGAAACCGCTGGCCACGCCGTATCGCCGTGCGCATTTCTGGCGTGGTCTGTCGGGCTTTGTGGCGCTGGTGCTGTTTTTCTATGCCATTGCGCGCCTGCCGCTGGCCACCGCGGTGACACTCAATTACACCGCGCCGCTGTTTCTGGCCGTGCTGTCGGCCTGGTGGCTGCACGAAAAACAGGGGCGCGGCCTGCTCGGCGCGGTAGGCCTCGGCTTTGTCGGCATCGTGCTGGTGCTGCGGCCGCAGGTGCAGGATCAGGCCTGGTTGCCCGCGCTGGCCGGGCTGGTGTCGGGCATGCTCGCGGCGGTGGCGTATGTCAACGTCAAGCAGCTGGGCCGGCTCGGCGAACCCGAATGGCGGGTGGTGTTTTATTTCACCCTGCTGGCGACGCTGGGCGGCGGGGCGTGGATGCTGCTGGCCGGGTTCCATCGCCCGCACGCGGCGGACTGGCCGTGGCTGATCGGTATCGGGGTGACCGCCACGCTGGCGCAGCTGGCGCTGACGCGCGCCTACCATCGCGGCCGCACCCTGATCGTGGGCGCGCTGGCGTATTCCACGGTGGGGTTCTCGGCGCTGTACGGCCTGATCCTGTTCGGCGAGGCTTTGCCGCTGTCGGCGTGGACGGGCATGGCGGTGGTGACGCTGGCCGGAATCTGGGCGGTTCGAAGCGCTGCACCTGCCGATTCGCTATAGTGGGATGAGTTCACCTCAGGAGCAAAACATGATCAGCCTCGATATCAAGAACAACCAGATTGCGGTTTCCGTCATGGGCCAGTTCACCCTCGACGACTACCGCGAATTCGAACAGGCGGTGTGTTACGGCATCCAGTTTCAGGGCAAGGTCGATCTGCTGTTCGACCTGCGCGACATGCTGTCGTACAGCCTCGACGTGGCGTGGGAAGAGCTGAAGTTTTCACGCGAGCACAAGAACGATTTCGGCCGCATCGCCGTCCTCACCGATGATCAGTGGATGGCGTGGAGCATGTGGCTCAACCGCTCGTTCATGTCGGCGGAGATTCGCCTGTTCGATGATCTGGAGATGGCGCAGGCGTGGCTGGCTGGGGGCGACCTGCCGCTGCCGGCGGGTTGAGGCGCGGCGGCCGGAACACGGCCGGGTTGGCGTAATACGCCGCCGTCGCATTGGCGGCATCCCACCCCGGCACGCCCTGCACCGGCAGCGGCGCAAGCTGGCGCGGGGAGTCGATTGCGGCGAGCGCGGCGACTGCCTGCGCTTCGATTGATTGGGCGGGCGCATCGCTTCCCGGAATCTGGCCCAGCACCAGGCATTTGCCGGTCACTGACGGGTAAGGCGCCAGCAGCTTTTCCAGCAGCGCGTGGCCGACCACCACAAAATCCATCTGCATTTCGACCTGCCGGCGCCGCTCCCAGAACAGCGCCTGCCAGGCGTGCCCAGCCAGCAAGGCAGGCAACTCCGGGTCACGGCTGACCACCCACACGCCCGATTCGTCCAGTACCGTTAGCGCGTCGCGCCGGCGGCCGCGCAGGACATCCGTCTCAAGTTCGATGGCCGCGCCGTGTGCCGCGTTCAGCGCTGCCTTGAAGCGCGGAAAACGCAGCCATACCAGCGCATTCATGATGTCGTGCCAAGTGTCGGCGCGGGTCGGCACCTCGCCGGTTTGCAGGATGCGGGTTTCGTAATCGCGCGCAGACAGATGCCCCGCGGCCGTGACAAAGCGCAGCGGCAGACCGCGCGCCTGGAGGGTGCCGGACGCGCTGGCCAGCGCGTTGAGTTCGGCCAGCGAGGGCGCGGTGCGAGCCAGATCGAGCGCATCGATCAACTGCCGGTAGGGCGCAAAAGCAGGGTGATCGAAGCTCAATGCAGCGATGAAGTTCAATGCAGCGATTCGGACAAGGCCTGGCGGAATTGCCGCGTCAGCGGATGCGCGCTGCCGAGCAGGTCGAACAGGGCCAGGAGGCTGGTGCGGCCGATGTCGTGGCGGTAGCTGCGGTCGGTGCGGGTGATGATGAGCAGCGCGTGCATCGCCGCTTCAAAGTCGTCGTTTGCCAGCAGCACGGCGGCGCGCTGGTAATGCGCGTCGAGGTCGCCGGGATGTTGTGCCAGCTGCGCATCGATGGCCTCCAGTGCGGGCGCCTGGCGCGCCGTCTCGGCCAGATTCAGGTGCGCGTACAGGTGGGCGAGTTCGGGCGCCTGCCGCGCTTCGGGCGGCAGGCTGTCGAGCAGCTTCAGCGCCTGCTCGCTGTCACCTTGCGACCACAGTAGCTTGGCCAGATCGCGCGGGATGGCGAGGTTGTCGGGTTCGGCCATCGCCGCGTTGGCCAGCAGCATGCGCGCCTGTTCGATCTTGCCCGACTGCCAGGCGGCGACGCCGAGCACGTGGGCGCGGTGAGCGTCGCCGGCGATGAAGCGGTCAAGCACTTCGCGAAAGCTGCTGTCGGGATCGGCGCCGTGTATGGTGTGGGCGACTTCGCCGCGCCAGAAAAACTTGACCGTTGGCACCGAGTTCACGCTGAAGCGTCGCGCCAGTTCCGGCAGTTCGTCGGCGTTGAGCATCACCAGCAGGAACTTGCCGCCGTATTCGGCGGCGAGCTTGACCAGGCGCGGCATCAGGATGAAGCAGGGGCCGGCCTTGGGGGTCCAGAAGTGCACCAGCACCGGTCCCTTGTGCGAGTTTTCCAGCACCAGCCGGTTGAAATTGTCGGCGCTGGCGTCGAAGACGTGGGGAGACAGCGTCATCAGTCGAACGCTCCGGTTCTGGCGAAGCGGTCGCAGGCCGCGATGAGTTCGCGTGCGATTCCCGGCTCGAACGCCGAATGGCCGGCATCCGGCACCACCACATAACGGGCCTGCGGCCACGCGCGCGCCAGCGCGTCGGCGGTGACGATGGGACAGACGGCATCGTAGCGGCCCTGCACGATGACCGCGGGAATCGTGCGGATGCGGTCGATATTGTCGAGCAGGCTGTTGTCGGGCAGAAAGATGTTGTTGACGAAGTAATGCGCTTCGATGCGCGACAGCGACAGCGCGGTCTGGTCGCTGCCGAATGCGGCGACCAGTTCGGGGCTCGGCAGCAGGGTCGAACACGACGCCTCGAAGGTGGCCCATTGGTAGGCGGCAGGCTGATGCACGGCTGGGTCGGGGTCGATCAGGCGACGGTGATACGCAGTCAGCAGGTCGCCGCGTTCCGCTTGCGGGATAAAGGATTCCAGTTGCCGCTGCGCTTCGGGAAAGAAGGCGCGGATGCCATCGAGAAACCAGTCGATTTCAGTTTTTCGGCATAGAAAAATGCCGCGCAGCACCAGCCCCAGGCAGCGATCCGGGTGCGCTTCGGCGTAGGCGAGCGCAAGGGTCGATCCCCACGAGCCGCCGAACACCAGCCAGCGTTCGATCCCGAGTTGCACGCGCAGCGCTTCCATGTCGGCGATCAGATGCGGGGTGGTGTTGCCGGCCAGCTCGCCATGCGGCGTCGAGCGACCGCCGCCGCGCTGGTCGAAAAGAATGATGCGGTAGCGCGCCGGGTCGAAAAACTGCCGTTGCCTGGGCGAGGTGCCGGAGCCGGGGCCGCCATGCACGAACAGCACCGGAATGCCGTCCGGATTGCCGGAAGTCTCCCAGTAGATACGGTGGAGGCCGTCGGTTTCCATCATGCCGCTGGCGTAGGGAGCGATGGGCGGGTAGAGCGGGAGCATTGCGGACATGAACGGAGCCTGGATTCGACAGGCCGAATCATATCGCCTGCCGCAGTTGTGGCGGAAACATGCCGGCTGAAGTCGCGTATCGACAGACCGGGGCCGGGTACGTATGCTCTTCAAGTGTGTAGTCGAATATGCCGTTGAAGCAGTCTGGCGGCGCAGACTGCCCGTCAAAAAACCATACCAATGAGGAGTACTGCCATGAGTCAGGTTGTCAAAGTCGCCCTGCTGGGACTGGGGGAAGTCGGAGAAACCTTCGCAGAGCATTTCCTGGAAAAAATCCAGGAAAACCACGTCAAGGTGGAAATCGTCGCCGCCGCCCACCACAATCTGGAATCGCCGGTAGCGCTGGGCTTTCTCCAGAACGGGGTTCCGGTATTCAAGGATGCGCTGGAAGTCGTGTCGATGGGCGCCAAGGTCGACATCATTTTCGACCTGACCGGCGATCCCGAACTGCGCAAGAAACTGCGCGTCGCCTTGCAGGAAACCCATAACCAGCACACCGTGATTGCCCCCGAAGTGGTGGCGCACCTGCTGTGGAACTTCTTCGGCGAAGGTGAATTGCCGCACAGCGAAAAAACAGGCTACTGATGGCGCCTTTCAAGTCTGCCCATGCCGCAGGCGCCGACTGGACCCAGGCTGCGCAAGCCTGCATGGGCCAGCTGGGCGCTATTCCGGCTGCAGCGACGCTGGGTTTTCTGTACGTGGCGGATGCGTTCGCCGACGAACTCGGCGCAATTCTGGATTTTTTCAAAAGCGCCACCGGCGTGCCGCACTGGACCGGCAGCGTGGGCGTGGGAATCTGCGCCACCGGCGTGGAATACCTTGAAGAGCCTGCGATGGCGGTGATGCTGGGTGAATTCGCACGCGAGGATTTCAGCATGCTGCCGGTGCTGCGCACGCCGCAGGATATCGAGGCGCAGCCCGCCGACGCCTACTTCGCGTTAGTGCACGGCGATCCGGCCAACAATCGCATGCAGGAACTGATCGATGGCCTGTCCGCGCATGTGTCGAGTGGGTTTGTCGTCGGCGGGCTGTCGAGTTCGCGCGGCGAAACGGCGCAGATCAGCGATGGCGTGGTCAGTGGTGGCCTGTCCGGCGTGCTGTTCAGCGAACGCGTCAAGCTGGCGACGCGGCTGACCCAGGGCATTTCGCCGCTGGGTCCGCGGCATCACATCACCACCGCCAACAAGAATATTGTCGGCAGCCTGGATCACCGCCCGGCGCTGGAGGTGATGAAGGAAGAAATCGGCGAGGTGCTGGCGCGCGACCTGCAACGGGCGGCCGGCTATATCTTCGTCGGCTTGCCGGTGCGCGGATCCGACACCGGCGACTACCTGGTGCGCAACATTCTCGGCGTCGATCCGCACAATCACCTGGTGGCGATCGGCGAGTACGTGCAGCCGGGCGACGAGCTGCTGTTTTGCCGCCGCGACCCGCAAACGGCCGAAGACGATCTGTTGCGCATGCTGACGGCGATCGGAGCGCAACTCAACGCGCCGATCCGGGGCGGCGTGTATTATTCCTGCCTCGGGCGCGGCGAGCACATGTTTGGCGCGCCGAACCGGGAACTGGGGTTGATCCGCGATGCCCTGGGCGCGTTTCCGCTGGTTGGGTTTTTTGCCAATGGTGAGATTTCACACAATCGCTTATATGGCTACACCGGGGTGCTGACCCTGTTTGGCTGAACAGTAAAGGGATAGACATAATGACTGTGCACGCAATCAAGGAAGACGATGTCGGCCTGCTGCGCGACGAAATAGAAATGCTTATGAACGAGCGCCGCCAGCTGCTGCAGGTAACCGGCGCGGCGGCCGTCTTCGTCGCCAACCTCGATACCGACAGTCTGCCGGACGAAGCCGACACCATCGACGCGGCGGAAATGCTGGCTGAACAACTCAACAGTCTGTCCGAAGAAACGCTCAAGGATGCACTGGAATCGGTACGCGCCGAGATGGATCCGGCGACCTGACCTGTTCCGTATCTTGCCGCGTCTGGATCTGCCCAGCTTTGCCGAAGTCAGACGTTTTGCGCTGACTGCCGCGCTGACGGCGCTGGTTTACGCGCTGGCCGGATGGGTCAGCCTCAAGGTCGCCACCTATGTGGCGGGCGTGATTGCAGCGGTTTGGCTGGCTGCCGGCGTGGGTGCGATGGCGGGCCTGCGTTTCGGGCTGGCCGGCATCACGGGCGTGGCGCTCGGTTCATTTGCCGTCATCAGCCAGGTTTTATCCATCGATATGGCTTGGCGTCTTGCCCTCGGAGCCGCCGCAAGCTCGGCGATCATGGGTTATTTGCCGCGCCATCTTCATCCGTTCAGTCCCACCCTGGAATCGGTTCCCAGCGTCGCCAAGTTCGCCCTGGTGGCGGCACCGCTCGGTTACGGGGTGAGCGCCCTGCTCGGGGTGACCAGCCTGTATTCCGCCGGTCTGCTGCCGGACGACCAGGTGGTGCAGGGCTTGTGGGTCTGGTGGCTGGGCGACGTGCTGGGGGTCTACCTGATTGCTCCGGTGCTGCTCACAGCCTCGCGCTGGGATTTGCTGCCGACCAGCAAGACCGCCCGTCTGGAAGGGCTGGTGCTGGTGCTGAGCATGCTGTTGCTGACGTATGCGATGCTGGCCAACATCCAGCCCCTGCGGCCGAGCGAGGTGGTGCTGTTCGTGTTGATGCCCGGTGTGCTGTGGGCGGCCTTGCGTTTTTCGGTGACCGGGGCAAGCCTGGCCATTTTCCTTTCGGCGCTGATCGTGCTGGGGGTGGCGGTGGTTTCCTCGGGCGGCGCAATCAGCAGCACCAGCTTGCGCGAGCTGTTCGCCCTGCAGGTCAGTATGCTCGCCATGTCGCTGGCCGGCATGTTTGTCTCGGCCGCACTGGCCGAGCGCCGCCATTCCGAAATGCGGCTCGACATGCTGGCCAATCACGACCCGCTGACGGGCCTACCCAACCGTTCGTATTTTCAGGATTTTCTGGGCCATGCGCTGGCGCGCGCGCAACGGGAAAGGAGCCAGATTTCCCTGCTGTTCATCGACCTCGACCGCTTCAAGCACATCAACGACTCGCAGGGCCACGAAGTGGGCGATCAGGTGCTGTGCATCGTCGGCAAGCGGCTGGACGAAGAACTGCGCGCTGATGATTTTGTCGCCCGGCTGGGCGGGGATGAATTCGCCATCATCCTGGTGCACCCGCCGGCCGCGCGCGCGGCCAGCCGGGTGGTGCGCAAGCTGCTCAAGACCTTGTCCGAACCGTTCAAGCTGGAACACCGGCGGTATGCCGTGGGCGCCAGTATCGGCATCAGCGTGTACCCGGACGACGGCCTGGATGCCAATACCCTGCTGCGCCAGGCCGATCTGGCCATGTATCAGGCCAAGCAGCGCCGCAGTGGGTTCGAGTATTTCAGCGATGAACTGAACACGGTCGCGCAGCAGCAATTGAGTCTGGAAAACGGCCTGCGCCATGCGCTCGATCACGGTGAACTGGCGCTGGCCTATCAGCCCAAGGTGTCGCTTGGCAGCGGCCGGGTGGTGGGGCTGGAGGCGCTGGCGCGCTGGCTGCCCCGGTCAGGCGGGATGATCGGCCCCGACCGCTTCATTCCGGTAGCCGAGGAAACCGGCCTGATCATGCCCCTGGGGCGCTGGGTGGCGCGGGCGTCGTGCGAACAATGGATCGCCTGGCGCGATGCCGGCCTCAATCCGCCACCGGTCGCCATCAACCTCTCGCCGCGTCAGTTCAACGATGAGCGCCTGATCGACGACATCGACGCCATTCTGGCCGAAACCGGGATGGAGGCTGCCCAGCTGCAGCTGGAAGTGACCGAGAGCGCGGCGATGGAAAACCCGCAGCGGACGTTTGAGATGCTGGACGCGCTGCGCCAGCGCGGCCTGCATGTCTACATCGATGATTTCGGCACCGGGCATTCCAATCTGGCGCAGCTGAAGCGGATGCCGATCGATGCGCTGAAAATCGACAAGAGCTTCATCGACGATGTGCTGGTCAACAGCGATGGCGCGGAAATCGTCAATGCCGTCATCCGGCTGGCGCATGCCTTGAACATGCGGGTGGTCGCCGAAGGCGTGGAATCCGCCGAACAGCTCGCGTTCCTGAAGAAGCAGGGCTGCGACGAGGTTCAGGGATTTGTGGTGGCGAAGCCCCTGCCACCCGACCAGGTCGAAGCGTTTTTCGAGCGGCAGTTCGAATTCTGAGCCGGGTCGGTACGCCGGAGAGGCGCATCAGCCGATTACAGAGTGGCGTTACAGCGGCATCGGCTTGCCGTCGTTGAGGTTGAGCCAGCCTTTGGCGATGCGGTAGATGAACCAGACGAAGGCCACGCCCAGGATCACCCAACCGATCAGGATGATCCAGGTGAGCGCACCCAGCACACACCACAGCGCACTCCACCAGAAGGTCCGGATCTGCCAGGTGAAATGGCTTTCCAGCCAGGTGCCCTGAGCCTCCTCGCGCTTGATGTAGTTCAGCACGATGGCGACGATGGCGGTGACGCCGATAAACAGCGACAGCGCATACAGCGCGTAAATCACCGTCGTCAGGGTTTTAAGACTGGCGAGTTTTTCATTGGGTGTGGCGTCGTCGGGCAGGGTGTCCATTTTCCAGATCCTCAAATACCGCGCAGCAGTTCGTTGATACCGACCTTGGACAGCGTCTTGGCATCGACCTTCTTCACGATCACCGCGCAGTAAAGGCTGTAACTGCCATCCTTGGACGGCAGGTTGCCGGACACCACGACCGAGCCGGCGGGGATGCGGCCGTAGGTCACTTCGCCGGTTTCGCGGTCGTAAATCTTGGTCGACTGGCCGATGTAGACGCCCATCGAGATCACGCTGTTGTCTTCCACGATCACGCCTTCGACCACTTCGGAACGCGCACCGATGAAGCAGTTGTCGCCGATGATGGTGGGGTTGGCCTGCACCGGTTCGAGCACGCCGCCGATGCCGACGCCGCCAGACAGGTGCACGTTCTTGCCGATCTGCGCACACGAGCCGACGGTGGCCCAGGTGTCGACCATGGTGCCTTCGCCGACGTAGGCGCCGATGTTGACGTAGCTCGGCATCAGCACCACGTTCTTGGCGATGTAGGAGCCCTTGCGCACGGCCGCCGGCGGCACCACGCGGAAGCCGCCTTCGCGGAAATCCTTGGAATTGAAGTCGGCGAACTTGCTTGGCACCTTGTCGTAGTAGTTGGTGTAGCCGCCCTTGATGAACTGGTTGTCTTCCAGGCGGAACGACAGCAGCACGGCCTTCTTCAGCCACTGGTGGGTGATCCAGTTCTGGCCGTCGCCGCCTTGATCAGAGCAGCGCTCGGCGACGCGCAGTTCGCCCATGTCGAGCAGATCGATCACGGCCATGACGGCGTCCTTGACCTGGGGTTCGACGTTGCGCGGGGTGATGTCGGCGCGGCGCTCGAAGGCTTCTTCGATG
>NZ_JADMKC010000060.1 GCF_018780105.1 Thiobacillus sp.
ATCACCGACATCCGCAAGTATGTGGGCGCCAACTTCGACAAGGAATTCCTGCCGCCGACCGCGCTCAGCTACAAGGCGAAAACCAAGAACGCGCAGGAAGCGCACGAAGCCGTGCGGCCGACTTCAGTGACGCGCACACCAGAATCGGTGAAGCAGTTCCTGACGCACGATCAGGCGCGGCTCTACGAACTGATCTGGAAGCGCACCGTCGCCTGCCAGATGACGCCCGCGCAGTTCGACACCGTCGCCGCCGACATCACCGTGGGCGAAGGCACCTTCCGCGCCACCGGCCAGACCCTGGCCTTTGCCGGCTTTCTGGCGGTGTATCAGGATGACGAGGAAGAGGAAGGCGAATCCAAGTTGCCCGCGCTGGTCGAGGGCGAAACCCTGCCGGTCGACAAGCTCTACGGCGAACAGCACTTCACCCAGCCACCGCCGCGCTACACCGAGGCCAGCCTGGTGAAAGTGCTGGAAGAACACGGCATCGGCCGCCCATCGACCTACGCCAGCATCATTTCCACCCTGCAGGACCGCGACTACGTGGTGCTGGAGAAAAAGCGCTTCCAGCCGACCGACATCGGCCGCCTGGTCAACTGCTTTCTGACCCGCCATTTCACCCATTACGTCGATTACGACTTCACCGCCAAGCTGGAAGACAAGCTCGACGATGTGTCGAACGGCACTCGCGTGTGGTCGCAGCTGCTGGGCGAGTTCTGGAAAGGCTTTGACGGCGAACTGAAAGCCAAGCAGGACGTCGAGCGCGGCTGCCCGATCATGGAACCCTGCCCCAAGTGCAGCAAGCCGCTGTTCATGCAGGCGAGCAAGCGCGGGCTGTTCATCGGCTGCTCCGGCTACCCCGAGTGCGATTACACGCGCCCGCTGCACGCCGCCACTGCCGAGGGCGACAATATCCTGGGTCAGGATCCGGCCAGCGGCCTCGACGTGAAACTGCTGTCCGGCCGTTTCGGCCCCTACGTGCAGATCGGCGAAATGCCGGAAGACAAGAAGGCGCCGAAGCCGCGCCGTGCGTCGTGGCCGAAGGAGATTCCGCTCGATCAGGCGACGCTGGAACTGGCGCTGAAATTTCTGTCGCTGCCGCGCGAAGTAGGCCATCACCCGACCACCGGCTTGCCGATCATTGCCAACAATGGCCGCTTCGGCCCCTATCTGCTGCACGACGGCAAGTTCAAGTCGATCCCCAAGACCGACAGCGTCTACGAAATCGACCTGCCGCGTGCGCTCGAAGTGCTGGTGATGGAACGCGCCCCACGTGGCGCCGATTCCGCCGCGGTTCTGAAAACGCTCGGCCCGCACCCGGACGACGGCAAGGACATCACGGTGCGTAGCGGTCGCTACGGCCCCTACGTCAAGCACGGCAGCACCAACGCCACCCTGCCGAAGGACATCACGCCGGAAGAAGTCACGATGGAAGAGGCGCTATCGCTGCTGGCCGCACGCGAAGCCAAAGGCCCCGCCAAGAAACCGGCGAAAAAGGCAGCCGCCAAACCTGCTGCGAAGAAAGCCAAGACCGCCGATACTGACGAAACCCCGAAACCTGCTGCCAAAAAAGCTGCAGTGAAGAAACCGGCCGCCAAAAAAACTGCGGCTAAAACTGCCGCTAAAAAACCTGCTGCCAAAAAAGCTGCTGCATGAGCACGCCCCCCAGCCTGCTCATGATCAATGCCTTTATCGGCACGGCGGGTTACAAAAAGTTGTATCAGGAAGTCGGCTTCAACGTCATCGCCGAATGGTCGGAGCGCAAGGCCATCAGCCTGGTGCGCAAAAATCCGCCTGCCGTCATCGTCGCGGATTTTTATCATCAAACCGATTTTCGCGACCGTCTCTCCAATCTCGAATCCGTTCTGGCCGCGGTGCAAAGTACACCTTGCACCCGCATTCTGGTGTTTTACGAACCGGCACATCAGGCCGTGCTCGACACTGTACGCGCACGTCTGCGAATAGACGCAGCCCTATGCATGCCGGTGCAGGAAAGCCAGTTGCGCGACACGCTGCAGGCGTGGTTGCAGGACGCCCCCGCCTAAACCGGGCATCGCCATTGCGACCGGGATGCGCATCCATTCATGATGCAAGCGGACAGGCCGAATCAGCGTGTCAAGGCAACGGCTAAACTTTTGGCCCCGGCCAGTCGTTATGCAGCTGACAACTTATGGAGATGATCATGTTGCGTTTTGCCATTTTGCCTTTGCTGCTGGCTGCAAGCTCTATCCAGGCAGAGCCACTGACTCTCGGCGTGGTGCTGGATCAAAACGAGGCCATGACCGACCCCATCATCACCAAGCGCTATCGCGCGCTTGAAAGCGATATCGAACGGGCACTTGGCCAGCCCGTCGAGATGCACTATTACACGCGCGGCTTTTCGGCCATCAAGGATGCCAAAAGCGGCTCGGTCGATCTGGTGTTCGGCCCACCGCAGGTGATTGCCAATATCAGCAAGTTCAATTTCGAACCCATACTCAAATCCAGTGCAGTGACGGCCGTCTCGTTTGTGGCCGCCCCTGCCTACAAAGGCGGCTTGACGGCCAAATCGCAGGCCCGCCTCGGGATTCCCGACTACGAGTCGCTGATGGGCGGGATGGCACGCGGGGAGATCAACAGCCGCGGTCTGTCCAAGAGCGACTTCGCAGAAATCAAGTTTCACCGCATGCCCGAAGCGCCGCTGTTTGGCCTGAAACTGGGACGCTACGACCTCGCCGTGGCCTCGGCCGAAGAAGCCAAAACCTGGGCTGCCGCCAACGGCGGGCGCATCGTATTCACCAGTACCCCGGTGCCGCTGCGTGCCTTCAGCGTGCAGACTGAAACGGTTCCTCCCGCCGCGCAGCAAAAGCTGGCCGCCGCGTTGAAAAACAGCAGCAGCCTCAACCTGACCCTGGTCGCTGCAACCAAGGCCGATTTCAAGGGCGTGGCCTCGATGTTGAATACCACCCCGACCAGCCTGCCGGGCGCCAAGGTCATTTCGGCGGCCGAAGCCAAGATGCTGGCGGCAAAAGGCATGGCCATTTACGACGTGCGGGTGGCCGAAGAATTCGATACCGCCCATATGCCCGGTGCGATTTCCGTCCCCTACAAGGAGGCCAGCGCCAAGGAAGTAGGCTTCGACCCGGCTGACGATCAGTTCGCGCTGAACAAATTACCAAAGGATAAAAACACGCCGTTCATGATGTACTGCGACGGCACCATCTGCTGGAAAAGCTACAAGTCCGCCCTGATGGCGATTCAAGGCGGCTGGAAAAACGTGTACTGGTTCCGCGGCGGGTTCCCGGAATGGAAAGAGGCCGGTTTGCCTGTCGTGGCGAAGAAAGAATGAGGCTTGCAAGCGCCCAATAAAAAATCCGGCCATGCCGGATTTTTTATTGGGCGGCCGACACTTACGATCAAACGGCCTATTTGAAGTAGCGCGCCTCGAAGCGCGCCAGCACGGCATCGCCTGCCATCAGGTCGAGCGCGTTGCCGTCGATCCGGTAGCCGGTGGCGCGCGCCAATGCCACGGTAAGCGCCGTTTCCTGATCGGCCAGCGCGGGCAGACACGCCATGCGCGTACTCGCCAATGGGCCGATGCGCAGTCCATTGGGCGATTGATGCGTGTAAGTGCCCATCAGTTTGTTGCAGCCGCTGCTGCCGCTGACGCGGCCGTCGAGCAACAGCAGGTAAGCTTCGCGCTCGTTCGCCTGCACCTGTACCGGCAGCGCGCCGATGGCCGTCAGCTTCCAGTAAGTGTTTTCGAGCGTGGCGGCCGTCCGGGGCTGGACCTGCTGCAGTTCCAGTTGCACCTGCTTGCCCGCGCCCTGCGTGAGCACGGCCACGTGCCGGGTAGTGGTGTAGAGCAGCGCGCCGCCGCTGCTGGTCAGGGTGGCGCGCACGCTGTAACGATGGCCCGGCTGGGCGTCGGCCCGGTAGTAAGGCAATTCGAACGGCAACGGCAGCTGTCGCCCCCCGCCAGACAGGCTCAGCCGCGCCAGCCGTCCGGCTGGCGCCTCGGCTTTCGAGACATCCAGCAGTTCGACTGTCAGGGTGGCGTCAGCCGGAAGCGCGACCGGCTCGCGGGTGCTCACGCTGCCGTCGATGCGGTCGAGCGCGGCAAGCGCCGCAGCGTAGCCGGGAACAGTCAGCAGCAGCGTGGCGGACAGGAGGCTCAGGACAAATCGTGAATGGCGCATGGGTTGGCTCGCAAAGGTAGGCACTGCACTCAGGTCGAAGTGTCTTCAGTAATCTGGTTGGTCCACTCGATGGCCTGGATTTCCATCTTACAAACCGAGCTCACCCCACATCGCATCGACACGCGCCTTGACCGCCGCGTCCATCACGATCGGCGTGCCCCATTCGCGGCTGGTTTCGCCCGGCCACTTGTTGGTGGCGTCGATGCCCATCTTGCTGCCGAGCCCAGACACCGGGCTGGCGAAATCGAGATAGTCGATCGGTGTGTTTTCCACCAGCAGCGTGTCGCGTGCCGGGTCGACGCGGGTGGTCAGCGCCCACATCACTTCTTTCCAGTCGCGCACGTCGACATCGTCGTCGGTCACCAGAATGAACTTGGTGTACATGAACTGGCGCAGGAAGCTCCACACCCCGAACATCACGCGTTTGGCGTGGCCGGGGTAGTGCTTTTTCATGCTCACCACCGCCATGCGGTAGGAGCAGCCTTCGGGCGGCAGATAGAAGTCGGTGATTTCGGGAAACTGCTTTTGCAGCAAAGGCACGAACACTTCATTCAGCGCCACGCCCAGGATGGCGGGTTCGTCCGGCGGCTTGCCGGTGTAGGTGGAGTGGTAGATCGGGTCGCGCCGCATGGTGATGCGCTCGACGGTGAAGACGGGGAAGGTTTCCTGCTCGTTGTAGTAGCCGGTGTGGTCGCCGTACGGCCCCTCGAGCGCGGTCTCGCCCGGATGGATCACGCCTTCCAGCACGATCTCGGCGGACGCCGGCACTTGCAGGTCGTTGCCGAGGCACTGCGTGACTTCGGTCTTGGCGCCGCGCAGCAAGCCGGCGAACTGGTATTCCGACAGTGTGTCCGGCACCGGCGTCACGGCGCCGAGAATGGTGGCCGGGTCGGCGCCCAGAGCGACCGCCAGCGGAAACGGCGTGCCCGGATGCGCCAGCTGATGCTCGCGAAAATCCAGCGCGCCACCGCGATGCGCCAGCCAGCGCATGATGAGCTTGTTGCGGCCGACCACCTGCTGGCGATAAATGCCGAGATTCTGCCGCTTCTTGTGCGGCCCGCGCGTCACCGTCAGCCCCCAGGTGATGAGCGGCGCGACGTCGCCCGGCCAGCAGTGCTGGATCGGCAGGCGCGCCAGATCGACGTCCGCGCCCTCCCACACGATGTCCTGGCACGGCGCACCCTTCACTTCCTTCGGCGCCATGTTCAGCACCTGCTTCAGCACCGGCCACTTTTCCCAGGCATCGCGCAGGCCCTTGGGCGGCTCCGGCTCCTTCAGATAGGCGAGCAGCTTGCCCACCTCGCGCAGCCGCGACGGATCGTCCTCGCCCATGCCGAGCGCCACGCGCTTCACCGTGCCGAACAGATTGGCCAGCACCGGCATGCCGTGGCCCTTGGGCTTTTCGAACAGCAGCGCCGGGCCGCCGGCGCGCAGCACGCGGTCGGCGATTTCGGTCATTTCCAGCTTGGGATCGACTTCGACGCTGATACGTTTCAGCTCGCCGATTTTTTCCAGTTGCGCGATGAAATCACGCAGGTCACGGTAGATCATAGGGTGCGCTCAGTAGCCGGTTTGTGCGCAAGGTGCGCAGGTGCGCTCAGTTGATGATCTCAAACAGGGTGACGACCTTGGTCACGCCGGTAGACGAGCTGGCTATGTCGGTGGCCTCCTTCGCCTCGGCCGGAGTCACCAGCCCCATCAGGTAGACCACGCCCGACTCGGTGACCACCTTCATGGTGCTGCTGGGCACCTTGTCCCTGCCGAGCAGGCGCGCCTTGACGTTGCTGGTGATGGCGGTGTCGTTCGCGTCGGTGCTGAACGAGGAAACCGGCCCGACGCTCAACTCGTTGAACACGGTGCGCACGTCGGGGATCGCCTTGGCCCGGCTGGCCGCATCGCTGCGGGTCGCCTCGTCCTGTACCTGCCCGGTCAGCAAGACCTGCTTGTTGTAGCTGGTGGCCGAGATGCTGTTGCTGGCCGATGGATAGGCCTTGCCCAGGCGATCCATCGCCTGCAGCTCGATTTCCTGGTCACTGACGTATACGCCGGTGGTGCGGCGGTCGAGTACGACCGAGGTGCCGACGGCCGCGCCTCCCACCACTGCCGCCGCACAGCCTTGCAACTGCGCGACCACAACACCCGCCAGCGCCAGATAAATCAGTTTGTTCATTCTTCGACTCCTAATAAAACGCTGTCCACCGCATCGCACAGGCAATGGATGGTCAGCAGGTGGACTTCCTGGATACGCACTGCCGATTCGGCTGGCGCGCAAATTAAGACGTCGTCTTCGATCAGATGTTCCGCCAGCTTGCCGCCGCTGCGGCCGGACAGCGCAATCACATGGACGTTGCGTGCATGCGCCGCGACCACCGCCTGCAGCACGCTGGGGGAATGGCCGCTGGTGGAGATCGCCAGCAGGATGTCGCCCGGCTGCCCGAGCACCTTGACCTGGCGGGCAAACACCTGATCGTAGGCGGTGTCGTTGGCGATCGAGGTCAGGGTCGAACTGTCGGTGGTCAGCGCAATCGCGGCCAGACCGGGACGTTCCTGTTCGAAGCGGTGCACCATCTGGGCGACAAAGCGCTGCGCGTCTGCCGCGGCCCCGCCGTTGCCGCAGGCCATGATCTTGCCGCCCTGCGTGAGGCTGTGCACCATCAGGCGGGCCGCCTGTTCGATGGACGGGGCCAGCGCCTCAGCCGCGTCGAGCAGGGTTTGGGCCGAGGCCTGGAAGTGGCCCAGAATTCTGTCGTGTAAAGGCATAGCGGAATTATCCCACCTTCGCGCTAAGCCACATCGTCGAACGCGTTTTTGATCCAGTCCGGCGCACTGCTGCCGTCGAGCGCGACCACGTCGAAACGGCACGGCGGAAGCGTCTGCAGTCCGCTCAGATACTGGCGAGCGGCGGCCAGGAGCTTGCGTTGCTTGGCCAGCGTCACGCTGGCGGCGGCGCCGCCGAAATCACTGCGACTGCGCAGGCGCACCTCGACAAACACCCGCGTCGCGCCGTCCTGCATGATGAGGTCGATCTCGCCAAAACGGCAGCGCCAGTTGCGCGCAACAGGTGCCAGTCCCTGTTTGACCAGGAAGGCTTCGGCGCGCGCTTCGGCGGTTTGCCCGAGCAGGGATTTCAACATCTGCGACAATGAGAAGGATGAAAGACAGCCCGCATCATAACCGCCTGCCCGCCGCGCTTTACGTCGTCGCCACGCCGATCGGCAACCTCGGCGACATCACCCTACGTGCGCTCGACACCCTGAAAGCAGTGGATCGCGTGGCCGCCGAAGACACCCGCGTGTCGGGGCAACTGCTGGCGCATTTCGATATCTCCAAGCCGCTGGTGTCGATCCGCGAACACAATGAACGCGAGGCGGCCGAAAAAGTGATCGCCTGGATCGTGGCGGGCGAGGCCGTGGCTTACGTGTCCGACGCCGGCACCCCCGCGGTATCCGACCCCGGCGCAAGGCTGGTCGCGGCGGTGCGCGCGGCAGGCCTCAGCGTGGTACCGATTCCCGGCGTGTCGGCGGTCGTGACCGCACTGTCGGCTGCCGGCATCGAGCCCTCTCCATGGCTTTTTCATGGGTTTTTGCCGCCGAAGACGGGCGCACGCCGGGCCGAACTGCTGACGCTGGCTGCACTGCCCGCCGCGCTGGTATTTTACGAAGCGCCGCACCGCATCGAGGAAACCGTGGCGGATCTGGCCGCCGTGCTCGACAGCGACCGGTTGCTGACACTGGCGCGCGAACTGACCAAGAAATTCGAGGCCATCGTCACGCTGCCGCTGGCCGACGCCGCCGCCTGGCTGGCCGCCGACCCCAACAATGTGCGCGGCGAATTCGTCGTCATCGTGCATCCGCCACGCGCCGCCGCCGTGGCCGTCGACGCCGAGGCGATGCGCGTGCTCGACCTGCTGGCGGATGCGCTGCCGCCCACGCTGGCGGCCAAGCTGGCTTCCAAAATCACCGGACGCCCCAAGGCCGAGCTGTATCAGATGTCCCTCGCCCGCAAACCCCAGGAATCTCAATAAGCAACGCTTCCGCCATGACCGATACGATCACGATTACCCGCCCCGACGACTGGCACATCCACTTCCGCGACGCAGCTGCGATGGCGAGTGTGCTGCCCGACACCGCACGCGTGTTCGGCCGCGCCATCGCCATGCCCAACCTCAAGCCGCCGGTGACCAGCGTTGCGCTCGCCGCTGCCTACCGTGCACGACTGCTGGCTGCGGTGCCCGCAGGCCGGACCTTCGAACCGCTGATGACGCTCTACCTCACCGACAACACCGCGCCGGACGAAATCGTCCGTGCCCGAGATAGCGGGTTCATTCATGCGGTGAAGTACTACCCGGCCGGCGCGACTACTAATTCCGATTCCGGCGTCACCGATCTGGCCCGCGCCTACCCCGCCATTGCCGCGATGGAGGAAGCCGGCTTGCCGCTGCTGCTGCACGGCGAAGTCACCGACCCGGAGGTCGACGTATTCGACCGCGAAGTCGTATTCATCGAGCGTCACCTGACACACTTGATGCGCGACTTTCCGCGCCTGAAGATCGTGCTCGAACACATCACCACCCGGCAGGCCGCTGAGTTTGTCGCCGCCGCGCCCGCTACCGTCGGCGCGACGCTGACCGTGCATCACCTGCTATACAACCGCAACGCCATGTTCCAGGGCGGCATCCGCCCGCACATGTATTGCCTGCCGATCCTCAAGCGCGAAACCCATCGCCAGGCGCTGATGGCCGCTGCCATCTCCGGCAATCCAAAGTTCTTCCTTGGCACCGATTCCGCGCCACACGCGCTCGGCGCCAAGGAATCCGCGTGCGGCTGCGCCGGCGTCTATTCCGCGCACGCCGCCATTGAACTCTACGCCGAGGCGTTCGACGCTGCAGGCGCGCTGGACAAACTGGAAGCCTTCGCCAGCTTTTATGGCGCGGACTTCTACGGCCTGCCGCGGCATACCGACACGATCACGCTGCAACGTGAAAGCTGGACCGCGCCGCAGCAACTGAACATGGGCGAATCGGCGCTGGTTCCATTGCGCGCAGGGGAAACCATTCAGTGGCGGGTGGTATGAATCCCGCACGCGCTGAAAATAAAAACGGCAGACGTTAGGGTCTGCCGTTGGTGGAAGCTAGCCAGCGCTTCCTAGGATCGCGCGATTTTGCGTCGCGCGTGAGGAGTCGTCTACGGAAATGCGGGAATAGTCGGCTCGATACCTGAACTGGCGGCCTCGGGGTAATGCGCAGCGATCATCTGCCTGATCTCGCTTACGCGCCCGGAAGGCACGTCCACCATCATCAATACATGCCCGGCGGCAATCGCCGACTCAAAGGTTTTCAGCCGTGAATTGGGTATGGAACTCGCCACCATGCTGGACACCCATGCACCGAACGCCGCACCAATCAGCGCGGTCACCAGCACCGTTACCAGCTGCATATCCACCCCGGCCGGCGGGAACACCAGCGCGACCAGACCGGCGAGTATACCAATGCCGCCGCCCACCGCGAGGCCGGTTTCAGCGCCATGAACAAAATCGGACTTCTGCAGGATAGAGGCTTCGTGCAAGCCGGTCAGCGGCACGCCGTCCTTGGCCATGAGGGTGATGTTGTTGTCTTCGATGCGGGCCAGCAACAGTTCATCGCGGATGAGTCGGGCTCGTCTGACGTCCGGCACCATGAAATACAAGCGTCTTCTCATGATGGGTCTCCTGGATAGATGGCATTGATCTGCCTTTGGTACGTCGTATTAGCAAATCTACGGGTACATACAAGTAAAAGTTATACTGTGCGTGGAAAAGCCGGTCAGACAACCGCCGCCATGCAGATGGGGGAGGAAAGTCCGGGCTCCACAGAGCAGGATGCTGGCTAACGGCCAGACGCAGCAACCGTCATGTTGCAAGACATGGCGGCCAAGGCGAGGAATAGGGCCACAGAGACGAGCGTATTCAGTTACGGTGAAACGCGGTAACCTCCATCCGGAGCAACACCAAATAGGCAGGCGATGAAGCGGCTCGCTGAGTCTGCGGGTAGGTGGCTGGAGCGGGCCAGTAATGACCCGCCTAGAGGAATGGTTGTCCACGACAGAACCCGGCTTATCGACCGACTTTTCCACTTTTTATTTAATTCAATGGCTTAGCGATTTTTCCTAAAATTTTAGGCAAAATCACCTGCTAAGCGACGGTTTTTCCAGAAACTTATCCACAGCCACGAACCACCCCTAAGTCATTGAGGCATAGGGGTTTTTTTACGTTCGTCGTCTTGACCTCCCCAAAACTATCCCCTATAGTGGGTGCCAGTGGTGATTAGTGGGTGGATGTGGGAGAAAATCCCCCTGCCGAGCACAAACCAATCAAATACGGAGAGCGCATGTTTCGGGGGGTCGCAACAGTCAGTCTGGATAGCAAGAGCCGGCTTGTGGTGCCGGCACGCTATCGCGACGCCCTCCTGGTGAATGGTGGCGGTCGCGTGGTGATCACGGCCGACCCCAGCCAGTGCCTGCTGCTCTACCCCCTGCCCGAATGGGAGCCGATCGAGAAAAAGCTCAACGGCCTGTCCGACTTCAATCCGCGTACGCGCAGCCTCAAGCAGTTGCTGGTGGGCTATGCACATGACATGGACATGGACAGCGCCGGCCGCGTGCTGCTGCCGCCGATGCTGCGCAAATTCGCCGACCTGGACAAAAACGTGGTGTTGGTAGGACAAGGCAGCAAGGTCGAACTGTGGAACGAGGCACGTTGGGAAGCGCAGGTGGCGCAGGCGCTGACCTTCAGCGATGACGTGCTGCCGCCGGAACTCGAAGGCTTTACGTTGTGATGGAACCCGCCCATGTGCCGGTGCTGGCACAGGAGGCGGTGGCGGCGCTGGCGATTCAACCCGATGGCGTCTACGTCGACGCCACCTTCGGGCGCGGCGGTCATAGCCGCCTGATTCTCGCCCGGCTGGGGACGGGCGGACGCCTGATCGCGCTGGATCGCGATCCGGACGCCATCCGCGCCGGCGCGGATATGCAGGACAAGCGGCTGACGCTGGTGCAGCGCACGTTTTCCAGCCTGGGCACCGTGCTCGCTGAAATGGGCGTGCCGCAGGTGAACGGTATTTTGTTGGATATAGGCGTGTCGTCGCCGCAACTGGACGACGCCACGCGCGGATTCAGCTTTCGTTTCGATGCGCCGCTCGACATGCGCATGGATCCGGGAAGCGGGCTGTCGGCAGCGGACTGGCTGGCAACGGCGGCAGAGGGAGAGATTTGTGAAGTCATCCGCAACTACGGGGAAGAGCGGTTTGCTAAATCGATTGCGCGCGCGATTGTTGCAGCGCGGCAAATCGAAGCCATCCGCACGACCGGGCAGTTGGCGCGCCTCATCGCCGCAACGGTCAAACGGCACGAGCCGGGGCAGCACCCGGCCACGCGTAGCTTTCAAGCTATACGGATTTATCTCAACCGCGAACTGGAAGAGTTGAGCGCCGTGTTGCCGCAATGCGTGGAGGCCCTTCTGCCCGCCGGCCGGCTCGCGGTGATCAGCTTCCATTCGCTGGAAGACCGCATCGTCAAGCGCTTCATGCGCGACGAAGCGCTGGGTGAACAGGCGCCGCGCCGCTTGCCGATTCCGGCTGCGATGCTGAAACCCGGTCGCCTCAAACTGCTCGGGCGTGCCCAGCATGCGAGCGATGCCGAACTGGCCGCGAATCCGCGCGCGCGCAGCGCCGTGCTGCGGGTGGCCGAGCGTGTGAGCGAAACGACATGAGCCGGCTCAACATCGTCCTGGCACTGGTGTTGATCGTGTGCGCGCTGGCGGTGATACAGGCACAGCATCGCTCGCGTACGTATTTTGTGGGTCTGGAACGTTTGAAAAAAGAAGCGCGTCTCCTCGACGAGCAATGGGGACAACTGCAACTGGAGCAAAGCACCTGGGCCAATCCGGCACGGGTGGACACGCTCGCTCGCAGCCGCATCGGACTGGTGCCGCCGCCGCAGGAACGCATCCACGTTGAAACTGTGCCGGCGGAAATCCGGGGGGTGACGCCGTGAGCTTCAAAACCCGTCACGCCCGCTCGAATCAGTTGCTCGATCTCAAGCTGGCGCCCTGGCGCATGGCGACGGTGGGCGGCCTGCTGATCGGCGGACTGGTGCTGGTGGCGGGCCGCGCGTTCTATCTGCAGGGGCTCAATACCGATTACCTGCAAGGTAAGGGCGATGCGATCTCCAACCGCAACCTCACCCTGCCCACCCATCGCGGCCAGGTGTCCGATCGCTACGGCCAGTTGCTGGCGATCAGCACGCCGGTCGAATCGCTGTGGGCGCGCCCGTCCGAACTCAAGCTGACCGCCGGGCAGCAGGCGCACCTGGCCAAGGTGCTGGACATGCCGGAGGCCGAACTCGGCAAAAAACTCAAGCGCAAGGGTCGCGGCGAATTCGGTGTGCGCCGCCCGGTCACACCGGAGCAGGCACTCGATATCGCCGCCATGGGCGTACCCGGTCTCTATCTGCGGCGCGAATTCCGCCGCTACTACCCGGCCGGCGAAGTCGCCGCCCACGTGGTCGGCTTCACCAATGTGGACGACGTCGGGCAGGAAGGCGTCGAGCGCGCGTATCAAACCTGGCTGGTCGGCCGCGAAGGCGAACGCCAGATCGTGCGCGACCGCCGCGGCAACATCATCCGCGACCTCGCGCCGATCAAGACGGCGCAGATGGGCGGCAACCTCGCCCTGTCGCTCGACCTCAAGATCCAGTATCTGGCGCACCGCGAACTCGCCGCCGCGATCAAGCTGAACAAGGCCAAGGGCGGCAGCGTGGTGGTGCTCGACGCCAAGACCGGCGAGATCCTCGCACTGGCCAACCAGCCGAACTTCAACCCGAACAACCGCCGCAACTACAAGCCCGAGCCGATGCGCAACCGCGCGGTGATCGACACCTTCGAGCCCGGCTCCACGGTGAAGCCCTTTGTCGCGGCAGCCGTGCTGGAGCGCGGCCTGTTCCATCCCGACAGCGTGCTCGACACGCCGCAAACCTGGCGCGTGGGGACCAAGCTGGTGCGCGACGAACACCCGCATCCGCGCATGAGCGTGAGCGAAATCATCCAGAAATCGAGCAACGTCGGCGCCGTGAAAATGGCAATGTCGCTCACCCCGCAGCAATTCTGGGAAGTGCTGCACCGTTCCGGCTTCGGCGAAAAACCCGGCTCGGGTTTCCCCGGCGAGTCGTCGGGACGCCTGCGCGACCCCGCCACCTGGCGGCCGGTCGAGCACGCCACCATGGCCTATGGCTACGGCCTGTCGGTCAGCCTGCTGCAATTGACGCGCGCTTATATGGCGTTTGCCAATGACGGCGAGGTGATGCCGCTGTCCTTCCTCAAGCGCGAGCCGCAGGAAGTGGTAGGCGAACGCGTGTTTTCCCCCAGCGTGGCGCGCGAGGTGCGCGCCATGATGGAAACCGTGACGCAAGAAGGCGGCACCGGTACCCGCACCCGCGTGCCCGGCTACCGCGTGGCGGGCAAGACCGGCACCGCACACAAGCTGGTCAACGGCCGCTACGCCGCCGACCGCTATCTGGCCTCGTTCATCGGCATGGCGCCCGCGTCCAACCCACGCCTCATCATCGGCGTGGTGATCGACGAGCCCTCCGGCGGCGCGTACTACGGCGGCAGCGTGGCCGGTCCGGTGTTCGCCCAGGTGATGGCGGCCAGCCTGCGCCAGCTCGCCCTGCCGCCCGACGCGCCGGAGACGGCGACCCAGATGACGCACAACACGCCGCCGCTGCCGATGGCTGCGGGCAAGGGGGTGTAATGCCCAGAGCCCAGCGCAAGCCCACGTCCGCCGCGCCGCGCCCGCACGAGTCGGTGACGCATATCCTGAAGCGCCTCGGTATTGCGCCGACCGAACTCGTCAACGACAGCCGCAAAACTGCGCCGGGTGTCGTGTTCGCGGCGTATCCCGGCGAATCGCGCGATGGCCGCAACTTCATTCCGCAGGCGGTGGCGCGGCGCGTCGATGGCGTGCTGTGGGAGGCCGACCATTTTCTGTGGGACCCCGCACTACCGACACCCAACGCCGGCGTACTCGATCTCAAAACCCGCATCGGCGAGATTGCCGCGCATATCTATGGCGAGCCGTCGCGTGCACTGCACATGGTCGGCATCACCGGCACCAACGGCAAAACCTCTGTGGCGCATTGGCTGGCGCAAGCGTTTGCCCGGCTTGATCGCAAAACTGCCATCGTCGGCACCGCCGGCAACGGTTTCCCCGGCGCGCTGACGCCGGCACTCAACACCACGCCCGACGCCATCGAGCTGCAGCAGCGGCTGGCGTATTACCGCCAGCAGGGCGCGACCGCGTGCGCGATGGAAGTGTCGTCGCACGGCCTGGTGCAGGGACGCGTCAACGGCACGTCATTCAATGTCGCGGTGCTGACCAACCTGTCGCGCGACCATCTCGACTACCACGGCGACATGGACAGTTATGCCGCCGCCAAGGCGCAACTGTTCGACTGGCCGGGACTCGACACGGTGGTGCTCAATCTGGACGACGCCTTCGGCCAGCGCCTCGAACAATCCCTCCGCTCCGTCCGGGTGGCGGGTTACGGCTTCCAGCGCGGCGCGGTGATCGGCGAAAGCCTGCGCCTGTCGCAAAACGGCCTGCAACTGCGCGTGCGCACCGACTGGGGCGGCGCCGATCTGGCCGCGCCACTGCTGGGCCGCTTCAACGCCGCCAATCTGCTTGCTGTACTGACCACCCTGCTGGTGTCGGAGGTCAAACTGGACGCGGCCTGCCAGGCCCTGGCCCACATCCAGCCGCCGCCGGGGCGCATGCAAACACTGGGCGGCGAGGCGCATCCGCTGGTCGTGGTCGACTACGCGCACACGCCGGACGCGCTGGAAAAGGTACTGGCGACGCTGCGCGAAATCGTCAGCGGCGGCCGCCTGATCTGCGTTTTCGGCTGCGGCGGCAACCGCGACAGCGGCAAGCGGCCGCTGATGGGGCGCGCGGCGGCAGAAGGCGCCGACGCGGTCTGGATCACCAGCGACAACCCGCGCAACGAAGATCCGCGCCGCATCATCGACGACATTCTTGCGGGCGTCAGCGGCAAGCCGCATGTCGAACCCGATCGCGCCCGCGCCATTTTCGAGGCCATCGGCCAGGCACGTCAGGGCGATGTCGTATTGATCGCGGGCAAAGGCCACGAGGACTATCAGGAAGTCGCCGGCGAACGGTTGCCGTTTTCAGACGTGCTGGTCGCCAGAAAGGCATTGGAGGCGTGGACATGAGCGCGCCGATGATGCGTCTTTCCGACGCTGCCGCCATGCTCGGCGTGCCCTTCAGCGGCGCCGATGCCGAGGTGCTGCGCATTTCCACCGACAGCCGCACGATCCAGCCGGGCGACCTGTTCTTCGCCCTGCGCGGCGACAAATTCGACGGCGGCGCGTACGCCGCCAAGGCGTTGCAACAGGGCGCGGCCGGCGTGGTGCTGGACGCCCGCCAGGCGCCCGACCTCCCCTCCGCCCTGCGCGTGGCCGACACCCGTCTCGCGCTCGGCACGCTGGCTGCCGCCTGGCGCCAGCGCTTCAGTCTGCCTGTCATCGGCATCACCGGCAGCAACGGCAAGACCACGGTGAAGGAAATGCTGGCAGCCATCCTGCGCATCGAAGCCGGTGCGGATGATGCGGTGCTCGCCACCGAGGGCAATCTGAACAACGACATCGGCCTGCCGCTGATGCTGCTGCGCCTGCGCGAGTCGCATCGCTACGCCGTGCTGGAAATGGGCATGAACCACAGCGGCGAGATCGACTATCTGACCCGCCTGGCACGGCCCGATATCGCCGTGGTCATCAATGCGCTGACGGCGCATATCGGGTTTCTCGGCTCGGTGGAGAACATCGCGCGTGCCAAGGGCGAGATTTTCAACGGGCTCGCCGAGACGGGTATTGCGATCTTCAACGCCGACGATGCCCACGCCCACCTGTGGCGCGAGCAGAACGCGCAGCGCCCAATCATCGACTTCGGTCTCGACCCGTCGGCCAAGGTGCACGCGACGTTCACACCCACCGCATTCGGCTCGACGCTCAGCGTCACCCTGCCGAGCGGCCACTGTGAGATCGACTTGCAGGTGCCCGGCCTCCACAACGTGATGAACGCGCTCGCGGCTTCCGCCACCGCCTGCGCACTCGACGTCTGCCACCGCAGCATCGTCACCGGCCTGTCCGGCTTTACCGGCGTCAAGGGACGCCTGCAGCGCAAGCCCGCGCTGCACGGCAGCACCTTCATCGACGACACCTACAACGCCAACCCCGATTCGGTGAAAGCCGCGCTGGCGGTGCTGGCACAACAACCCGGCAAGAAACTGCTGGTACTGGGCGACATGGGCGAACTGGGCGAAGACGCCGCCGCGATGCACGCGCAGATCGGGCTCGCCGCGCGTGCCGCCGGCGTCGACCGCCTGCTGGCACTGGGCGAGCTGAGCCGCGAAACCGTCGGCGCATTCGGCGCCGGCGCGATGCATTTCGAGCGCATCCAGGAACTGCTCGCCGAACTCGAAAACGCCCTGACACCCGACACGACCGTGCTGGTGAAGGGCTCGCGCTTCATGCAGATGGAACGCGTGGTCAACAGCTTTATGGAGACTCCCTGACATGCTCTTGTGGCTGTTTCAATATCTGGGCCAGGACATCCGCGCCTTCAACGTCTTCAATTACCTGACGCTGCGCGCGGTGATGGCGATGCTCACCGCGCTGACGATTTCCTTCATCCTTGGCCCGGCGGTGATCCGCAAACTCACTGCGCTGAAAATCGGCCAGTCAGTGCGCAACGACGGCCCGCAGACGCATCTGGTGAAAGCCGGCACCCCGACCATGGGCGGCGTGCTGATCCTGATGTCGGTCGCCATCACCACCCTGCTGTGGGCGGATCTGTCGAACGACTACGTATGGGTGGCGCTCGCCACGCTGATCGGCTTTGGCGTCATCGGCTGGATTGACGACTGGCGCAAGGTGGTGGAGAAGAACTCGCGCGGCCTGCCCTCGCGCTGGAAGTATTTCTGGCAGTCGGTCATCGGCCTGGCCGTTGCCGCCTACCTGTGGCAGACCGCCAGCCTGCCGGCTCACACCGAGCTGATCATTCCCTTCCTCAAGCACGCCACGCTGAGCCTGTCGGCCGTGGCCTTCATCGCCCTGGTGTACTTCGTCATCGTCGGCTCCAGCAACGCGGTCAACCTCACCGACGGCCTCGACGGCCTGGCGATCCTGCCGACGGTGATGGTCGCCTCGGCGCTGGCGATCTTCGCCTACGTCGCCGGCAACGCGGTGTTCTCCAAATACCTCGGCGTGCCGCATGTACCCGGCGCGGGCGAACTGGCGATCTTTTGCGCCGCGATGGCGGGAGCGGGGCTGGCCTTCCTGTGGTTCAACGCCTACCCGGCCGAAGTCTTCATGGGCGACGTCGGCGCGCTGGCGCTCGGCGCGGCGCTCGGTGTGGTGGCCGTGATCGTGCGGCAGGAAATCGTGCTGTTCATCATGTGCGGCGTGTTCGTCATGGAAACCCTGTCGGTGATGATCCAGGTCGCCTCGTTCAAGACGCGCGGCAAGCGGGTGTTCCTGATGGCGCCGATGCACCACCACTACGAACTCAAGGGCTGGAAGGAGACGCAGGTGGTGGTCCGCTTCTGGATTATTTCAATGATGCTGGTGCTGATCGGCCTGGCGAGCCTGAAACTCAGATGAACTACGACAGCCTGAATCTCTCCGGTAAAAACGTCCTGGTGCTCGGCCTCGGCGACACTGGCCTGTCATGTGCGCGCTGGTTGCAGGCGCGCGGCGCGCGGGTCAGCGTGGCTGACAGCCGCGCCGCGCCGCCGCAGGCTGCGCGGCTGGCCGAACTGGCGCCCGGCGTGCCGCTCACCACCGGCGCGTTCGACCCGGCCCAGCTGCAGGCGGCCGAACTGCTGGTGGTCAGCCCCGGCGTGCCGCTGACTGATCCGGCCGTGGCCGCGGCCATCGCCGCTGGAGTGGAAGTGGTGGGCGACGTCGAACTGTTCGCCCGCGCGCTCGCAGCCATCAACGCCGTGCGCGCAGCCGCCCCCGAGCCGGCTGCGCCGATGCGGCTGCTCGCGATTACCGGCAGCAACGGCAAAAGCACAGTCACCGCCATGTGCGGCGAGATGTGCCGCATCGCCGGACTGGCGACCTGCGTCGCCGGCAACATCGGCCTGCCAGTGCTCGACGCCCTGTTCGAAGTGGAAACCGGCTACGCCACGGCACCCGAGGTGTGGGTGCTGGAGCTCTCCAGCTTCCAGCTCGAAACCACCTCCAACCTCAACGCCACCGCCGCGACCGTGCTCAACGTCAGCGAGGACCACATGGATCGCTATGACGGCCTCGCCGCCTACGCCGAGGCCAAGGCGCGAATCTTCAGCGGCAACGGCATTCAGGTGCTGAACCGCGACGATGACCTGACGCTGGCGATGGCGCTGCCTGGGCGCCATGTCATCAGCTTTGGCCTAGACCGCTGCCCGCACGATGAAAATTTCGGCCTGTGCGAGGACGAGCTGTGTCTGGGCGGCGACATGCTGATGCCGATGTCCGCGCTGCAGGTCCACGGCCTGCACAATGTTGCCAATGCGCTGGCCGCGCTGGCGCTGACCCGCACGCTGGATTTGCCGATGGCGACCCTGCTGCGCGGACTGGCCCACTTCAAGGGACTGCCGCACCGGGTCGAACAGGTTGCCGAAATCGATGGCGTCACCTATTACGACGACTCCAAGGGCACCAACGTCGGCGCCACCGAGGCCGCGCTGTACGGCCTGGGTACCCGCCGTGCCGTGGTCATCCTCGGCGGCGACGGCAAGGGCCAGGACTTCAGCCCGCTCAAGGCCGCCGTCGAAGCCAACGCGCGCGCGGTGCTGCTAATCGGCCGCGATGCACCGCTGATCGCAGCCGCAATCGAGGGCTGCAATATCCCGACCTACCCGGCAGCCAGCCTGCCCGACGCGGTCGAGCAATCGCAGCGCCTCGCCCTGGCCGGCGACGCGGTGCTGCTGTCGCCCGCCTGCGCCAGTTTCGACATGTTCCGCAATTACGCGCACCGCGCCGAAGTGTTCGTCCAGGCGGTGCACAAACTCGCTGCGCAAAGGAGTGCGGGCTGATGCTCTACACCGCGCGCGCGCCCAAACCCAGTGCCGAGCTCGATTTCAGCCTGCTGTGGCTGACGCTCGGCCTGCTGGCGCTGGGCTGGGTGATGATTTATTCGGCCTCGATCGCGATTGCCGAAGCGGCCCGCTACACCGGCCACAACGGCGAATACTATTTGATGCGGCAGGGCATTTTCATCGCCGCCGGCGTGGCGGTCGGCATCAGCGCATTCCAGATCCCGATGCGGATATGGCAGCAGATCGCGCCTTACCTGTTCCTGCTCGGCCTGCTGTTGCTGGTGGTGGTGCTGATCCCCGGCATCGGCCACGAGGTCAAGGGCAGCCGCCGCTGGATCCCGCTCGGCTTTGCCAACCTGCAGCCTTCCGAACTGATGAAGCTGCTCGCCGTGCTGTACGCCGCCGACTACACCACGCGCAAGGCGGCGTTCATGCACGACCTCAAGAAAGGCTTTTTGCCGATGGCTGGGGTGATGCTGATGACTGGGCTGCTGCTGCTGTCCGAGCCGGATTTTGGCGCTTTCGTGGTGATCGTGGCGATCGCCATGGGCATCCTGTTCCTCGGCGGGCTGAACTGGAAAGTGTTCGCCGGCCTCATCGTCATGCTGGTGATCGGCTTTGCCGCGCTGATCTTCTCGTCCGCGTACCGCCTGCAGCGCCTGCAGACCTTCCTCAAAGGCCCGTTCGAAGACCCCTACGGCGCGGGCTACCAGCTGTCGCACGCGCTGATCGCCTTCGGTCGCGGCGAGTGGCTCGGCCTCGGCCTCGGCGGCAGCATCGAAAAACTGTTCTATCTGCCGGAAGCGCACACCGACTTCCTGCTCGCCGTGATTGCCGAAGAATTCGGCTTCATCGGCGTGCTCGTGGTGGTCGGCCTGTTCGCCTGGCTGATCGTGAAAGCCTTCCTGATCGGCCTGCGCGCCGCACAGCTGGAGCGCAATTTCAACGCGCTGGTGGCGCAAGGCATCGCCATCTGGATCGGCGTGCAATCGCTGATCAACATGGGCGTGAACGTCGGCCTGTTGCCGACCAAGGGATTGACCCTGCCTTTCCTGTCGTTCGGCGGCAGCGGCATTCTCGCCAACTGCCTGGCGGTGGCCGTGCTGTTGCGCATCGACTGGGAAAACCGGCAGATGATGCGGGGGAAAACCTTCTGATGCTGATTCGGTCGTCCTCGCATCATCTCCCCTCTCCCTACCCCTCTCCCACAAGGGGCGAGGGAACGAACGTGCGCGACGCGCGCCCAAATCGACTGACGATGCGGGGGAAAACCTTCTGATGGCCGCCGCGAACCGTACCCTGATGGTGATGGCCGGCGGTACCGGCGGCCACGTCTACCCCGCGCTGGCGGTGGCCGATGCACTGCGCGCGCGCGGCTGGGACGTATTCTGGCTCGGCACCAAAAACGGCCTCGAAGCACGCGTGGTGCCGGCTGCCGGCATCGACATGGTGTGGGTATCGATGGGCGGCGTGCGCGGCAAGGGCTGGCTGAAGAAATTGCTGCTGCCCGCCACGCTGTTGCTCGCGTTCTGGCAAAGCCTGCGCGCGATCGTGCAGCGCCGACCCGACGTGGTGCTCGGCATGGGCGGCTACACCGCGTTTCCCGGCGGCATGATGGCGAGCCTGCTGAGCAAGCCGCTGGTGATCCACGAACAGAATTCGGTCGGTGGGCTGACCAACCGCGTGCTGGCGTGTCTGGCCGAGCGCGTGCTGACCGCCTTCCCCAAGGTGTTCACCCATGCCCACGACAAGCCGATTCCCTGCCGCCGCGTGACGACCGAGTGGGTGGGCAACCCAGTACGGAGCGAAGTCTTCGCTCTGGCCAACGAACAGCGTACAGACATCACGGCAGGAACCGACACAGCGCGTAGCGGCGCGCTGCGGCTGCTGGTGGTCGGCGGCAGCCTGGGCGCGCAGGCGCTGAACGATCTGGTGCCCAAAGCGCTGGCACTGCTTCCCGCTGACCAGCGCCCGGCCGTCGTGCACCAATCCGGCCGCCAACACCTCGACATCCTGCGCGCGAATTACGCTGCCGCCGGCGTCGAAGCCGACGTGCGCGACTACATCGAAGACATGGCCGCCGAATACCGCGCCTGTGATTTCGCCATCTGCCGCGCCGGCGCGATGACGGTAGCCGAGCTGGCCTGCGCTGGCGTGCCCGCCGTGCTGGTGCCCTTCCCCTTCGCGGTGGACGACCACCAGACCGGCAACGCCGAATTCCTTTCCGAAGCCGGCGCCGCCTGGCTGATCCAGCAAAAGGATCTGACTGCAGAGAAGCTGGCCGCGCTGATCGCCGGGCTGGATCGCGGCCAGCTGGCGGCGATGGCCGGCAAGGCGCGCGCACTGGCCAAACCCGATGCGACCGCACGCGTCGCCGATATTTGCGAAGCGCTGGCAGGAAAGGCAGGCAATCAATGACTTCCCGCACCCATCTCTGCCAAGTGCGCCCCGCTCACCGCTTATTGCTCACCGCTCACCCCCTATGAAACACGCCGTCAAACACATTCACTTCGTAGGCATCGGCGGCGTCGGCATGAGCGGCATCGCCGAGGTGCTGCTGAACCTGGGCTACGCGGTATCGGGTTCCGATCTGGCCGACAATGCGGTAACGCAGCGGCTGGCCAGCCTGGGCGCGCGCATCCATCACCAGCATGCCAGCGAAAACATTACCGACGCCGATGCGGTGGTCACTTCGACTGCCGTGCAGGAATCCAACCCCGAAGTCGTCGCCGCGCGCGAAAAGAAAATCCCCATCGTGCCACGTGCACTGATGCTCGCCGAACTGATGCGGCTGCAGCGCGGCATCGCGATTGCCGGCACCCACGGCAAAACCACCACCACCAGCCTGGTCGCCAGCATCCTCGGCGAGGCGGGTATGGACCCGACCTACGTCATCGGCGGCAAGCTCACCGCCGCCGGCACCAATGCGCGGCTCGGCAAGGGCGATTTCCTCGTCGCCGAGGCTGACGAGTCGGACGCAAGCTTTCTGTACCTCACGCCCGTGATCGCCATCGTCACCAACATCGACGCCGATCACATGGACACGTATGGCCATGATTTCGAGCGCCTGAAAACCGCCTTCGTCGACTTTTGCCAGCGGCTGCCTTTCTACGGCATGGCGGTGCTGTGCATTGACGACCCGCACGTGCGCGAAATCATGCCGCGCATCACCAAGCCGATCACCACCTACGGCTTCGACGAAGCGGCGCAGGTGCGTGCGGTCAACCCGCGTTTCGAGCAGGGCCTGATGCATTTCACCGTGCAGCGTGAAGGCATGGCCGATCTCGACATCGTGCTGAATCATCCCGGCATGCACAACGTGCTGAACGCGCTGGCGGCGATCGCGGTGGCCACCGAAGTCGACGCGGACGACGCCGCCATCGTCAAGGCCCTGGCCGAATTTCATGGCGTCGGTCGCCGCTTCCAGCGCTATGGCGAACAGCCGGCCAAGGACGGCGGTCAATACACGCTGGTCGACGACTACGGCCACCACCCGGTGGAAATGGCGGCGACACTGGCCGCGGCGCGCGGCGCTTTCCCGGGGCGGCGGCTGGTGCTGGTCTTCCAGCCGCACCGCTTTACCCGCACGCGCGACTGCTTCGAGGATTTCGTCAAAGTGCTGTCGGAAACCGACGTGCTGGTGCTGACCGAGGTCTATCCGGCCGGCGAAGCGCCCATCGTCGCAGCGGATGGCCGCGCCCTCGCCCGCGCGGTACGGGTCGGCGGCAAGGTCGAGCCGCTGTTCGTCGAACAGGTGGGCGATGTGCCGGCAACGGTGCGCGACCTGGCGCACGACGGCGACGTGGTACTGGTGATGGGCGCGGGCAGCATCGGTCAGGTCGCGCCTGCTTTGGGGACGCCGCATGCGACATGATTTCCGCATGAGCGAGATGGATCTGGGCGGCGGCGCAGCCCCGACGCTGCGCGGCCATTTCCTCTACAACGAACCGATGAGCAAGCACGTGTCGTGGCGCGCCGGCGGCGAAGCCCAGCGCGTCTATATCCCGGCCGACCTCGACGACCTCGCTTGGCTGGTGCGCTCAGTGCCGGCGCACGAAGCCATCCACATGGTCGGGCTCGGCAGCAATCTGCTGGTACGCGACGGCGGCGTCGCCGGCGTGGTGATCCTGCTGCACGGCGTACTGAAAAAACTCGCGATCGAGTCGCGTACCCAGGGACTGCCCGCTGCGCCCACCGGTCGCGATACGGCCTTGATCTATGCCCAGGCCGGCGTGGCCTCGCCCAAACTGGCGCGCTTTGCCGCCAACAACAATCTGGTCGGCGGCGAATTCTGGGCCGGCATCCCCGGCACCGTCGGCGGCGCAATTGCGATGAACGCCGGCTGCTACGGCGGCGAAACCTGGGACAAGCTGGTACAGGTGCTGACGCTCGACCGCAAGGGCCAATTGAACGAGCGCCTGCCGGGCGACTATGTCATCGGCTACCGCCACGTGGCGCTCAAGCAGGCGCATGAAGAATGGTTCGTCGGCGGCTGGTTCCGTCTTGAGCACGGCGACGGCGCGGCCTCGCGCAACACCATCAAGACCCTGCTGAAAACCCGCATCGCGGCGCAACCGCTGAATCTGCCCAACGCCGGCTCGGTGTTTCGCAATCCGCCCGGCGATCACGCCGCGCGCCTGATCGAAAGCTGCGGCCTCAAGGGCTTCCGCATCGGCGATGCGCAGGTGTCGGAGAAGCACGCCAATTTCATCGTCAATCTCGGCCATGCCTACGCGGCCGACATCGAACGCCTGATCGAACATGTGGAAGACAGCGTGGAAGCGCGCACCAATGTGCGGCTGATCCGCGAAGTCCGGATTATTGGAGAACGGCAGTGAACGCGTCAGCAAAACAATTCGGGAAAGTCGCCGTGATGCTGGGCGGCACCTCGGCCGAGCGCCCGGTGTCGCTCAACAGCGGCGCGGCCGTCCTGGTGGCGCTGCAGCGTCAGGGCATCGACGCCCATGCGTTCGACCCCGCCACCCGCAATCTCGGCGACCTCATCAGCGGCGAATTCGACCGCGTGTTCATTTCGCTGCATGGGCGGCTGGGCGAAGACGGCTGCATGCAGGGTGCGCTCGAAGTGCTGGGCATGCCCTACACCGGCAGCGGCGTGATGGCGTCGGCACTGGGCATGGACAAATGGCGCACCAAGCTGCTGTGGCGCGCGGCCGGACTGCCGACCGCCGACTGGGCAATGCTCAACGCCGACAGCGATTTCGCCGCCGTGGAAAAACAGCTCGGCCTGCCGATTTTCGTCAAGCCCGCACGCGAAGGCTCCAGCATCGGCATGAGCAAGGTGACCGTGGCCGGCACGCTGCAAGCCGCCTATGAAACCGCTGCCGAACACGACCCGCTGGTGCTGGCCGAAACCTTCATCGATGGTCCAGAGTTCACCGTCGGCATCCTCGGCGACCGCGCCTTGCCGCTGATCCGCCTGGAGCCGGCCAAGGACGCCGCGTTCTACGACTTCGACGCCAAATACCTGCGCAATGACACCCAGTACCACTGCCCGGCCGGCCTGCCGGAAGCGGACGAACAGGCGATGCGCCAACTGGCGCTGGACGCCTTCCGGCTGGTCGGCGGGCGCGGCTGGGGGCGCGTCGACGTGATGCGCGACAGCCTCGGCAATCCCTATCTGCTGGAAGTGAACACTTCGCCCGGCATGACCGACCACAGTCTGGTGCCGATGGCTGCCCGCGTGGCCGGGCTGGATTTCGACACCCTGTGTTTGACGATTCTGGAGCAGACGCTGGCATGAACGCCGAACTCGCCAACCATCCGCTCAATCAGGTCGCCCGTGTGCTGACCTGGGGCGCGCTCGGCCTGCTGGCCTACGGCGCGACCAGCTGGGTGGTGGCGCAGCCGTGGTTTGCACTGACCACGCTGGAAGTCAAAACGCCGGTGGCGCATGTCACCGAGGAACAAATTCGCCTGGTGGCCGAGCGCCGCGTGCGCGGTACCTTCTTCACGGTCGATCTCGAACACGTGCGCGAGAGTCTGGAAAAACTGCCGTGGGTACGCGAGGCGCGAGTCGAACGACGCTGGCCCGATACCCTGGTCGTATCGCTGGTAGAGCAGGTGCCGGTGGCGCGCTGGAACGACAACGCGCTGGTGAACGGCGAGGGCGGCGTGTTCGTCGCAGCGGCATCCGACGCCCTGCCGCGCCTGTCCGGACCGGAGGAGAGCAGCGCCGAAGTGGTCGCCGCCTATCAGCGCTACCAGACTGCGCTCAAGCCGCTCGACATGAACATCGCCGAGCTGCGCCTGTCGCCGCGCCGGGCGTGGTGGATCCGCCTCGACAACGGTATGCAGCTCGTGCTCGGACGCGAGCAAACCGACGCACGGCTGGCACGTTTTGTCAGCCTGTACCCGCGCCTGATGACCGCGCAGGCGGTGACGCGCCTGGTGCCTGCGCTCAATCAGGCGCCTGGCAGCGCGCTGGCCTCGGCGGTAGCGGCAGCCGTTGATCTCAAACCTGCTGCCTCGACTCTTCCCCTCAGCGTCGACCTGCGTTACGCCGACGGCTTTGCCGTGCGGATGCCGAACGGCGCCTCCCCTTTCAAACCGAGTACATCATGAGCAAGCCAAGAGACCCTAAAAACCTGGTCGTCGGTCTCGACATCGGAACCTCCAAGATCGTCTGCATCGTCGCCGAAATCAACGACGAGGGCACGCTCGACATCATCGGCATGGGCACCCATCCCTCGCGCGGCCTGCGCCGCGGCGTGGTGGTCAACATCGAAGCCACCGTCAACGCCATCCAGCGCGCGCTGGAAGAAGCCGAACTGATGGCCGACTGCAAGATCCGCGAGGTCTATACCGGCATCGCCGGCAGCCACATCAAGAGCTTCAACTCGCATGGCATGTATGCCATCAAGGACAAGGAAATCAGCCAGCTCGACGTCGACCGCGTGGTGGACACCGCGCGCGCGGTCAACATCCCGACCGACCAGCAGATCCTGCACACCATTCCGCAGGAATTCATCGTCGACGGCCAGGAAGACGTGCGCGACCCGCTCGGCATGAGCGCGGTACGGCTGGAGGTCAAGGTCCACATCGTCACCGGCGCAGTGTCGGCCGCGCAGAACATCATCAAGTGCGTGCGCCGCTGCGGCATCGAGGTGGGCGATCTGGTATTGCAGCCGCTGGCCTCGGCGATGGCGGTGCTGACCGAAGACGAAAAGGAACTCGGCGTCTGCCTGGTCGACATCGGCGGCGGCACCACCGACATCGCCGTGTTCACCGACGGCGCGATTCGCCACACCGCAGTGATCCCGGTGGCCGGCGACCAGGTCAACAACGATATCGCGGTGGCGCTGCGTACCCCGCCGAAAGAGGCTGAGGACATCAAGGTGCAGTACGGCTGTGCGCTCCGACAGCTGGCCGACGCGCGCGACATGATCGAAGTGCCCGGCATCGGCGATCGTCCACCGCGCACGCTGTCGAAGCAGACGCTGGCCGAGTTCATCGAGCCGCGCATGGAGGAACTGTATTCGCTGGTGCAGGCCGAGCTGCGCCGTAGCGGATTCGAAGAACTGCTGTCGTCCGGCATCGTCATCACCGGCGGCTCGGCCGGCATGCAGGGCATGGTCGAACTCGGCGAAGAGGTGTTCCACATGCCGGTGCGCATGGGCTGGCCGCGCTACGAAGGCGGGCTGTCGGACGTTATGCACAACCCGCGCTACGCCACCTGCATGGGGCTGCTGCTGGCCGGGCTGGAAGCGCGCGGACGCGACGCACCGAAGCTGTCGGGCAGCAGCCTGAAGGACATTCTGGAACGCATGAAAAGCTGGTTCAAGGGGAATTTCTGACGCCGCCGCGTGATCCACGCGTGCGACGTTGAAACGGGATTTGGCTGTTGTGCCGGATGCAGACAAACCATCCAGGCAGACACACCAAAGGATTTGGGTTTTTTGATTAGCAATAAGGAGGAAGCACGATGTTTGAATTGATGGATGTAGATACCCAGGATGCAGTGATCAAGGTGATAGGCGTGGGCGGCTGCGGCGGCAACGCGGTCGATCACATGATCAGCTCGGGCTTGAATGGCGTGGAATTCATCGCCATCAACACCGACGCGCAGGCGCTCAACCGCAACCAGGCCAAGCTGCAGCTGCAACTGGGCAACGGCGTGACCAAGGGTCTGGGCGCCGGCGCCAACCCCGACGTCGGCCGCGAAGCCGCACTGGAAGATCGCGAGCGCATCGCCGAACTGATCGACGGTGCCGACATGCTGTTCATCACCGCCGGCATGGGTGGCGGCACCGGCACCGGCGCCGCCCCCGTGGTGGCCGAAGTCGCCAAGGAACTCGGCATCCTGACCGTGGCCGTAGTCACCAAGCCGTTCATGTTCGAAGGCAAGCGCGTGCGCGCCGCCAACGCCGGCATCGAGGCGCTGTCCAAGCACGTCGATTCGCTGATCATCATCCCCAACGAAAAACTGATGCAGGTGCTCGGCGACGACGTGTCGATGCTCGACGCCTTCAAGGCCGCCAACAACGTGCTGCACGGCGCAGTCGGCGGCATCGCCGAAGTCATCAACTGCCCCGGACTGGTCAACGTAGACTTTGCCGACGTGCGCACCGTGATGAGCGAAATGGGCATGGCGATGATGGGTTCGGCGCAGGCCAGCGGCGAAAACCGCGCCCGCATTGCGGCCGAACAAGCCGTCGCCAGCCCGCTGCTGGAAGACGTGAACCTGGCCGGCGCGCGCGGCGTACTGGTCAACATCACCGCATCGAGCACCGTGAAGATGCGCGAGATCCACGAAGTGATGAACACCATCAAGGCCTTCACCGCGGAAGAAGCCACCGTCATCGTCGGCCAGGTGCTCGACGACAGCATGGAAGATGCGCTGCGCGTCACCATGGTCGCCACCGGCCTCGGCAGCCCGGTCGCCCGCCAGCAGACCCGTCCGATGCAGATCATCCGCACCGGCACCGACGATGCTGTGATGACGCTCGGCAGCGATGAGGAACTGCCCAGCGTAATGGGCAGCAACCGCCGCACCCGGGTTCAGGCAATGACCGACTCCGGCGTCGACCACCTGGACATCCCGGCCTTCCTGCGTCGCCAGGCAGACTGAGATGGCCGGCGACGGCTGCAACCTGGCACGCCATGCGTGCCAGGCCGGGGTCGTTCGCCCTCAAAGTGATTAAAATGACGAGATGATCAAGCAACGCACATTGAAATCGTCGGTCAAGGCTGCCGGCGTGGGCCTGCATTCCGGCGTCAAGGTCGAGATGACGCTGCGCCCGGCCGCGCCCAATACCGGCATCGTGTTCCGCCGCATCGACCTCGATCCGCCGGCCGAACTCAAGGCCGACCCGTATCTCGTCACCGACACCCGGCTGTGTTCCATGCTGGAATCCGGCCTGGCCAAGGTGTCCACCGTCGAACACCTGATGTCCGCGCTCGCGGGCCTCGGCATCGACAACCTGCTGGTCGATCTGACCGGCCCCGAAATTCCGATCATGGACGGCTCCTCGGCGCCGTTCGTGTTTTTGCTGCAATCCGCCGGCATCGTCGAACAGGACGCAGCGAAGCAATACGTGCGCATCAAGCAGCCGATCGAAGTGCGTGACGGCGACAAGTGGGCGCGCTTCGTACCGCACAACGGCTTCAAGGTCGAGTTCACCATCGACTTCAAGCATCCCGTATTCGACAAGAGCGGCAAGACCGTCAGCATCGATTTTGCCGACAGCGCCTATACCAAGGAAGTCGCCCGCGCCCGCACCTTCGGCTTCATGCACGAAGTCGAATACCTGCGCAACAACGGGCTCGCTTTGGGCGGTTCGCTCGACAACGCCATCGTCATGGACGAATTCCGCGTGCTGAACCAGGATGGCCTGCGCTACGACGACGAGTTCGTCAAACACAAGGTGCTCGACGCCATCGGCGACATCTACCTGCTGGGCCACCCCATCATCGGCGCCTTCGAAGCCTACAAATCGGGCCATGCGCTGAACAACGCCCTGCTGCGCGAACTGCTGCAGCACCAGGAATCGTGGGAATACGTCAGCTTCGAACGCGAGGAAGACACCCCGCCCGCCTACCTCCGCCTGCATCCCCTCGCCGCCGCATGATCGTCCTGCGCCTGCTGATCGTCGCCCTCGTCGTTGCAGTGGTGGCGCTCGGTCTGGCGTGGCTGTTCACCGGCAACCGCACATACCTCGGGTATATCGGCCGCGTGCTGCGCTTCGCGCTGGTGGTCGGCCTGATCTCGGCGTTGTTTTATGTGGTGGAGCGAGTGGTGTTGCGGTGAGCGGGAGAGATAGCCATGACTAATCCAATGGATTATGATTAGATTGTGCTGACCATCGCGGAAGTGCCGGAATATATCCGTCGATCCGAGAAATTACTGACCGAAGAAGAACGCCGGGACATCGTGGATTACCTGGCGGCGAACCCCAAGGCCGGCGACATCATGGAAGGCACCGGCGGCGTTAGAAAGCTGCGCTGGGGCCGACAGGGCCGCGGTAAAAGTGGCGGCGTTCGGGTGATTTATTACGTTCACTCCGAACTGATGCCGCTTTATCTGTTGACCTTGTTTGCCAAAAACGAGCGCGCCAATCTCACCAAGGCAGAACGCAACGAACTGGCCGGACTCGTGGATATCCTGGTCTCGGCATGGCTGGAGAAATAAGCATGAGCACATTTCAAAGTATCAAACAGGGGCTGACCGAAGCGGTTGCCCATGCCAAAGGAAATCAGGCGGGTGTCAATGAATACCAACCTTATGAAGTCGACGTGGCCGGTTTGCGCAAGCGCCTGGGTTTGACGCAAGAGCAGTTTGCCGCCCGCTTCGGGTTTTCGGTGGCCACCCTGCGCCATTGGGAACGCGGTGACAGGACGCCGCATGGCCCGGCTCTGGTCTTGCTGAATTTGATCGATCGGGAACCCAAGGCGGTGATGCGGGCCTTGGCTGCGTGAAGGCAGGGAGGCATGCGTTAATACAGGACCTCGAAGTACGTTCAAGCTGATGCAGGTCATCCGTCAAATTTTAACCAGGGAGTAAATAGTGAGGAAAATGATTGTTGCAGTTGCCGTTGTATCTCTGAGTGCGTGCTCTACTTACATGCCCCAGCGTTACAGCATCAACGCGGATACCAATGTGGCCTTGAAAGAAATGGCTGTGGGCAATATCAATGTTGGTGCCTTCCAGGGCCCCAAGAATTTTGACAACAGCTGCCGGGCTGCCGGGCTGCCGGGCCCATCTCGCCGCCAGACAATATGAGTTTCGAGGCTTATATCCAGAAGGCGCTAGCAGATGAATTGAAAGTCGCTGGAAAGTTTGACGATAAATCCCAAAAAATCACCCTCACCGGCACTGTTGTGCAGCTCGGGTTTTCATCATCGAGAGGGTTAACCGGCGGAACCTGGGATATCGGACTCAATGTCAGTTCGTCAAATGGGCAATCCGTTTTCATTGCAGAACATTACGAATTCAACAGTGGTTTCATTGCTGACACGGCCTGCAAGCAAACGGCTGAAGCTTATCTGCCCGCCGTTCAGAATCTGATCGGCAAGCTGGTCAAGGCACCTGAGTTCAAGTCCTTGGTCTCGCCGTGAGGCTATAGCAAAGTGGGGGCTGGCTATGCGGTGTTTGCCGGCCCTAAGTTGCAGGGTCAGGCCTTGCCATAGAGCCTATCTCCACTTACCCCAGGCACAGGGCCAAGCCTTGTCTTTTGCCTTCCTCTACTGACATGCTGCTGTCCGCGGATGAATTTCAGCCGAATCCTCGGCCAGCACCTCAATTCCAAGAATGAACTTCGGGTTCACCCTGGTTGCTTTCCCGAACCACATCACCTTGATGAGGCCTCATTTCAAGCGAGATTCCTATGGCGCACCACCATCAATCTTGACGACGCCTTGCTGGAACGCGCCCTCTTGCTGTCCGGCGTAGCGGAGCGCTCGGCTTTGGACGCGAGATAAACGTCTCGACGCTCTGACGCATGAACTTGAAATTGCCTGCGTAAAACCCGCGCACTACGTGCGGGCGACGTCGATTTGTTTGCATGCCCCTGGCAGCGATGGCGCATCGGTGCCCTGCCTGTCCAGGCCAATAGTTAAGAATGTGCTTATATTATCAATGGCTTAAAGTAGTACAAAACAACCATTAATTACTAGTACATTCATTAAAGTCCGGTTAGCATCCGCCGTTACTGGTCAGCCAGCACCGCACACACCTGGTTTGCTGGCCGTCTTAATCACGGGGGAGTTGCCATGCGCGCTACGCAAAACCGGAATGCCAGACACGCATTTGGCGTTGTTGCGTCTTTTCGTCTGGACAAGCTGCCGCAGCGGGGCCATGCGGTGCCTGTACACGGGATTTCGGCGGTCCTCGATGCATTGGGCAGGCTGGAAAATGTGGTGGCGATGCAATGCGTCAAAAGCCCGGATGCCCTGACGCCCGATGGCATTACGTCGTATGCACTGGCTTTGCTGAATTTGCGCGAATGTGCCGGTGCCGTGCGGTTCGACCGCCTGATCAAGGCATGCGATGCCTTGGCGGTGACCGTGTCACGGCTGATCGAGGACAAAAGCTGCGCCAGCCCCGAAAACTGCGAAGCGCTGGCGCGCTTTACCGCACATGCGCGGGCGATGATCCAGTTGTATGCCAGCGACGTGGCCCTGCGTGCTGTCCCGACGCCCTTCCCGGCCAATTAACACCGCACGCTCACGTGCTTGATACGCCGCAACGACGGGGTTCAGGCGCGCCCCGCCTGTTCCTGCAGTGCTGCGAGCGGGTGCGTTTCTGATCTGCGGCCCAGCGCCAGCGCATATATCCGCTGCAGGTCTTCTTCGCTGACGTCGATGAAGGTATCGAGCTGGGACAGCGCATACACCAGATCGCTGTGCGAAATCATGCGTTCATTTGCCGCCTCGGGCAGCGGTTCGGCGGCCTGCCCTTCCACCGACTCTCGCCACCAAACCTGCGGATAGCGCCGCCAGGCAAAAGGGAAATTGAACAGCACTGCGACGATCAACAACACCGTGACGTTCAACAGCACGGGCACAAACAGATAGTCGTAACCCAGCGCCAGGATCGGTTCGCCGCCCATCACCGCAAACAGGGCCGTGGCCCCGCCCGGCGGATGCAGGCAGCGCAGCCCGTACATCAAGCCGATGGACAGCGCGACTGCGATGGCAGCCGCCAGCATTGGCTCGGCGATCCATTGCGCGCAGGTGACGCCGACCGCCGCCGACACCAGGTGGCCGCCCACTACGGGCCACGGCTGCGACAAGGCGCCATGCGGCGCGGCGAACAACAGTACCGCCGATGCACCCATCGAGGCCACGGCCAGGGTCCCGGCGTGATCGCCCAGCAGGGCGTGGCTCACCCACAGCACCGCCAGTATGCCGAGCAGGCCACCTGTCGCCGAGATCCAGTGCTCACGCTCCGATACGGAATACGCCAGTTTGCGCACCATGTTCCGCTCCCGGTCAGCCCGTGCTCCAGGCGCGCGGGCGCCGCATGCCGGCTATCTTGCACGCCTGCTTGACGTAACCGTACGGGAACAGCACGAACAGCTGCTTCTGCGCCTCGCGCCCCATGCGCTCAGCCAAATGCTTGATGACGAAGCGGGCATCGGCCGCCACCTGGTGCTCTTCGTAGAATGCCCGCATGAAACGCAGCACGTCCCAATGGTCGTCGTTCAAGGCAATATTTTCATCCTCCGCCAAAGCACGCGCCACGTCCTCGTTCCAGTCGCCGGGTTCGATCAGGTAGCCCTCGGCATCGCGCTCGGGCATCACAGTCTGGGTCATTGCATCCATTTCAGTCCCCTGAAATTCACGATGCGCCCAGTTTAGGGATTCCCTAACCATCCATCCAACGATATATTTTGCTATCTAATATCGAATAATCCGATAGTTAAACCATGGATACAGAACTCGCCCGTACCTTTCTGATGGTCGCCGCCACCGGCAATTTCGTCGCTGCCGCGAGCCGGCTACACGTTACCCAGTCCACGGTTAGTGCGCGCATACACTCACTGGAAACTTTGCTTGGCGGACGCCTGTTCCAGCGCGGCCGCAACGGCGCGGAGCTGACGCCGGCCGGCAAGCGCTTTCTGCGCCACGCCAAAAACCTGGTGCGAACGGTCGAACAGGCGCACCACGACGTCGGCCTGCCGCAGGGTTTTCGCGACGTGCTGACGCTGTCCGGTCGCATCGCGTTGTGGGAAGGCTTTCTGCCGCACTGGGTGGCGTGGATGCGCGAAGCTGCGCCGGATGTCTCGCTGCGGCTGGAAATCGGCTTCGAGCCCGACATCATGCAAGGACTGATCGAAGGTACGGTGGACATCGGCGTGATGTACACCCCCACCTCGCGCAGCGGGCTGGTGGTCGAACCGCTGTTCGACGAAACCCTGCTGCTGGTGACCAGCGACCTCAAGCGCGGCTGGCCCGATAGCGGCTACATCCACATCGACTGGGGACCGGAATTCCATGCCCAGTTCAGCGATCACTTTGCCGAGGCCGGCCCGCCCGCGCTGATTGCGAATATCGGCTGGCTGGGCGTGCAGCAACTGCTCACCTACGGCGGCAGCGGCTATTTTCCGCTGCGCCTGGTGCGGCAATACCTCGAAGCCGGACAATTATGGCGCCTGCCGGATGCCCCGCAATTCAAGCTGCCCGCCTGGATGGTGTACCCACGCGACAGCGACAACCCCACCTTGAAACTTGCACTGGACGGCTTGCGTGAACTGGCTCGCGCGGAACAGACACAGAGCGATTGACTGAGCTCGGTTAACGCATCGCCCCAGCACCCTCCGCCAGCAAATGCCTTGGGATTTTCTATCATTACAACAAGGCGCAGAAACGGGAACATATCGTGACCCCGTGCGGCCCGTCGTCGCAGCAAGCGGCCGATTTGAATGAACATCGCTGCGGTGGCCTTTTACCCATCAGAGGGGAACAAACATGCGCTACCTGTTGCTTGTGTTGTCGATGCTGCTTTTTCCGTTAACCGCAGCTCACGCCGAGGTCCGTGTCGGAATCGGCATCAACGTCCCGGGCGTCAGTATCGGGATCAACCTGCCAGCCTATCCGAGACTTGTCCCGGTGCCCGGCTATCCGGTGTACTACGATCCCCGCGTCAATTCGAATTATTTCTTTTACGACGGCCTGTACTGGGTGTTCTATGGCGACGGCTGGTATGTCAGCAGCTGGTACAACGGGCCGTGGGATTGGGTGGATCGTGCTTATGTGCCGCTGTACGTGCTGCGCGTTCCGGTGCGCTATTACCGCAGGCCCCCGCCGTATTTTCATGGCTGGCACCCCGACGCGCCGCCACGCTGGGAGGATCGCTGGGGCCCTGGCTGGGAGCAGCATAGAAGCGATTGGGACAAAAAAGACGCGCGCCGGGCTGCCCCGCCGCCGGCTCCGCTGCCCAGCTACCAGCGCCAATACTCAGGGGATCGCTACCCCCAAAAAGTGGAGCGGCAGCATGAGCTTCAACAGCAGCACTACCGTTACCAGCCGCGTGACCCCATGGTGCAGAAGCACTATGAAGAACGGGGCAAAGGCCAGGGCCAAGGCAAGGGCCAGGACAAAGGCAAGGGTCACAATGATTGACATATCCTGACCGTGCCGATCGCCATCCTCACCCCAGGATCGGCGACGCCGCATTTGCGGCTTATTTAAGCTGGCTTAAATCCGCAACCGCGCCCGCGCAATCGCTGCCCGCACCTGCCGGGGCGCGGTGCCGCCGACATGGTCGCGCGCGGCCAGCGAGCCTTCCAGCGTCAGCACGGCATAGACGCCTTCGTCGATCATCGGACTGAACGCCTGCAACTCGGCCAGCGACAAATCGGCCAGATCACGCCCGCTGGTGTCGGCGGCGCGCACCGCACGCGCGACGACTTCGTGCGCATCGCGGAAGGGCAGACCCTTTTTCACCAGATAGTCGGCCAGATCGGTGGCCGTGGCGAAGCCCTGCAGGACGGCGGCGCGCATCGCGTCGGGTTTGACGGTGATGCCGGTGAGCATGTCGGCGTAAATCGCCAGGGTGTCGTTCAAGGTGTCGACGGTATCGAACAAGGGTTCCTTGTCTTCCTGATTGTCCTTGTTGTAGGCCAACGGCTGGCCCTTCATCAGGGTGAGCAACGCCACCAGATGGCCGTTGACGCGGCCGGTCTTGCCGCGCACCAGTTCGGGTACGTCGGGGTTTTTCTTCTGCGGCATGATGCTGGAGCCGGTGCAAAAGCGGTCGGCCAGATCGATGAAGCCGAAGCGCGGGCTCATCCACAGGATCAACTCTTCCGACAGGCGCGACAGATGCGTCATCACCAGCGCGGCAGCGGCGGTAAATTCGATGGCAAAGTCGCGGTCGGAGACGGCGTCGAGCGAGTTTTCGCATACCGCCTCAAACCCGAGTTCGCGCGCGACGTATTCGCGATCGATCGGGTAGCTGGTGCCGGCCAAGGCGGCCGAGCCCAGCGGCAAGCGGTTGACGCGGCGGCGGCAGTCGACCATGCGCTCGACGTCGCGCGCCAGCATTTCAAAGTACGCCAGCAGGTGGTGGCCGAACGTGACCGGCTGCGCGACCTGCAGGTGGGTGAAGCCTGGCATCACGGTGTCGGCATGCTGTTCGGCCAGATTGACCAGCGAAGTCTGGCAGGCTTTGAGGCCGCCGACAATGCGGTCGATGGCGTCGCGCAGATACAGGCGGATGTCGGTCGCCACCTGGTCGTTGCGTGAGCGCCCAGTATGCAGGCGCTTACCTGCGTCGCCGATTTTGGCGGTCAGCGCGGCTTCGATGTTGAGGTGGACGTCTTCCCGGTCGAGCGACCAGGCGAAGCCACCGGCACGAATTTCGCCCAGCAATTCGGCCATGCCGCGCTGAATCGCTGCCAGATCGTCCTTGGACAGGACGCCCACGTGATGCAACATGGCTGCGTGTGCGAGCGAACCCTGAATATCGAACTCGGCCAGCCGATAATCGAAGGGAATCGACGCGGTATAGCGTTTGACGATTTCGGAAACGGGCTCGGAAAACCGGCCCGACCACGCTGCAGGCGGCGTCGATGGCGTGCTCATGGGGCAAATAACAGGGTATGAAAAGAAAGAATCATAACAACCGGCTGGTTGAATTACCGAACTTCTGCCATTTGGGGGTGAACCTGCGCATTGCGCTGACGGTGGAAGCCGCGCTGGTGGCCGGGGCCGTGGCGCGGGCGTCGAATGCGGCGGACTTCCAGTCAGACTTCATCGCCCTGTCGGCACTGGCGCAGCCGGCCCTGCTGCTGAGCCTGCTGGCGCTGTGCCTGGCGGGGCGCAGGCTGCGCAGCCTGCCGTATCGTTGGGGCGCGGGCGCCGCGCTGGCCATCGGTGCCATCGTGCCGGTGCTGGTGTGGTCCTGGTTCAACCCCTTGCTGACCGGGTCGACCGCTTTTTCGCCGGCCGGAGTCGCGTTGTTTTCGCTGGCGGTCGGTGCCGGCTTGCTGGCGTATTTCAACCTGCGTGCACGCGCACTGTCGCCCGCCATCACCGAGGCGCGGCTGCAGGCCCTGCAAGCGCGGATCCGCCCGCACTTTCTGTTCAACAGCCTCAATGCCGTGCTGTCGCTGGTGCGCAGCGACCCGCGCCGCGCCGAGCACGCGCTGGAAAACATGGCCGACCTGTTCCGCGCACTGATGAACGACGCCCGCCAGCTGGCGCCACTGGAGGACGAGGTCGCGCTGACCCGCGCCTATCTGGAACTGGAACAACTGCGCCTGGGCGACCGTCTGCAGGTCGTCTGGCACATCGGCAAGATGCCGGGCGAAGCGCTGATTCCCCCGCTGGTGATCCAGCCGCTGGTGGAAAACGCGGTCTACCACGGCATCGAACCGCTGCCCGCGGGCGGCGAAATCAGCCTCAACATCTACCGCAGCGGCGACAAGGTGCATATCGTGGTGCGCAACCCCATCGCCGCCGAAGCCAGCCATCACAAGGGCAACCGCATCGCACTGGACAACATCCGCGAGCGCCTGCTGCTGCATTTCGACCTCGACGCGCAACTCAAGTTGGAACCGCTGGGCGCCGTTTACCAGGTGAGCATCGTCATCCCCTATACCCGTGAACACACCACCCAGCCTGCCGCTGCGCGTCCTCATCGTCGATGACGAGGCCCCCGCGCGGCATCGCCTGCGCGATCTGCTGGCCGACTGCGCCGATCAGCTCGCGGTCGATGTCGTCGCCGAGGCCGATAACGGCCTCGACGCCCTCGAACAGGCCCAGCAGCAGCCGGTCGACGTGGTGCTGCTAGACATCCGCATGCCCGGCATGGACGGGCTGGAATGCGCCGCCCACCTCAACCGCCTGGCCCCCCCGCCCGCCATCATTTTCAGCACCGCCTACGATGCCTATGCCTGCCAGGCCTTCGACCTCAACGCGGTCGACTACCTGCTGAAACCGGTGCGCGCAGAACGGCTGGTGCGTGCGCTGTCGCGGGCGCACCGCCTCAGCCACGGCGCGCTCGACCAATTGCGCGACGCCCACCCCAAGGCCCGCACGCATCTGTCGCTCAATGAAAAAGGCCGCATCGTGCTGATCCCGGTGGACGATATCCTGTATCTCAAGGCCGAACTCAAATACGTCACGGTGCGCACCGCGGCACGCGAATTCCTGATCGAGGAATCGCTGACCCATCTGGAAACCGAGTTCGACACGGTGTTCCTGCGCATCCACCGCAACTGTCTGGTCACCCGTGCGCGCATCCGCGAAATCGGCAAGCTGCCCGGCGACGAAGACGGCCATTTTTTGCGTCTGGACGGGCTGGACGAGCGGTTAATGGTCAGCCGGCGCCAGTACTCCGCCCTTCGCGAAAAAATAAAGTCAATATAAACAGCCGGTTATCATCCGACTACAACTAAAGTTGTATATCAAAGTTTTGCCCGGCTTCGTAAGATGGCTTCGCTTGTGGTTTGCGCTGCAGGCAGAAGTTCTCCGCTGAGGAGTCTTACTCCTCGATTCGCCGGGTTCGCAAGAACCCGGCAATTTTTTTGCCCGCGCTGGGTATCATGGCGCACATGAAAATCGACAATCCCCTCTCCCTCACCGAATCCACGCTGACCAGCGAAACCGTTTTTCAGGGGCGGCTGATGCACGTCAAGCGCGACCATGTGCGTCTACCCAACGGCGGCGAATCCACCCGCGAATACATCGTTCACCCCGGCGCGGTTGTCGTCATCCCAGTGTTCGACAACGGCGACGTCCTGCTCGAACGCCAGCACCGCTACCCGCTGCACCGCGATTTCATCGAATTCCCGGCCGGCAAGATCGATCCCGGTGAAGCCGACCTGCTGTGCGCGCAACGCGAGCTGGAAGAGGAAACCGGCTACACCGCCAGCGAATGGCGCGAAGTCACCACCATCTATCCGTGCATCGGTTATTCAGACGAGCGGCTGGCGTTTTATCTGGCGCGCGGCCTCACCCTCGGCGACCACGCGCGCGACCCCGACGAGTTTCTGGAAGTGTTCCGCCTGCCGTTCGGCGAGGCGATGGACTGGCTGCGCAGCGGGAAAATCTGCGAAACCAAGACCGTGATCGGGCTGTTCTGGCTGGAAAAACTGCGCGATCAGGGCTGGTAACTTGTGATTGCCAACCTTGCGGCTGGTTAAACGGGCGCTTTAGGCGCCTGGTTTTCCTGCTCAAAGTCTTGTGGTACGCCTAACAAAATGAGCTTGTTTGCTAAGGCTGCAATGCCCCATGTATTGCGTAGACCTTCAATAGTGCGAATTTCGGATCGTGTAAGTGGTTGTGGACTTGACCACTGCGCACGGTCCATCTGATGGGGCTTTATCTCACGATGGCTCAGTCGAGCAATCAAGGCGAAAATTTCTAAGCCACGTACATCCGTATCGCCCCAATGATAAAAAGGGGTGGCCTCGCTGAGTTCTTGCCCGAGACGGTTGAATAAAATCTGAACACTTGGGTTGGGAAATCCGCCGGTGTAGAGGATCAGGCCTTGGTCACGCACCTCTCGGCAATGGCGGGCAAAGCTTGCCCAGTTTTCTATGCTGAGCACATAGACTGGTTGTTTAGGCAGAATCATCTGAGCAAGCATTTCGCCTGGCAGACCTACCCAGGGAAGCACCCCGGACAAATCCAACACGGCATTTTCATTGCGCAACCCCACCGCTCCCCGTAACAAGATTGGTTGAGGCGTTTTGATCAAACCCAACGAGTGGTACAGGTCGTTGGCATCCAATGATTCGCAGTCGTGCGCGGTACACCATGCTTCAGCAAAGCTAGCTTTCAGGCGCTCCAAGGCTTTCGAGTCGCCGGTGGTCAGGGCGCTGAAACTGCGCAGATCGAGATTGGCCTGTTGATTGCGACTGACTGCTAGCAAAGCCTTGAATAGCCGTTCGATGTCGTCGGCGTTTTGTGGGAGCCGCAACCGCAGCGCAGCTTCGCCACGTTGCCAGCGAACAGCAGCGTTATCCCAACAAGTTTTCAGCCATGGGGGAGCCAACTCCAGCAGTGGGGCGACTCGTGGTGAAAACGCTTCCACCAGGGCTTGGGCAGGTAAGCGGTCAAGAAAACTGGCAAGCTTGTTGCCATCTACAAACACCACTCGAACCAGCTCGTGTGAAATTTCAAACCGCCCCCACTCAAGCTTTACCGCGCCACATTTGGCGGCGTTCGCCATTACGGCATGGAAAGCTTCGCGGCTCGCACCTGAAGTTTCTCGATAGCGAGAGCCATCGCGGCCAGCTAGGTTGAGGCTGAATGTTCTGTCGTGGTTGTCGGTTCGCTGCCAGCGCTCAAACAACTTGTTCAGAAGATCGAGAGCCGGCTCAGCCATGTATCTTGAAAGGATTATCCTTAGCCAGCAACGCGTGTAGCGGTGCGTTGAAGTATTGGGACTCGATCGATACCGCGCCGCCATCCCGGTATACGTTGACGATGGTGTCCATCTCTTCGGCTAACAGTGCATGGCGTTCGTCGGGTGCGGCGATTACCGCCTGCATCCCAAGATCGCGCAGGAAAGCGAGCGCGCTTTGCGTGTTTCCCACATCCAGTTTGCTAAACGCCTCGTCGAACAAAGCCAATGCCATGCCGCCCCTCACGTTGCCAGTCGCTTCGTCACGCTCCAGCCGGTAGGTAGCTGCCAGCGCAGCGCCAATGGCGACATAAAAAGGCGCCTGATGCTCACCTCCGGAGCCTTTACCCAAGCGCTGCGATAGCCAGGCAGCGGAACCTGCCCGATTGGGGTCCTTCATTTCCACGTCAAAGCGATAGTAGTTTCGGTAGTCGGCCAGCTTGTCTTCCAGCGCCTTAGCGCCATCGGCACCGCCCATGAGCAGTTCGCGGACTTTTTTGCGTGCTTCGAAATGCTCAGAACCCGGCAAAGCCTGCGTGTCGAACAGACTGCCGACATTGGCTTGTACTTCAGCTGTCGCTGATTTAATCCATTTGATTAGTGGTTCAAATTCTTTCTCATCAAATTTCTTGAACTGGTACAACTCGCCGTGGAAATTACGCTTTTTCAGGTTGCGATTGAGCTCGTCGAGTGCATCGTCGATGCCGGCCAGATTGTCACGTAACTGGCCGATGAACTGGGCGTGAAAAATTTGTTCGGCATCCAGCCTTGCCTTCTCGGCGCGATCAGTCAGGCCGGCAAGTTGAGTGTCTTCCAAGTTGGAGAGGGTGGCAATACTCCAGGCTTCCAGTTCTGTGTGCAAAGTTTCGGGCATCTGATTGGCCGAACCGGGCAACAAAGCAGAGTGCTTCAACGCGTATTCGCGTAGTTCAGCATGCGCGGCATCCCGATTTTGAACCTGCTCGGTGCGGTTTTTTCGGGCACGCTGACGAGCAGTTTCCTCCACTTTGTTGAGGTCTTCACCGTGTTCAGTCTGCAGGCGCTCGAATTGGGCAGAAGCCTCTGCCATCTTGAGGGCCGCGGACTGGGTGCGGCACGTGCGTTCATCGGTGGCTTGTGCGAATGCCACATCATTCTGGCGACTCTTCTCTTCCTCGAGCGTAGTTTGTTTTAACAAATCTTTTTTCTGCGTTTCAAGTGCGCTGAACTGCTCCTTGCGCGTTTTTATGCTTTCCTGAGTATCTTTGAGTTTCTGTTTGAGAGTGTCTGTTTCTTTCAGATCAAGTTGCCCCAGTTCTTCGTTCAGACGTTTGATCTCAAATTGAGCATCGGTTCGGTTAGCCGCCAGTGCAGTAAGCTCGATGCCATTTTCCAGCTTGCGTGCAAAGTCAGCCAAGGCTTCGGAAACGCCCGCAAAGCTTTTATGACTGCGATCAGCCTCGGCGTATTTGGCTGCATCCTCCTGAAACTGTAGTTCCAGACGCTTGCGTGTGAGTTCACGGCTGGCGCGTCCGAGCAGGTGATCACCCACAGGCGCCATGCGTTCGATGGCGCCGTTGGCGGCAAGCATCCCGTCATCAGTGGCCGCGCGTTCCTGGCGCAGAAGTTCATCCTCAGTATCCACCCGCATCACACGCCCAAGCAGACGATTGATATAGGCGCGGGCATGGTCGTCGTCGGTGGTGACGATTTCTGCCAGCGAACCCGGCTCGCAACGCTTCAGCCAATCCTGGGTTTTGCGGGTGTTGATTACGCGTGCACCGAACAGCTCACGACCTTGGCGGCGGTAGACGCTGATGGCGTCACGCGCATATTCGGGTGCGACGATTAAGGCTTCGCGATTGCTGCCGAGATAGCGCTCAATGCAGTCCCGCCAGCGTTCGTCCACGATTTCCACGCAATCGCACAGCGGGCGGCTACCAATGTTGTGCTGGTCGAGCAAGGCGACGAGCGCTTGGGCTTTTTTCGACAAAGGGATTTCGCCGCGTTGAAGGGTCTGCAGTCGCTCGCGCAAATCCAACAAGTTGGTGTTCATAGCCTCGACTTCATTTCCGAGTTTCTTAGCACGTTCCTGTATGCCTGGCAGCACAGCTTCTAGCTCGGTACGAACTTCGTTGGCAAGTTGTTCGACGATCTCGGACACTTCTGGCCAAGTCGGGATGAGCAACTCGTCTTGGGGGAGCGTATCCGCAAGCATTTGCAGGACAGTCAGAAAGGGCTTGGGCAAGTCTTCACTAAAGTCGAGTAGTTTCCAGACAGCGGAGAGATTTCGCCGAATGATATCCAAGCCGTTGTCAGCCTGGTTTGCGTGCGTCTGCTGCGTCTCGATGCGCGCTTCCAGTTCCTGGCGTTTGGCCTCACTACCGCTTGCCGCGATCAGCCTGTTGAGACGCAAGACTTCTCTTTGATCCTGCTCGTCTTGGTGGGTCAAGTCTTTGGACGCCACCTCCAATGCCTCGCTTTGTTGACCAATCTGATCCAGCGCGTCTTCGATGCGTACTCGCTCGTCATCCAGCCGTAGCACCGCCGCTTCCATCTCGATCCAATCGTATTGCACCGCCCGTTGTCCCCGGCGTGCCGCCTCCAAATAGTGAGCCTGGACAAGCTTGAGCGCGGCGATACGGTCGCGCACTTCTTTCGTTTTGGCTTCGATATCGCGGTAATTCTTGAGCGATTCCTGCAGGGCTTTTACCCGGATGGGCTTGTCGTCGAGAATGTGGCGACGCACGAATTCAGATACATCCTTGATCGGGGCAAAGGTCACGGCATTTTTCAGGCTGCGCGCGAAACGAATCGGCTCGAATGAACGACCGCCATAACCGAGCGCTTCGCCCAAGCGTTTAATGAAGCGCCCAGATTCATTCAGGTTCTCGAACTCCGCGCCCTGCGCGTGGCAACGGCGGCGCAGGTCTTCGCGCACGCGATCCCACGGAATCGGGCGATCTTCACCTCCGGCCGATTCAATGAGATCGCGCAAAATCAATGAGGCGCGCGGCACGATAAAGCGACCATCAACCTCGAATACACCGTTGTCGAGGTGGGCGTGCATAGCGAGGCCGATGGCGGTCTCATCATGGGTTTCATCGTCGCGAAAACACAGCACGATATAAGAAACAGCCTGCCGACGTGGTGCCAAGTCAGGGTCAAGGTCTGCACCGGTAGACGGGTCGCGCACCACTCCCAAACAATATTCGCGCAACGTGCGCCGACTTTTTTCGCCCGCGCTGGCGTTGAGTTGAATTAGCCGTTGGTCGCCGCCCAGCAGCACCGCCTGAATTGCATCCAAAATAGAGGATTTGCCCGATGCATTCGGGCCGATAAAGGCTGTGTTGCCCTCAATGTCAATCTGTTCGGCCGACAGCAGATACCAATTGACCAGCAGGATGCGGTTAAGCAGCTTCATGGCTCACCTGTTTCCGACGTGTCAATGTCATTGGCTTGCCCAGTCTTGTTCAAGTGCGCTTCTAGCCGTTCCAGGCAGTGGTCTCCTGCCACCTGGCGCAAAGCTGGCAACAGGGCAATTCGAGGTAGGCCGGTAGCGGCATCTTCGTCACCAAGGCGCAGCAGGCCGTGGCGTTGAAAGCGTTTCAGCAAACCGATGTAATCGCTCTTCTTGGGCGATTCACGGTGGGTCAACACACCGTAGCGCTCCAGCAGATCGGCGGCACTTTGGTGCACCTTGCCATCCTGAGTTTGGCGCGCTTCCACGCCTTCTTCAAATGCCAGACGCGCAATAAAAAGGAACAAGGTTTCGGTGAGATCAAGACGCAGATAGGTCTCTTCATCGCCTGGTAGTACGCCGACGTAGCCAAAGTCCTGGTCCAGATAAAGTTGCCAGCCCAACGCATCGAATAGCGCGTGAAAGTACTCGAAATGGTCAGTAATTAAGCGATAGTGCGGGCGCTCGTCGGCCAGATAAAGAAACTGTCGGGTCAACAAGGCATTGGCAGCACTCTTGAAATCGGCTTCGCTGAGTTCGTCGTTGCGGTCGAGCAGGTGTTTGAGGTCGCGCAGCATCATGTTGACTTGCGGATGATGGTGAAATCCCGACACGCAAGCCATTCTGTCTCGATACGTGCCGTTCCAGTGCGCACCTCAAAACGTCGATTAAGCCGCCGACCGCTTTCACCTGACCGTGTCAGATGGCCAAGTTGCGAAAGATGCGAGAAGGCGACGAAATCCTCGACCGATTCTATGCGGCATTCTTGCGCACGCAGCTCGTGGCGCGATCCCATTTGCTGATCCAGGTAGATCTCCACCGCACGCGGATCCAGCCGGCGGCGAGCAAGGTAATCACGGATAGCCTTTTGTCGCGCCAAGCGTGCCGGGTCTGGCGCAGTGCGGCGCAGGCGCTCCGGCTCGGGCGGACGCTTAGGTGAAACGGGGGTGCGAGGACTACGCGGTGAAAACGGCAACACACGCATCAGGCGATGGGGTGCCGGTAAGGCTGCGGCATCATCAGCTAAGGCCAAGCGCGTCACTAACCGTGCGATGCGTGCGGCAGCACCGGGCTGGGTTTTATCCATATAACGCACTGCCTCGGCAACCCGGCGTTCCAGGCCCGCACGAAATTCATTGATGCGTTCCAAGTGCGTATCCACTTCGGCGAATACCTGTTCTAGCGTAGCCAAGTCGTCGTCCACCCGACGCAAGGCTTCTGCTTCGCTACGGGCTATGCGCTGGCGCAGATAAGCCTGCGGAAGTGTCGTGCGCGCATCATGCGAAAAACGAATGATTCTGACCTTGTTAAGGATTTCCGCCTTATAACGGAAGGGGTTATCACGGGTGTACAGCGTCTTGTAATCCGCAACCAGAAATTCCTCAACAAAGTCCGAGAAGAATCCGCCCAGAAGAATCCTGGGGTCATGCTCTGCGCGTAGCCTTTGCGATACTTCGCGTAAGCCGTAGGCCAATGAGCGCAGATGTAAAAAGAACTCTCGCGCCTGTCGCGCCGCTTCGGACAGTGCGGCAGCCTGCTCACCAGGATTGAGTTGCACTTGGACGATATTGTTGTGGATGGTCTGCACGATCCCGCCATAAAGGCGATTACGTTGCTGAGCGATCTCCAACAAATTCCCGAGCAGCCGCCCGACATCGGGCGGCATAGCGACGCGGGTGCGATAGCCGTCCTGCTCTTCTTCCAGCCAGCCGCATTGCCGTAAACGCCTATAGGCGCGGGCAGCATAACCAAGTTGAGTATTGGGGATATCCAAGGAATTCTCTTCGCCTTCCTCGGGTTGCCAGTTCTGCAACGTCATATCCGAAAGCACTTCCTCGATCTCGTTCCGCACCGTTTCGTAAGCAGGCAGCAACGCTGCAGAGGAACCAAAGAACAACGCGTGTAAACGCGTCAAAACGTTAACGTAAATGCTCCGGTTTGCGCCTGCCAAAGGTGCAAATAACGCATCTGGTAGATGCTTGAATAGAGCCATGGCTTAGCTGGAGTAAGCCAGATTCGGCGCCAGCCAGCGTTCCGCCGTCGCCAGATCCCAGCCCTTGCGCCGCGCGTAATCCTCGACCTGATCTTTCTCCAGTTTGGCCACCGCAAAATACTGGCTGTCGGGGTGCGACAGGTAGAAGCCCGAGACCGCCGCGCCCGGCCACATGGCGTAGTTTTCGGTGAGCACGACGCCGATGGCATTCGTTGCGTCGAGCACCTCGAACAAGGCCGCTTTTTCGCTGTGCTCGGGACAGGCCGGGTAACCCGGGGCGGGGCGGATGCCCTGGTATTTCTCACCGATCAGATCTTCGTTGGCGAGCGCTTCCTCGCTGGCATAGCCCCAGAATTCGAGGCGTACGCGCAGGTGCAGGTGCTCGGCGAAGGCTTCGGCGAGACGGTCGCACAACGATTTGAACAGGATGGCGGAATAGTCGTCTTGGGCGGCCTCGAAGGCTTTGGCGCGTTCGTCTTCGCCGATGCCCGCGGTCACCACAAACGCGCCCAGGTAATCTTTCAAGCCGCTTGCCTTGGGCGCGACAAAATCCGCAAGACAGAGGTTGGCGCGGCCTTCGGGCTTTTTCATCTGCTGGCGCAGGTTGTGCCAGGTCATCAGGGTTTGGGTGCGCGATTCGTCGGCGTAGACCTCGATGTCGTCGTCGTTCACCGCATTGGCGGGAAACAGGCCGAATACGGCGCGCGCTTCGACCCAGTTCTCGGCGACCATCTTCTTCAGCATCGCTTTTGCGTCGTTGTAGAGCTTGGTCGCTTCGACGCCGACGACTTCGTCGTCGAGAATCTTCGGGAATTTTCCGTGCAGTTCCCACGAGGCGAAAAACGGCGTCCAGTCGATGACACCGACCAGCTTCTGCAGGTCGTAGGCTTTCAGCACGTGCACGCCGGGCTGCGCTGGCTTGGGCGGGGTGTAGGCCGACCAGTCGATGGCAAATTTGTGCGCGCGGGCTTCGTTGATCGACAAGCGCACGGTGTCGGACTTGTGCTTGAGGTGGCGCTCGCGGGTGACGGCGTAATCGGCCTTCACTTCGGCGGCAAACGCGGCGCGCAAGTCGTTCGACAGCAGCTGGGTACAGACGCCGACCGCGCGCGAGGCGTCTTTCACGTACACCACCGGGTGTTCGTAGTTCGGCTCGATCTTGACCGCGGTATGGGCGAGCGAGGTCGTCGCGCCGCCGATCAGCAGCGGAATCGTAAAGCCCTGGCGCTGCATCTCTTTGGCGACGTGTGCCATTTCCTCCAGCGAGGGCGTAATCAGCCCGGACAGCCCGATGATGTCGGCCTTATGCTCGCGCGCGGCGTCGAGAATCTTCTGTGCCGGCACCATCACGCCGAGATCGACGATGTCGTAGCCGTTGCAGCCGAGCACCACGCCGACGATGTTCTTGCCGATGTCGTGCACGTCGCCCTTGACCGTGGCCATGATGATCTTGCCCGCGCTTTGCGCGTCGCCGGCCTGCTTGTCGGCTTCGATGTAGGGCAGCAAATGGGCGACGGCCTGCTTCATCACGCGCGCCGATTTCACCACCTGCGGCAGGAACATCTTGCCGGCGCCGAAGAGGTCGCCGACCACGTTCATGCCGGCCATCAGCGGGCCTTCGATGACGTGCAGCGGGCGCTCGCATTCGAGGCGCGCGGCTTCGGTGTCTTCGACGATGAATTCGGTAATGCCCTGCACCAGCGCGTGGCTCAGGCGCTCGTTGACCGGCAGTTGCCGCCAGGCCAGGTCGACGACGTTTTCCTTCGCGCCGCTTTTCACGCCTTCGGCGAACGTCACCAGCCGCTCGGTCGAATCCTCGCGCCGGTTGAGCAACACGTCTTCGACGCGCTCGCGCAGCTCGGGGTCGAGGTTGGCGTACACGCCGAGCTGCCCGGCGTTGACGATGCCCATGTCCATGCCCGCCGCGATGGCGTGGTAGAGGAAGGCGGTGTGGATCGCCTCGCGCACGCCGTCATTGCCGCGGAACGAGAAGCTCACGTTCGATACGCCGCCGGAGATGTGGGCGTGCGGCAGGTTCTGGCGGATCCAGCGGGTGGCTTCGATGAAGTCGACCGCGTAGTTGGCGTGTTCCTCGATGCCGGTGGCGACCGCGAAAATATTCGGGTCGAAAATGATGTCCTCGGGCGGGAAGCCCACCGTTTCGGTCAGCAACTTGTAGGCGCGGGCGCAGATTTCGGTCTTGCGCGCGTAGGTGTCGGCCTGGCCGGTCTCGTCGAAGGCCATCACGATCACCGCCGCGCCGTAGCGCCGGCACAGTTTGGCGCGCTCGATGAATTCGGCTTCGCCTTCCTTCATCGAGATCGAGTTGACGATACCCTTGCCCTGAATGCATTTCAGGCCGGCTTCGATCACGCTCCACTTCGACGAGTCGAGCATGATCGGCACTTTGGAAATATCGGGCTCCGACGCGATCAGCAGCAGGAAGCGCACCATCGCCGCCTCGGCGTCGAGCATGCCCTCATCCATGTTGATGTCGATCACCTGCGCGCCGTTTTCGACCTGCTGGCGGGCCACCGACAGCGCGTCGTCGTAGCGGCCTTCGAGGATCATCTTGGCAAACGCGCGCGAGCCGGTGACGTTGGTGCGCTCGCCGACGTTGACGAACAGGCTGTCCTTGCCGACGTTGAACGGCTCCAGACCCGACAGGCGCATCGCCGGTTCCAGCACCGGCGGCACCCGCGGCGCGACGCCTTCGACCGCCTTGGCAATCGCCGCGATGTGCGCGGGTGACGTGCCGCAGCAGCCGCCAACGATGTTCAACAGGCCCGAACGCGCCCATTCGCCGATATGCACCGCCATTTCCGCGCCGTCCATGTCGTATTCGCCGAAAGCGTTCGGCAAGCCGGCATTCGGGTGGGCGGAAATGAACACGTCGGCCTTGGCCGACAACTCGGCGACGTACTGGCGCAGCAGGTCGGGGCCCAGCGCGCAGTTGAGGCCGATGGACAAAGGCCGGGCGTGACGCACCGAGTTCCAGAACGCTTCGCCAGTCTGGCCGGAAAGCGTGCGGCCGGAGGCGTCGGTGATGGTGCCGGAGATCATCACCGGCAGGCGCAGGGCGTTCGCTTCAAAGTATTCCTCGATGGCGAACAAAGCAGCCTTGGCGTTGAGCGTATCGAAGATCGTCTCGACCATCAGGATGTCGGCGCCGCCCTTGACCAGACCGTCGATCGCTTCCAGATAGGCCACGCGCAACTGGTCGAACGTCACGTTGCGGAAGCCCGGGTCGTTGACGTCGGGTGAAATCGTGGCAGTGCGCGAGGTGGGGCCGAGCACGCCGGCGACGAAGCGCGGCTTGTCCGGATTGAGCGCGGTCGCCTCGTCAGCGGCCTCGCGTGCGAGGCGGGCGGCGGCGAAGTTGAGCTCCGGCACCAGGAATTCCATGTGGTAGTCCGCCATGGAAATCGAAGTGGCGTTGAAGCTGTTGGTCTCCAGCATGTCGGCGCCCGCCGCCAGGTATTTGGCGTGGATTTCCTTGATGATGTGCGGCTGCGTCAGGCACAACAGGTCGTTGTTGCCTTTGAGGTCGTGCGCGAAATCGGCGAAGCGGGTGCCGCGATAGTCGGCCTCGCCGAGCGAGTACGACTGGATCATCGTTCCCATGGCGCCGTCGAGCACGAGGATGCGTTGGGCAAGCAGGGATTGCAGCAGGGCAAGGCGGGACATGGCGATCAGAGAAAGCGAGGGGAGCGCGGGATTATATAAGGTCTGCAACCCGATGCCCGGACGGCTTGCGCGTGCCGCTGCGCGGCCGCGTTTTATTGAATTCCTGTCACACCTGTTCAACTCTCGACAGCCAGACCGGCTTGCCCGGACCTGCCGGAGCAGCCGCCCCGGCCACACGGGCCGGGCAGCGCGGATAGGGTGCACGCCGGTACAAAACTTGCGAAAGATCGGGTACCGACGGAAGCGAACGATCCGTCATCGATTCCGCATCCAATACAAATGAGACGCTGATTTCATGCTGAAACCCTATCTCCTGGCTGGCCTGCTGGCCGGCTCGTGCCTGTCCCCGCTGGCACTGGCCGACCGCGCCGAGGATGCCTCGCGCTATTACGAAAATGCCCTGACCCGCTACGAGCGCCACGACGACGCCGGCGCCATCATCCAGCTTAAAAATGCGCTGAAGGAAGACCCGCGCATGCTGCCGGCTCTGGTGCTGCTGGGCCAGGCCTATGCGCGGCGCGGTGAATTCGCCGCGGCGGAGCGGGTGTTCGCCGACGCCGAGCGGCTGGGGGCGGCACGCGCCAGCATCGTGACGTTCCAGGCAAAAGCGTATTTCGACCAAGGCAAATATCAGGCGCTACTCGAAAAATTTGGCGACCAGGGCCTGCCCTCTGCCCAGCGCCTGGAAATCCTGCTGCTGCGCGCGCAGTCGCAGATGGCGCTGAGCCAGTTCGACGCCGCCATGCGCACGGCGCAGCTCGCCGAACAGGTGCCAGGCGGGGCGGCGCGCACGCTGGCCCTGCAGTCGCGCATCCATCTCAACGCCGGGCGGCCGCAGGAGGCGAGCGCCAGCGTGGCGCGCGCGCTGCAGCTGGCACCGCGCGATGCCGATGCCTGGAACATGCAGGCATCGATCGCGCATTTGAGCGGCAACCTGAATCAGGCCGTTGCGGATTACACGCGCGCGCTGAGCTTCCAGCCCGACCATCTGGAAGCGCGTCTGGCACGCGCCGGGCTGCTGCTCGACCTCAAGCGCGATGCCGAAGCCAAGACCGATCTCGATTATCTGCAGAAGCGGTTTGCCTATGACCCGCGCGGCGCCTATCTGCGCGCGCTCTATTACGGCCGGCGCGGCGACACCCAGAACGGGCGCGAAGCGCTGATCGAAGCCACCCGCACGCTGTCGCAGCTGTCGCCGGAATTCATTGCCACGCGCGAACAACTCCAGTTGCTCGGCGGTCTTTCGTATTACGCACTGAACGAATTCGAACGTGCCAAAGGCTACCTGGTGCAGTATCTGAAGAAGCGCCCGCGCGAGGCCGGCGCCCGCAAGGTGCTGGGCGCGATCTATCTGGCCGAAAAGCAATACGACCGCGCCATCGCCATGCTCGAGCCTGCCCTGAAGGCGCAGCCGGGCGACGCCGACACCCTGTCCATGCTCGGCTCGGCGCACATGGGCAAAGGCAATCACGTCAAGGCCTCCAGCCTGTTTCAGGAAGCCGCACAGGCCAAAGACAGCCCGAATGTCCAGCTGGGCCTGGGCCTGAGCCTGATCGGACGCGGCCAGCAGGACGCCGGCTTTGCCGCCCTGCAACGCGCCTATCAAAAGAACCCTGGGCAGGAACAGACCGGCGCGCCGCTGGCGATCACCTACCTCAAGCGCAACGAGCCGAAGAAAGCCGTGGCCGTGATGGAGGCGGTGCTGAAGCGCGAGCCCGCCAACCTGTCTGCGCGCAACCTGCTGGGCGTGGCCAAACTGGCGGCGGGCGATCGCGCGGGCGCGCGCGCCGCCTACGAAGCCGTCATCAAGGCCGATCCGGCATTCCACGCCGCCCAGCTCAATCTGGCACGGCTGGACGAGGCCGACGGACAGCCCGCACGCGCACGCGCGCGCTACCTCGGCGTCCTCAAGGCCGACCCCACGCACGTCAGTGCCATGCTCGAACTGGCGCGCCTGGAAGAAACCACCGGCCGCCCTAATGAAGCCATCCGCTGGCTGGAAAAAGCCCGCAGCCTGCAACCCAACGACCTGCGCCCCCTGCTGGCGCTGAGCAGCCTGTATCTGCGTCAGGGCAACGCCCAACTGGCGCTCAACACCGCCAAGGAAGCGCAGGCCATCGCGCCCGACCAGCCCAACACCCTGATGACGCTGGCCATGGCGCAAATTGCCGTCGGCAATGCCGAACTGGCGCGCGTTTCCCTGCGCCGCATCAGCCAGCTCGCCACCTTCGATCCCGTCTGGCTGGGACGCGTCGCCAACCAGCAGATGCGCATCGGCGATACCGAAGCCGCCCGCTACACCCTGAGCAAGATTCTGCTGGCCGATCCGCGTGCCCTGACTGCGCTGGAACTGCAGATCCGCATCGACCTGCAAACCGGCAAGCTGGCCGAAGCCGACAAACGCATTGCCGAACTCATGGCCCGGCCCGACGCCCGCAGTCAGGCGCAGAGTTTGCTGGGCGAACTGCGGATGCAGCAAAAACGTTACGCCGAAGCACGTCAGGCTTTCCAGATCGCCCATGCCGCCCAGAACAGCAGCGACAGCCTGTTCAATCTGTATCGCGCCCTGCTGGCCACCAGCCAGATCAACGAAGCCGCAGCCCTGATGGCGTCCTGGAGCAAGCTGCACCCGCAGGACCGGACCGCCCGGCATGCCCTCGGCGAAGCGTATATGCTGCTCAAGGACTGGCCGCGCGCGCGCGCCGTGTTCGCTGAACTGCTGAAAACCGATCCGAACGACGCCCGAGCCCACAACAACCTGGCCAATGTGCTGCTGCAGCAGCGCGAACTGGCTGCCGCGCTCAGCCATGCCGAGCGTGCCCGCGCCCTTGCGCCGAATGTCCCGCAGGTCAACGACACCCTGGGATGGGTCCTGGTGCAACAGGGACAAGCCGAAAAGGGCCTGCGCTATCTGCGCGAAGCTGCGTTGCGCGCGCCGGACAATCGCGAAATCCAATCCCACTTGAACGCGGCTTTGGTCAAACTGGGCAAGCGTTAACCGCCCCAGACTGTCGGGTTTTTTTACACAAAACCTTGCCGGCATGGGCGTGTATTTGTTAATGCGTTGATTAAATGATGGTTTTTGTTTCTGGTATCAATGTTGCTTACTTGTTAAGCAACTCACCCTATAGCTTCAGGAGTAAAAAATGAAAATGATGCGGATTCAATCCCTTTCCCGCCTGCTGGCCGCTGCCGCTCTGTGCGCAGCCGGCAGTGCCGGTGCCACGACCTGGACCTTCACCGGCAGCACGCTGGAACAGCCGGCCGGATTTGGTGCGGCGCAAAGCACCGTCGGTCCCGTGACCGCCACCGCAACCGCATGGGCGAATACCGCTAATGGCTCAGGCGGCAGCAACACCGTACTGGCCAGCGCCTATCTGACCCCGCAAGGAACCAGCGGCGTAGGCGCAAAACATGCCGACAGCGAAAGCACCAACTCGCCGCAGCACGCCATCGACAACGATGGCCGCCAGGAATCCATCCTGTTCAGCTTTGCCGGCGACAAGGTCAACCTCACTTCCAGCTATTTCGGCTGGATCTCCGGCGACTCCGACTTCTCCGTTTATGCCTACACCGGCGCAGGCGTGGGCTCTGTGGCCGGGCTGACTTATGGCAACCTCACCAGCAATGGCTGGACGCTGATCAGCCATTCCAACGAAGCCAGCCAGAGCAACAACAACGGCGACAGCAAGGATTTCGCCAACAGCATTTACTCCAGCTACTGGCTGATTGGCGCCTACAACGGCGCCGGCGCCGACTCGACCTACGATTACTTCAAGCTGAAAACCGTTTCGGGCCTCACCTGTACCGACAACCCCGGTGGCAGCGGTTGCGGCGGCGGCGGCAACAACCCTGTTCCCGAACCCGGCACCATGCTGCTGCTGGGCGCCGGACTGCTGAGCCTGACCCGCATGACGAGCCGCCGCCCCGCGGTTTAAGTCATCCGGCCAAAGAAAAACCCCGCCAGTGCGGGGTTTTTTTATGCCGCAACGTTTCAAACCGCTCGGCCTCGCTGCTATGGTGTAAATCTGATCCTGAAGGAGCCGCACATGAAACAGCTCAATCCAGCAGAAGCCCATGCCTTTGTGCAGTCACACCCCGAAGCTGTGTTCATCGACTGCCGCTCGGAAATCGAATACCTGTTTGTAGGCCACCCGGTCGGCGCGATCCACATTGCCTGGCAGGATGGCCCCGACTGGGACGTGAACCCCGATTTTCTTGGCCACTCGCGCAAGGCGGCCTCGGTCAATCGCCCGGTGGTGCTGATCTGCCGCTCCGGACGACGCTCGATGGAAGCCGGGCGCTACCTTGAGAAATACGGTTTTCCCGAGGTCTATAACGTCACCCACGGATTTGAGGGCGACATGGATGAACAGCGCCACCGCTGCACCCGCAACGGCTGGAAGTTCGACGGGCTGCCGTGGGAACAGACCTGAGCCGGGCGCTCAGCCTCTCAAGCCGAACGGTGATGCCGTAACAGCTTGTCGAGCGCGTCTTTAAGCGGTCCGGCTTCGATTTCCGCATTCAGATGCGCCAGCCCCTCCAGCGCGGCGGGTGGCACACCGGCTTTTTCCACCGGATGGACATAACGCGCCATCAACTCGGGGTTGACGTTGACGCGCAGGGACGCCACCGCGATGCCGCGTTTGACGAGGCCCACCACCAGGCCGTCGGCCAGCTGTCGCAGACGGCTGGCAACCGCCCCGCTGTCGCAGGCGACACTCAACACGCTGCTTTCCAGCTGCATGACGCGGACGTGGCCAGCCAGCGCCGCCGGCAAGGCGCGATCCAATGCCGCCTGGGTATTGAGCAATACCCGGGCGCGCACGGCCAGCCCCGGTGGCAACTGGCTTGCAAGCAGATCGGCGAGGCTGGCTGAGCTCATGGACGTGTCACGTGAACGTCGCAGGAAGCCGCGATCGCTATGTTAAAATCGAACGATTTACCGCGTCCTGCGGACATTTCGGATTCCCCATGCTGCAATCCATTTTCAAAAAAGTTTTCGGTAGCCGCAACGACCGGCTGGTCAAACAATACCTGCAAAAGGTCAAAGCGATCAATGCGCTGGAGCCGGCGATGGAACAATTGTCCGACAGCGAACTGGCCGGCAAGACCGCCGAGTTCAAATCGCGGCTGAGTCAGGCTGGCGCGGACAAGCTGGACGAAACGCTCGACAAGCTGTTGCCCGAGGCCTTTGCGGTGGTGCGCGAGGCCTCGAAGCGGGTGATGGGCATGCGCCATTTCGATGTGCAGATGGTCGGCGGCATGGTATTGCACGACGGCAAGATCGCCGAAATGCGCACCGGCGAGGGCAAAACGCTGATGGCAACCCTGCCCGCCTACCTGAACGCGCTGACCGGCAAGGGCGTACACGTGGTAACGGTGAACGACTACCTCGCCAGCCGCGACGCCGAGGCGATGGGGCGAATTTACGGCTTCCTCGGCCTCACCACCGGGGTGAATCTGTCGCAAATGCCGCACGACGCCAAGCAGGCCGCGTATGCCGCCGACATCACCTACGGCACCAACAACGAATACGGCTTCGACCTGTTGCGCGACAACATGGTCCACCAGATGAGCGAAAAAGTGCAGCGTCCGCTGGCTTTCGGCATCATCGACGAAGTCGACTCGATCCTGATCGACGAGGCGCGTACGCCGCTGATCATCTCCGGGCAGTCGGAAGACAACACCGCGCTCTACCAGCAAGTCAATCTGGTGCCGCCGCGCCTGGTGCGGCAGGACAAGGAAGACAGCGAAGGCGACTATTCGGTCGACGAGAAATCCCGCCAGGTGCTGCTGTCGGAGGCCGGACACGAAAAAGTCGAAGCCGTCCTGACCGAAATGGGCCTGCTGCCCGAGGGCGGCAGCCTGTACGAGCCGGCCAACATCATGCTGATGCATCACGTGTACGCCGCCTTGCGTGCGCACGCGCTGTTTTTCCGCGATCAGCATTACGTGGTTCAGAATGACGAAGTCATCATCGTCGACGAATTCACCGGCCGCCTGATGAGCGGCCGCCGCTGGTCGGAAGGCCTGCATCAGGCCGTCGAAGCGAAGGAAGGCGTGGCGATCCAGAAGGAAAACCAGACGCTGGCCTCGATCACCTTCCAGAATTATTTCCGCATTTACAAGAAACTGTCCGGCATGACCGGCACGGCCGACACCGAGGCCTTCGAGTTCCAGAGCATCTACGGCCTGGAAACCGTGGTCATCCCGACCCACAACCCGATGATCCGCAAGGACGAGCACGACCAGGTCTACCGTACCGCTGCCGAGCGCGACCAGGCGGTGATCAACGACATCCGTGCGCGCAACGCCAACGGCCAGCCGGTGCTGGTCGGCACCACCTCGATCGAGGCCAACGAGCATCTGTCGGCCGAGCTGAAGAAAGCCGGTCTGCCGCACAACGTACTGAACGCCAAGCAGCACGCACGCGAAGCCGAAGTCATCGCGCAGGCAGGCATGCCGGGCGGCATCACCATTGCCACCAACATGGCCGGCCGCGGCACCGACATCGTGCTGGGCGGCAGCATCCAGAAAGAAATCGACGCGATCCGTAACGACGAGGCGCTGTCCGACAGCGAGAAGGATGCGCATACCGCGGCGCTCAAGGCCGACTGGCAGCCACGCCACGACGCCGTGCTGGCTTCGGGCGGCTTGCACATCATCGGCACCGAGCGTCACGAATCGCGCCGCGTCGACAACCAGCTGCGCGGCCGTTCCGGCCGTCAGGGCGACCCCGGCTCCAGCCGCTTTTTCCTGTCGCTGGAAGACCCGCTGCTGCGCATTTTTGCGTCCGACCGCGTCGCCGCCATCATGGATCGCCTGAAAATGCCCGAGGGCGAGGCGATCGAACATCCGTGGGTCACCCGCGCGATCGAGAACGCGCAGCGCAAGGTGGAACAGCGCAACTTCGACATCCGCAAGCAGCTGCTCGAATACGACGACGTGTCGAACGACCAGCGCAAGGTGATCTACGAGCAGCGCAACGAAGTACTGGCAAGCGATAACATCGCCGACACCATCCGCGCCATGCGCGACGACGTGCTGCACGAAACCATCAGCCTGCACATCGCGCCGGGCAGCATGGACGAACAATGGGACGTGCCGGGTCTGGAAAAGGCCCTGGCGGCGCAGTTCAGCCTCGACCTGCCGCTGACGCAATGGCTGGAAGGCGACAAGACCCTGAACGAAGACGGCTTGCGCACCAAGATCTGCGAAGCCGCCGACGCACTGTACCGCGAGAAGGAAGCCATCGTCGGCGCAGATGGCCTGCGCCAGTTCGAACGCGCGGTCATGCTGCAGAGCATGGACAGCCACTGGCGCGAGCACCTGTCGGCGCTGGATCACCTGCGCCAGGGCATCCACCTGCGCAGCTATGCGCAAAAGCAGCCCAAGCAGGAATACAAGCGCGAAGCCTTCGAACTGTTTTCCGCCATGCTCACCGGCATCAAGGCCGAAGTCACCCAGACCACCACCACCGTGCAGGTGCGCATACCCGAGGATGTGCAGGCGGTCGAGCTGCAGGACGCCCTGTCCAACGTACAGTTCGAGCACGCAGGTTTCGACGAGGCACAGGACTTCGCCGCCGCGGAAGCCGAAATCGCCGGACTGGACTTTTCCAGGGCCGGGCGCAACGATCCTTGCCCCTGCGGTTCGGGCAAGAAGTTCAAGCAGTGCCACGGCAAGTTGAGCTGAGCTTAATCAAACCAAGGAGAGCGGCCATGCCGTATTACGTTTTCCGCCTGGGCATGTTCAAAGTGCTCGAAAAGCAGGGCGAATGGGCGACCTTCAAGGAAGCCAAGGCGCAGACCAACGCACTGCGCAAGACGCTCGACCCCAAAACCGGCGACAAGTACAAAATGATCTTCGCCGACAATGAAATCGCGGCGCAGGAAACCCTGACGGCCGAGCGCGAGCTGGAAAAAACGCTGTCGGGCGACGACTGGTAAGCACCCACGCGTCCACGCCTCGAATCGGCACCCGGACACAGTCCAGCATGGCTGAATACAACGAAGATGCCTACAAACTGGCCCGCAAGGCCTACATCGAGCACAGCTGCCCGTTCGAACGCGCGCTGCTGTCGCGTTGCGTCGGCTGCAGCCGTTCACGCAAGCTCAATCTGGCCGAGCGCGAAGCGATCGCCTGCGGCGATGCGGCGGTACGCGAACACTGTCTGACGTTTTACCGCGCACTGCACGACAACGCGCAGTTCGCCCTCAAGATCAACCCCGATGCACCCTGGCCGTTCGGCAAGGAAATCCGCGCCCAGTGCGGCGGTGTACGCGGACTGGCCGAAACGGTAGACGCACCCGCCCATACCGGAACGGATACCGACACCGACATCGCCGCCACCGTGCTGCTGGCCAACGGCCGTTTCGGCGGCACTGAGGCCTTCCCCTATTCGGAAATCATGCGCGCCGTGGTGCATTACGAGCCGCGCAAGCGTCGTCCCTGAGCCGGCGGGAGCCCGGGCAAGACCTTCGTTTACGAATTCACCGCACGCCGCGCCCGGGTACCTTCATATATCACCCGCACGCCGACGAGACCCAGAGGGCCATGGGCATGATGGGTTTCTGGGTCACGCACCCCAAGGCTAGGCACCCGCATATCGCACGACGACCGCGATTTCTACTTTCGGCTCAATGCCAACGATATCGTGCCCGACAGCCCCACGCCTAGCATCATGACGATGCTCGATTTCAAGCTGTGGGCCGGAAACAGCCGCGCCTTTCCCGGCATCGACAGCCTCAACGTGCATCTGAACGACCCGGTGCGCATCCGCATCGGCAACCTCACCATGACCAACCATCCGATCCACCTGCATGGGTGTCATGTTCAACCTGCTGAAAGAGTGCGGCGCTGGCAGGCGCCCGATGATTACTCCGATCCCGGCTGGTACAAGCAGCCGGCCGGTACGCAGGCACACGAGGTGAGCCCACCGCCCGAAGCCACCCGCGCACCGCAAACAGCTTCGCCGCAAGGCAAGGCCGGGGATGTGGACGTCAATGTGCGCAAGCCGCTGGATCATGCAGGGCACTGACTCCGCGGGCACCGAAGCATTCCGCTGCGCTTTCACTGCAAGCGCTTATCCGGCATAAAAAAAGGCAACCCAGGGTTGCCTTTTTTCTGACCGCCGGTGTCGCCAATCAAGTCAGCTTGCGCAGTTTCTTGATCGCCGCCAGCTGGGCCACGGCTTGTGCCAGTTCGACCTGCGCTTGCGCATAGTCGATCTGGGCCGCCTTGTCTTTCATTGCCTCTTCCGCAGCGCGCATTGCTTCGAGCGCCTTGGCTTCGTCCAGGTCGGCGCCGCGAATCGCGGAGTCGGACAGGATCGTGACAACATTGGGCTGCACTTCCAGAATGCCGCCCGACACATAGATCAGCTCTTCTTCAGCCTGGTTGGGCACCTTGATGCGCACCGAGCCGGGTTTGAGCGTGGTCAACAAGGGCGTGTGGCGCGGATAGATGCCGAGCTCGCCGCGCTGGCCGGGAGCGATCACCACTTCGGCGCTGCCGGAGTAGAGCGTCGTTTCAGCACTAACGATGTCGACGTGAATAGTCATGGCCATTTTAAAACCTCGTGAGGGGTCAGGATTCAGGGGTCAGGGATCAGGGGTGGTGCGGCTACGCCTCGCCATCTCCCTGAATCCCGACCCCTGATCCCTTGTTTACTGAATCGTCTTCGCCTTCTCGACCGCTTCTTCGATGCCGCCGACCATGTAGAACGCCTGCTCGGGCAGGTGGTCGTATTCGCCTTCGACAATCGCCTTGAAGCCGGCGATGGTTTCCTTCAGCGTGACGTATTTGCCAGGGGCGCCGGTAAACACTTCTGCGACGAAGAAAGGCTGCGACAGGAAGCGCTGGATCTTACGGGCGCGGGACACGGCCAGTTTGTCTTCCGGCGACAGTTCGTCCATACCCAGAATCGCGATGATGTCGCGCAGTTCCTTGTATTTCTGCAACGTGCCCTGAACCGCACGGGCGACGTTGTAGTGCTCCTCGCCCACAACCTGCGGATCCAGAATCCGCGAAGTCGAATCGAGCGGGTCCACGGCCGGGTAAATACCCAGTTCGGCGACCTGACGCGACAGCACCAGGGTAGCGTCGAGGTGGGCGAAGGTGGTCGCCGGCGACGGGTCGGTCAAGTCGTCCGCAGGCACGTAAACGGCCTGGAAGGAGGTGATCGAACCGGTGCGGGTGGAGGTGATGCGCTCCTGCAGACGGCCCATTTCGTCGGCCAGCGTCGGCTGGTAGCCCACCGCGGACGGCATCCGGCCCAGCAGCGCGGACACTTCGGTACCGGCCAGGGTGTAGCGGTAGAT
>NZ_JADMKC010000038.1 GCF_018780105.1 Thiobacillus sp.
GACAGGTTCGTCATCATCCTGAGCGTCGACAAGGTGTTGTCCACCGACGAGCTGGTGATGCTGGGCAAGGCCGCGGGCGGCAGCCCGGCGCTGGCGGAGCCGGAGCCGACTGCAGCCTGATTGGAGTGGCCGGCCATTCCGCGAAGTGAAGCAGTGACATGAATTCATAACGTACTGACAAGGATGATTATTTTGTTTCCCCGACGTTTTTCAAACCTGTCCATAGGAACCAAGCTGTCCATCGTGCAGTTTGTAATGATCGGCTGCGTCATGGTGGCGGCGGTGTATGCGCTGACGGCCTATATCAGCAAGTCCATGGCAGCCAGCCACCTCGCTGACCTGGAACAGCAGAACCGTCTTGTCATCGACATGATGTCTTCCTATAACGCCAGCCTCGAGCAGAGCACGAACAAGCTGGCGAAGGTGTTCGCATCCTATTTCGACGGCGGATTCGTGCTGGATGAAACCGCCACCGTCGCCATCGGAGCGAAGGCAACGCCGGTCCTCCGGTCGGGCGCGGAAACGCTCAACCTGAATTTTTCCCAGGTGGATCGTTTCAGTGCGATGACCGACGGCGTGGCTACCGTGTTTGTCCGCAAAGGCGACGACTTCATCCGCATTGCCACCTCCATCAAGAAAGAGAACGGGCAGCGGGCCATCGGGACGGAACTCGATCGCGCCCATCCGGGATACGCCAGCCTGCTGGCCGGCCAGCCGTTCATCGGCAAAGCGAACCTGTTCGGCAAGGACTACATGACCCAATATGTGCCGATCAAGGACCGCAACGGCAAGGTGATCGGCATTCTGTTCGTCGGCGAGGATTTCACTGCCGGCTTGACGGCGCTGCGCGACAAAATATTGGCGCTGAAGATCGGCGAGACCGGTTACGTCTACGTGCTCGATGCCAAACCCGGCAAGGATCTCGGAAACCTCGTGGTCCATCCGGCGAAGGCAGGCGAAAACATCCTGGCCGCCAAGGATTCGGACGGCCACGAATTCATCAAGGAAATCCTGGAGAAGAAACGGGGCGTCATTACCTATCCCTGGATCAATGCCACCCTGGGCGAGACCGCGGCTCGCGAGAAGATCGTGGCCTACGATCACTTCAAGGAGTGGAACTGGGTCGTGGCGTCGGGCAGCTATCTCGAGGAATTCACCCGCGACAGCGTCGAGATCCGCAACGCGCTCATGCTCGCGACCGCGTTGGTTGTTCCGCTGATGCTGGCCGTCCTCTACTGGATGACCCAGATGTGGGTGACGCGCCCCCTGGCGAAAGCGACCTGGATCACTCAACGACTGGCAGAAGGCGATCTGAACATTCAGATCGATGTGGCGTCCGGCGACGAGGTCGGCCAGTTGAATAATTCGATGCGCTCGATGGTCGTCAAGCTGTCACAGATCATCAGCGAAGTGCGCAGCGC
>NZ_JADMKC010000045.1 GCF_018780105.1 Thiobacillus sp.
CCAGCGGATCGGCCAGCACGTCGTGCAGATGCAGCATCAGAAAGCCGCCGTGCGCTTGCAACAGGCTACCGGCGCGGATGCGCGAAAAATCGGTCATCAGCACATCGTTTTCGGACTGATATTCGATGCTGCCGAACAGCGCGCGAAACAGCGGGTTGTCCTCAACGATCACCGGCGCGCCGGCAAGCCCGCTGTTGTCGACCACCAGATTGACGCGATAGCGCGCCAGCACGATCTGCAGCGCCTCCTGCTGGCCTTCCACCTCGCCCTGGCGCTGAAACAGCTCCAGGTTGTCGAACACGTCCTGGCCGATCGCATCGAGCCAGGCGTTGAGCTTGGCGGCGTCCTTGATCTGCTTTTTAAGGCCGGCACGGATAGCCTGCTTTTCGCCGTCCAACAGCGGCTTCACCACCTGCCGCCGCAACGCGGCCAGGGCCTCGTTCATCGCGCGCTCGAGCGGCTGGGTTTTCTCGATATAGCGGGTGATCTCGGCCCGCAGTTCCTGCTCGGCCTGTTCCACCTCAACACGGCGCGTCTTCGGCAACGCCAGCACTTCGTCCTCGGTCAGCGCCTGGCCTTTCTTGCCCGTGAGGGTGAACACCATACGCCCCTCGTCGCGATGCAGCGAAAAGCTGCGCGCCTCGGCAAACGCCGTCAGCGCGGCGTAGTGCTGGGCCACGTCGTCTTTCCAGGCTTGCTCGATGCGTTCGCTCTCGACCTTGTAGTCCTGGCCTTCCAGCCGCTGCGGGATTTCGGCTTGCAGGGTTTTCACCGCCTGCGCCAGCAACTGGCGCAGCAAGCGTCCTTCACCGGCAGGCAGGCGCAGCGCCAGCGGCCGCTCCGGTGCGTCGAAGTTGTACAGGTAGCAGAGATCGGGCGGCACCCGTTTCCCCGCGGCCACTGCCTGCATCGCCTGCTTCAGCAGCGACGAGCGCCCGCTGCCGACTTCGCCCAGCACGAACAGGTTGTAGTCGGGTTGATCCATGCCCAGGCCAAACCACGCGGCGGCTTCTGCGCGCGCCTGGCCGATCCACGGCAGCGCTTCCTGCTGCAGTTCGGACGTATCGGCAAACCCCAGCGAGGCGGGGTCGATGCTCAGGCGCAGCTCGGCGGGGGACAGGGTGATGATCGGCATGGTCCGGAACCGGAAGGTGAGTAACCACAGATTATTGCGCAACTCCTTGCGCCGGCAACAGGCCGGCCCACTGCGCCTGGCTCGCCCGATAGCATGCGCGCAGTTGCACGGCGTTGTCCTGCAGCACGTCGGCCGGCACCGCCAGCGCCTGCATCACTGCCGTGTCGAGCTGACTGACTTCCACGCAACCCGGCATCGCCGGCGGTTCCCAGCTTGCGGCAAACGCCGCCCGCTTGTCTGGGCGCGCGCCCTGCTGCGGCGGCAGCAGGCTGACCCGAGGCAAACCATAGGCCAGCGCAACAATCCGGCCGTGCAGGCTGCTGCCGACCACGCCGCGGCTGGCGGCGATGAGCGCGCAGATATCCCACAGGTGCAATGACGGAAACAGGCGCACCGCAGCGGGTGGCAAGCGGGCCTGCACTTTTCCGAGCAGCACCGGATCGTCGTGCCAGGGCGCCGCGCCGGCGCGGAACAACACCAGCCCCAGCCTTGTTTCATCCACTACTCGGGCCAAACCCTGCGCCAGCGCATCGAGGCTGGCGTCGTCGGCAAAATCCGCGCTGAACTGGCATGCCAGGTAGCCATGTGGAAACGCCAGACGCATCGCCTGCAGCGCGGGCTGCTGCATATGTTGCCGGATCAGATCGCCGAAACACGCCGCTACCATCACCGCCGGATCGGGACACAGCGACGCCTCGATACCCGCTTCCCGCAGCGCGGCCTGCGTGAGCTGATCGCGCACGCTAACCCAGTCCGCCTGTCTGAGCGCGGCCTTCACCTCGTCGCGCTGGGCGGCGGTGAGCCAGGCCCACTCCACCCCGCCCACGGCGTTGAAAATCAGCCGCCCGCCCGACGCGAGCGCTACGCGCCCCGCCACGTAGGGCATGCGGCGCGACGTATTCAGTTGCTGTGCCGCCCAAGCGGCGGCGGCCAGCGGATCGTGGTCATAGCGCGCGATGGCCGCGGTAGCCGCAGGCAGGTCGAGCAGCATCACGGCAGCTTGGTAGGCGTCGCAGGTCAGCAACTCGCCGCCGGCGTGGATCAGGTGTGCGGGCCGCGAGTCGGCCAGCGGCTGCACCCGATGCCCGCCCAGCGCCCGCAGATCGCGCGCCGCCAGTCCCGCATACGCGAATGCATGGCCCGGCAGCAGCGCGGTCAACACATGCGGAAACAGCAGATCGCCGAAGTTGTGGCGGTCGAAGGCGCCAAACAGAGTGGTCGACAGTCCGGCACACGACTTCATAACTACTGCCCCACAAGCATTACCATTAGTGACTGCTGTCTCCAATGCAGTTCGCCTGGGTTCAGGCTGGTGAGTCTGAAACCCCCATCAAACTTTTCTGAGCGTCTGATATGCATAGTTTTGGCGACAATGAACCGCAATATTCAGCCATTCTCAAAGCAGTCGCGGAAAGCATTCTGGTCCTTGATCCCCAGGCGCGAATTGTGGCTCTCAATGATGCAGTGTCCCGCCTGTTTGGTTACAAAGGCACGTTACTCCTGGGCCAAGACATCTACCAGCTCTTTCCTGAGCATGCGCGCAGTCAGATTGCAGAACATTTGAGCGCTCCCCCGACAACCGATCCGTCCAGTGCTCCGCACAGCATGCAGGTGGAGGCTCGTCGTGCCGACGGAACGCTTTTCCCCGTGCGCCTCTCATTCAGCGCGACCGCTCAAGCCGACCATCATGTTGTCTGTTCAATCCATGACATCACCCACCAGGTTCAGGCCGACTCCAACCTGAGACTGGCCCGGGACAAGGCCGAACAGACGCTGGCCTTATTGAAACAGAAGGAGCGGGTCGTCGAGCTTTCCCTGGCAGGTGCGGGGGCGGGGTACTGGCACCTGGATTTCGCATCGGGCACGCTCACGCTCGACGAGCATGCCCTCGCCATGTTTGGTCTGGAGAGGCCAGCATTCTTCGGCCGGTATGCCGACTGGGCAAACCGAATCCACCCGGATGATTTTCCCTGGACCCAGGGCGCGCTGATGGAGGCCATGAGCAGCGAGCAGGCCAGCAATTTTGTCTGGGATTATCGCGTGGTCTGGCCCGACGGCACGCTGCGGCATCTGCACGTAACCGCCAATATCGAACGGGATGCGGAGCAAACGCCGCTCGCGGCCTACGGCCTCAATTTTGATGTGACGGCCGAAAAGGACGCCGAGATTGCCTTACGCAAGGCCAAGGAAGAAGCGGACAGCGCCAACCAGGCAAAATCCTCATTTCTGGCCGCCATGAGCCACGAAATCCGGACGCCGATGAATGGCGTTGTCGGCATGATTGAGGTGCTCAGGCACACCCCTCTGAATAGCGAGCAGGAAGATCTCATCAAGACGATCCGCGACTCGGCATTCGGACTGCTGAACATCATTGACGACATCCTCGATTTCTCGAAGATCGAGGCTGGGCGCCTGGAAATCGAGCACATACCGGTAGATCTCGGCAGCGTGCTTGAAGGCATAGGCGACACCCTGTATCCCCTTGTGGCCAAAAAGGGGATACAACTGTTGACGTATTGCGACCCCGCCCTTCCCCGGGTCTACGGCGACCCGACCCGGCTTCGCCAGATCTTGTTCAACCTGGGTGGCAATGCAACAAAATTCACTGGCAACAACCCCGCGATGACGGGACGCATTGTGATCCGGATTGAGTGCGCCCCATCCCCTGTCGCGGGACACATACGCGTGGCGATGCACGTTGAGGACAACGGGATCGGCATGAGCCCCGAAACGCAATCCAAACTTTTTCGTCCGTTCAGCCAGGCCGAAAACTCCACGACGCGACGGTTTGGCGGGACCGGTCTGGGCCTCACCATCTGCAGACGCCTTGCGGACATGATGGGTGGGCAAATTGAACTGCAGAGCACGGAAGGGAAAGGTTCCGCTTTCTCCGTATTGCTGGACCTCGAACCCGCCCCAGCGGACACGACGACAACCCGCTACGGGCTGACGGGCCTGACCGTTCCACTCCTGTGTTCCGAGCCGAGGGCTTCGGCTTTCCTGGAGCGTTATCTTGTCCACGCCGGTGCAACGGTTTGGCCCGTAGCGGATTCCGAAGCCTTGTCACTCAAGGTCGGCGAACTGGCCGCCAAGCATGCCGCGCAGGTCATCGTCATCGATACGATGGGCGATCCGCGCATCGGGCAGATGCTGAGAGAGAGCATCATTGACGATATACCCGGCGCCCCGCTCCGTTTTGTTTTCCTGGACCGCGGCCAGCGCCGGCATCCTCGGCATGAGGGTGAGGATGGCCTGGCCATCGACCTCGACGCCATTCATCGGGACAAGTTTCTGCTGGCCGTTGCCGCCGCATCGGGTCGCGTCCCGCTCGAAATGGAGCAAGCCGCGCATTCGAGCGAACCCCGCAGGGAGCCGATGACGGTCGATGAGGCCGAAGCGCTTGGGCAACTGATTCTGATTGCCGAAGACAATCCCACGAACCAGAAAGTATTGCTGCACCAGTTGGGCGTTTTGGGCTACGCGGCCGAGGTTGCCGAGGACGGGCGGGCTGCGCTTGAAAAATGGCGCAGCGGCCGTTATGGCATGTTGCTGACGGACTGCCACATGCCCGAAATGGATGGCTATGAACTATCCCTCGCCATACGTGCCGGGCAAAGCGACGGTCAGCATCTACCCATCATCGCGATCACGGCGGATGCCCTGAAGGGGGCCGACAAACAATGCTTCGCAGCCGGAATGGACGATTACCTGAGCAAACCCATTCAGCTGGAGCTGCTGCGCGAAAAAATACGCAAGTGGATGCCCGCCTCCAAGACACCCGCATCGGCTGAACCCATTGAGCCCGATGCGGCGCCCCCCGCGGAAATGGCGATTTCCGGCAATGCGCCCGAAGATACAAACGTAGTGGACACGCGGACCCTGATCGAGATGCTGGGCATGGATGATCCGGCCATGCTTGCCGATTTTTATATGGATTTTCTTCGCACGGGCGAACGTACGCTTGCCGAGATGCAGCAGGCCCACCTGGACCTGCGGTCCGACGAAATCGGCCGGCTGGCACATCGACTGAAGTCCGCGGCCCGCACCGTTGGCGCGCACGCTCTGGCCGATTGCTGCCAGGCGCTGGAGCAGGCGGGAAAGCAAGCGGACGCGTCGGCCATCGATGCCCAGATGCGCCTTTTTCCGGAACTATTCTCCCAGATTGACGCCTGGATCAACCGGTTCAATCAAACCCTTGCGGAATGAACGGACAGGGCGAGTGCGATAGCCCTGCCCTCAACCATTCCCTGGCTGTACCACCCAGCAGGTTTTCTCCTTGAGGACCTCCCGCATTTCCTGAAGGCGATTGATGGTAATTCTGCCCAGGGCATGTTTGGCGGAAAGCAGCAATGTCCCATCCGTCAGGAGGATATCCCGGGCCAGCACCATGCCTGGGCCCAGCTCGTTAATCGATACCTCAACCGAGCGGCCCGGATGTGGCTCGTGCTTTTGCGGCGGCCGGCTAATACTGACCCCGGCATGGTCCGGGACCTTGCCCTCATTCAGCGTGTTCAGAACCGTATTGACGGACAGATACGCCTTGACGTCTCGAAGGGGAATGCGCTCACCGAGTGCCTGAATGATTTTGGCGTTAACGGTAGCGGGTTTCATCGGTTTCACCAGGAAACCGTTCACATCCAGCGCGAGTGACGCGCTCAACACTTCCGTATTGGAGAAGGAGGTCAGGATGATGACAGGAAGGTCACGCGGCGCATCTGTCTGACCGCATCGAATCTGACGCAGGAGCTCAATGCCATTCAGCCCCGGCATCTGCACATCGGAGATCAATATATCGAAGGGAGTGGTGCCCAACACCTCTTTGACGCCACTCCCGCTATCCACCTCACGGACATGCTCGAAGCCAAGCCCCGTCAGCACATGCCGAACGACGCGGCGGATAAATTCGTCATCATCCGCCAGCAGGATATGGGGATTTTTGAGACGGGTTGGTAGAGGTGACTCCATCGTGCTTCCTCATCAATAATCAGTACGCACTACCGCGACACAAACTATCGCATACCTCTGGCATCAGCGGCGCCTCGCCTGGAATTTTGAACTCTATCCGAGAATGGCAGAAGGCGCCCACAGACATCATAAGAGGCTGTCCCGGTACAGATTGTTTGATTTCGCACTACATTACCAAACGCCTGCCCCCACAGCTCAAACACGCTTCGTGATGAAACCCATCCAGCCGACTTTTTTCATCCTCATCGCCCTGATCGGCGGACTCGCCATTTTCAGCTCCACCCTGTCGAAGACGCCGGTGCTGCCGCTGTTCGCGTCATCGCTCCACGCCACCCCGGCGGAAATCGGCTGGATCGTCATGGCCTCGACCCTGCCCGGCGTGCTCATCAGCTACCCTGCCGGCGCCTTGTCCGACTATCTGGGCCAGCGACGCGTGCTGCTGGCTTCGCTCATCGTGTTCGCCACCGCACCGTTTCTTTATCTGGTCATCGAAACCGCCTGGCAGCTGATGGCGGTGCGCTTCTATCACGGCTTTGCCACCGCCATCTTCGGCACCGTCGCCAGCGCGGCGATTGCCGCACGCTATCAGGCCGACCGCGCGGCGCGGCTCTCCACCTATTCGTCGGTCACCATCGTCGGCCGTTCGATCGCGCCGTTTCTCGGCGGCTTCCTGATTTCGCTGGCGAGTTTCGGCGCGGTGTACATCGCCTGCGCCATCGCCGGCGTGCTGGCGCTGGGCGCCGGGCTGCTGCTGCAGGACCATGAACCGCGGCCCCACACAAAACTCGAACTGCCGCATTTCTGGGCCAGCCTCGTCACCGTGCTGCGCGACCGCGGCATCATGCTGGTGAGCCTGGTCGAGGCTGCGCAATATCTGGTGTTCGGCGCCGTCGAAGCCTTCCTCGCGTTGTACGCATCCTCGCTCGGCATCCCCGCGTGGCAGATCGGCATCATCCTCGGCGTGCAACTGCTCAGCATCGTGTTCGCCAAACCGCTGATGGGCCGCGTGTCCGACCGCGTGGGACGCAAACAGGTCATCCTCCCCGGCCTCCTGATCGGCGCGGCCAGCGTCGCGTTGCTGCCGTTCGCCCCCGGCTTCATCGGCCTGTCGGTACTGAGCCTGGCGTTCGGCCTCGGCTTCGCCACCGTCACCTCGTCCACCACCGCACTCGTCGCCGACCTCACCCAGAACGGCCGCTACGGCTCATCGATGGGCGTGCTGCGCACCGTGATGGACGTCGGCCAGTCGATCGGTCCGGTGCTCACCGGCTTCATGGTCGGCGTCGCCGGCTACGGCAGCGCTTTCACCCTGCTGGCGGCGATCCTCGTCGCGGCCGCGCTGATGCTGGGGCTGCTGCTGCACGACGCCAAGGCCCTACCCGATCGGCTATAGTGAGGCAGCCCGTTTCGCCCAAGGAGACTTCCATGCGCACCCCTACCCTGCTCGCCGTTCTGGCATTGGTTTCGACCGGCTTTTTGCACCCGGCCGCCGCCGACTCGACCGTGGTTCAAACCCTCATCGCCGCGCAGCCGCAAGCGATGTCGCCCGAGGCCTGCCTCGCCCACGCCAAGGGCGACCACCTCGCCCAACTCGCCTGCTGCAAGGACCACAAGGGCGTGTGCGGCTGCCGCGCCGGCAAGATCGTGTGCTGCGACAACACCACCAGTAACGAGCCGGGGTGTACGTGTCATGGGGATGAAGGCGTCGTCGAGTAGGTAAGAACGTGGATGCGAATTGCTTGGCAACCTCTTTCTTTTGATTCAGCGATCACCATGAGACACGCTCGATATCCTCAAGTCGGCCTAGATTCGCAGTGCCTTTCGTACCTTCTCGATGCTATCGCTGACATTAGTGAACCCAGAGACCGTTTATCTTTGGAGAAAATAGCTTTGCTACGTTCTTGGTTCTACAGACCAGGCACCTTCGCCTTCACCCTCACTCAAACCGTAATCTCAGAAGTTGAAAAAATTCCAGATGTAGCGCGTCGCAATAATCACGAAAGTTTTATTCGAACACTATTTAACGAACCCCGGGTTGAAGACTTTGCTTACGTTCGCGATCGAACTGCTCACTTTAAACTCACGCACCCTAAATTGCGGGACTGCCAAATTCTCGCGGAGGCTGAAGAGCTTGGGCTAGATATCGTACTTACTTACGATCATGACTTTTGGAAACGATTGCACGGTGCATCACCGACAACCAGACTCATTAAGCCATCTGTTTATTGGGCAGAACTCAATGTCCCAAGAGGCGCGGAACCGAGGACCGTGCCCCATCATACAAACCCGCTGAGCCAGCAAGCATGGTGGCGTTGGTAAAGGAAATCCATCTAAACAAAGTACTGCGTGTCCTTTACTTACTTACCGCCACCCAAACCCCATCCCACCCCGCCACCGGCGGCGTCTGCCGAAACGCCGCAATCCGCTCCAGCATGACCTGGCTAGGATGATCGCCCGGCGCATTCGCCAAGCAGTCACGGAGCGCCGCTTCAGCCGCATCCCAGTCCTGTGCGCGGTAATGCGCCAATCCCGCCTCATACGCCTGCATCGCCTTGCGCGCAGCGTCGCCCACCTCGGCGGCAAGACCGATCAACTCATACACCTTGACCGGCTCCAGCTTGCCGGCGACACACAGGCTGTCGATTTCACGGAAGGCCAGCGTATGGCCGGCCAGATCGCGCGTCGCCTCGCTAACCAGGATGCGCGTGCCGTAGAACTTGTTGGCCTGCTCCAGCCGTGAGGCCAGGTTCACGGTGTCGCCGATGACGGTGTAGCCGCGCGAGGTTTCGGAGCCGATGTTGCCGACGGTGACGTCGCCGCTGGCGAGGCCCATGCGGACGTTGACCTCGGGCAGGCCGTGGCGGATGCCGAACAGTTCGGGCAAGCCGGCGCGGAAGGTTTCCATTTTCTGCATCTGATCGAGCGCGGCGAGGCAGCCGAGGCGAGCGTGGTCGGCGGGGTCGGTGAAGGGCGGGCCCCAGAAGGCCATGACCGAATCGCCGATGTATTTGTCGACGATGCCCTGGCGTTCGCGCACCACTTCCGACATCAGCGAGAAATAGCGGTTGAGGAAGCGCACCGCGGCGTCCGGGGTGAGGCCTTCGCACATCCGGGTGAAGCCTTCGAGGTCGGAGAAGAATACGGTCATCACCTCGCGCTCGCCCTGGTTGGCGGCGATGCGATTGTCCAGCAGGTTCTTCACGATGCGCGGGTCGACGTACTGGCCGAAGGTTTCGCGAATGTGTTCCTTTTCGCGCAGCCCCACCACCATGTGGTTGAAGGAGGTGGCGAGCGTGGCCAGCTCGTCGTGGGTACGCACCAGGATTTCCACCTCCAGATCGCCGGCCTCCACCGCCCGCGTACCGGTTAGCAGGCGCTTGACCGGATCGACCAGCGACCGCGTGACGAAGCCGGCAAAGATCAGCCCGAGCGTGGTGGCGATGGCGGTAATGATCCAGTTGAGGGTGGTGGCGCGCGCCTCTTCGGCCTTGGCGCGACTGGCGGTGTCCTGGGTCAGCTTGTTGAGCAGGTCGATGGTCTTGCCGATTTCGACGTCGACGGTGTCCTTCTCGCGCAGCAGCGCATCGCGCACAACTTTTTCCGACCGCGGGGTGCCCTCCTCCGCCTCGATCTGGAACAGGCGGAAGCTCATGTGAAAGTGCTGGCGTGCGGTCTGGATCGCCGGCAGCTGCTTGCCCAGTACGGCGAGCGTTACGCGGTCGAGCTCGATGCCTTTTTCCGCTTCGGCCTCGGCCAGCATGCGCAGCGAGGAATCGACGATCTGGTCGGCGTTGATGCCGCGCATGTCGAAGCTGCTGGATTCAGTGGCAAGAAACGCCGGATCGGGATTCGCCACGTCCCTGCCCGCCATCACCCGCTCCATGTGCACCATCTGCTGGCGGATGAGGATTTCCACGCTGGCCACCTGCTGCTGCAGCGGCAGGTAATAGTCGGCCAGCGCGCGCACCTGGTTGTTGAGCTGGCGGAAGTTGAGCACCGACAGCCAGGTGAC
>NZ_JADMKC010000016.1 GCF_018780105.1 Thiobacillus sp.
TAGGGCGTGTCGATCTGCGAGATGTTGCCCAGACAGACCACCTTGGTGCCGGGGCCGGCGCGGGTGATCAGGGTTTTCATCTGCTTGGAGGTAAGGTTCTGCGCCTCGTCGATGATCAGGAACTTGTTGAGGAAGGTGCGCCCGCGCATGAAGTTGAGCGACTTGACCTTGATGCGCGAACGGATCAGATCCTGCGTCGCGGCCCGGCCCCAGTCGCCGGCTTCGTCGTCGGTCTTGTTCAGCACGTCGAGGTTGTCTTCCAGCGCACCCATCCACGGCGTCATTTTCTCCTCTTCGGTGCCCGGCAGGAATCCGATGTCTTCGCCGACCGGGACGGTAACGCGGGTCATGATGATTTCGCTGTAGATTTTCTTGTCGAGCACCTGGGCGAGTGCGGAGGCCAGGGTCAGCAGCGTTTTGCCGGTGCCGGCTTGCCCCAGCAGCGTAACAAAATCAATCTCGGGATCCATCAACACGTTGAGTGCAAAGTTCTGCTCGCGGTTGCGCGCAGTGATACCCCAGACGTTGTTCTTGTGGTGGCTGTAGTCCTTGACCGTGACCAGTTCGGCCTGCTTGCCTTCGACCTTGAGTACCTTGGCGTAGAGCGGATTGGGGCCTTCCTGGTAGACGAATTCGTTGGGCAGGAAGTCTGCCGCCAGCGGTCCCTTGAGGCGGTAGAAGGTGTGGCCGTTGGCTTGCCAGGATTCCATGCCCTTGCCGTGGGCATCCCAGAAATTGGCTGGCAGTTCGAGCACGCCGGGATACAGCAGATCGGTGTCTTCCAGCACCTTGTCGTTGGAATAGTCTTCGGCGGGCAGTCCCAGGGTGCGCGCCTTGATCCGCATGTTGATGTCTTTCGACACCAGGATGACCTGCCGTTTGGGGAAATGCCGCGACAGGAACAGCACCACGCCGAGAATCTGGTTGTCGACCTTGCTGGTGGGTAGGGACAGCGGAATGTCGCCGGCGATCGCCTGGGTCTGCAAGAACAGCTTGCCGGTGGCAGCGCCATGGCTATGCGGCGCGATCGGCACGCCTTCTTCGATGGTGTCGATCTTGCTTACCATTTCGTCGAGGAAACGGCTGGCCTGGCGGGCGTTGCGCGAGACTTCGGTCATGCCTTTCTTGTGCTGGTCGAGTTCTTCCAACGTGGCGATCGGCACGTAGATGTCGTGCTCCTCGAAGCGGAACAGACTGGTCGGATCGTGCATCAGCACATTGGTGTCCAACACGAACAGCTTGGTCTGGGCGGGGGCTTTTCTCGGCATGGTTTTAGTGAGCTGTCCTCGGGTGGGTGGGGGGTGGTTTCATCCTACATCAGGCGCAAGTCGGCCGGGTGACACGATGTTTCACCTGGCATGCGGCAGGCCATGTCATTCGGCCGCATCGACGGGCGCGGCCTGGGTTTCCGGTGCGATGCGGCGCGCGCCGTCGAAGCGGTCGCGCCAGTACTGATCGTTGAGGCTGGATACCATGACCTTGCCGCTGCGGTTGCTGGCGGCATGCACGAAGCGGTTGTCGCCCAGGTAAATTCCGACATGGGAAAACGCGCTGCGCATGGTGTTGAAGAACACCAGATCGCCCGGTTGCAGTTCGGGCTGGGTGAGGATGCGGGTGGCCTTGCTGATGGCGACGCTGGTGCGCGGCAGCAGCACGCCCAGCGTCTGCTTGAACACGTGGCCGACAAAGCCGCTGCAATCGAGCCCGGTTTCGGGCGTGGTGCCGCCCAGACGATAAGGGCTGCCGACCAGACTGACGGCATACATGGGAATGTCTTCGGGCGGCGCGTCGGCATGGGCAGCGTGAGACAGCAGCAGCGCCAATAACAAGGTGACAGGCTTCATCGAATAACAATCTGCTCTATATTGATAGAAGGCTACGGCCAAACGGGATGTTTCTTGAATCCCTGGCGCGTGAGTCGCCGAACCGAATAAACCCTGAGGACAGCATCATGAATGACACTTCCACTCCAGACGAAGGCAGTATCCCGGATAACACCCAGCTTGCGCAATGGCACGACGAAGCCGCCGCCGCTGCGGACACCCCCGATCTGTATGAACGGGTGCGGGAATTGACCGCACGTGCATTGCATGACCGGCGTATGACGCTGGGCGAATTGCGTGCGATCGTAGGCGCGATCAGTTCGGGCGTGGGCAGCGGTCTTGCCGCACGCGGCGGCGAAATGAAGGAAGGTCTCAGGCAGGCCGTGTCCGGCCTGGACGAGGCGGTCGGCAGCGCGGCGCAGAATGCGTCCTATACCCTGCGCGAAGCCGTCAGCCAGGGCAAGGCCTTCAAGGACGAAGAGCTGAAGGCCAGTCTGGAACAGTTGCGCGCCCTGGAAGGACAGTTTGTCGACACCCTGAAGCAGACCGCCAGTCAGTCGGGCGGCAAGCTGAAGGAAGAGCTGGAGTATCTGAGCGATCACCTGAAGCACAGCGGCACCCGTACCGGCGAACAGGTTCGCGAGGCTTTGCAGCAGATGGTCAGCGGCCTGAAAAGCAGCGGCGAGGCCGGGCGCGCCGGTTTGAGCGAGTCGGCCAGCACGGCAACCGAGCGGTTGTCGATGGTGGCCAGCGGCGTGCTGGCGGCGCTTTCCGATTCGCTGAAACGGCAGAGCGATCGCCTGCGTTCCTGAAATCTGATTCAACCTAGAAACTGCAGTTGGACGCGCCCGAGGGTGCGTCTGATCGGGTGTCTGCCGCGAAGCAACGACGCTGCGGGCCGGGGCCCGCAAGGAGGCGCGAGAGCGGATTCGTTGCCGCTTCAGCGGCTTTACGAATCCGGCCTCCCCCTCGCGGGGACAAAGGCAGGCGCCCGAGCAGGCGCGCCAGCGGGTGCGTAGCGGTCTCACCCAATGGGTGAACGTCATCGAAGGCAGAAGAGTTAGCGTTCATGCGGCATTTCTTAAGGTGAGAAGCGGTCAACTGCGGTTTTTAGGTTCAATCGGGCGATTGCCCAGCCGACAGCCGCATCGCTGTCGGATACACTCTCGGCATCACGGATTCCAATAACTAGCCCATGCTCTGGGAAACCATTTCGGTCGTACGCGACCTGCCACGCCTGCATGAAATCGCCTCGGTCATGATTCGATATGGCTGGGGCGATCTTGTGCGGGCGCTGGGGATCAACGGCGTGCTGGAACGGGCCGGGCGGATTCTGCACTGGCAGAGCAGCAATGAAATCAGCCAGCTCGATGCGCCGGTGCGCATCCGGCGCGCGCTGGAAGAGCTGGGCCCGACCTTCGTCAAGCTGGGGCAGGTGCTGGCGACGCGGGTGGACATGTTTCCACCGCACTGGATTACCGAATTCGAAAAGCTGCACAGTCAGGTGCCTGCCGTGCCCTACGAGGCGCTGCACGCCGACCTGGTGGCCGCGATCAAGGGCGAGCCCGATACGGTGTTCTCCAGCTTCGACCCGATCCCGCTGGCCGCGGCCTCGATGGCGCAGGTCTATCGCGCCACGCTCAAGGACGGCACGCCGGTGGTCATCAAGATCCGTCGCCCCGGCATCGAGAATGTGATCAAGGCCGACCTGCGCATTCTCGAACACGTGGCCAAGTTGCTGGACAGCGAAATGCCGGATGCGCGCCGCTACGACCCGGTGCACATCGTGGCGCAGTTCGGTCGTTCGCTGAACCGTGAGCTCGATCTGGCGAAAGAGGCGCGCAATATCGACCAGTTCGCGCGCCACTTTGCCGACGAGCCGCTGGTGAAGATTCCCCGGGTGTACTGGGAATTCAGCAATGCGCGGGTCAATGTGCAGGAGGAAATCATCGGCGTGTCGGGCGTGGCGCAGGACAAGCTGCTGGCGGCGGGTCTGGACGCGCGCTTGCTGGCTGCGCGCGGCGCCGATCTGGTGCTGCGGATGGTACTGGAGCATGGTTATTTCCATGCCGATCCGCATCCGGGCAACATGCTTTTCCTGGCCGATAACCGCATCGGCATGATCGATTTCGGCATGGTGGGCATGCTGACCCATGCCCGCCGCAACCAGATTGTCGATCTGCTGCATGCCTTGACCAGCAAGGATGAACAGGCGCTGCTGCAGGTGCTGATCGACTGGAGCGGCGATTCGGTGCTGGACGAAGACCGGCTGGCCTACGACGTGGCCGAACTGATGCAAAGCTACGACGATCTTCAGTTGAAGGATGTGCAGGTCGGCGCGCTGCTGAATGACATCACGGCGCTGATGCGCGAAAACAATCTGGCCTTGCCGGCCGATTTGACCTTGTTGTTCAAAACCCTGATCACGCTGGAAGGCCTGGGGCAGCAACTCGACCCCGAGTTCCACATGATCGATCACGTCACGCCGTTCGTGGAACGTATCATCCAGCAGCGCTTTACCCCGCAGGCCCTGCTGGCGCGCGGGCGCAAGAGCGTGCGGGAGGCGCTTGAAGTGGTGGCGGATCTGCCGCGCGACTTTCGTACCCTGCTGCGCGACATGCGGCGCGGCCGCGTCAAGATCGATCTCGATCTGAAGCGGCTGGACAGCTTCGGCCATCAACTGGATCGCGCCAGCAACCGGCTGACCATGGGCATCCTGACCGCCTCGCTGGTGGTGGGCTCCAGCATCATCATGACGGTGAAGGGCGGACCTCAGCTACTGGGGCTGCCGCTTTTTGGCCTGCTGGGATTCCTGATCGCGTTTTTCAACAGCCTGTGGATCATTTTCTCGATCTGGCGTTCGGGCAAGCATTGAGCCGATCGCATTGAGCCGATCGCTCAGCTCGGCTCTGATACCGCGTTCAAGCTGGCGACCAGTTCGGCAAGCGGCCGTGGGTGGTCCAGCAGGAATCCCTGGACGTGGGCGAAGCCCAGGCTTTCGACCTTGCGCAGGGCCGTCTCGGTTTCCACCCCTTCGGCTGTCAGCGAATAGCCCGCGCTGATCATCATGCGGGCAAAGTCCGTCACCACCTGAGCTGCGCGGTCGTTGGCTTCCAGCCGGCTGATCAGGGAAAGGTCGAACTTGATTACGTCCACCGGCAAGTCGACCAGATAGCGCAGCGGCGAATGCCCGGTGCCGAAATCGTCCATCGCGATGCGGTATTGCGACGTGCGCAGCAAATCCAGATAGGTGCTGGCCTCAGTCACCTGGGTGATCAACGAGGTTTCGGCGATCTCGATCATCAGGGGATGGCGCGTGTTGTGGCGGGACAGTTCCAGCAGATACGACACGATTTCCGGCTGCGATACGCTTTGCGCCGTCAGGTTGATGCAGATGCCCACGCCGGCGGGCAGCTGTTTGGACGACAAATCCAGATCGACCTGCTGCAACACGGCCAGATCGAAGCCGGTTTCCAGACGGCGGCTGCTGACCACCGGCAGGAACGCCGCCGGCAGGATCAGTGTGTCGTGATAGCGGATGCGCGCCAGTGCTTCGTAGTATTTCACCTCCAGCCCGGGCAGGCTGCGTATCGACTGGTAATGCATTTCGATCATGCCGGGCGTAGCCAGGGCCTGGAACACGGCGCTGGTCTCGCGGCTGGCCACCAGGGTTTGCGAGGCGCGTTCCACGTCGTCGCCGTACAGCGCCACCCGGTTGCGCCCGGGCAGCTTGGCGGTATACATGGCGATGTCTGCCTGCTTGGGCAGTTCGTCGATATGTTCGACCTGGTCCGCCGCACAGAAGGCAATGCCGATGCTGACGCTGATCGGCTCGTTGATATCGAGCTCGCTGAATCGCTTGGCATCGAGCAGGCTCTGGCAGCGTTGCGCAATCTGCCGCGCCTGCGCCGGCGTGGTACGCAGCAGGATGGCGGCAAACTCGTCGCCGCCCAGGCGATACAACCGGTCGTTGGCACGCAGCGCCGTCACCAGCGCGTCGGCGATGAGGGTCAGCACGCGGTCGCCCTTGGCGTGACCGTAGGTGTCGTTGATGCTCTTGAAGCGGTCGCAGTCGAACAGCAAAAACGCCACGCCTTGCGGGACGGCCTTGATCTCCTCGCGGAAGCGCGACCAGTCTTCTTCATAGGCGCGCCGGTTGTAACAGCCGGTCAGGACATCGTGGCGCGCCTGCGAACGGAACTCGCGATTCTGGTGCTCCAGCGAACCGTGCAGCTCGCGCAGCTGCAGCTGGTAGTCGAGCAGCGAACGGTGAATGTTCTCCAGTTCACTGATCCGCATCGGTTCGGCATGCTCGGGATTGGGCTCGAAGCGTCCCTGCTTCATGGCATCGATGTCCTGCGACAATTGCCGCAATGGCCGCACCAGCAGGCGGTGGTGTGCCATAAACCCCAGCAGGGCGGTGGCGGCCAGCAGGATCAGCAGCGCGAGCAGCGCCCGCGACAGGATGGCCTGGAAGCGCAATTGTTCGGGGTCGCTGCGGGCGCTCAGGCTCAGATTCGGGAGCAGTTCCGGTGCGGACAGAAGTGCGCCCGGCTTCAGGTTCAGCTTGATGCTGGCGGTGTCGGTATAGCGGAAACTGTTTTGGTTCAGGAGCTCCGCCATGTAGTTCAAGCGAATCAGGCCGTGGCCGAGCAGCGCCAGTCGCCGTTCATCGCTGTAAACCGGAAACGCGTAGTAGAGGGTGATGACGCCCGCCTCGTTGCTGAGCCAGCTGGTGTGGAGATGGGGCGCCACATGAAACGGCAGGCGGGCCGGCAGCGCGTTGCTGGTTCCGCCGGCGCGCAGCTTGTTGCCCGACTGGTCGTACAGCGCCACGCGGGCAAACCGGCTCAGCATACCGCTTTCGTACACCCGCTGATCGCGCCAGTAGTTGTAGTACTCGGGGATCACCAGTTGTTGGCGGGTTTCATCCCAGCGCCCCAGCGTGGCGGCTTGGTTCTTGATCTGCCCCGACAGCCGTTCGATCGCGTCAGCGAGTTCGGCGCGTGCGGCTTTCTGATTGGACTGCATGAGATTGTGCGAGACATTCCGCATCTCGTGCAGGGCAAAGCCGCCAATCAGGCTAACCAGTACCAGCACGCCGACGATGAAGGCCAGCGCAGCCTGCTTGATCGGGATGGAACCAGGTGATTTCATCATGGCGTGGTGGGAAGCGTTTGCAGGAAGCCGAGCGTGTGTTCGAACAGGTCGAACTCATGTTCGGCATCCATGAAATGATTGGCGCCCGGCACGATGATCATTGGCGTCTGGATATGTTGCAGCGCCTGGAGCCAGCCGTGCCCCAGGATTTTGTCGGCATCGCCCATGATGAGCTGCATCCGCACCGGCGCGTTTTTTACGGCCGCAAGCGTGCGTGGCTGATCCCACACGGCATACGACAGCAGGTCTGCAGGGGGTGCAGCGTACTGGGGGCAGAGCGATACGCTCTGGGTAACCAGGCGGGTTTGCTTGTGCTGTACCTGCTCTCTCAACTGGGTTATCAGGGCGGGACGTGACAGGGTCGCAATCCGGGTTTCGATCAGGGACGTTCCAATATAGGCCTCCACTGCCGCATCGGGTTTGCCCTCCAGATAGGCCAGCAGTTGCAGGCTGCCGTAACTGTGGCCAAACAGGACGATGTGCTGATGGCCACGCGATTTCAGCCAGTCGACCCAGCGGGCAATCTCGATGATGTCCTCATTCATGCTGTGGCGATGGATGGCCTCGCACGACAAGCTTTGCATGCGGTTGGGGATGTTGAGGCTGAGCGTCGGCACCAAAACGGTATAGCCGGCATCGTGCAGGCTGTTGGCAAGCGTTGCCACGGTGCGGAATTCGCGCGTTTGCAAAAAACCGTGCAAGAGCAATACCGCAGGTTTGCCACGGGCGCCGGCTCGATAGTCTGCGCTGGCCTGGATGCCGGGGCGTACTTTCAGCTCGACCAGGTTAGCCAGAGCCGCGACTGGAAAAAACAGGATCAGCAGGCAAAACAGCTTGAGGCGCATGAAAGGAACAAGGTGTCGAGGGTTACAAATCGTTTTACGGCAAATGTTCCGGAAAGCTATAGCCATGGCCATGCAAACTGTGTGGATTCTGGACGGATGGTACACTCCAGCTCGAAATTTGGCGCAACAAAGTCTGGCCTGAATGTCTGATCTCAAACGTATTTTTTCCCCGGATGGCGCGTGCGCCACGGTTCTGTCCGGCTGGCGCTCGCGTCCGCAACAGCTGGCCATGGCCGAGGCGGTGGAGCAGGCCATCGAGACGCATGGCGTGTTGCTGGCCGAAGCCGGCACCGGCACCGGCAAAACGCTGGCCTATCTGATTCCCGCCTTGCTGTCGGGCGGCAAGGTGGTGATTTCCACCGGCACCAAGGCGCTGCAGGACCAGTTGTTCCACCGCGACCTCCCCGCTGCGCGGCGCGCATTGAAATCGCCGGTCAAAGTCGCCCTGCTCAAGGGACGCGCCAACTATGTCTGCCACCATCATCTGCAGCGCAATTTGAGCGATGGCCGCTTTGCCAACCGCGATGACGCGGCGTGGCTGCAGAAAATTGCCCGTTTTGCCGAAACCAGCAGCAGCGGCGACCGTGCCGAAGCCGAGGGCATCCCCGAGGATGCCACCGCGTGGTTTTATGCGATTTCCAGCCGCGACACCTGCCTCGGCAGCGAATGCAGCCATTTCAAGGACTGCTTTGTGATGTCCGCGCGCAAGGCTGCGCTCGAGGCCGAGGTGGTGGTGGTCAACCATCACCTGTTCTTTGCCGACCTGTGGTTGAAGGACGAAGGCGTGGCCGAACTCTTGCCCGCCTGTAATACCGTGATCCTCGACGAAGCGCATCAACTCGCCGAAACCGCTGCGCAGTTTTTTGGCGAAACCCTGTCGGTCGCGCAGCTGCTCGATCTGGCGGGCGATACCAAGCGTTTGGCAGCGGTGAAGGCGGGTGACTTTCCGGCGCTGCGTCGCGCCGCCGAAGACCTCGGCAAGGCGGCGCGCGACCTGCGGCTGGCGTTTCCGCAGAATCCGGTCAAGGCGACGGTGGCGGAACTGACGCGCTACGACAAATGGCCGGATGCACTGAAAGCGCTGTCGGCGGCGCTCGATGAAACGGCGAAACTGCTGGAAACCCAGGCCGAGCGCGATGCCGATCTGAAAAACTGCTTCGAGCGCGCGCAAGGCATCGAGGCCACGCTGGCCAGCTGGCAGCGCGACGACGATCCTGCCAACCCGCGCGTGCGCTGGCTCGAAACCACGCTGAGCTCGCTGCTGCTGCACGCGACGCCCTTGTCGGTCGGCGCGATGTTCGGCGCCAAACTCACCGAGCGTGCGCAGGCGTGGATCCTGACTTCCGCCACGCTCGCCGTTGGCGGCGATTTCACCCACCTGAAAACCCGGCTCGGCATCGAAGAGGCCGATACCCTGTGCGTCGACAGCCCCTTCGACTATCCGCGTCAGGGCGTGTTGTACGTGCCGCAGAACCTCCCCGCGCCCAACACCCCCGAGTTCACCGATGCCGTGGTCGCGGCCGCCTTGCCAGTGCTGGAGATCAGCAAGGGGCGCGCGTTCATCCTGTTCACCAGCCTGCGCGCGCTGGAAAAAGCGCGCGGCCTGCTGGTCGAAGCCCTCAAGCAGCGCGGCTGGGATTATCCGCTGCTGGTGCAGGGCGACGCGCCGAAGAACGAACTGCTCGCGCGCTTTCAGCAGGCCGGCAACGCCGTGCTGCTGGGCAGCCAGAGTTTCTGGGAAGGCGTCGACATGCCGGGCGACGTGTTGTCGGTCGTCATCATCGACAAGCTGCCGTTCCAGCCGCCGGACGACCCCGTCGTCGCCGCGCGCATCGCGCTGGCAGAAAGGAACGGCGGCAAGCCCTTCATGGATTACCAGCTGCCGCATGCTGCAATCAGCCTCAAGCAGGGTGCCGGCCGCCTGATCCGCACCGAAACAGACCGTGGTGTGCTGATGATTTGCGATACCCGGCTGGCGGACAAACCCTACGGCAAGCTGCTGCTGAACGCGCTGCCGGCGATGACGCGGACGCGCAAGCTGGAGGTGGTGGCGCGGTTTTTTGCGGCGGGGAGTTTGAACACTCCATCCATCGAGGGGGGGGGTGAACGCGAAGTGGTGCCGGGTGGTGAGGCGCGTGGTTAGCTGAGTGTGGTTGGCCGGGGGTAGCCCGGCAGCTAGTCACTTTCTTTTGTCTCGCCAAAAGAAAGTAACCAAAGAAAAGGCGACCCCGCTCATCCCCGAAACCCCG
>NZ_JADMKC010000032.1 GCF_018780105.1 Thiobacillus sp.
CAGTAGTGTCCGGTTAAAAGTCATACAAATTCAGCTGGTTATAAAAACCGGTCTGTTCTGGGAGCTGCCCGCTGCTTGCGAAGGCTTGAGATAGCTGGGTTTTCTCAAAAACAGACACCGAAAGAATCTGTAGCAAAGAGTAGAGCGAGGCATCGATTTGAAGCTCCTTTTTAACAATGGCAATCAGCACGTAAGTCGCGACGGCGCACCAGATTTGCGTCTTTACTGCGTTCTCGCTGTTGCCGATGAAACGCTTGATGCGCAGATGCTGCTTGATCCACTTGAAGAACAGCTCGACTTGCCAGCGGCTCTTGTAAAGAGCCGCGATGGTCAACGCAGGCAAGGCGGTATTGTTGGTCAGGAACACCAGCGTCTTGCCGGATTCCGGGTCCTTGAAACGGATGCGGCGCAGCAGTTCGGGATAGGCCTGTGCGGGGTAGAAGCCGTTCAGCGCGATGCGCTGATCGCAGATGATGCCGGTGCTTCGATCGGTCGGCATCGAATACACCCGGCGCGCATCCATGCCGCGTTTGGCGCGGGTCACGAAGAAGGCCCCCGACTGATGCAGCGCGAACAGGCGACCGAAATCCAGATAACCCCGATCCATCACGTAGAACGCGCCGGCTTCGATGGGCAGCATATCCAGTACGTTGACCTCGTGGGTCTTGCCGTCCGAGATGTGAATGAAAGCCGGGATGTTGCCGCGCAAGTCGAGCAGCGTATGCAGCTTGACTGCCGCCTTGGTGGAACGAAACGGCGCCCATGGAAACAGCGACAGGCACAGGTCGATGGTCGTGGCATCCAGGGCGTAGACCGTATTGGAAAGGTCGATGCCGAAGCTGTCGTTGCAGCACAGCTTGCGCGCACGCCGGATGAGCAAGGCGGCCAAATCCGCCCAGATGCGCCAGTCGCGTCCCTCGTTGGCATCGGCCAGCGTCGAGCGCCTGACCGGCGTGCGAAAGCCCATGCCGTACAGCTTCGTCTGATTGGCCAGCAGACAGGTTTCGATATCGCGCAGGCTCTCGCGGTAAGTCAGTTGAGCGAAGGCCATGGCACGGAATTGTTCGGTGCAAGCCAGGCTGCGCACTCTGGAATCGCCGCCATAGCGCGCCACGATCCGCGCAAAGCTGGTCCATGGCACGAACTCCATGAGCTGTGCGAACAACGTCTTGCCCAAGTTCATTGTTCACCTCCAGAGGGATCGACCTCCGGAAGTTACGCGAACCAAAATATGGGAAAACAGATTTCAAATCGGCACCAAAATAAATCATCCTACAACCCGCGCCAATACTCAATCTTGGCTCGGGAATTTGTGCGTTAACCGGACACTACTGAT
>NZ_JADMKC010000040.1 GCF_018780105.1 Thiobacillus sp.
CGATGATCGGCTCGCCGTTGGCGGGCGACAGCACGTTGTTCGACGCCAGCATCAGGGTGCGCGCTTCGGTCTGTGCTTCCAGCGACAGCGGCACGTGGACGGCCATCTGGTCGCCGTCGAAGTCGGCGTTGAACGCCGCACACACCAACGGGTGCAGCTGAATCGCCTTGCCTTCGATCAGAACCGGCTCGAAGGCCTGAATGCCGAGACGGTGCAGGGTCGGTGCGCGGTTCAGCATCACCGGATGCTGGTTGATGACTTCTTCGAGCAAGTCCCACACGACGGGCTCTTCGTCTTCCACCATCTTCTTGGCGGCCTTGATCGTGGTCGCCAGCCCCAGCACTTCGAGGCGGTTGAAGATGAAGGGCTTGAACAGCTCGAGCGCCATCTTCTTCGGCAGGCCGCACTGGTGCAGCTTCAGCGTCGGGCCCACCACGATGACGGAACGGCCGGAGTAGTCGACGCGCTTGCCCAGCAGGTTCTGACGGAAACGACCGCTCTTGCCCTTGATCATGTCGGCCAGCGACTTCAGCGGACGCTTGTTGGCGCCGGTCATCGCCTTGCCGCGACGGCCGTTGTCCAGCAGCGAGTCAACCGACTCCTGCAGCATGCGCTTTTCGTTGCGCACGATGATTTCCGGGGCCTTCAGCTCGAGCAGACGCTTCAGACGGTTGTTGCGGTTGATCACGCGGCGGTACAGATCGTTCAGATCGGAGGTCGCGAAGCGGCCGCCGTCGAGCGGCACCAGCGGACGCAGTTCAGGCGGCAGCACCGGCAACACTTCGAGAATCATCCACTCGGGCTTGATCCCGGACTTCTGGAAGCCCTCAAGAATTTTCAGGCGCTTCGACAGTTTTTTCAGCTTGGTTTCGGAACCGGTGCGTGCCATGTCGGCATGCAGGGTCTCAACCACATTCGGCAGATCCAGCGAACGCAGCAGTTCACGCACGGCTTCCGCGCCCATCAGTGCGCGGAACTCGTCGCCATACTCTTCCAGCTTGGCAAGGTAGTCGTCTTCAGTCAGCAACTGGCCGCGGTTGAGCGGCGTCATGCCGGGCTCGACCACCACGAAGCCTTCGAAGTAGAGCACGCGCTCGATGTCGCGCAGCGTCATGTCGAGCACCATGCCCAGACGGCTCGGCAGCGACTTCAGGAACCAGATGTGGGCAACCGGCGAGGCCAGCTCGATGTGGCCCATGCGCTCGCGGCGCACTTTGGACAGCGTGACTTCGACGCCGCACTTTTCGCAGATCACGCCGCGATGCTTGAGACGCTTGTACTTGCCGCACAGGCACTCGTAGTCCTTGACCGGGCCAAAGATCTTGGCGCAGAACAGGCCATCACGTTCCGGTTTGAAGGTGCGGTAATTGATGGTCTCGGGTTTCTTTACTTCACCATACGACCAGGAACGGATTTTCTCCGGCGACGCCAGGCCAATCTTGATGGCGTCGAACTCTTCCTCGTGGGTGGCCTGCTTGAAAATATCTAACAGTGCTTTCATGGCTGTGTCCTCACCCTAAATTAATAACGTTCCAGATCGATGTCGATGCCCAGCGAGCGGATTTCCTTCACCAGCACGTTGAAGGACTCCGGCATCCCGGCTTCGATCTTGTGTTCGCCCTTGACGATGCTCTCGTACATCTTGGTACGGCCGTTCACATCGTCCGACTTCACGGTCAACATTTCCTGCAGCACGTAAGCCGCACCGTAGGCTTCCAGCGCCCACACCTCCATCTCACCGAAGCGCTGGCCGCCGAACTGCGCCTTGCCGCCCAGCGGTTGCTGGGTGACCAGCGAGTACGGGCCGGTGGAACGCGCGTGCATCTTGTCGTCGACCAGGTGGTGCAGCTTCAGCACGTGCTTGTAGCCGACCGTCACCTGGCGGTCAAATGCCTCGCCGGTACGACCGTCGTACAGCGTGACCTGGCCGCCTTCCGGCAGGCCGGCCAGCACCAGCATGCGACGGATCTCGGCTTCGGATGCACCGTCGAACACCGGCGATGCAAACGGCACGCCCTTTTGCAGGTTGCGCCCGAGCTCGATGATTTCGTCGTCGGTAAAGCCGTCGATATCTTCGACCTTGCCGGACTGGTTGTAGATTTCCTTGAGGAAGCTGCGGATCTCTTTCACCATGGTCTTGGTCTGCGCGGCGAGCATCTGGCCGATTTTTTCGCCCAGACCCTTGGCCGCCCAGCCGAGGTGGGTTTCCAGAATCTGGCCGACGTTCATCCGCGACGGCACGCCGAGCGGGTTGAGAACGACATCGACCGGACGGCCATCGGCCATGAACGGCATGTCTTCCACCGGCGCGATTTTCGACACCACACCCTTGTTGCCGTGACGGCCTGCCATCTTGTCGCCAGGCTGCAGACGGCGTTTGACTGCCAGATAGACCTTGACCATTTTCTGCACGCCAGGCGGCAATTCGTCACCGGCGGTCAGCTTCTTCTTCTTCTCTTCGAACATCGCATCGAATTCGATGCGTTTCTGGGTCAGGCTGTCTTTCAAGCCTTCCACTGCGCGGCTCGCCTCGTCGTCGGCCAGGCGGATGTCGAACCAGTCGTGACGGTTGACCGACTCCAGATAGTCCTTGGTGATTTTGCTGCCCTTGGCGAGTTTCTTCGGTCCGCCGTTGGCCACCTTCAGGTGCAGGAGTTTTTCCAGACGGGCAAACGTGTCGTCTTCAACGATACGCATGCGGTCGGTCATGTCCTTGCGGTACTCGGCAAGCTGCGTGTCGACAATCGACTGCGCGCGGACATCACGCTCGATGCCTTCACGGGTGAACACCTGCACGTCGATGACCACGCCCGACATGCCGGACGGCACCTTGAGGCTGGTGTCTTTCACGTCGCTGGCCTTTTCGCCGAAGATGGCGCGCAGCAGTTTTTCTTCCGGTGTCAGCTGGGTTTCGCCCTTGGGCGTGACCTTGCCGACCAGCACGTCGCCGGCCTCGACTTCCGCGCCGATGGCGATGATGCCGGACTCGTCCAAGCGACCCAACTGGCGCTCGGCCAGGTTGGAGATGTCGCGGGTGATTTCTTCCGCACCCAGCTTGGTGTCGCGTGCGACGACCGAGAGTTCTTCGATGTGGATCGAGGTGTAGCGGTCTTCGGCGACGACCTTCTCGTTGATGAGAATCGAGTCTTCGAAGTTGTAGCCGTTCCACGGCATGAAGGCGACCAGCATGTTCTGCCCCAGCGCCAGCTCGCCCATATCGGTCGAAGCGCCGTCGGCAATCACGTCGCCACGCGCAATCATGTCGCCTACCTTCACCAGCGGACGCTGGTTGATGTTGGTGTTCTGGTTCGAGCGGGTGTATTTGATCAGCGAGTAGATGTCCACGCCGACTTCGCCGGCACGCGCCTCTTCGTCATGCACGCGAATCACGATGCGGCTCGCATCGATGTAATCGACGCGACCGCCGCGATGCGCCGTCACCACCGTGCCGGAGTCGACTGCCGCGGTACGTTCGATACCGGTTCCGACCAGGGATTTCTCCGGACGCAGGCAGGGCACTGCCTGACGTTGCATGTTCGAACCCATCAGCGCGCGGTTGGCATCGTCGTGCTCCAGGAACGGAATCAGCGAAGCTGCAACCGACACGATCTGCGCCGGCGCCACGTCCATGTACTCGATGCGGTCGGGGGTCGACAGCGTAAATTCGTTCTTGTAGCGGCACGAGATCAGGTCGTCCTTGAACTGGCTCTTCGCATCGAGATCGGCGTTGGCCTGCGCGATCACGTATTTGCTTTCCTCGATCGCTGACAGGTACTCGATTTCGTCGGTGACCTTGTTGTCGATCACCTTGCGGTACGGCGTTTCAATGAAGCCATACCAGTTGGTGCGGGCATACAGCGCCAGCGAGTTGATCAGGCCGATATTCGGACCTTCCGGCGTTTCGATCGGGCAGACGCGACCATAGTGGGTCGGATGCACGTCGCGCACTTCGAAGCCTGCGCGCTCGCGCGTCAAACCGCCCGGGCCCAGAGCCGACACGCGGCGCTTGTGGGTGATCTCGGATAGCGGATTGGTCTGGTCCATGAACTGCGACAACTGGCTGGAGCCGAAAAACTCCTTGATCGCCGCCGACACCGGCTTGGCATTGATCAGGTCATGCGGCATCAGGTTGTCCGACTCGGCCTGCCCCAGACGCTCGCGCACGGCGCGCTCTACGCGCACCAGGCCGGCGCGGAACTGGTTTTCGGCCAGCTCGCCCACCGAACGCACGCGGCGGTTGCCGAGGTGATCGATGTCGTCGACTTCGCCGCGGCCATTGCGCAGGTCCACCAGTATCTTGATCACCGCCACGATGTCTTCAGTCGACAACGTGCCGGAGCCGGTCAGTTCATCGCTGCCGATGCGGCGGTTGAACTTCATGCGGCCCACGGCCGACAGGTCGTAACGCTCGTCATTGAAGAACAGGTTGGTGAACAGCGTGTTGACCGCATCCTCGGTGGGCGGCTCGCCCGGGCGCATCATGCGGTAGATCGCCACCTTGGCGACGTAAGCATCGGCCGCGTCGTCGCTACGCAGGGTCTGCGAAATGAATGCGCCCTGGTCGAGTTCGTTGGTATACAGCGTGTTGAATTTATCGACTCCGGCGACGGCCAGGGCATTCAACAGCTCTTCGGTAATCTCGTCGTTGGCGCGCGCCACCAGCTCACCGGTGGACTTGTCGACCACGTCGTGCGCCAGCACGCGGCCGACGACGAATTCGGCGGGAACCGCCCATTTCTTGACGCCCGCAGCCTCAAGCTCACGGATGTGCTTGGCGGTGATGCGCTTGTCCTTGGCCACGATGACATGGTCATCCTTGCCGCAGATGTCGAAACGCGCGAGTTCGCCGCGCAGACGCTCGGGGACCAGTTCGAACTGGATGCCCTGGGTATTGATATAGAAGGTGTCCTTGTTGAAGAACGTATCCAGAATCGTTTCCGGGGTATAGCCCAGCGATTTCAGCAGGATGGTGACCGGCATCTTGCGGCGGCGGTCAACCCGGAAGAACAGGATGTCCTTGGCGTCGAATTCGAAATCCAGCCACGAGCCGCGGTAGGGAATCACACGCGCCGAGAACAGCAGTTTGCCGGAGCTGTGGGTCTTGCCGCGGTCATGCTCGAAGAACACGCCGGGCGAGCGGTGCAGCTGCGACACGATCACGCGCTCGGTACCGTTGATCACGAACGAGCCGGTCGGCGTCATGAGCGGGATTTCGCCCATGTAGACTTCTTGCTCCTTGACTTCCTTGATCGTCGGCTTGGACGCTTCCTTGTCCATGATCACCAGGCGCACTTTGGCACGCAGCGGCGCGCAGTAGGTCAGGCCGCGCTGTTGGCATTCCTTGATGTCGAATACCGGCTCGCCGAGGAAGTAGCTGACGTATTCCAGACGCGCATTCTTGGAATGGCTTTCGATCGGAAAAATCGACGTGAACGCGGCCTGCAGGCCTTCGTTCAAACGCTCTTCGCGCGAACGGCCCTCCTGCAAGAAGGCACGATAAGACTCAAGCTGGGTCGCCAGAAGAAAAGGCACCGGTAGGGTGTTGGTCCGGCTGGCAAAGCTCTTGCGCAGACGTTTTTTCTCGGTAAAGGTATAAGCCATGGAGTCTCCTTGACGATCAGGGGCAGGCCGGCACGTGGGTTACGCGCCGCGCGTTGTGAGGCATACGGCTTGCAATGGGCTTCACCCCGTTACAAACCGGAGTCCCTTTATGGGGCATACGATCTTTCACAGGCTTCAGCCTGTAGAAAGTCGGAGTCCCCTTGTGGGGCACACGCAAAAAGCAAACGACCCGGAAGCCGATTCCGGGTTCCGGGTATTTGCTGCTTGCGTCTGCTGCGGGTTTCCCCGCAACACACCACGAATACAAAAGTGGCGAAATAAATGCGTCTCCGGAAGTGGGCGATGCGCTTAGGCGCGCCGCCCAGGTCGCCGTTGACTTATTTGACGTCGACGTTAGCGCCAGCTTCTTCCAGCTGTTTTTTCAGCGCTTCGGCATCAGCCTTGGATACGCCTTCTTTAACAGCCTTGGGAGCGCCGTCAACCAGATCCTTGGCTTCTTTCAGGCCCAGACCGGTGGCAGCACGCACAACCTTAATGACTTCAACCTTCTTGTCGCCAGCCGAATTCAGCATCACGGTGAACTCGGTCTGCTCTTCAGCAGCAGCGGCACCGCCGCCAGCAGCGGGGGCTGCCACAGCAACCGCAGCGGCAGCAGCGGAAACGCCAAACTTCTCTTCCATTTCCTTGATCAGCTCGGACAGATCCAGAACGGTCATGCCAGCGATTGCGTCAAGAATTTCAGCTTTAGAAACAGCCATGTGTATTACTCCTGTCAATTGTGCTTCAGATTAAAAACAATATCGTCGTACGGGTTGCCGGCAAGCTGCTTCAAGCAGCCTGCTTGTCGCGCACAGCAGCGAGTCCGCGAACGAATTTGGTCGGCACTTCATTGAGCGTGCGAACAAATTGCGTAATCGGAGCCTGCATCGTGCCCATGAGTTTGGACAGCAGTTCATCACGGCTGGGCATGCTGGCCAGATTCCCCACATCCTTGGCGGACATGATGAAATTGGGCATGGCACCGGCCTTGACGACAAACTTGTCGTTGGTCTTGGCAAACTCGTGCATCACTTTCGCGGCGGCCACCGGATCTGTGGACATGCCGTAAGCAAGCGGGCCGACCATCTGGTCGGACAAACCTGCGAACGGAGTACCCGCGATCGCGCGGCGCACCAGCGTGTTTTTCAACACGCGCAGATAGACGCCTTCCTTGCGTGCGATTGCGCGCAGCTTGGTCAGGTCTTCCACCTTGATGCCACGATATTCGGCAACTACAACCGTCTGGGCCACTGCAACCTGCGCAGTCACTTCAGCAACGACGGCTTTCTTTTCTTCAAGATTCAGACTCAAGGTCTACCCTCCTTCTCAGTTACGAAGCGCTTCCCGCTTGTGTCCACGGGATGCCTCGGCTGGCGGCCTTGACAGGAAAATCCTGCGCGGGAACACCATCTGCGTAGGTTCTGCTTGATGCGAACAGAGGACAGACTCGTCACCCATTCACACTCGGCCCGACTTAACTCCTTGCGGAGGCCTACGGTCTTTGACAACTCGTCGACCCCAACAGCTGGTCGACGACCCAAAGTTCATTCGAGCACCCCGATCCGGGATGCCCCTCATTCATTAAGCAGTCACGCTTGCCTGATCGACGCGCACGCCCACGCCCATGGTGGACGACACCGACAGGCGCTTGAAGTACACACCCTTGGAGCTGGCGGGCTTGGCGCGCTGAAGCGCATCCATCAGAGCCGCCAGGTTTTCCTTCAGGTCTTCCACGGCAAACGAAGCGCGGCCGATAGTGCAATGCACGATGCCACCCTTGTCCGTGCGGTACTGCACCTGACCGGCCTTGGCGTTTTTAACCGCACCGGCGACGTCAGGAGACACCGTTCCCACTTTCGGGTTCGGCATCAAACCGCGCGGACCGAGGATCTGACCGAGCTGACCGACCACACGCATAGCGTCAGGCGTCGCGATCAACACGTCGAAATCCATCTTGCCTGCCTTGATCTCGGCAGCCAGATCGTCGAAGCCCACGATGTCTGCGCCGGCATCTTTTGCCTTTTGCACGTTGTCGCCCTGGGCAAACACTGCCACGCGAACCGTTTTACCGATTCCCTTGGGCAGCACCACCGCACCACGCACCATCTGGTCGGATTTGCGTGCATCTACGCCAAGGTTGATCGCAATGTCGATGGACTCGTCGAATTTTGCGGTGGCTGCTTCCTTGACCAGACCCAGCGCATCAGCCACCGGGTAGTTGCGGTTGCGGTCGATTTTTTCTTTCAGCGCCCGCAAGCGCTTGGATGTATTTGCCATGTCAGACTCCCTCCACGACGATGCCCATGGAACGGGCCGTGCCAGCGATGGTGCGAACGGCTGCGTCCATATTGGCTGCAGTCAGATCGGGCTCTTTTGCCTTGGCGATCTCTTCCAGCTGGGCGCGCGTAATGGTGCCCACCTTGTCGAGGTGCGGCTTGGCGCTGCCCTTGTCGAGCTTGATCGCTTTCTTGATCAAGACCGTCGCAGGCGGCGTCTTCATGATGAAGGTGAAGCTCTTGTCCGCGAATGCGGTAATCACCACCGGAATCGGCAGACCGGGCTCCATACCCTGGGTCTTGGCGTTGAACGCCTTACAGAATTCCATGATGTTGAGGCCGCGCTGACCGAGCGCGGGACCGATTGGGGGCGAAGGGTTGGCCTTGCCCGCCGGAACTTGCAGCTTGACATAGCCGACAATTTTCTTTGCCATGATGGCTCCTGATAAATGAGTACCAACGCGCTTTGGGTTGCCCTACTCGCGCTCCTCTCCGGTCTTACCGGACACCACTTCAGCCTGACGCCAAAGCGGTCTTGCAGCCGGACTTTTGTCCGGACTAGCTTTTCTCGACCTGACCGAAACCCAGCTCGACGGGCGTCGCCCGGCCAAAAATCATCACCGACACGCGCAATTTGCTCTTGTCGTAATTCACTTCCTCTACGTTGCCATTGAAGTCCGTGAACGGCCCGTCAATGACGCGCACCGTCTCACCCACCTCGAACAGAATCTTGGGCTTGGGCTTCTCTACACCCTCGCGCATCTGATCCATGATGGACTGCACTTCTTTTTCGGAAATCGGCGCCGGCTTGGTCGCCGTTCCACCCACGAAGCCCGTCACCTTGGGCGTGCTTTTCACCAGATGCCAGGTATCGTCATCCATCTCCATCTGCACCAGCACGTAGCCGGGGAAGAACTTGCGCTCGGCCGTCTTCTTCTGACCGCCCTTCATCTCCACAACCTCTTCCACCGGCACCAGGATCTCGCCAAAGCGATCCTTCATGCCCGCACGCTCAATACGCTCAATCAGATTGCGCGCAACGCTTTTCTCGAAGCCAGAGTAGGCATGAACCACATACCACCGCATACTCAACTCCCTTGTCCCAATGCCAGCTTGACCAACCACATCAATGTGCCGTCAACCGCCCACAAAAAGAGCGCCATCACGACCACAAAAGCCATGACCACCCCCGTCATCTGTATGGTTTCCTTGCGCGTCGGCCAGACAACCTTCTTCGCCTCATCGCGCGCATCCAGCGCGAAACGGAAAAACCGCTTGCCAGGCGCCGACATGCCGGCAACCACGGCCGCCAGCACCAGACCCGCAATCACAGACAACACCCGAACTACAGCGGGCGCGTCCGCAAAAAAATAAAAGCCGGCCAATCCTGCGATGACCAGCAATACCGCTACCAGCAGCTTGATTTTGTCAGCCATGAACGCTGTATGCCTTGCGGCTTATCCTGTGGCAGGCCAAGAGGGTCTCGAACCCCCAACCTTCGGTTTTGGAGACCGACGCTCTACCAATTGAGCTATTGGCCTGTATTACTCAAGGGCGGAACAGGCCTGCGCCCATCCCGCCCTGCCGGCTAGAACAACCCGGTTAACAAACAATCACTCTTCGATTTTCGCCACGACGCCCGCACCGACGGTACGGCCGCCTTCGCGAATCG
>NZ_JADMKC010000011.1 GCF_018780105.1 Thiobacillus sp.
CCACCACCATCAGCTGGCTGTAATACATCACGGGAATGTTGAACTTGGTGCCGTAAGTCTTGTTGATCTGGCCCTGATAGATCTCGACGTTGGCCTGGCACAGCGGACACGGCGTGACGATCATTTCCGCGCCGTGGTCGTAGGCCGACTCGACGATGTCCTTGATCTGCGCTTGCGCCTTTTCCGGTTCGGAGAATGCCAGTGCACCGCCGCAGCAGGTGACTTTCTGCTCGTACTCGGGGATCGATTCGGCCCCCACCATTTCGACCATCTTGTCGAGGTAGACCGGGTTCTCGAACGATTCGCCGGCGACGCCGAACGGACGGTTGGTCTGACAGCCGACGTAGCCCGCGATCTTGACGCCTTCGAGCGGCCGCACGACGTGCTTCTTCATTTCGTCAAAGCCCAGGTCTTCGATCAGCACTTCGACCATGTGGCGGATGTTGGGCATTTCGTTGATGGTCAGTCCGGCTTCCTTCAAGGCTTCGCGGGTGTCGGCCATCAGGGTGTCGGAATGCGTCAGCCGCTCGCGGGTTTCGCGCGCACCGAGCCAGCAGGCGGCGCAGGTGGCGACGATTTCCTGACCCGGCAGGTTCTTTTCGGACAGCGCGAAGTTGCGCGCGTTCATCACGTGGCGCGGCAGTTCGCCCGCTTCGGCGTAACCAATCGAGGCGCCGCAGCAGTTCCAGTCGGGGATTTCGGTGAGTTTGACGTCGAGCGTCTTGCACATGGACTCGACCGAGGTCAGGTAGTTGGACGCGGACGCACCCTTTTGCGACGAACATCCGGGGTAAAACGCGTATTCATGTTTTGCCATGGGTAATTATCTCCTCAGCCTGCCATTTTGGCGGCCTTGCGGCTGCGCTCGATTTCGTAGGCCTTGTTCAGCATCGCCTGGATGCCTTTCTGATCCTTGCACTTGTGGCCGCCGAACAGTTCGAGCGGGTTGAGCCGCTTGGCCAGCACCAGACCGATGGCGACATCCTTCATCTTCATGCCTTCCTTGATGCCCGAAGCCAAGCCGCCTTTGAAGTAGAGACCCAGCGACAATTTGAGCTCGTTGACGCGGCCGGTATGCGTGCAGTTTTTCCAGAACAGGCCGCTGAAGAAACGCGTGGCCTGCATCTTGGGCGCCAGGCCGATACGGTGCGCGTATTCGGCGATGCCGTGCATGATGTGGGTGATCGGCAGCTTGCGCGGGCAGCGCACGATGCAGTTGTAGCAGGAGGTGCAGTTCCACATCGAG
>NZ_JADMKC010000030.1 GCF_018780105.1 Thiobacillus sp.
CGATTCGCGAAGGCGGCCGTACCGTCGGTGCGGGCGTCGTGGCGAAAATCGAAGAATAAGGCGAATTACATGCAAAACCAGAAGATCCGTATCCGCCTGAAGGCGTTTGATTACAAACTTATCGACCAGTCTGCACTGGAAATCGTCGAGACTGCCAAGCGCACCGGCGCCGTGGTCAAGGGCCCAGTTCCGCTGCCCACATCGATTGAGCGTTTTGACGTGCTGCGTTCGCCTCACGTCAACAAGACGTCGCGCGACCAGTTCGAGATTCGTACTCACCGCCGCTTGATGGATATCATGGATCCAACCGACAAAACGGTCGATGCACTGATGAAGCTGGATCTTCCTGCTGGCGTGGACGTCGAAATCAAGTTGTAAAAATCGGGCGGCATCGGTATACTGCCGCCCCTTCGCTGTATCAATAGTCGCCGGTCAATTGTAATCGGCACCTACAACCCTTGCGGTCGGCCCAGGTTGGTCGCTTGAGATAGGAAATACAAAAATGAGTATAGGGCTCGTTGGCCGCAAGGTCGGCATGACCCGCATTTTTACCGAGAACGGTGCATCCGTTCCGGTAACCGTGCTGGAAATGTCAAACAATCGTGTGACACAAGTGCGCACGTCTGAAACTGATGGTTACTCCGCGGTCCAGGTTGCTTATGGCGTGCGCCGCAATAGCCGTGTCAACAAATCTGAAGCGGGTCACTTCGCTAAAGCGGGTGTCGATGCTGGCGCCTTGATGCGCGAGTTCCGTGTGTCTGCTGATGTGGCGGCTCAATACCCGCTTGGCGCGACGGTTCCGGTTGAGGTGTTTGCTGCAGGGCAAAAGGTTGATGTGACGGGGGTGACGCAGGGCAAGGGCTTTGCGGGCACCATCAAGCGCCACAACTTCAAATCTCAGCGTGCGACCCACGGTAACTCCCGTTCGCACAATGTGCCGGGTTCTATCGGTATGGCGCAGGACCCGGGCCGCGTGTTTCCGGGCAAGCGGATGTCGGGTCATATGGGCGCGGTGACGTGCACCAAACAGAATCTCGAGGTTGTCCGTGTTGATGCGGAACGTGGGCTGGTGCTCCTGAAAGGGGCGGTCCCGGGTTCCAAGGGTGGTCATGTCGTGGTGCGCCCGGCAGTGAAGGGGGGTATCTGATGGAATTGACCGTTATTAACGAGCAGGGTCAGCAGGTGTCCAGTCTGGTTGCTGCCGATGAGACCTTTGGCCGCGACTACAACGAAGCGCTGATTCATCAGGTGGTGACCGCTTTCCAGGCGAATGCGCGCAGCGGCAATCGTGCTCAGCAAACGCGTGCCGAAGTGACGGCAACCACGCATAAGCCATGGCGCCAAAAGGGCACCGGCCGTGCGCGTGCAGGCCGCTCCTCAAGCCCGATCTGGCGTGGCGGTGGTCTGGCTTTCCCGAACAAGCCCAATGAAAACTTTACGCATAAGGTCAACCGCAAGATGTACCGTGCGGGCCTTGCCGCCATTCTGTCGCAGCTGGTGCGCGAGGGTAAGCTCAAGGTGGTCGAGAGTCTGGGTGTGGATTCGCCCAAGACCAAGTTGCTGGCGGGCAAGCTGAAGTCCATGGGCTACAGCAAGGTCATGATTATTGCGGATAGCGTGGATGAGAACCTGTGGTTGTCCTCGCGCAATCTGCCGAATGTATATGTGGTTGAGCCGCACCAGGCTGATCCCTGGAGCTTGGTCAAGTTCGGTAACGTGCTGATCACCAAGGCCGCAATCAAGCAGTTTGAGGAGATGGTGTGATGGGTGCGTTTACTCAGGAGCGTTTGCTCAAAGTTATTCTTGCGCCGGTGATCTCTGAAAAGAGCACGCGACTCGCGGACAAGTTGAATCAGGTGGTGTTTCGGGTGTTGCCTGATGCGACCAAGCAGGAAATTGGTGCGGCCGTGGCCGACTTGTTCAAGGTCGAGGTCGTGGGCGTGCAGGTTCTCAACGTCAAGGGCAAGGTCAAGCGCTCGGGGCGGGTTACGGGTCGCCGTGATAACTGGAAGAAGGCTTATGTCACCCTCAAACAGGGTCAGGACATTGACTTCGCGTCCGGTCAGTAAGGGAGAAAATCATGGCATTGATTAAAGTCAAACCCACCTCAGCCGGCCGCCGTGCGGTTGTCAAGGTTGTTACTCCGGGCCTGCACAAGGGCAAGCCGGTTGCTGCGTTGCTCGAGCCGCAAAAGCGAGGTTCTGGTCGCAACAACAACGGGCATATTACGGTTCGCCACAAAGGCGGCGGCCACAAGCAGCATTACCGTGTCGTTGATTTCCGTCGCAACAAGGATGGTATTCCTGCAACGGTTGAGCGTATCGAGTATGACCCCAACCGTTCGGCTCACCTGGCGTTGTTGTGTTATGCCGATGGCGAGCGTCGCTACATCATTGCGCCGCGTGGCATTCAGGCCGGCGCTCAGTTGGTGAGCGGCGTCGAGGCACCGATCAAGCCGGGTAATTGCCTGCCCTTGCGCAGTATTCCGGTGGGCAGCACGGTGCACTGCATTGAGATGATGCCGGGCAAGGGCGCGCAAATTGCACGTTCGGCCGGTACCTCGGTTCAGTTGCTGGCGCGTGAAGGTGCTTACGCCCAGTTGCGTTTGCGTTCGGGTGAAATCCGCAAGGTGCATGTCGACTGCCGTGCAACGCTTGGTGAGGTGGGTAACGAAGAGCACAGTCTGCGTTCGATCGGCAAAGCGGGCGCGATGCGCTGGCGTGGTGTGCGTCCGACCGTGCGCGGTGTGGTCATGAACCCATGCGATCACCCGCATGGTGGTGGTGAAGGCCGCACTGCGGCGGGCCGTCATCCGGTCAGCCCGTGGGGTACCCCGACCAAGGGTTATCGTACCCGTAGCAACAAGCGCACCTCCAACATGATCGTCCGCCGCCGTCAAGCGCGCTGATAGAGGTAGATAAGTAATGGCACGTTCAATTAAAAAAGGCCCGTTTGTCGATGGGCACTTGCTGAAAAAGATCGAAACTTCGCGCAACTCGAACGACAAGCGTCCGATCAAGACCTGGTCGCGCCGCTCGACCGTATTGCCTGATTTCATTGGCTTGACGATTGCGGTGCACAACGGCCGCCAGCATATTCCGGTGTTTGTGACCGAAAACATGGTCGGACACAAACTGGGTGAGTTTTCCATAACGCGGACCTTCAAGGGCCACGTTGCGGATAAGAAGGCTAAGAAATAAGGAGCGCATGATGGAAGTTTCTGCGATTTTGCGTGGTACGCGCTTGGGTGCACAAAAGGGCCGTCTGGTTGCTGATCAGATCCGGGGTCTTCGTGTCGAGCAGGCGTTGAATATTCTGGCCTTCAGCCCTAAAAAGGGTGCTGAGATTATCAAGAAGGTGCTCGAGTCGGCGATTGCAAATGCCGAACATAACGAGGGTGCTGATATTGATTCACTGAAAGTCAAAACGATTTACATCGACCAGGGTTCGGTGTTGAAGCGTTTTACTGCCCGCGCCAAAGGGCGAGGCAACCGTATTAGCAAACCGACCTGTCACATCACTGTGACGGTTGGGGATTAAGGAAGCGCCATGGGACAAAAAATACATCCAATTGGATTCCGCCTTGGCGTTCAGCGCATCTGGACCGCAAAGTGGTATGGCTCCAACAAGACCTTTGCCAGTTCATTGCTTGAAGACATCAAGGTCCGTGATTATCTGAAGAAGAAACTGGCGCATGCGTCCGTTTCAAAAGTGATCATCGAGCGTCCGGCTAAAAATGCGCGCATTACCATTTTCAGCGGCCGTCCGGGCATTGTGATCGGCAAGAAGGGCGAAGACATCGAAGTGCTGCGCGGTGAGCTTGCACGCCTGATGTCGGTGCCGGTGCATGTGAATATCGAAGAAGTCCGCAAACCCGAAACCGACGCGCAGATCATTGCTGACGGTATCGCGCAGCAGCTTGAGAAGCGCGTCATGTTCCGCCGTGCGATGAAACGCGCCATGCAGAACGCCATGCGTCTGGGTGCCCAGGGCATCAAGATCATGAGCTCAGGCCGTTTGAACGGTGCGGAAATTGCCCGTACCGAGTGGTATCGTGAAGGACGTGTGCCGTTGCATACCCTGCGCGCAGAAATCGACTACGGTTTCGCCGAAGCGCAAACGACGTACGGCATCATCGGTATCAAGGTATGGGTCTATAAGGGTGACGCGCTGAATCGTAGCGAACAGCCAGTGGTCGCTGAGCAAGAGAAGCGCAGCAAGAAACCAGGAGTGAAACATGCTGCAGCCAGCTAGAAGGAAATACCGCAAGGAACAAAAGGGCCGTAATACCGGCTTGGCAACGCGCGGCGCTGATGTGAGTTTTGGGGACTTTGGCCTCAAGGCTGTGGGCCGCGGTCGTTTGACAGCACGTCAAATCGAAGCGGCGCGCCGTGCGATGACCCGCCATATCAAGCGCGGTGGCCGCATCTGGATTCGTATTTTTCCGGACAAGCCCATTTCGCGTAAGCCTGCCGAAGTTCGTATGGGTAACGGTAAAGGTGCGCCTGAGTACTATGTTGCCGAGATTCAGCCGGGCAAGGTTTTGTATGAGATGGATGGCGTCAACGAAGAACTGGCACGCGAGGCATTTCGCCTGGCTGCTGCCAAGCTGCCGATTGCCACCACTTTCGTTACCCGCATGATCGGGAGCTAAACAATGAATACACAAGAAATGCGCGGCAAAAATGCCGTTGAACTGAAACAGGAACTCGAGTCCCTGTTGCGTGCGCACTTTGCGCTGCGTATGCAAGTGGCCACCCAGCAGTCCACCAAGACTGCCGATCTCGGCAAGTTGCGCCGTGACATTGCACGGGTTAAAACGATTATGCGCGAGAAGGCGGGTCAAGCATGACTGATAGCAAGAAGATGGTTCGCACCCTGACTGGGCGCGTGGTGAGTGACAAAATGAACAAGACGGTTACCGTCTTGGTTGAGCGCCGCGTAAAGCATCCTGTCATTGGCAAGATTATTCGCTTGTCCAAAAAATACCATGCACATGATGAAAACAATGAGTTTCATGAAGGTGACACGGTGCAGATCGAAGAGTCACGCAAGCTGTCACGTACCAAGGCATGGACAGTCAGCAAGCTTGTTGAGCGCGCCCGCGTTTAATACTTGCGCTAAGTTTGGTTTCTCAGTATAGTTCTGCGTTTTCCGGTTGGCGTGCCGGTTGAGGTTAACTGGTTCGTCGGCTCAATAGTTTTCGCGTAAGCGGAATATCTCCCGAACGGGTTCCAAAACTGGCCGCCGCTATGGTGGATAAAGTTGGAGGCAATTAAATGATTCAGATGCAGTCCGTTTTGGACGTTGCGGACAATACTGGTGCGCGCTCAGTTATGTGCATCAAGGTGTTGGGTGGTAGTCACCGTCGCTATGCGACTGTGGGTGATATCATCAAGGTCAGCATCAAGGATGCTGCGCCGCGTAGTCGCGTAAAAAAGGGTGACGTGTATAGCGCTGTTGTCGTGCGTACGGCTAAGGGCGTGCGCCGTCCTGATGGTTCGCTTGTGCGCTTTGATGGCAATGCGGCAGTGTTGTTGAACAACAAGCTTGAGCCGATTGGCACCCGCATTTTTGGCCCCGTTACCCGTGAATTGCGTACCGAGAAGTTCATGAAGATCGTCTCGCTTGCGCCCGAGGTTCTGTAAGGAAAATCATGGCACGTATTCATAAAAACGATCAGGTGGTAGTCCTAACCGGCAAAGACAAAGGCAAGCGCGGGACTGTGCTTCGTGTTCTGGATACAGGGCATCTTCTGGTCGGTGGCGTTAATCGCGTCAAGAAACACCAGAAGCCGAATCCCATGCGCAATGTTCAGGGCGGGATTGTTGAAAAAGAGATGCCGATCCAGGCTTCGAATATCGCGCTGTTCAATGCAGCGACACAGAAGGCGGATCGCGTGGGTTACAAGGTGCTGGAGGACGGTCGTAAAGTACGCGTGTACAAGTCCAATGGCGAGATGGTTGACGCACAGGGGTAATCATGGCGCGTTTTCAAGATTTATATCGTGACACGGTGGTGCCCAAGCTGATTGAACAGTTTGGTTACAAGTCGGTTATGGAAGTTCCTCGCATCAAGAAGATCACCCTGAATATGGGTGTGGGCGAGGCTGTTGCCGACAAGAAGGTGATGGATCACGCGGTCTCCGACATGCAGAAAATTGCGGGTCAGAAGCCGGTTGTTACCAAATCGAAAAAGTCGATTGCCGGCTTCAAGATTCGTGATAACTACCCGGTGGGTTGCATGGTCACCCTGCGTCGCGGTCAGATGTTTGAGTTTCTTGATCGTCTGGTTACTGTGGCTATGCCGCGTATTCGTGACTTTCGGGGCGTTTCGGGGAAATCCTTTGATGGCCGTGGCAATTACAACATGGGCGTCAAGGAACAGATCATTTTCCCGGAAATCGAGTACGACAAAATTGATGCTCTGCGTGGGATGAATATCACCATCACCACCTCGGCAAAAACTGATGATGAAGCGCGAGCGCTGCTTGCTGCCTTCAGCTTCCCGTTCAAGAATTGAGGTAGGCATGGCTAAGATGTCCTTGATTAACCGCGAAGAAAAGCGTGCGCGCATGGTTAAAAAATACGCTGCCAAGCGTGCTGAGCTCAAAGCGCTGATTTCGAATACCAAAACCAGCGATGAAGATCGCATGGCTGCATATAAAGCGTTGCAGGAACTGCCGCGTGATTCCAGTCCGGTGCGTCAACGCAACCGTTGTCAGTTGACTGGTCGTCCGCGTGGTGTGTTCAGCAAATTCGGCCTAGCGCGTAGCAAGGTACGTGAATATGCGATGCGTGGAGAAATCCCGGGCATCGTCAAGGCTAGCTGGTAAGGGGTAAGACGATATGAGTATGAGTGATCCGATCGCGGATATGCTGACCCGCATCCGTAACGCGCAAGCCGTTGAAAAAGCTGTCGTTTCCATGCCTTCATCAAAGGTCAAAATTGCCATTGCGAAAGTGCTGGCTGATGAGGGTTATATCGATGGTTTTGCCATTCGCGGCGAAGCTGGCAAGCCAGAGCTTGAATTGCAGCTCAAATATTATGCTGGTCGTCCTGTGATTGAGCGGATTGAGCGCGTCAGCAAACCGGGTCTGCGCATTTACAAGGGGGTGGAAGATCTCCCGCGTGTAATGAACGGCTTGGGTGTGGCCATCGTTTCGACTTCCAGCGGCGTGATGACAGACCGTCATGCGCGTGCCAAGGGTGTTGGCGGTGAAGTTTTGTGCGTCGTGGCCTAAGGGGGAGCGGATATGTCACGTGTTGCTAATAACCCCATTTCCCTGCCTGCAGGTGTTGAAGTCGCCCTGGGCGCCAAGATTTCCGTCAAGGGCCCTTTGGGTTCATTGACTCAGGCCATGTCGGATGATGTGAACGTTGCGCTTAATGCGGGCGTGCTGACATTTGCGCCGGCTGCGGAATCGATCCAGTCGAATGCGATGGCGGGAACGCTGCGCGCACTGGTCAACAACATGGTCACCGGTGTTTCCAAGGGGTTCGAGAAAAAGCTGCTGCTGGTTGGCGTGGGTTACCGCGCGCAGGCTCAGGGTGATGCGCTGAATTTGACCCTTGGCTTTTCGCATCCGGTTGTTCACAAGATGCCCGCCGGCATCAAAGTCGAGACCCCTACGCAGACGGAGATTCTGATCAAGGGTGTTGATCGGCAGGTTGTCGGGCAGGTGGCGGCTGATGTTCGCTCATATCGTCCGCCGGAGCCTTATAAAGGCAAGGGCGTTCGCTATAGCGATGAAGTCGTGATCAAGAAAGAAACCAAGAAGAAGTAAGGTTTAAGGATAAACAATGAACACCAAGCAATCACGGATTCGCCGGTCGCGTAAAACTCGCGCCAAAATCGCGGCCGTTAAGGCGATTAGGCTTTCGATCAATCGTACCAACAGCCATATTTATGCCCAGATCATTTCTGCGGACGGCGGTACGGTGATGACCAGCGTATCGAGCAACGATAAGGATATGCGCGGTCAATTGCCGAACGGCGGAAATATTTCTGCTGCTGCGGCAGTCGGCAAGCGTTTGGCTGAAAAGGCCAAGGGTTTGGGTATTGAAAAAGTGGCTTTCGACCGGTCTGGTTTTCAGTTTCATGGGCGCGTAAAGGCCCTGGCTGAAGCGGCCCGCGAAGGCGGTTTGGTATTTTAACGAGGCAGACCCAAGATGGCCCGTACAGCACCTACAAGTAACGAAGAGCGCGGCGACGGCTTGCGCGAAAAGATGATTTCCGTCAACCGTGTCACCAAGGTGGTGAAGGGTGGACGGATCATGGGTTTCGCAGCATTGACCGTGGTCGGCGATGGCGATGGCGGCATTGGCATGGGCAAGGGTAAATCCCGCGAAGTGCCTGTTGCAGTGCAGAAGGCGATGGAAGAAGCCCGCCGCAAACTCGTCAAGATCAATTTGAAGAGCGGCACGTTCCACCACACCGTGGTGGGCCATCATGGCGCATCTCGTGTCTTGATCCAGCCCGCTTCTGAAGGTACCGGCATTATCGCGGGTGGCGCAATGCGCGCTGTGTTCGAGGTGATGGGTGTGCAGAACGTGCTGGCAAAATGCCTGGGTTCCACCAATCCCTACAACGTTGTGCGTGCGACCATTGACGGTCTGATGAAGATGTCCACACCCTACGAAATTGCTGCGAAACGCGGCAAATCAGTTGAAGACATTACGGGGTAAGTCATGGCTGAACAGAAGATGATCAAGGTAACGCAAGTCAAAAGCCTGATTGGCACCAAACAGGCACATCGTGCTTGTGTGCGTGGCTTGGGCTTGCGTCGGATGCACCAGACTGTTGAAGTGCTGGATACGCCGGAAAACCGTGGAATGATTACCAAGGTTGCTTACTTGGTGAAGTGCGAGGCTTAAATGGAACTGAATAACATTAAACCGGCCGATGGCGCGAAGAAAAACAAGCGTCGTGTGGGTCGTGGTATTGGGTCCGGCCTTGGCAAAACTGCAGGTCGCGGTCACAAAGGTCAATCCTCGCGTTCGGGCGGTTTCCACAAGGTGGGTTTTGAAGGCGGTCAGATGCCGATGCATCGCCGTCTGCCAAAGCGTGGCTTTGTTTCGTTGACCAAGGCGAATACGGCTCATGTGCGCATTTCAGAACTCGATGCCCTGGGCGTTGACGAGATAGATCTACTGGTGCTGAAGCAGGCCGGCATGGTCAGTGTGTCCGTACGTGCGGCCAAGGTTTACCTTGCTGGCGAGATGACCAAGGCAATCAAACTTCGCGGCATTGCTGTCACGAAGGGCGCGCGCGCAGCAATCGAAGCGGCCGGCGGCAGCATCGCCGATTGATTCCGCGAGGACGCGCATTTTGGCTACGCCTAAATCCGGCATGAGCAAGTATGGGGATCTGAAGCGTCGCCTGCTGTTTCTGCTCGGCGCACTGATCGTATACCGCATCGGGACATTTATTCCGGTACCGGGTATTGATCCGCTTGTACTGGACCAGCTGTTCAAATCTCAGCAGGGCGGCATTCTCGGCATGTTCAACATGTTCTCGGGTGGTGCGCTGTCTCGTTTCAGCGTATTTGCACTGGGGATCATGCCGTACATCTCGGCGTCGATCATCGTGCAGTTGATGACGACCGTTTCGCCCCAGCTGGAAGCCTTGAAAAAGGAAGGCGAGGCCGGCCGCCGCAAGATTACGCAGTACACCCGTTATGGGACCCTGTTCCTTGCCCTGTTTCAGGCAATTGGAATTGCAATTGCATTAGAGTCTCAGGCTGGTTTGGTGCTGGATCCCGGTATGGCTTTCCGCTTGACCACGGTAGTGACCTTGACCGCGGGGACCTTGTTTCTGATGTGGCTAGGCGAGCAGATTACTGAACGTGGTCTTGGAAACGGTATCTCCATTATCATTTTTGCGGGTATTGCTGCAGGTTTGCCGCACGCCATTGGCGGAACGCTAGAGCTTACGCGGACAGGTGCGTTCTCCATTCCGCTGGTGTTGATGCTTTTTGTGGCGGTGTTGCTGGTTACTGCATTGGTTGTATTTGTCGAACGCGGTCAGCGCAAGATTCTGGTCAATTACGCTAAACGCCAGGTGGGCAAGATGGTCGTGGGCGGGCAGAGTTCACATCTGCCGCTTAAGTTGAATATGGCGGGCGTCATTCCCCCGATCTTCGCTTCGAGCATTATTTTGTTCCCCGCCACCCTGGCGGGCTGGTTTGGCAGCAAGGATGGTTTGGGTTGGCTTAAAGATATCGCCTCAACCCTGTCGCCCGGCCAACCGGTATATGTGTTGCTGTATGCGCTTGCGATCATCTTCTTTTGCTTTTTTTATACGGCCTTGGTGTTCAACTCCAAGGAAACGGCAGAAAATTTGAAGAAGAGCGGTGCGTTTGTGCCGGGGATTCGTCCTGGTGATCAGACTGCACGCTACATCGACAAGATTTTGACCCGGCTTACCTTGGTTGGTGCGATATACATCACGCTGGTGTGCTTGCTGCCCGAGTTTCTGATTTTGAAATGGAATGTGCCTTTCTATTTCGGCGGTACGTCCCTGCTGATTATCGTGGTGGTTACGATGGACTTTATGGCGCAAGTTCAGGCTTACGTCATGTCTCATCAATATGAAGGATTGCTTAAGAAGGCAAATTTCAAGAGTGGTCTGGTGGGTCGCTAAGCGGCAATGTAGGTTGAACCGGCTTCCTGAGGGTTTGCTTTTGCAGTAATTGTTTTTGTTCGGCGGTATATGCCGATAGTGAATGGAGAGAACCATGAGAGTTCAGGCTTCTGTTAAAAAAATGTGCCGTAAATGTAAGGTTGTACGTCGCAAGGGTGTTGTGCGCGTGATTTGCGACGATCCCCGTCACAAGCAACGTCAGGGCTGATCCTGGCTTGTCGATTTGATTTCGAGTCAACCAATGTTTGGTTGATGTGTTATAATATTTTGTTTTGCGCTCGGAGCTTTGCCAATGGCTCGTATTGCAGGGGTTAATATCCCGAATCATCAACACGCGGTTATCGCGTTGACCGCCATTTTCGGTATCGGTCGTACTACGTCTGGAAAGATTTGTGACGCTTCTGGCATTGCCCAGACGTCGAAAATCAAGGACTTGACTGAAGCGGAGATGGAGCGTCTGCGTGAAGGCGTGGCCAAGTTCGCGGTCGAAGGTGACCTTCGTCGTGAAATCACCATGAACATCAAGCGGCTGATGGACCTCGGTTGTTACCGTGGTTTCCGTCACCGTAAAGGCTTGCCGGCACGTGGTCAGCGTACCCGTACCAATGCCCGTACCCGTAAGGGTCCGCGCAAGGCCATCAGAAAATAAGGTTTAGACATGGCTACGAAAACAGCAGCTCGCGTTCGCAAGAAGGTTAAAAAGAATGTGGCAGAGGGTATTGCCCACATTCATGCTTCTTTCAATAACACGATTGTGACGATCACCGATCGTCAGGGTAACGCGCTTTCCTGGGCGACGGCGGGCGGCGCAGGCTTCAAGGGCTCGCGCAAGTCGACTCCGTTTGCTGCTCAGGTTGCGGCCGAAAATGCCGGAAAGATTGCGCAGGAATGTGGCGTGAAAAACCTGGAAGTTCGCATCAAGGGCCCGGGCCCTGGCCGCGAATCCACCGTTCGTGCATTGAATGCGCTGGGCTTCAAGATCTTGACGATCTCTGATGTGACCCCCATTCCGCACAACGGTTGCCGTCCTTCCAAAAAGCGTCGTATCTAATAGTAGGGAAAATCATGGCTCGTAATCTTGATCCCAAATGCCGTCAGTGTCGCCGTGAGGGCGAGAAGCTCTTCCTCAAGGGCGAGAAATGTTTCACTGACAAATGCGCAATCGAGCGCCGCGCCTATGCACCTGGTCAGCATGGTCAGAAAAGCGGTGCGCGCCTGTCCGGTTATGGCGTTCAACTGCGTGAAAAGCAGAAAATCCGTCGTATCTATGGCGTTCTTGAAGGTCAGTTCCGTTTGACATACAAGCGTGCAGACAGCCGCAAGGGTGTGACCGGCGAAAATCTGCTTTCGATGCTGGAGTCGCGTCTGGACTCGGTTTGTTATCGCATGGGTTTCGGCGCCTCGCGCACTGAAGCACGTCAGGTTTTGCGCCACAACGGCATTACCGTGAACGGTCGTCGCGTCAATATTCCTTCGTATCAGGTGCGTGCGGGTGATGTGGTTGAGGTGGCTGAAAAGGCCAAGTCTCATTTGCGGATCAAGGCTGCGGCAGAAGCTACGGCGGCACGTGGTTACCCTGAGTGGGTCGAAGTGGATGCCAAAGCGCTGAAGGGCACCTACAAGGCTGCTCCGCTTCGCTCGGAACTGCCGTCGACCATCAACGAATCTCTGGTCGTTGAACTGTACTCCAAATAAGCTGGGCCGGTCTTGATGGCCAGGTGTTAAGGAATCGTACTTTATGCAAAGCGCAACGGAATTTCTCAAACCACGTATTGTGGAAGTTGATCGTGCTTCACCGCTGCACGCTAAGGTCATCATGGAGCCTTTCGAGCGTGGCTATGGCCATACGCTCGGCAATGCGCTTCGTCGCATCCTCTTGTCATCCATGGTTGGCTATGCGCCAACCGAAGTGACCATCAGCGGTGTGGTGCATGAATATTCGACGATTGAAGGCGTTCAGGAAGACGTCGTCGACATTCTGCTGAATCTCAAAGGCATTGCTTTCAAGATGCACGGCAAGTCCGAAGTCATGCTGAAAGTCAGCAAATCTGGCGAGGGTGTTGTCACTGCAGGCGACATCGAAGTCGGTCACGACATTGAAGTGCTGAACCCTGCTCATGTGATCGCTCACCTGACCAAGGGCGGCAAGCTGGACATGGAAATCAAGATCGAAGCCGGCCGCGGTTATCAGCCCGCCAGCGTGCGAAAGGTTTCCGAAGATACGCGCTCTGTGGGTTCCATCCTGCTGGATGCATCTTTCAGCCCGGTCCGTCGTGTGGCTTACTCGGTTGAAAGTGCGCGCGTTGAGCAGCGTACCGACCTTGACCGCCTGGTGATCGATATCGAGACCAACGGTGTGGTCGAGCCGGAAGAGGCCGTGCGCACTGCTGCGCGCATTCTGGTGAAACAGTTGTCGGTCTTCGCTGATCTTGAAGGCACACCAGCCGAATCAGAGTTGCCGCGTTCGCCACAAGTCGATCCGCTGCTGCTGCGTCCGGTTGATGACCTTGAGCTGACTGTCCGTTCGGCCAATTGCCTGAAAGCCGAAAACATCTACTTCATCGGCGACCTGATTCAGCGTTCCGAATCCGAATTGCTGCGCACGCCGAATCTGGGCCGCAAGTCGCTGAATGAAATCAAGGATGTGCTTGCTTCACGCAGCCTGTCCTTGGGGATGCGCCTCGAAAACTGGCCGCCCGCAGGTCTCGAGCGCCCCTGATTTTTTAATTGTCACCTGATAATAAAGTGCGGGTCGCCTTGGCTGGCGGCTTTGCCCAAGAATATATCTAAAAGGAATTTGCCATGCGTCATCGTCAGTCTAACCGTAAGCTCAACCGTACAACCAGCCATCGTCTGGCCATGTTTCGCAACATGACGGTGTCCCTGCTGAAGCACGAAGTCATCAAGACGACGTTGCCTAAAGCCAAGGAGTTGCGCCGTTTCGTCGAGCCCCTGATTACTTTGGGTAAAGAGCCGAGCCTTGCCAACCATCGCCTGGCGTTCGACCGCATGCGTGACCGTGACATGGTGGTCAAGCTGTTTGCCGAATTGGGCCCGCGTTACAAAACCCGTCCGGGTGGCTATCTGCGCATCCTGAAGTTCGGTTTCCGCAATGGCGACAATGCGCCGATGGCATTGGTCGAACTGGTCGATCGCCCGGATAGCAGCGCCGTTGCTGTCGACGTCGAATAAGTTGCTGCACGCTTCATCCAAGTGAAAAAGCCGGGTTATCCCGGCTTTTTCATGTCCGCAATCTGGCCGCTGTACCGAGAGCGGCGGTTTGGGCATACTCCTTGTAATCGTCTTCAAGGGTGCGGACTGTGATCGTTCTGTTTACGGATTTTGGCGTGCACGACCCCTATGTCGGGCAGATCAAGGCACGATTGGCACAACTTGCGCCAGCGCACCAGGTCATCGATCTGCTGCATGAAGTGCCGGATTTCAATGCGCATGCCGGCGCCCATTTGCTGGCCGCGTTTGCGCAGGGCTTTCCGCCTGGAAGCGTCTTTATTGCAGTTGTCGACCCGGGCGTGGGTACGCCGCGTGATGCGGTCGTGCTGCTGGCGGGTGGGCACTGGTATGTCGGCCCGGATAATGGCCTGTTATCCGTCGTACATGCGCGCCAGACTGACGCCCGGCTGTGGCGCATCGACTGGCGCCCCGATGTGATCTCCGCCACCTTTCATGGGCGTGACCTGTTCGCATTGATTGCAGCCGAGATCGCGCGCGGCGAGTTTCCACATGACAAGTTGAGCCCGCTGGACAAACTTCAGGTCGAGTTCGATGCAGGCGACTTGCCCCGGGTGATCTACATCGATCATTACGGCAATGCCTGGACGGGTATACGCGGCGTGCTAAGCAATGCGCGTGTGCAGGCTGCCGGCGAGACTTTCGTTCATGGCGAAAGCTTCGGCTTTGTCGAAAAGGGTGCGGGTTTCTGGTTCATCAACAGCGTTGGGCTGCTTGAACTGGCAGTAAATCGGGGCAGTGCTGCTGCAAACTTCGGTTTGAAAGTGGGCGATCCGGTTCAGGTGCAGCGTCTGAATTGATTGCTTGCCCAGATGGCTATATGCCTATCAGCAGGGCGCGATAATCATTGACGTTGGTGCGGGTCGGGCCGGTCACGACCAGATCGCCCAGCGCCGCAAAAAAAGCATGGCTATCGTGTCTGGCCAACAGTATCTCCGGATCCACATCCATCTCGGCTGCACGCTTCAAGCTGTCCGGGGTGATCAATGCGCCTGCGTTGTCTTCGCTACCGTCGATGCCATCGGTATCGCAGGCAATGGCGGCGGCCGGCAGGTCACGCAAGGCCAGCGCCAGCGCCAGCAGATATTCGCTATTGCGGCCGCCGCGGCCATGTTGCGGCCGCAGGGCGACCGTGGTTTCTCCACCGGAAACAAGGGCTAGCGGGGTTCGCCGTGTCATCGCATGGACCAGCGCCGCATGCTGGCGGGCAACGGTCTGGGCATCGCCGCTGACTGCATCGGACAGCAGCACGGCCGGGATGCCCTGTTGCTCGAAATAGGCGGTCGCTGCCGCCAGACTGTCGCGCGCACGGGCGATGATGCGGTTTTCCACCCGCTCGAAACAGGCGTCGCCGGGCTTGGGCGTGTCCGGCTGAACATCGCTGGCGCAGCCTTCGAGATGGTGTCTGACCCCCGCGGGCAGCGCGATCTGGAAACGCTGCAGAAGCGCGAGCGCATTGCCGCAGGTCGTGGGATCGGGGGCGCAGGGGCCGGAGGCGATGTCGGTGGGGTCGTCGCCGACCACGTCGGAAATGATCAGGCTCAGACCGCGCGCGCCTTGGGCGGCTTGGGCCAGTCTGCCGCCCGACAGGCGGGTGAGATGCTTGCGCACGGTGTTGATGTCCTGGATGCCCGCGCCGGCATGGAGCAGCGCCTTGGTCACCTGGCGCAGTTCCTTCAATGTCACGCCTGCGACCGGCGCTGCAAGCAGGCTGGAGCCGCCGCCCGATATCAGGACCAGCAGCAAGTCGTCTGCCCCCAACTGCCCCGCCAGATCGAGCATGCGCAGGGCCGCTGCTTCGCCGCGGCCGTCCGGTAGCGGATGGCTGGCCTCGATCACTTCGATGCGGCTGACTTCAATGTGCCGGGTGGGCAGGCTGTGCTGGTAGCGGGTCACGACCAGGCCGGATAGCGGTGTCTCAGCCGGCCAGTGCGCTTCCACCGCAGCAGCCATGCTGGCGGCCGCTTTGCCGCCGCCAAGCACCAGCGTGCGCCCGCGTGGGGGGGCGGGAAGATGGGGCGGCAGGATATGGGCCGGGTTCGCAGCGGCAACGGCAGCATGGAACGAGCCCAGCAGCAGTTGGCGTATGCGTTCTGTTTGCATATAAACTCCCACGCTTGATTCGCAAGCCTTTTTGCGCGCTTGCAAGACGAATTCAGGGTTGATCGATGTCATTCTTATCACACACCGCTGTCCTGGCCGGACGCTGGGCTGGCCTGGTGCGCACGCTGTTCGGCGCTACGACGATCAGCATCATTATGCTGGGATGTAGCGATAACGACACGCCCCGGAACGACGCGGCCAAAGCGTCCCAATCCGACGCGCGTGCCGGTCAGGCAGCGGCCGCCAAGCCGGCCTTGACGGTCGCCGCCATCACGCCGCAGTTGATCGAATGGCCGCGCGTGCTGACCAGCAACGGCAATGTCGCCGCTTGGCAGGAAGCCGTGATCAGCAGCGAAGTCAGCAATCTGCGCTTGATCGCGGTGCAGGTCAACGTGGGCGATCAGGTGAAAAAGGGCCAAGTGCTGGCACGCATTGCCAGCGACACCGTCGAGGCCGAACTGTCGCAAGCCAACGCATCCGTTGCCGAGGCCGAGGCCATGCTGAGCGAGGCGCGTGCCAACGGCGATCGTGCGAGGCAGTATCAAAAGACCGGCTTTCTCAGCGCCCAGCAGATCAACCAGTACCTGACGGCGGAGAAGACCGCGGTCGCCCGGCTCAATGCAGCACGCGCGCGCTTGCAGACCGAGCAGTTGCGGCTGGCGCAAACCGTAGTGCGCGCGCCCGACGACGGCGTGATTTCGGCGCGCACCGCGACCATCGGTTCACTTGCCCAGCCCGGGCAGGAATTGTTCCGCCTGATCCGCGGCAACCGGCTTGAATGGCGCGCCGAAGTCAGCGCCGCCGATCTGGCCAGGCTCAAGCCCGGGATGGCTGCGACCCTGACCTCCCCGGATGGCACGCAGGTGCAGGGGCGCGTGCGCATGGTTGCGCCGACCGTCGATCCGCAGACCCTGAACGGGCTGGTGTACGTTGATCTGCCGCCGACGGCGTCGGCCAATGGCTTGCGCGCCGGCATGTTCGCGCAGGGGGTGTTCGAGTTGGGACGTGCACGCGCCATGAGCTTGCCGCAATCCGCCGTGGTGCTGCGCGAGGGCTTCAGTTATGTATTCCAGTTGGCCGGCGCAGCCGGAGCAGAACAGGCCCGGGTGAGCCAGGTCAAAGTCGGCATCGGACAGCGTCGCGGAGACCAGATCGAAATCATCGGTGGCATCCAGCCGGACGCCCGGGTCGTGGCCAGCGGTGCGGGTTTCCTGGCCGATGGCGATGCGGTGCAGGTACTGGGTGCGGCGGCGGCCAGCCGCCCGCAGCAGTAGTTCAACGGTTCTCCGCCACCTGAGCAAGCTCAATCATGAACGTTTCTTCCTGGTCGATTAAAAACCCCATCCCGGCCGTGCTGCTGTTCATCATGCTGACGCTGGCCGGCCTGATGGCGTTCAAGGCCATGAAGATCCAGCAGTTCCCGGATATCGATTTGCCGACCGTGACGGTGACCGCCAGCTTGCCGGGCGCGGCGCCTGCCCAACTCGAAACCGAAGTGGCGCGCAAGATCGAGAATGCAGTCGCCACTCTGCAAGGCATCAAGCATGTCTACACCAAGGTGCAGGACGGCACCGCCACCGTCACCGTCGAATTCCGCCTCGAAAAGCCCACTCAGGAAGCGGTCGACGATGTGCGCGATGCGGTGTCGCGCATCCGTGCCGATTTGCCGGGCGACTTGCGCGATCCGGTCATCTCGAAAGCGAATCTGGCTGGCGCGCCCATCCTGACCTACACCGTGTCGTCCAGTCGCATGGACGACGAAGCGCTGTCCTGGTTCGTCGACAACACGGTCACCAAGCGCATGCTCAGCGTGCGCGGGGTGGGCGCGGTGGCGCGCGTCGGCGGCGTCAACCGCGAGGTGCGAGTTGAACTCGACCCGGCGCGCCTGCTGGCGCTGAACGCCAGTGCCGCCGACATCTCACGCCAGTTGCGGCAGATCCAGCAGGAAGCGTCGGGCGGTCGTGCCGACATGGGCGGTGCGGAACAGTCCGTGCGCACCATCGCCACGGTGGCTTCGGCTGGCGAACTGGCACGCATGGACATCGTGTTGTCGGATGGTCGCCGCGTCCAGCTCGATCAGGTGGCGACGGTGACCGACAGCGTCGCCGAACAGCGCTCGGCGGCGCTGCTCAACGGCAAGCCAGTGGTGGGATTCGAGATCGTGCGCAGCCGCGGCGCGGGCGAAGTCGAGGTGGCCGACGGCGTGCGTGCCGCGCTGGCGAAGCTCAAGGCCGAACAGCCCGACATCACGATCACCGAGGCCTTCAATTTCGTCGACCCGGTACAGGAAAACTTCGACGGCTCGATGGCGCTGCTGTTCGAAGGCGCGCTGCTTGCGGTGCTGGTGGTGTGGCTGTTTTTGCGCGACTGGCGCGCCACCCTGGTCGCCGCCACCGCGCTGCCGCTGTCGATGATCCCGGCTTTTGCCGCGATGCACATGATGGGATTCACGCTCAATGTGGTCACCCTGCTGTCGCTGTCGCTGGTGGTCGGCGTGCTGGTGGACGATGCGATCGTCGAGATCGAAAACATCATGCGCCATCTGCGCATGGGCAAAACGCCCTACCAGGCGGCGATGGAAGCAGCCGACGAAATCGGCATGGCGGTGATTGCCACCACCTTCACTCTGATCGCCGTGTTCCTGCCGACGGCCTTCATGAGCGGCGTGCCCGGCAAGTTTTTCGTGCAGTTCGGCTGGAGCGCGGCGATTGCGGTGTTTTTCTCGCTGGTGGTGGCGCGCATGCTGACGCCGATGATGGCGGCCTACCTGTTGAAACCGCCGAAAAAGGACCATTCCGAGCCGCGCTGGTTGGGGGCTTACCTGAAATGGGCGGCCTGGTGCCTGCGCCATCGCGTCGTCACCCTGCTGGCGGCAGCGGGTTTTTTCTTCGGTTCCTTTGCGCTGGTGCCCTTGTTGCCGACCGGCTTCATTCCGCCGGACGACCTGTCGCAGACCCAGGTCTATCTGTCGCTGCCGCCCGGTAGCACCTTTGCCGAAACGCTGGCCGCGGCCGAACAGGCGCGTGCCATCGTGCAAAAGAATCCGCACGTGAAACTGGTTTACACCGCAATCGGCGGCGGCGCGGCGGGTTCGGACCCGTTCATGCCGCGCGGCGCGGCCGAAGTGCGCAAGGCCACGCTCACGATCAACATGACGCCACGCGCGCAACGCGGCGGCGTCAAGAAACAGACCGTCGAGCGCGAGTTGCGCGAGGCGCTGGCAGCGCTGCCGGGCGCACGGGTCAACGTCGGATTCGGCGGCTCCAGCGAAAAATACGTGCTGGTGCTGGCGAGTGAAAATGGTCAGGCGCTGGCCGAGCACGCAAAAAAGGTCGAACGCGAGCTGCGTACGATACCCGGCATCGGCAACGTCACCACCAGCGCCAGCCTGGTGCGCCCCGAACTGGTCGTGCGCCCCGACTTTGCCAGGGCTGCTGCGCTCGGCGTCACCTCGGCCGCGATTGCCGACACCCTGCGCATCGCCACCGCAGGCGATTACGACCAGAGCCTGCCCAAGCTCAACCTGGCGCAGCGGCAAGTGCCCATCGTGGTCAAGCTGCCGCCCGGCGCCCGCCAAGACATGGCGCTGCTCGCACGGCTGACCGTGCCCGGCATCCATGGCCCGGTGATGATCGGCAACGTTGCCTCGCTCAGCCTCGACAGCGGCCCGGCCGAGATCGACCGCTACGACCGCCAGCGCAACATCAACTTCGAGATCGAACTGAACCAGCAACCGCTCGGCCTGGTGGAAAGCCAGGCCATGGCCTTGCCCAGCATTCGCAAGCTGCCGCCCGGTGTGACGCAGACCACGATCGGCGACGCCGAAGCGATGAACGAGCTGTTCGCCAGTTTTGGCCTGGCCATGATGACCGGCGTGTTGTGCATCTACATCGTGCTGGTGCTGCTGTTCAAGGGTTTCGTGCAGCCGGTCACCATTCTAGCCGCACTGGTGCTGTCGATTCCCGGCGCGTTCTTGGCGTTGTTCGTCACCCAGACCGCGCTGTCGATGCCGTCGATGATCGGGCTGGTGATGCTGATGGGCATTGCCACCAAGAACTCCATCCTGCTGATCGACTACGTCATTCTGGCGCGCCGCGACCACGGCCTGAACCGCTGGGATGCGCTGCTGGACGCCTGCCGCAAGCGGGCACGGCCGATCGTGATGACCACCATCGCGATGGGTGCGGGCATGCTGCCAATTGCGATCGGCATCGGCACCGACCCGAGCTTTCGTGCGCCGATGGCGATCGTAGTGATCGGCGGTCTGATCACTTCCACCTTCCTCAGCCTGTTGGTCATCCCGGTGGTATTCACCTATGTCGATGACCTGATCGCCTGGAGCGGACGCCTATTGCGGCGCGCACCGCAGCCTGTGCCGCAATAAAAAACGGCCAGGCATGGCCTGGCCGTTTCAGGCAGAGCGCGCTGGATTACTTCTGGACGGCTTCCTTGGTTGCGTCAGCTGCGTCCTTCACGTGCTCGGCGCCGGCAGCCGTGGCGTCGGCTGCACCGGCAACGGCTTCGGCGCCGGCCTCCTTGGCGGCTTCGCCTGCGGCTGCAGCGGCTTCACCGGTCGCATCGGCGGCTGCACCAACTGCGGTCGCGGCGGAATCCACTGCGGCGCCTGCGGCATCGGCGGCCTCGCCGGCGGCTTCTTGAGCCTGTTCAACGGCAGGCGCGGCGGCTTCTTCGGCCTTTTGACAGGCGGACAGCGCCAGTGCGGCGAAAAGAGCGAGGAACAGTTTGGATTGCATGTGGGAACTCCTTGAAGTAAATGAAAGAAAAAGGAAATGCGGGCCTGGCAATCCGCGGGGCTGATTATTAGTGGGGAAGTCCTGGAAAGACAAGCCGTTGTGGTTTTTTCGCCAATGCGTGCCAGACCACTAGAACGCTTCGTCGTCGCGCAGATAACGCCATTGCCCCAGCGGCAGCTCGCCCAGGCGGACGCGCCCGATGCGCACCCGCTTCAGGCCCACTACTTTGAGGCCGACCAGTTCGCACATGCGGCGGATCTGCCGCTTGCGGCCCTCCTTCAGGATGAAGCGCAGCTGGTCGGCGTTTTGCCAGCTCACCCGGGCCGGGCGCAGTTTCTTTCCGTCCAGCGACAGGCCGTGATTGAGTAGCGCGAATCCGCGGTCATCCAGTGGCCCCTCTACCCGCACCAGATATTCCTTCTCCACGTCCGAATCGTCGCCGATCAGCTGTTTGGCGACGCGGCCGTCCTGCGTCAGCACCAGCAGCCCGGTTGAGTCGATGTCGAGCCGGCCGGCCGGCGCCAGGCCCTTCAGGTGCTCGCGCGAAAACGCCTGTCCGGCGCGGCCGTCCTGCCACAGTGTCTCGGGGCGGATCAGTGTCACCGCAGGTTGATAACCCGGCTCGGGTTGTCCCGACACATAACCGACGGGCTTGTGGAGCAGGATGGTGACGCGTTGCTGCTGCTGTGCACTGGCTTCGCGGTCGAGCCGGATTGCGCAGTCGGGATCGACCTTGGTGCCGAGTTCGCTCACCCGGCGGCCGTCGACAAACACCAGGCCGCGTTCGATGTAGCTGTCCGCCTCGCGGCGCGAGCACAGGCCGCGTTCGGACATGAGTTTGGAGAGACGGATGGGTTCGTTCATGAACGCATTTTCGCACCAACATCTGGGCGTCGTATAAAGCCGTCTAGAATATTTGCCGAACTGATTTTATGGAGCTGATGCGATGGGCGCGTCACGTTTGCTGGCATCGATCCTGATGCTCGTGTTGCTGGCCGGATGCGCAGCCTATACGCGTCACGAACTCGATGCGCGTTTCGGTCAGCCGGATCCGGGCCGGGCTGCCCCGACTCAGGTGGCGGCCTCGGTGCCGCATTACCGGGACGATGTGAAACGTATCGTCGACAGCCGCTGCGTGGTTTGCCATGGCTGCTATGACGCGCCGTGCCAGCTGACGCTGGCGTCTCACGATGGATTACGGCGCGGCGCCAATCCGATCGAGGTGTATGGCACCCGTTTGATCGAGACCGATCCGACGCGTATCCACATCGACGCGCAGACGCCGGTCGCGTGGCGCCAGCAGGGATTTCATGCCGTGCTGAACGAACGCGATCCCACGCCCGAGGCCAATCGGGAAGCCAGCGTGATTTACCGCTTGCTGCAGCTCAAGCGCACCCATCCGCAACCGGAGGGCGGGGTGTTGCCGGCCGCTGAGTATGATTTTTCGCTCGACCGCAAACAGGTTTGCCCGACGGTTGAGAACGTGGCGAGCCTGGAAAAGGATCACCCGCAATGGGGCATGCCGTTTGGCATGCCGGGCTTGCCCGATGCCGAGTATCAAACCCTGACGCGCTGGATCGAGGCGGGTGCGCCCTACGTACCCAAGCCCGATCTTGCTGCGGCGCAGCTTGAGCGGGTGGGGCAGTGGGAAGCGTTTCTCAATGGCGAGTCGAAAAAGTCGCAGTTGATGGCACGCTACGTCTACGAGCACTGGTTCCTGGCGCATCTGTATTTCGACGATCTGCCGCCGGGCGAATATTTTGATCTGGTGCGCTCGAAAACCCCGCCCGGCCAGCCCATCCAGATCATCGCCACGCGCCGGCCGTTCGACGATCCCGGGGTCGAGCGGGTGTATTACCGCCTGCGCCGCGTAGAAGATACGCTGCTCAGCAAGACGCACATGCCCTATGCGCTCAATCCTGCGCGCATGGCCAAAATGACGGCGCTCTTCCTCGACCCCGACTATGCAGTCGAGGCCTTGCCTTCATACGAACCTGCGGTGGCCGCCAACCCCTTCATCGCCTTTCAGGCCCTGCCCACGCAGGCGCGCTATCGCTTCATGCTCGACGAAGCGCAATACACGGTGATGGGGTTCATCAAGGGCCCGGTCTGCCGTGGCCAGGTGGCGTTGAGCGTGATCAACGATTATTCCTGGGTGTTCTTTCTGGATCCGGCGCTGGGGGCGAGCGATCACGATGCGGCGTTTCTCGCGCGCGAACTCGGCAATCTGCAGTTGCCGGCGCAGCAGGGCAGCGAGATCAGTGCGCTGCTGGACTGGAAAAAATATGCTGACAGGCAGTCCAGCTATCTGCGCGCCAAGAGCGAGTTCACCAGCGCGGCATTCGACGGCAAGCGCAAGCTGACGCTGGATGCGATCTGGTCAGGCGACGGTAGCAACCGCAATGCCGCGCTGACCATCTTTCGCCACGAAGACAGCGCCTCGGTCGTGCAGGGCCTGATTGGGCCGCAACCGCAGACCGTGTGGTTGCTGGGCTATCCCCTGCTGGAGCGCATCCACTATTTGCTGGTGGCGGGCTACGACGTGTATGGCGATGTCGGACATCAGCTCGTCACCCGCCTGTACATGGATTTCCTGCGCATGGAGGCGCAGATGAACTATCTGTCATTGCTGCCTGTCGAGGCACGCGACGACGTGCGGGATGTCTGGTACCGCGGCGCCAGCGACGATATCAAGGCTTACCTCGACGGCAGCAAGGCCTGGTTCAAGCCGCAGAGCGGCATTCCCTATCAGACCACGCATCCGAATGCCGAGCTGCAGCAGATGTTGCAACAGCGGCTGAAGCCGGTGCACAACCCGCATTTCGATCTCGACGGCAAGGGGCTGGGTGAGGTGCCGCGCAAACAGCTCGCGCGCCTTGCCGGCCTGAGCGGCGCCGCACTGGCGCCGCTGCCCGAAGTGGCTTTTGTCGCGCTGCGCGGCAACGATGGTCAGGTGCATTACTACACGCTGCTGCACAACAAGGCCTATGGCAATGTTTCGCATCTTCTCGACAGCAAGGATGAGCGTTTGCCGAATGAAGACACGCTCACGCTGGTCGAGGGTTTCCTCGGGGCATACCCGAATGCATTTTTTGCCCTGAATGAAACCGATCTGCCGGGATTCGTCGACATGGTGGCCGCGCTTGAAAGCGAGGATGACTACCGGACGAAACTGATGGCACGTTATGCCATCCGTCGCACCGATGCGCGGTTCTGGCCGCACAGCGATCAATTGCTGGCGGCCTTCCGCGAACGGGTAGGGGTGGACGCGGCGCTGTTTGACTACAACCGCTTCGAGAACCGCTAAGGTAAGCGTCAGCGCTTGGCGAGCACCGGGCGCAGGTAGTGGCCGGTGTGGCTGGCCGGGTTGTCCGCCACCGTTTCCGGCGTGCCTTCCGCGAGGATCAGGCCGCCGCCCGCGCCGCCCTCTGGGCCGAGGTCGATCAGCCAGTCGGCGGTTTTGATCACATCCAGATTGTGCTCGATGACGACGACGCTGTTGCCGGCGTCGGACAGCCGCTGCAATACTTTCAACAGCAGATCGATGTCGGCGAAGTGCAGCCCGGTGGTGGGCTCGTCCAGAATGTACAGCGTGCGGCCGGTGTCGCGTTTGCTGAGTTCCAGCGCGAGCTTGACCCGCTGCGCCTCGCCGCCCGACAGCGTGGTGGCGGACTGGCCGAGGCGGATGTAGCCGAGGCCGACGTCGAGCAGGGTTTGCAGCTTGCGCCGGACCACCGGCACGACGGCGAAGAATTCGTGCGCTTGCTCGATGGTCATTTCCAGCACGTCGCGGATGGTCTTGCCCTTGTAATGGATTTCCAGGGTTTCGCGGTTGTAGCGCGCGCCGTGGCAGGTGTCGCACGGCACATAGATGTCGGGCAGGAAATGCATTTCCACCTTGATCACGCCGTCGCCCTGGCAGGCTTCGCAGCGGCCGCCCTTGACGTTGAAGCTGAAGCGGCCGGGGCCGTAGCCGCGCATACGCGCTTCCGGTACGCCGGCGAACAGTTCGCGGATCGGGGTGAACAGTCCGGTGTAGGTGGCAGGGTTGGAACGCGGGGTGCGGCCGATCGGGCTTTGATCGACGTTGATCACCTTGTCGAAAAATTCCATCCCGCGGATTTCGCCGTGCGGTGCGGGTTCGGTCGAGGAACCATACAGATGGCGCGCGACGGCGGCGTACAGCGTGTCGTTGATCAGCGTCGATTTGCCCGAGCCGGAGACGCCGGTGATGCAGACGAACAGCCCGACCGGCAGATTCAGCGTGACGTTTTTCAGGTTGTTGCCGCTGGCCTTCGTCACCACCAGTTGCCGCTCCGGGTCGGGTGCGCGGCGCTGCGCGGGCATGGCGATCGACCGGCGCCCGGACAGATACTGGCCGGTGAGCGAGTGTTCCGACAGGCGGATTTCTTCCGGCGTGCCTTCGGCCACCACTTCGCCGCCATGCACGCCCGCGCCGGGCCCCATGTCGACCACGTAATCGGCGGCGCGGATGGCGTCTTCGTCGTGCTCGACCACCAGCACCGAGTTGCCGATGTCGCGCAGGTGTTTCAGCGTGGACAGGAGGCGATCGTTGTCGCGCTGGTGCAGACCGATCGAAGGCTCGTCGAGCACGTACATCACGCCGGTGAGGCCTGAGCCGATCTGGCTGGCCAGCCGGATGCGCTGCGATTCGCCGCCCGACAGCGTGTCGGCGGAGCGGTCGAGCGACAGGTAATCCAGTCCGACATTGTTGAGGAAGCCGACGCGGGCGATGATTTCCTGGACGATCTTCTCGGCGATCTGGGCGCGGTGGCCTTCGAGCGTCAGCGCCTCGAAAAACGCCAGCGCCTGCTTCAGCGGCATCGCGCTGACTTCATAAATCGGCACGCCGCCGACCATCACGTGGCGCGCTTCCTCGCGCAGCCGCGTGCCGTGGCAAGCCGGGCAGGGCTTGTTGTTCTGGTATTTGGCGAGCTCTTCGCGCACCGCCGTCGAATCGGATTCGTGGTAGCGCCGCGCCATGTTGGCGAGCACGCCCTCGAATGGATAGCTTTTCGTAGTGAAGCCGCCGCGCGGCGCCAGCACCTGGAAGACGATGGATTCCTTGCCACTGCCGTTGAGGATGACATCGCGGATGCGATCGGGCAGTTCGTCCCATGGCGCGTCGAGGTCGAAACCGTAGTGCATCGCCAGGCTTTGCAGCAGCATGTAAAAGAACTGGTTGCGCTTGTCCCAGCCCTTGATCGCGCCCGAGGCCAGTGACAGGTGCGGAAAAGCGACCACGCGCGCAGGATCGAAAAAGCTGATCTGGCCGAGGCCGTCGCAGGTGGGGCAGGCGCCCATCGGATTGTTGAACGAGAATAGCCGCGGCTCCAGTTCGGGCAGGGCGTAGCTGCACACCGGGCAGGCGAATTTGGCGGAGAACAGGTGTTCCTTGCCGCTGTCCATCTCCATCGCCAGCGCGCGCCCGTCGGCATGGCGCAGCGCGGTCTCGAAGCTTTCGGCCAGACGCTGCTTGGCGTCGATGCGCACTTTCAGGCGGTCGACCACCACTTCGATGGTGTGCTTCTTGTTCTTGTCCAGCTTGGGCACGGCGTCGATCTCGTGCACTTTGCCGTCCACCCGTACCCGCACGAAACCCTGTGCGCGCAGCTCGGTGAACAGTTCGACGTTCTCGCCCTTGCGGCCCACCACCAGCGGCGCGAGGATCATCAGCTTGGTGTCTTCCGGCAACGCCAGCACGGCGTCAACCATCTGCGACACCGTCTGCGCGGCCAGCGTGATGCCGTGTTCCGGACAGCGCGGATCGCCGACGCGGGCATACAGCAGGCGCAGGTAATCGTGGATTTCGGTCACCGTGCCGACGGTCGAGCGCGGATTGTGGCTGGTGGCCTTCTGCTCGATGGAAATCGCGGGCGATAGGCCTTCGATCAGATCGACGTCGGGCTTTTCCATCAGCTGCAAAAACTGCCGCGCGTAGGCCGACAGCGATTCGACGTAGCGCCGCTGGCCTTCGGCATACAGCGTGTCGAACGCCAGCGAGGATTTGCCCGATCCCGACAGGCCCGTGATCACCACCAGCTTGTTGCGCGGCAGGTCGAGGTTGATGTTCTTCAGGTTGTGGGTGCGGGCGCCGCGGATGCGGATGGTTTCCATATTGGGGACGGAGGACGTAATTCGCGACCTGCTAATATAACGGACTTCCGTTGCCCACCGAATTCTCCGCTGTGTCCGAACTCGAACTCTCCGAATCCATGACCCGCAGCGAAAAGCGGGCTGCATCCGGGCTGGCCGCCATTTTCGGTCTGCGGATGCTCGGCATGTTCCTGATCCTGCCGGTGTTCGCGCTGTATGCCGAGCATCTGCCCGGCGGCGACAACCATACCCTGGTCGGACTCGCGCTGGGCATGTATGGCCTCACCCAGGCCATCCTGATGATTCCGTTCGGCATGGCGTCCGACCGCATCGGGCGCAAAAAAGTCATTATTTTCGGCTTGATTCTATTTGCGCTCGGTAGTTTCCTGGCGGCTACCGCCACCGACATCTACTGGACCATCGCCGGCCGTGCCTTGCAGGGCGCGGGTGCGGTTTCCGCCGCCGTCAGCGCGATGCTGGCCGACCTCACCCGCGAAGAGCACCGCACCAAAGCCATGGCGATGATCGGATCGACCATTGGCGTCGCGTTCGCCGTGTCGATGGTCGCCGGCCCCGCGCTCGCGCATGTGATCGGCGTTCCGGGCATTTTTGCGCTCACCGGGGTGCTCGCGCTGGCAGCGATCTGGGTGGTGAAAGTATGGGTGCCCGATCCCGCATCCAGCCACTTTCATGCCGACGCGCAGGCCAACCCGGCCAATTTGATCGACGTGCTGAAAAACAGCCAGCTGGTGCGGCTCGATTTCGGCATCTTTGCGCTGCATGCCGCGCAAATGGCGATGTTCGTCGTGGTGCCGGTGGCGCTGAAAGACACCGGGCTGACGGTCGAGCATCACTGGATGGTGTACTTGCCGGTGCTGCTGGGTTCGCTCGTGCTGATCGTTCCCGCCATCATCTATGGCGAAAAGCGTGGCCGCATGAAGCCGGTTTTTGTCAGCGCGGTGGCCTTGATGCTGCTGGCGCAAGTCGGGCTGGCACTGGGTATTGGCCATTTCTGGAGCATTGTCGCCGCGCTGTTCGTCTATTTTGTCGCGTTCAACCTGCTCGAAGCGAGCCTGCCTTCGCTGATCTCCAAGCTGGCGCCGGTGTCCGCCAAGGGCACGGCGATGGGGGTCTACAACACCGCGCAAGCTTTGGGGCTGTTTTTCGGAGGCGTGGTTGGCGGCTGGCTGGCGCAGCACCATGGCTTTCAGGCCGTGTTCATCTTCTGCGTGGTGCTGATGGCGGGATGGCTGCTGGCCAGCCTGTCGATGCAGGCGCCGCCCGCGATCAAAACCCGCATGTTTCGCGTCGGCGTGATGCCGCCCGATCAGGCTGCGCTGCTGAAAATGCGGCTGGTCGGGGTGGCCGGTGTGGTCGAGGCGGTGGTGCTGGGCGAAGAAGGCGTGGCCATGCTGAAAGTCAGCATCAAGGGCTGGGACGAAGACGGCGCGCGCAGCGTGCTGGCAGGCCGCTTGCCTGAAGCTGCCTGATAGAATCCACATCCGGAAACCGCTCAATCTATTCAATTTCAAACGGGGAAAAACATGGCATCCGTCAATAAAGTCATTCTGGTCGGCAACCTGGGGCGTGATCCCGACATGCGATATTTGCCGAGCGGCGATGCTGTCGCCAATCTGGCGCTGGCCACCACCGATAAATTCAAGGACAAAAGCGGCGAGATGAAGGAAGCCACCGAGTGGCATCGCATCAGCTTCTTTGGCCGTCAGGCCGAAATCTGCGGCCAGTATCTGAAGAAAGGCAGCCAGATTTACGTCGAAGGCTCGCTGCGCACCCGTAAATACACCGACAAGGATGGCGTCGAAAAATACGCCACCGAAATCCGCGGCGACCGCATGCAGATGCTTGGCAGCAAGGGCGGTGGCGGCATGGCGGACATGGACGACGGCGGTTACACGCAGCAGGCCGCACCGAAACCCGCGCCGCGTCCCAGCGCCCCGCCTGCGCGCCCGGCATCGAGCGGTTTCGACGATATGGAAGACGATATTCCGTTCTGATCCAGCATTCGCCGGTTCCGGCACATAAAAATAATCAGGGAGTAGCCGGTGGGAATAAGGAGACGATGGCTTGGGCCTGCCGGGCTTGTCCTGTGCACATCGACCCAAGCCGCGGCCTTGAGCGAGGCGGATTTTCTGGCCGATCTTCCCGTGGTCTTGTCGCCATCGCGTCTGAGCCAGTCACTCGCAGACGCACCCTCTGCGGTTACGGTCATCGATCGGGAGATGATTCGGGCCGCAGGCATAACCCACGTGCTCGACGTATTCCGGCTGGTGCCGGGGTTTTCGGTCGCACATCAGGATGGGCTGGTGGGGACGCTGAGCTATCACGGCCTGGGCGATGGCTATGCCCGCCGCTTTCAGGTGCTGATCGACGGGCGCTCGGTCTACAGCCCCGACTTTGGCCAGGTTTACTGGCGCAATCTGCCGCTTTCGCTGGAAGACATCGACCGTGTTGAAGTCATACGTGGGCCGGCAGCAGCCAGCTATGGCGCGAATGCTTTCCTGGGGGTGATCAATTTCCTGACCCGTGCGGACGTCGGCGGTACTCGCCCGGGCGTCAAGGTTGGGGTGGGCGAGGGCGGTTATCGGGAACTCAGCGCACGGATAGGCGGAGTGACCGAATCCGGACAATGGCGTATTTCGGTTTCGCAACGCTCTGACGACTACTACGAATCCATACCGGACGACGTTCGGGATCGCTTTGTCGATGGGCGGGGAGACTGGCGCATCAGCAATATGGATACCCTGACATTGATGGGTGGCGTTGCCCATACCCAGCTGGACGAGGATGCGGCCGCCGGACAGGTTTTTCCGGTCAATCTGCACTCGGCCTATGGGCAGGCCATCTGGCAGCGGGTCTATGAGGATGGCGCGGAAACCCGCCTGTTCTACAACTTCACGCAGCAGACCTACGGCGACACTCTTGATCTGGGTGGATTTCCTCCACCGCTGGATCTCGGGTTCTCGACCCGGCGGCAGAATCTCATTGCAGCCTGGAACTTTGCCCTGGCCCCCGCCGCGCGTGTCGCGCTGGGAGCGGAATATCGCATGGACGAAGTGCAGTCGCAGTTTTATTACAACCAGCCGGAATCGATCGAGGAGCGCTCCTGGCGCGTATACGGTAACGGCGAGTTCCGCCTGGCGCCGCAATGGCTGGTGAATGCCGGCGCCATGCTGGAGTCGACCCAAGCCGGGCAACAGGAGTTTTCTCCCCGACTCACCTTGCATTATCAGCCGCGCGCCACCCAGTCATTCCGAATCGGCTACAACCTGGGTTACCGGGTGCCAACGTATTACGAATTGTCCGGCCAGATCGTTGCGGATTTTGGTTATGGCCCCGATACCTTGCTGATCCTGCCTGACGATCTTCAATCAGAGCGCATCGTTTCGCGCGAGATCGGCTGGTGGCAGGCCTGGCCCGATGCGGGGCTGACGCTCGACATGCGGGCCTTTTACGATCGTTATACCGATCTGATCGATTTCGCCGAAGTGTCTTATATCGATGGGCAGGACGATCTGGCCTACCAGTTTTTCAACGCGGGCGATGCCACGGTGAGAGGCCTTGAGTTTGAGATTGAGTGGAAGCCCGCCCAACGTACGCGTCTCCGCTTTGCGCCGGCCTGGGCACGCATTAAAGCCGACAACCCGGACTGGAATGATTCCGCACCGTCATCTCGTTCAACCTGCTGGCGGAGCATGGCTTGAGTCAGGCGTGGTGGGTAAGCGGTTTGTGGAACAAAAGCGGTCCGTATACCTGGCTGGGGGCGGGGGGCCAGATCGAAGGGACCAATTTGCTTGACCTGAGACTCGCCTGGCGCGGCAAGACCTCGGATGTCCCGCTTGAAGTGGCGCTCATCGGCCGTCGTCTGCTGGGCGGCGGTGCGGAGTTTGACCCAGCACGCGAAACGGAATCGCAGGCCTTGGTGCAATTCCGGGCAGGATTTTGAGCCAGCGCGGCTGAATTGCTGCAAAATCCCGGTGTCCTTAATATTCCTGACCCTCCCTTTGCGCAGCATTTCCATCCCTGCCGTCAACACCCTGCTGCGCAGGTACGTCATGGCCGTGCTCGCCGGACTGTCGCTGCCCGCCGCCGCGGCCGAGTCGGAGGCGGACTTTCTCGACGAGCTGCCGGTGGTGTTGTCGGCGTCTCGCCTGTCGCAGCCAGTCAACGAAGCGCCTGCTGCCGTCACCATCATCGACCAGGACATGATCCGGGCGTCGGGCTTTCGCGATATCCCCGAATTGTTGCGGCTGGTACCGGGCTTTGCGGTGTCGTATACCCGCGACAATACCTGGGCAGCGGGTTATCACGGGCTGGGCGATGCCTATTCGCGGCGTTTTCAGGTGCTGGTCGACGGCCGCTCGATCTATAGCGCGCATTACGGCGCGGTGAACTGGGCGGATTTGCCGCTTTCCATCGACGACATCGAACGCATCGAAGTGGTGCGCGGCCCGGATGCTGCGGTGTATGGCGCCAATGCGTTTGCTGCGGTGATCAACATCATTTCCAAGACTGCGGCTCAGGTGCCGGGCGAGTTCGTGTCGATGCAGGCGGGCGAACAGGACATGGGCGGACTGACGCTGCGCCATGGCGGCGGCGACGAGGTCATGCGGTATCGCATTACCGCATCGGCGCAGCAGCGCGATCGCTTCGAGCGCGATGTGACCTTCAAATCCGCTGCCAGCAATGCGAACGGACAGTATTTCGAAGCGAGCGATACCTACTTCGTCAATGGCCGCATGGATTGGCAACTTACCCCGGACTCGGACGCGATGGCGCAGTTTGGCGTGTCGCAGGGCAACTGGGATGCGGGCAAGCTCACCGGGGAACTGGGTTCCCTGGTTGAGCCGAACGAGCAGGATTCGCGGGCGCAGTATCTGCAGCTGGCTTATCACAAGGTGGAATCTGCCATGCGCGAGTGGCGGGTACAGGCCTATTTCAGCCAGAACCGCTTCGATGCCAACAAAGTGGCGGATTTGATCGTGCCGCCCGTCACGGTCAACGTGGACCAATATCTGCAGCAAACCCGCAGCAGCATCGAGCTGCAGGTCAATGACCAGTGGGCGCCAGATTTGCGCGCCGTTTGGGGCGGAGAAGTCCGGCAGGAAACCGTGCGCAGCCCGCAAAACTACAATTCGGACCGGACCCTGCGCGGTGAACTCGCGCGCGCCTCGGCCAACATCGAATGGCGGGCCAACGACTGGATGCTGCTGCAGGCGGGCGCCATGCTGGAGCATCATTACTACACCGGCGCAGACGTTTCGCCGCGTGCCGCCGTCAACTTTACCCTGGCGCCGGGACACACCCTCCGCATGGGCATCTCGCGGGCGTACCGCTCGCCGACTTTCTTCGAAGAAGAAGGCAATCAGGTCTTTCTGTTGCAGTCCGGGGCAATCGGCGACGTGGTGACCGTGCCCTCGGACGGGCTTGAACCCGAACGTTTGCTGTCGCGCGAGATCGGCTATGTGGGCCAGTTCCAGCCGGCCCGGCTGGAACTGGATGTGCGCCTGTTCAAGGACCACATCGATCAGTTTATCGGCCAGAGCAACGACTTGTTCGACCCCTCTGACGATGCCAGCATCCGGCCGAAGGAGCTCCAGTCGGGCAATATCGGTACGGTCGACACCCAGGGCGGCGAACTTCAGTTGCGCTGGCGGCCGACGGAGTCGCTGGACGTCGTCGCCTATTTCGCCCGGGTGTTCATGCGCTCGGACATCCCATCGCCCGCTGCGGCCAACTTCAATAGGGACATTCCCGTCTCCTCGCCGCGTAACAGCTGGCAGATATTGACCAGCTACCGCATGGGCCATGGCTGGATGGTCAGTCTGGGCGCCTGGCATTACGACGAAATGAAGTGGCTGTCCGAGGGGGATTTGACGCAAATGTTCACCCGCGTGGATGCACGTCTGGCGCGCCGCTGGAAATGGGAAGGCCGCGACGTGGAAATGGCAATCGTCGGACAGAATCTGGGCGATGCGTACACTGAGTTCCGCGACACCAATGTCTACAGTAGCCGGGTGTACGGCAGCTTCAGTATGGCTTGGTGAGGGGGCTTGAGCGGGCGGCCCGTTCGCCCGGAACGGGCGTCGGGCTGTCCGGGCGCCGTGACAGCGTCATGGGGTACGTGTGCCCCGGAGTGGGTACTTGTGCCCCGCAGAGGTACGTGTGCCCGGCTCTATTGGGTATAATCACGCAACTTCTTGATTGTCGGAGAATTTTTATGCCGATTTACGCTTACAAATGTACGTCCTGCGGTTTTGCCCAGGATGAAATGCAAAAAATTGCGGATGCGCCCCTGAGCGTGTGTCCGTCGTGCGGCAAGGCGGATTACGCCAAGCAGGTGACCGCCGCCGGGTTCGCGCTCAAGGGCAATGGCTGGTACGCCACGGATTTCAAGGGCAACGGCAGCAAGCCTGCGGAAACGAAGTCCGAGGCACCATCTCCCGCGTGCGGTACCGGCGCATGCCCGGCCTGTAACTGAGGCCGAGCCACGATCCTGGAAGCGGGCGGCATGTGCCCTGAATTGGGTATGTGCCGCCCGCTTCTTTGTTTGTATAACCACTCTTTCCATGAAACGCTATTTCATTACCGGCCTGCTGATCTGGGTGCCCCTGGGCATCACGCTGTGGGTGCTCGACCTGCTGATCGGCAGCATGGACCAGACGCTCACCGTGCTGCCCGCGGCGTGGCAGCCGCATGCCTGGCTGGGCATGCGCATCCCGGGCCTGGGCGTCATTCTGACCTTGCTGGTCATTGTTCTCACTGGCGTGTTCGCCACCAATTTCTTCGGCCAGAAGCTGATCGACTGGACCGAGGCCCTGGTGGCGCGCATTCCGGTCGTCAAAAGCATCTACGGCAGCGTCAAGCAGGTGTCCGACACGCTGTTGTCTGGCAGCGGTCATGCGTTTCGTAAAGTGTTGCTGGTACGCTACCCGCATCCGCAGGCGTGGTCGCTGGCGTTTCAGACCAACGTGCCGGATGAGGTGGCGCGCATGCTGCCCGAGGCGCATGTGGCGGTGTTCATTCCCACCACGCCGAGTCCGGTCAACGGGTTTTATTTTTACGTAAAAAAGAGCGAAGTCATCGAGCTGGATATTCCGGTCGATCGCGCGCTCAAATACATTATTTCGATGGGCGTGGCCTCCGGCGAAACGCGCCCCGGGATTCAACAATAGAAAGCAATCAGGAAACAGCATGCGGACTCATTACTGTGGCGCGGTCAGCGCCGGCGATATCGGAAAAACCATCACGATCTGCGGCTGGGCGCACCGGCGGCGCGACCACGGCGGCGTGATCTTCATCGATCTGCGCGACCGCGAAGGCATGATGCAGGTGGTGATCGACCCCGATACGCCAGCTGCATTCAAGCTGGCCGAGGAAGTGCGCTCCGAATTCGTGCTGAAGATCGAGGGCCTGGTGCGCGCCCGTCCAGCCGGCACCGAAAACCCCAACATGCCGACCGGCATGGTCGAAATGCTGACGCGCAATCTGGAGGTGCTGAACGCCTCGCTGACACCGCCGTTCCAGATCGACGACGACAACATCAACGAAAACATCCGCCTGCAGTACCGCTATCTCGACCTGCGCCGCGAGCCGATGCAGAAGAACCTCAAGCTGCGCTACCGCGTGTCCAAAATCATGCGCGACTACCTCGACACGCACGGTTTCATGGAAGTCGAAACGCCGATGCTGACACGCAGCACCCCGGAAGGCGCACGCGATTACCTGGTGCCGAGCCGGGTGCATGACGGCATGTTCTACGCGCTGCCGCAGTCGCCGCAGCTGTTCAAGCAGCTGCTGATGGTGGCCGGTGTCGACCGCTATTTCCAGATCACCAAATGCTTCCGCGACGAAGATCTGCGCGCCGACCGCCAGCCCGAGTTCACCCAGGTCGACCTGGAAACCTCATTCCTCGGCGAGGAAGAGATCATGGCGCTGGTCGAAGGCATGATCCGCGACATGATGATGAAGGCGCAGGGCACCGAACTGCCTGCCGCGTTCCCGCGCATGACCTATCACGAGGCGATCAATCGCTACGGTTCTGACAAGCCCGACATGCGGGTGACACTCGAAATCGTCGATGTCGGCGATGCGATGAAAGACGTTGCGTTCAAGGTGTTTTCCGGTCCGGCCAACGATGCCAAGGGCCGCGTCGCGGCATTGCGGATTCCCGGCGGCGCAGCGCTTTCGCGCAGCGAGATCGACGCCTACACCGAGTTCGTCAAGATCTACGGCGCCAAGGGACTGGCCTACATCAAGGTCAACGATGTGTCGCAACTGAATGAAACCGGCCTGCAATCGCCCATCGTCAAGAACCTTTCCGACGCTGCGCTGAAGGCCGTGATGGAGCGCACCGGCGCGGCCAACGGCGACCTGATTTTCTTTGGTGCGGACAAGGCCAAGGTGGTCAACGATGCGCTCGGCGCGCTGCGCCTGAAAATCGGCCACGAGAAAGGCCACCTCGACGGCCGCGCCTGGGCGCCGTTGTGGGTGGTCGATTTCCCCATGTTCGAGTTCAACGAGGACGAAAACCGCTGGGACGCGCTGCACCATCCCTTCACTGCGCCCAAAGACGGTCACGAAGAATGGCTTGCCACCGACCCCGGTAAGTGCCTGTCGAAAGCGTACGACATGGTGCTGAACGGCTGGGAAGTCGGCGGCGGTTCGGTGCGCATCCACAAGCAGACGGTGCAGGACAAGGTGTTTGCTGCGCTCAACATCGGTGAGGACGAACGCCGCGAGAAATTCGGCTTCCTGCTCGACGCGCTGCAATACGGCGCGCCGCCACACGGCGGTCTGGCGTTCGGCCTGGATCGTCTGGTCACCCTGATGACCGGCGCCGAGTCGATTCGCGACGTCATTGCATTCCCCAAAACCCAGCGCGCCAGCTGCCTGATGACCAATGCGCCGAACGTGGTGGACGACAAGCAGTTGCGCGAATTGCACATCCGCCTACGCAACCCGGTTTCGACCGACAAGGCGGCCTGAGCTTTTTTTATCCGCGAAGAAACGCGAAGAAGCACGCTGCAGGTTCCCTTCGCGTACTTCGCGGATCAGGATTTTGAAATGAAATTCGCCGATACCCTGAAAACCTTGCCCGAGTTCGCCGGCGAGCAACTCGTTCTGACCGACAGCAGCGGTGCGGAAGTCGCCGTCATCGCCAACGCACCCGGCACCGCAGGCTCTTTTCGCGTGTATGCCCATCTGGCGCAGCAATACGGTGCGATCAATGCCGAGGCGGCGGCCGAGGGCCTGGCAATTTTCGCCGAGCACACCGAAGACGCCAGCCGGAATCCCGGCAGGCATCCAAATATCGACCGCCTGATCGCCATCCTGACGACGGGCATTCCACTCAACGCCCGCATCATTTGAGCGCGCATAAAATACCGGTCTCCGTCCTCGTCGTGATCCACACGGCGGATGGTCAGGTGCTCCTGATGGAGCGCGCCGATGCGCCGGGGCTCTGGCAATCGGTCACCGGCTCGCAGGATGCAGGCGAAACCCTGATGCAGACTGCGATTCGTGAAGTGCGCGAAGAGACCGGGCTGGACGCCGGCCAGTTTGCGCTGACCGACTGGGGGATTGAAACCCGCTACGAAATCTATGAACGCTGGCGCCATCGCTACGCGCCGGGCGTGACGCACAACACCGAGCATGTGTTTGGCCTGTGTCTGCCCGGCGCCTTGCCTGTTACCTTGGCGCCGCGCGAGCATTTGCGATACCGCTGGCTGTCGCGCGAGGCGGCGGCCGAGGCCTGTTTCTCGCCCAGCAATGCCGCCGCGATCCGCCGCCTGCCCGCCCTATAATTAGCTCATGAGCGCTTCGCTGCACATTGCCAGTTACAACATGCACAAGGGGTTGTCGCAATTCAATCAGCGACTGACGGTGCACGAACTGCGCGATCGTCTGGGCGCGCTGGGCACCGATATCGTGTTTCTGCAGGAAGTGCAGGGCGTTCATGGCGTGCGCGCCAGCCGATTCCAGCACTGGCCGGCCAAGCCACAGCACGAGTTTTTGGCCGGACACGTCTACACCGATTTCGTCTACGGCAAGAACTGTGTCTACGACACCGGCCATCACGGCAATGCCATCCTGTCGCGCCACAAGATCCTGTCGTGGGAGAACCAGGATATTTCGGCGCATGCGTTCGAGAGCCGCGGCATGCTGCATTGCGAAATCGAAGTGCCGGGCATGCCCGTGCCGCTGCACTGCATCAACGTCCACCTGGGGCTGACCGAGCGCGGCCGCCGGCGCCAGCTGCAAATGATCGCGGCACGCGTGCACGCGATGGTGCCGGACGATGCGCCGTTGATCCTGGCCGGCGACTTCAACGACTGGCTGGTGCGCGCGGGCCATTTCTTCGAAGACGAGCTGGGGCTGGTCGAAGTGTTCAAAACCCATCATGGCAAGACAGCGCGCAGTTATCCCGCCTTTTTGCCGATGTTCCAGCTGGACCGGATTTATATCCGGGGTTTCAGCATCCAGTCCGCACGCGTCCAAACCGGCAACGCCTGGCACCGAATTTCCGACCATGCCGCCCTGACGGCCCAGCTTCGCGCAGTCTGATGCCCGCGCGCAATCGCTGGCGACCCTTGTTTTTTCGCGGTGTCGACCTGGTTTCAGGCAATTGCCTGCGCTTGCTGCAAAGCGGAACCGAATTCTTTCCGGCCCTGATTGCCGCCATCGACGCCGCGCAGCATGAAGTCCACCTCGAAACCTACATTTTCAACACCGACCCCAGCGCCGAGGCGGTTCAGGCAGCGCTGATCCGCGCAGCGCAGCGCGGGGTGCGGGTGCGTTTGCTGATCGATGGGGTGGGTTCGCGCCAGTTGCCGACAGCCTGGCGGGATGCGTTGAGCGCTGCGGGTGTCAGGGTGCTGGTCTATCGTCCGATCATTGCGGGCTGGCTTTCCAATCCCCGCAATCTGCGGCGCTTGCATCGCAAGCTGGCGGTGATCGATGCGCGCATTGCCGTGATCGGTGGCATGAATCTGATCGATGATTTCGAGCCGGTGCGGTTCGCCCAGCCGCGTCTCGATTTCAGCGTCGAGGTGCAGGGCCCGCTGCTGGCGCGCATTCATGCCAGCGTGCGTCATCTGTGGCAGCTGGTGGCGTTGACGCAATTGCGCACTGGCGAGCAGGCGCACTGGGCCGAACCATCCTGGCCGACCGACGGCCACGTGCGTGCCGCCTTCGTGGTGCGTGACAACTTCGCGCATCGCCGCGAAATCGAGCGGGCCTATCTTGCTGCGCTGGCCCTGGCGCGCGACGAAATCATTCTGGCCAGCGCCTATTTCCTGCCGGGTCATCGTTTCCGGCAGCTGCTGCGCCGGGCTGCGGCGCGCGGCGTACGGGTGCAACTGCTGGTGCAGGGGCATACCGATCATCCCTTTTATCAAAGCGCATCGCGTGCCCTGTACCGCGATTTGCTGGCGGCGGGGGTCGAAATTTACGAATACCGGGCAAGCGAACTGCATGCCAAGGCGGCGGTGATCGACCGCCATTGGGCGACAGTGGGATCCAGTAACCTCGACCCGTTCAGCCTGCTGGTGGCGCGCGAGGCCAACATCGTGGTTGAAGACGCAGGATTTGCATCCACGCTGGAGCAGCGTCTGCAACAGGCTATCGGTCAAGCCATCCCGCTCGATGCGGCTGACTGGCAGCGCCGCCCCCGGCTGCAACGCATGCTGTCGTGGCTGGCTTATGGGCTGATCCGGCTGATGGTGGGCATCGCCGGATTCGGCCGCTGGGCCTGAGCGCACATTCCACAAGCTCGTTCGTTCTTGTAGCGCCGCGTGGGGCGGTGCTATATTGCCGCGCGTATGTTTAGCGTTTGCACCCAAGGTGCGGGGCGTGAGGCTTACAGGTTTTGTGTGCGGGATCCTGAGACGGGGTCCGCTTATCCCTTCGTTCAGTCCTGGAGATGTTATGAAAAAACTGTATTCCGTCGTATGCGCTGCCGTGTTGTCCTTGTCCGCTTCGGTTGCATCGGCCGATTCCGCCACGCTGCCTAGCAAGGTCGTGATCGACTCCATCACGGGCGGCGCAACGGTCACGGCTGTCGACAAAGCCAATCGCACCTTCACGCTGACGGCCAAGGATGGCAAGGCGCACACCTTCACGGCCGGGCCTGAAATGGTGAACTTCGACCAGATCAACGCGGGCGACAAGGTTGTCTCCACCTACGCTCAGGAAATGTCCATCAGCGTGAACAAGATGGGTGGGGCGCCGAAAGTGGAAGAAAAAGAACGCGTGGTCAGAGCGGCCAAAGGCGATAAGCCCAGCATCATTGTGGCAAACAGCACGGAAGTCACCGGCGTGGTCACTGCGATCGATCAAAAAGCCCGCACCGTCACGCTGAAGGGCCCGCAGGGCAAGGAAGCCACTTTCCCCGTCAAGGAAGGCGTCAAGGGATTCAGCAACATGGCCAAAGGCGATAACGTGGTCATCAGCTACACCGAGGCCTTGTCCATCGCTGTCGTTGCGCCGACTCCTGCTGGCAAGAAGAAGTAATCAGCAGGCAGGCTGCCGGGCCTTGGCCTGGCCGAATAAAACTTGGCACAACAAAAAAGGCGACCCGTGAGTCGCCTTTTTTGTTGCCCGGTTGCTGAAAAGCCTACAGCCGTGCAGCCTTGAACGTGTCGCACTGACCCGGATCGCCGCTTTGCATGCCGTGGCTGAACCATTGCATCCGCTGTTCCGACGAGCCGTGGGTAAAGGACTCCGGTACCACGTAGCCGCGTGCCTGTTGTTGCAGGCGGTCGTCGCCCACGCCGGCCGCTGCCGCCAGGGCCTCTTCGGTGTCGCCCGGCTCCAGAATCTGCCGTTCGCGGTTGGCATGGTGCGCCCACACCCCGGCAAAACAGTCGGCCTGCAGTTCCATCCGCACTTGCAGGGCATTGCCTTCGGCTTCCGCCGCGCGGCTGCGCGCCGCGTGAACCTTGTCCGAAATGCCGAGCAGGGTTTGCACGTGGTGGCCGACTTCGTGCGCCACCACATAGGCCTGGGCAAAATCGCCCGGCGCATCATGGCGTTGCGCCAGATCGTTGAAAAAACGCATATCCAAGTAAAGCTTCTGGTCGCCCGGGCAATAAAAAGGGCCCATCGCCGCTTCGGCGTGACCGCAAGCCGACTGCACCGCGCCGGAAAACAGCACCAGATGGGGCTGCGAATAGACGTGCCCCGATGCCTTGAACAGCGCGCCCCACACATCTTCGGTATCAGCCAGCACCACTGACATGAATTCCTTGAGCTTTTCCTCTTCAGGGCTCGAGGGCGAAGCTTGCTGCTCGGTGGGGACCGGCATCAGGCCGCCGGCCTGGTTCAGCACCACCGACGGATCGCCGCCAAAATACATCACCACCAGCGCCAGCACGATCGCGCCGATGCCGCCTCCGGCCAGCCCCTTCCCGCCCACGCGCATGCCGCGCCGGTCTTCGATATTGTCACTGCGGCGTCCGTGTTCCCAGCGCATGGCGTGTCCTTTCGGGTCGAACAAGATGAATGCCCATTCTAGTCGGAGGCCCCTGTTCTCAGGTAGACGACCCCCGACCGTCGGTGGCAGTGTCTATGGGCGCAGAGGCCGCGGGCTGTAGCGCTGGTGCAACAAAACAACACTTTTCCGGCTGCGTAACAGAAAAAACAACAGGTTTGCTTGCCGCCCCGGTCTCAGTCTGGATAATCGACCCCCGTCCAACGAGCACTTTTCCAAGTGGGACAGCTCTGCAGAGCTTTAGCCATAATTGGTTTTTTATGCCCTCTGGGTACTTATTTTTACTTTCTTAGGAGTAAAGCAATGAAAAAATCCCTGATCGCTCTGGCTGTTGCCGGCGTCGTTTCCGCACCGGCTTTCGCTGCCACCAGCAACGTGGATGTGTACGGCAAACTGCATGTCGCACTGTCCTTCTATGACGACAGCAACTACTCGGACACCCAGGTTTCCTCCAACGCCAGCCGCATCGGCTTCAAGGGCACCGAAGATCTGGGCGGCGGTCTGGCTGCCATTTGGCAGATCGAGTCCGGCATCAACCTGGACGAGCAGAACGGCACCTTCGCAAGCCGCAACAGCTTCGTCGGCCTGAAGGGTGGTTTCGGTACCGCCCTGATCGGTAACCATGACACCCCGCTGAAGCTCGTGGGTCGTGCAGTTGACCTGTTCGGCGATACCATCGCTGACTCGCGCAACGTGATGGGTGGCGGTTCCGACACCCGCGGCGACAACGTCGTGGCCTACATCTCCCCCACCTGGACCGGCTTCAGCTTTGCTGCAGCTTATTCCACCGACCCGGTTTCTGCAGCAGCTAACGCTGGTGACGTGGCTGATCGCAGCCTGTACAACCTGAGCGCGACCTACGCAAACGGCCCCTTGTTCCTGGGCTTTGGCTACGGTGACGGCGACTACCACGAGGCAAATGGTCTGGGCGCTCAGTATCGTCTGGCTGCTGGCTTCACCTTCGGTGACTTCAAGCTGGTCGGTCAATATGACAGCCTGGAAGATGACTCCACCACCGTCGGCACCCTGGCTGGTGACTACGACGCATGGATGGTCGGCGGTTCCTACACCATGGGCGCGATGGTCTTCAAGGCCAACTACATGCAAGGCGAGTACGACACCGTTGGCACGAACTATATCGATCCCGAGCAGTGGACCGTTGGCATGGACTACAACCTGTCCAAGCGTACTTCCGTGTATGTTCTGTATGCTGATGGTCAGAACATCACCCTCGGCGCAGGCGGCGGCACCAGCGACCAAGTCGCAGGTTTCCCGGCTTCGGCCGTTGCTGATGACGACAACTCCGCTTTCTCGGTTGGCGTGGTGCACTCTTTCTAATTCAACGCCGGGGCAACCCGGTTTGAATGATGAAACTGAAACGGGCTCCTTCGGGAGCCCGTTTTTTTTTTGCTTAGTTTTCCACAATCTCGAAGTCGTGTGTGATTTCGGCGACCTTGCCCAGCATGATGCTGGCCGAGCAGTATTTTTCGGCGGATAGATGGACAGCCTGTTCGACCCGCTTGGGGTCGAGGCCTTTGCCGCTGACGGTGAAGTGGACGTGGATCCGGGTAAACACCTTGGGGTCGGTGTCGGCGCGCGTGGCATCGATATCGGCGATGCAGTCGGTCACGTGCTGACGGCCTTTGCGCAGGATGTGGACGACATCGAATGCGGAGCAGCCGCCCAGGCCCAGCAGCAGCATTTCCATCGGTCGCACGCCAAGATTTTTGCCGCCTGATTCGGGTGCGCCATCCATGACGACGCTATGACCGGATTCGCTCTGGCCGACGAAGCTGACGCCTTCGATGAGTTTGACACGGGCTTTCATGGGTTGCTTTCAGACAAAAAAGAACGGAGTTTGTACCACAGAATGCCGAGCCATTCGTGCAGGGCAAATGTGCTGTCGCGTAGCCCGGCCGGCGTGGGCAGGCAGTCCAGGATTGAATCGATGCGGGCGCTGGAAAACTGGATTCCGGCCGGAGCGACGCTCAGGCCCTGCGCTTCGAACAAGGGAAGGGCGCGCCGCAAATGCCAGGCGTGGGTGACCAGCACGATGCGCTGGATCTGTTTGGGTTTGAGATGCTGCGCGGACAGTCGGGCGTTGTCCCACGTCGTAAGCGCAGCGTCTTCGACCCAGTGGCAGGCAATGCCGTATTCGCTCAGCAGAACCTGTTGCATGATGCGGCCTTCGGTGAGGGTGCCACCTCCCGGCTTGCCGCCGGTAACCAGGATGGGGAGGCCGCTGCTGCGGTGCAGGCGAGCTGCGTAGCGCAGACGCTCAAGGCTGATTCCGTTCAGCGTGTCGCCGCCGTATTCGGCGGACGCGATGCGCCTGCCGCCGCCCAGTACGACAATGGCCTCCGCTTTTTGTATGTCGGTGACCCCAATCGGACGGCTGATTTCCAGTGTTCGGAGCAACAGGCCGCCCATCCATGGCGTGGCCAGGGTATAGAGTGCGGTTGTGGAGAGAATAATAAGCGACATGGCCAGGCGGGGGCGGCGACGGTGGAAAATGAGACCTGCGGTCAGCAATAGCACCAGAAGCAGCGGCGGGAGCAGGACCGCAGCGATCAGATTTGTGGCGAGCCAGGCGGACATGGCAGGAATTGTATGCCGGCGCCCTGCGAAATTCGCACACAGTGTTTGACTTTGTTCGGGCTGCGCGGGTAAACTACCCGGCTTTCCAAGATAGTCCTCTGTGCAGAGGTTGGGTCATGAAAACCTTTTCCGCTAAAACGCATGAAGTTCAACGCGACTGGTTCGTTGTTGATGCTGATAACAAAGTGCTGGGTCGTCTGGCTTCCGAAATTGCCCGCCGTTTGCGCGGCAAGCATAAGCCCGAATTCACGCCGCACGTCGACACGGGCGATTACATTGTTGTTGTCAATGCATCCAAGTTGCGCGTGACCGGCAACAAGGAACTCGACAAGAAATACTATCGTCACTCGGGTTACCCGGGCGGCATTTACGAAACGACTTTTGGCAAGATGCAGGAGCGTTTCCCCGGTCGTGCGCTGGAAAAAGCGGTCAAGGGCATGCTCCCGAAAGGCCCGCTTGGCTACGCCATGATCAAGAAAATGAAAATTTATGCGGGCGCGGATCATCCGCATGAGGCGCAACAGCCCAAGCCGCTGGAAATCAACGCTCAAATTTAAGGCCACACCATGATCGGTAACTACAACTACGGTACGGGACGTCGCAAATCATCTGTTGCGCGCGTGTTTATCAAGGCGGGCAGCGGCAAGATCGTTGTGAACGACAAGCCGGTGGACGAATATTTCTCTCGCGAAACCGGCCGCATGATTGTGCGTCAGCCGCTGGTTCTGACCGATAACCTGAATACGTTTGACATTATGGTTAACGTGTCGGGCGGCGGTGAGTCGGGTCAGGCCGGCGCGGTGCGTCACGGCATTACCCGCGCACTGATCGAGTTCTCGCCCGAGATGAAGCCTACGCTCAAGGTCGCAGGTCTGGTGACACGTGATGCGCGTGAAGTCGAGCGTAAAAAAGTCGGCTTCCACAAGGCGCGTCGCCGCAAGCAATTCTCCAAGCGTTGATTATTTGGCGCTGCCAAAAAGCCGTCCGTGTTTGGGCGGCTTTTTTTATGGCTGTTACATGGGTGTTCTACAATAGCTCTCATACTTACCAGGGAAGCTGAGCATGATCAAAGTAGGAATTGTTGGAGGCACGGGTTACACCGGGGTTGAGTTGTTGCGCTTGTTGGAGCGTCATCCGCAGGTGGAACTGAAGGCGATCACTTCTCGCAAGGAAGCCGGCATGCCGGTGGCCGAGATGTTTCCGAATTTGCGCGGACGCGTAAAGCTGGCATTTTCCACGCCGGAAGAGGCGGGGCTGGAAGATTGCGATGTGGTTTTTTTCGCCACGCCCAACGGCGTGGCAATGCAGCAGACCCGGGCTTTGCTTGATGCAGGCGTTAAGGTGATCGATCTGGCCGCGGACTTTCGCATCAAGGACGTCGCGGTGTGGGAACACTGGTACAAAATGGAACACGCCTGCCCCGATCTGGTGGCGGAAGCGGTGTACGGGCTGCCAGAGATCAACCGGGCAGCCATTAAAAATGCACGCTTGATCGCCAACCCTGGGTGTTATCCCACAGCGGTGCAGTTGGGCTTTTTGCCCTTGCTGGAATCGGGAGCGGTGGATTTGGGGTTTCTGGTGGCAGATGCCAAGTCGGGTGTTTCGGGTGCGGGGCGCAAGGCCGAAATTGCCACCTTGTTCGCCGAATCTTCCGACAATTTCAAGGCTTATGGCGTGGGTGGCCATCGCCACTGGCCGGAAATCAAGCAGGGCCTAGAGTCCTTTGCCGGCAAGGCTGTGGGGTTCACGTTTGTCCCGCATTTGTTGCCCTTGATCAGGGGGATCCATGCCACGCTGTATGCCAGGGTGAGTGCTGATATCGATTTGCAAAGCCTGTTCGAGCGGCGTTATGCGGATGAGGCTTTTGTAGACGTTTTGCCTGCGGGTTCTCACCCCGAAACGCGATCGGTGCGCGGCGCGAATATGTGCCGGATTGCGGTACATCGTCCGCCAGGAAGCGACAGCGTGGTGGTGTTGTCGGTGATTGATAATCTGGTCAAAGGCGCAGCCGGACAGGCGGTGCAAAACATGAACATCATGTTTGACCAGCCCGAAGACACTGCGCTGGCTGCCGTGGGGATGCTTCCGTGAACGTTCGGTGACGCGTGCGAATGCCCCGCAGTCGTCGCGCCTGCTCGAGCGGCCGGAACTCCGGGTTGAAAACAGGGTCATTGCTTGACGCAGCGTGGGTGATGCGGATAATTGGCCCACACTTATTTAAGGAGCACCAACATGAACGCAGCAACCGAAATGGAAATTCCGCTGATCTTCACCGATAGCGCGGCCAGCAAAGTCAAAAGCCTGATTGACGAAGAAGGCAACCCCGATCTGAAACTGCGCGTGTTTGTTTCCGGTGGCGGTTGTTCCGGTTTCCAGTATGGCTTCACCTTTGACGAAGCCCAGAACGCAGACGACACCGCAATGGTGAAGAATGGCGTGACTCTGCTGGTCGATTCGATGAGTTTCCAGTATCTGGTCGGCGCCGAAATCGATTACTCGGAAGGCCTGGAGGGCGCGCAGTTCGTCATCAAGAATCCGAACGCCACGACGACCTGCGGTTGCGGTTCCTCGTTTTCTGCATAAGTAGTATTTGGCAATCTTTTAAAAAGGGGCCTAGGCCCCTTTTTTTATGGCGGCGTGCCTGCTCAGGCTGGGTAAATCGCACCCAGAATGCGCTCGCCTCGTGCGCCCGTGACAGATGGCAGATTGCCTGGCGCATGATGCATGGCCTGACGTGCGAGCCATGCAAAAGCGAGCGCTTCCATCCAGTCCGGATCTACGCCAAGTGCAACTGAGCTTTTTACCTGTGTGCCAGGCAGACGGCTGCTGATCCTTTGCATCAGCACAGCGTTGTGGACGCCACCGCCACAGATGTAGAGCTCCTGGGTGCCTTGGCAATCACGGTTTATTGCGTCGCAAAGGCTAATGGCAGTGAACTCGAGCAGCGTGGTTTGTACGTTTGCGGCTTCAACTGGCTGACTCAACCCGCTAATCTGGCTATCCAGCCACTCCAAGTTGAACTGTTCACGTCCGGCGCTCTTGGGTGGCCCCAATTTCAGATACTCATGGCTGAGTAATCTATCAAGCAATTCCGCGTGGATGACGCCCATTGCGGCCCAGGCGCCATTGCGGTCGTAATGTTCACCTAGGTGTCGTTTGATCCATGCATCCATCAGCATGTTGCCGGGGCCGGTATCCCAACCCCGGACTGGGCCGCTGCTGGGTAGATCACTGATATTGGCAATGCCGCCTATGTTGGCAATCACGCGGTGGATTTCAGGGTGTCTCATCTGAGCGTGGAAGGCGGGCACCAGCGGTGCGCCCTGGCCGCCTGCGGCGATGTCACGGCTACGGAAATCGGCAACAACGGTGATACCGGTGAGCTCTGCCAGCAAGGCAGCATTGCCGATTTGCAGGGTATAGCCGTCGGCAGGGCGATGACGCAGGGTTTGGCCGTGACAACCGATCGCACGTACATTGATATGGGTGGTTTTGTTCAGCAACTCATTGACGGTTTGTGCATATAGGCGCGCCAAATCGTTGGCGGCGCAGGCTGCCAGATGGATTTCATTGGGCTGGGGCGAGTGCAAGGCAAGCAGCTGCGCGCGCAGGCTGTCGGCGAAAGGCAGGTAATGCGAATGAATAAGCCGGGTTTGGCCGGCAAGGTTCACTTCGGCGAGAACAGCATCTACGCCATCAAGGCTGGTACCGGACATGAGACCGACAAAATGCTCGGTCTCATGTTGAGGTGTCTCGCTCAATCGAGCGCAGCGAGGTTGGTGCCTCGCAGCAAAGCCAGCTTTTCAGACCAATTGGCAGTTTGCTGTAGGAATTGTGCACGTTGCGCCACGTCCAGCGGAGCTGAACCCGGCAACTTGATGGTCATTGGGTTATAGGGTTTGCTGCCAATGCGCACTTCGTAATGCAAGTGCGGGCCGGTAGATGCGCCAGTCGAGCCGACATAGGCAATAACCTCACCTTGGTTGACTGGACGCCCGGGGCGGATGCCGGATGCAAATGCGCTCAGGTGAGCGTAGTAGGTTTCGTAGCCGCTGTGATGACGCAGGATGACGAGATTGCCGTAACCCCCTTTGCGGCCAGCGAAGGCAACCGTGGCATCGCCCGTGGCTTTGACCCGGGTTCCGGTCGGTGCGCCGAAATCAACGCCGGTATGTGCGCGGTGGAAGCCAAAAACAGGATGCTTGCGCGAGTTGCTGAAGCTGGACGTAACCCGGGAAAACTCGAGCGGCGAGCGCAAGAAGCCTTTTTTCAGGGATTCGCCATCCGGCGTGTAATAGTCCTCGCGTCCAGACTGATCACGGAACAGGACGGCACGGAGCGGCTTTCCTGCATTGACGAACTCGGCTGCGAGCAGCTTGTCTGCGCCGACAGGCTCGCCATTGCGATAGTTCACCGTGTAAATCACCGAAAATGTGTCGCCACGACGCAGGTCGTCACGGAAGTCCAGGCTTGTAGAAAACACGTCGGTCATCTGGCTGGCGATTTTGTCGGGGATGCCGGCGCTGTCGGTCGCACCGAATAGCGATGACAGGATGCGGCCTGAACGCATGACGACACGGCTCTCGATCAGTTGATCGTCTGCTTCCGCAACAAAGGCGTCGCCTTGACGGCGGACCGACAAGTTTGACCCATCCGCATGCTCGAACTGGATTGACAGCAGTTGTCCATCCTGCGAGGTCGTGGCCTGGATGCGTTTTCCGGCGCGGATACTGGAAGCCAGCTGATGAACTGCATCGGTCGAAAGCACGCGCTGGATTTCAAGGTCGTCGATTCTCATGCGTGACAGCACGCTGGAGAGGGTGTCACCCGATTGGGTTACGCCTTCTCGGACGAACGAAGCGGTACGCACGGTGCCCAGTGAGGGCAATGCAATGGCCTCGGTAATGCTTTCCGGGGGCGTATCAAGCGTATTGGTGTCCGGGGCGAGGCCAAATGCGGCAACAACGCCAAAGAGCGGCAAGCTTGAGAGAGCAACCAGAGTGCGCAGTCCAAGACGGCGTTCCGCCCCTGTCATGCGATCGGTTAAGATTCTCAGTTTGGTGAGCGGCATGGACCGGTTCCCTTCCGTAATCAAGACCCCATTCTACCATGAATATTTTCGGGGAATTTCTGAGTCCAAACAGTGGCTTGCGCTGCTGTCGGATGGCTTGGTACGTAATGTTTACGGTTAAGGGCAGGAAAACTTGACTGGCACAGAAGAGAGGACGTTGATGCAGGACGCATTGCAAGAAATCAAACGTGGGGCCGATGAGCTGCTGGTTGAGGCTGAGCTTGTAGAAAAGCTGAAAACAGGTCGTCCGCTTCGGATCAAGGCGGGATTCGACCCTACTGCTCCTGATCTGCATTTGGGTCATACGGTGCTGCTTAACAAGTTGCGGCAGTTTCAGGCTTTGGGGCACCAAGTCATATTCCTGATTGGTGATTTCACGGGAATGATCGGTGATCCGACGGGGAAAAATACTACGCGGCCGCCATTAACGCGTGAAGCGGTGGCAGAAAACGCGAAAACCTATCAGGAGCAGGTATTCAAAATTCTGGATCCGGCCCTGACGGAGGTGCGCTTCAATTCTGAATGGATGGAAGGCCTAGGCTCGGTGGGGATGATTCGGCTGGCTGCAACTCATACGGTTGCCCGCATGCTGGAACGGGACGATTTCCATAAGCGCTATTCAAATCAGCAGCCCATCGCGATTCATGAGTTTCTGTACCCGCTCATTCAGGGATATGACTCGGTGGCGCTAAACGCTGACGTGGAGCTTGGCGGGACGGATCAGAAGTTCAATCTGCTGATGGGGCGTGAATTGCAAAAGCAGAATAACCAGTCTCCACAAAGTATTTTGACGATGCCGCTGCTGGAAGGCTTGGATGGCGTCAACAAAATGTCGAAGTCTTTGGGTAACTACATCGGGATCAACGAGCCGCCGCAGGAGATTTTCGGAAAGCTGATGTCGGTTTCGGATGACTTGATGTGGCGCTACATCCATCTGTTGTCATTTGAGTCCCTGCAAACCATCGGAGGTTGGAAGCAACAAGTGGCGGATGGGGCCAACCCGCGTGACATCAAAGTGGGATTTGCTCAGGAAATTGTTGCGCGATTTCACGGCGCCAACGCGGCGCAGCAGGCGCTTACGGAATTTGAGGCGCGCTTTCAGAAAGGTGCGCTGCCGGCGGATATGCCTGAAATCACTTTGCCCGGCATGGATGGCGGAATGACTGTGCCGGTGCTGCTTAAGCAGGCCGGATTGGTTGAGAGCACGTCGGAGGCGATTCGCCAGATTGCCGGGGGCGGGGTGCGGCTGGATGGTGAGCGTGTGGTGGATAAGGGAGTGGTGGTGCAGTCTGGCGCCACTGTTGTGGCTCAGGTCGGGAAGCGCAGATTTGCGCGTGTAACAATTATTTAAAATAGTTTTGCTGAAAGTGTTGACGGGGCTGGTTTGCTCTGTAGAATGCGCACCTCTTCGAAGCGCTGCGAAAAAGGCGCGATCGAAAAAGCAGTAACGGTTTACACAGTAGTTAAGTCGAATCGAAAATTACCAGTTGCGCAATTTCAGAAGTTCTGTAGAATGCGCGGCTCTCGAAACGGCGAAGCAAGAAGTTGATGCTGAGTTAATCGATTGATCTTTAACAATTTACAGCCGATAGGTGTGGGTGTTGTTGCGGTAGTTGGATCGGGTTTATCTGATCTGGCAACTAGCATTAATGCTCACACTTGAAATAAAGAGTCGTTTTAATTAACGGCCGAGTTTTGAGTTGAGCGAAAGTATTTGAAGTAATAGCAGAGATTGAACTGAAGAGTTTGATCCTGGCTCAGATTGAACGCTGGCGGAATGCTTTACACATGCAAGTCGAACGGCAGCACGGGAGCTTGCTCCTGGTGGCGAGTGGCGAACGGGTGAGTAATGCGTCGGAACGTACCGAGTAATGGGGGATAACGCAGCGAAAGGTGTGCTAATACCGCATACGCCCTGAGGGGGAAAGTGGGGGATCGCAAGACCTCACGTTATTCGAGCGGCCGACGTCTGATTAGCTAGTTGGTGAGGTAATGGCTCACCAAGGCGACGATCAGTAGCGGGTCTGAGAGGATGATCCGCCACACTGGAACTGAGACACGGTCCAGACTCCTACGGGAGGCAGCAGTGGGGAA
>NZ_JADMKC010000015.1:0-38199 GCF_018780105.1 Thiobacillus sp.
GACAGCCAGCCGCCGATATAGCCGCCGCCCGATACGCACGACAGGTAGTCGAATTGCCGCAGCAAGCGCAGTTCGGCCAGCGCCTGGGTAATGCCCAGATTGAAGGTGGCGCTGCGGATGCCACCACCGGAAAACGCCAGTCCCATCAGCGGCCGCTCGGGGCCGTCGTTGCGGCCGTCGGGTTCGCGGATGGCGGCGCGCTCCTGCGCATGGACGCTGTTCCAGTCGAGAGAAGTCGGTGCGTCGGCCATGGGGTTTACCAAACCATGATCGAGGTTTCGGCGGCCGCTTCCGCGTAATACAGGCGGAGGCCGATCTGATAGCGCCGGCCGTTGATCAGGCGCATGTCGATGCGTGCGTTCAAATCGGTGCCGCTGTCGTCGTTGCCGGCAATCTGCACGTTGCCGGATGAGGTGACTTCGAACAGCACCATCACGGTGTCCGAGGTGCCGAAGGTGCCGATGCGGTAGGTGCGGGTGCGCTTGGGCGCGAAGCTGAATACGCGGGTCTGGCCGGCCTTGATCGCCAGTTTTTGCGACAGCCCCACTTCCAGTTTGGGGATGACGTCCTTGGGCTTGAGGCCGGGATAGGATTCGACGATCCAGTCCTTGTCGGCCTTGGAGAGCCCGCCTTTGGGCGTCAGGCCTTTGTGATACGCCGCGGGCTCGACGATCAGTCCGGGGCCGAATGCGTATTCCATGACCGAATTGGGGTCCCAGCTTGTGCCTTTGACTTCCAAGGGGGATATCTTCCGCAGGATGTTCCATTCGATCTGCTGCAGGTCCCAGTTGTTGGGTGGGCCCTTGAAGTATTGTTTAACCGCATCGGCATCCCAGGCGATGCCGGCGTAGGGATTCTGGTGCTCGTGCTCCAGGCCGATGGCATGGCCGATTTCGTGCAGGGCGGTGTCGCGTCCGTAGGGTGTGTCGAGCGGCCAGCCGAAATTCATGGTGCGGGCCAGTGGATCGCGGATATTCAGCGTGTCGCGCCCGACGTAGGACCACGAACCGTCGTTCGCATCGAAGCCGATGCGGATGTTGGCGTCCTCCGGGCGGCTCACTTCCTTGAAGCTGATACCGATGCCGAGCTTGAACCAGGTTTCGAAGGCGGCGCCGACTGCGCGTATGTCTGCCGCATTGCCGCGCCACGCGGCAGGCACGGCATCGCCCGACTTGAAACAGTAATAGGTGAGTTGCGTGCCGTTCACCCATTTTTTGCCGTTGCCAATGATGGCACGCGCGCGCATGGCATCGACGGCGGGGTCGAATTGCCGGGGATTCTGGATGGGCTGCGAGCAATAGCGGATGGCTGCAGGGGCAGCTTTTTGGGATGAAGGCTTGGCTTTGAATGAAAGTGTGGCGGTTTTGGGTGGTTTGGCCATGGGATCTCCTGGTTAAGTGCCGACCGGCACGAGATATTTGCTGTGGCACCAGCCGACGATGTCCATCACGCCGTTGACTTCGCCCACCACGTCGATCTGCCACCACAACCCTTGCTTCAGTAGCACCTCGACTTCGGTGCCAAGTGGCAAGGGCGTGCCTGGCAGCGCGGCGAAGTCAGGGCCGGCGCCACTGCGCACAAACAGCCGGGCGGAGGTGCGGTAGCGCTCGGGGTGATCGTCGCTGCGGCCCATGAGGCGGGCGCGCACCGATTCCATCGGAAAATCCGGGCCTGGATCGACCTTGCGACCCGGGGCGATGTCGTCGTGGCCCAGCACATCGGTGAGGCCGTAGTGTTCGACCAGCGCCATCCCGCATTCCAGGGTGGCCAGGATTTGCTCGGGGGTGTAGGCGTGCCAGCCGCTGGGTGCGGCGCCGGGCGGTTGGTTCTTGTGGGGGGCGACGGTGACGTCGCGGTCGGGATAGCTTTTGCGCGTAAGTTTGGAAACCCACTTGCCGCCGCTTCTGATCAGGATGCCGGCATTGTCGAGTTCGATGCCGATGCTGTGGTGATTCAGTCCGGAAAAATGGCCCCAGCGCGACTGGCCGGCGTGCCAGGCTTCGTGGTTGAACGGCACCATCTGGGTGACCATGCCGTCGCGCGCGATCACCAGATGCGCGGAAACTTTGGATTTGGGATCGCGGAACCAGCTGATCGTCCCCGCCGCGCTGCTGCCGCCGGTGTAGTGGATGATCATGAAACGCGGCGCGATCGTCCCGCCCGCATGCGGGCTGGCAAGGTACGGCGCCGCCTGGCCATCGTCCCGCATCAGACGGTGATTGCGGACTTTCATTATGTTTTGTCCCCCCTGTGATGGGCTCACCGCGCGGCGGGACGGGACAATCGCAGTTCAGACGTCTGCCGTGCGGTGCGTGTCAATCACCATAGGGCATAGTTGCGACGATGGATATACAACTTTAGTTGTAGTCGGGAGGGCGTCAGGACGGGTTGGAGGCGAAGCACTGCAGGCCGTCACGCGCCAGCAGCGCCGCGCCATAGGCCGCTTCGGCATGGTTGGCACGGCGCACTGGCACGCCCAGCATGCGCTCGCGGATGCGCGTCCAGGCGGGGTTTTTCGCACCGCCGCCGGCGGTTTCGACGCGGACGAGCCGGTTTGCGCCGAGCTCGGCCAGCAGGCTGTAGCCGCGTGCCTCGATGCGACCGAGGCTTTCCAGCAGGCCGTGGAGGAATGCGGCATCGTCGGCCGGGCGCGGGGATAAACGCGGCGAAAGCTGGGGGTCGTTGACTGGGAAGCGCTCGCCGGGCCGCGGCAGCGGCAGGTAGTCGAGCGGGCTGGCGACCCGCGGGTCGATCTGTTCGGAGAGCGCGGCCAGGCTGCGGTCGTCGAAAAACTGCCGCAGCACCGCGCCGCCGGCGTTGGAGGCGCCGCCCGCCAGCCAGCGGTTGCCGAACCAGTGCGAATAGACGCCGTGTTCGACCGATTCCACGCGGGTGTCCGACAGCAGTTTCAGCACCAGCGTGCTGCCGAGCGAGGTCACGGCGTCGCCGCTTTGCTTCACCTCGGCGGCGAGGAAGGCGGCGATGGAATCGGTGGTGCCGGCGTGCACCATGCAGCCTGGGTTGACGCCGAGGTAGCGCGCGCGCGGCCGCGATACGGTGCCAAGCCGCGCGCCGGGTGCGATGGGCACCGGCAGGTAATCGACGTCGGCCAGATATTCCACCCAGGCCGGCCATTTCAGCTCGTCGAGATCGAGCCCCATTTTCAGGGCATTGTGATAATCGGTCATGCCGACGCGGCCGGTCAGCAGGCCGGACAGCCAGTCGGCCTGATTCACATACAGCCGCGCGCCGGTCAGCCCGAGCCGCTTTTTCAGCCACAGCACCTTGGACAGCCCCGAGGTGACGGCGGCAGCCGGGTGGCCTGCGGTGGCGGTGCGGGCAATCAGCGCGGCTTCCTCCACCGCGCGGTCGTCGTTGTACAGCAGGGGCGGCGCGCGCGGGTCGAGCGCTTCGTCGCAGGCGATCACCGTGCCCGAGGTGCCGTCAAGCGCGATATCCGACAACTGGGTGCGGATCGCGGGCGGCAGCGAGGCGACCAGATCCCACAGCGCCTCGCGCCAGATGCCGGCGCGTTCGTATTCTTCCAGGGTGCCGAAGTCGCGGCTGTCTTCGGCAATGACCGTGCCTTCGGCGTCGATCACGCAGCTGCGCGCGCCCGACGTTCCGAAGTCAATTCCAATAAAATACAATGGATTAACCGCGTGTATTCGAGTTATGGTCGAACTGCGTAAGCTCGACGCGCGGCGCCGGCTGCCAGCCTTTCTTGCGGTGTTCGGCCACCACGTTGGTGAAGATGCCGCCGCGCACATAGAACTTGGCGGTCAGCCGCATGAAACGCGGCTTGGTCGCTTTCACCAGATCGTCGAGCACACGGTTGGTGACGTCTTCGTGAAAATGGCCTTCCTCGCGGAAGCTCCACATGTAGAGTTTCAGGCTTTTGAGCTCAACGCAGGTTTTGTCGGGGATGTAGTCGAGAATCAGTGTAGCGAAATCCGGCTGCCCGGTCTTGGGGCAAAGACACGTAAATTCAGGGACTTCCATGTGAATGTGAAAATCACGCTCAGGTTTCGGGTTGGGAAAGGTTTCCAGGGATTTCACGGGTGTGGAGGGCATAAAAGGGCTCGGTGTAGAATGGCTGTCATAAAACACGCCCAGCAAAGGGCGTTTACAAACCCCATTATAAAACCCAAGGTTCCACTGTCTTGCGTTTAACCCACATCAAACTGGCTGGTTTCAAGAGTTTCGTCGATCCCACCGTGATTCCTGTGCCCGCCCAGCTCACCGGCGTGGTGGGGCCAAACGGCTGCGGCAAGTCGAACGTGATCGACGCGGTGCGCTGGGTGCTCGGCGAATCGTCGGCCAAGAACCTGCGCGGCGGCTCGATGCAGGACGTGATCTTCAACGGCTCGGCGACGCGCAAGCCGGCCTCGCGCGCCTCGGTCGAGCTGGCGTTCAACAACGAGCTCGGGCGCGCCGCCGGCCAGTGGTCGCAATACGCCGAGATCGCGGTCAAGCGTGTGCTCGACCGCAGCGGCGACTCCACCTTTTATATCAACAACCTGCGGGTGCGCCGCCGCGACGTGGCGGACCTGTTCCTCGGCACCGGCGTCGGCGCGCGCGCCTACGCCATCATCGAGCAGGGGATGATTTCGCGGCTGATCGAAGCCAAGCCCGAAGAACTGCGCGGCTACCTCGAAGAAGCTGCAGGTGTATCCAAATACAAGGAGCGCCGCAAGGAAACCGAAGCGCGGCTGAAGGATGCGCGCGACAACATGAATCGCGTCGAGGACATCCAGCGCGAACTCCGGACCCAGGTCGAAAAACTCACCGCGCAGGCCGAAGTCGCCCAGCATTACAAACAGCTGCAGGCCGACCTGACGTATTCGCAGCACCGCCTGTGGTTCGCCCGCAAGCACGACGCCGCCCAGCAGCGCGCCCGCATCGACAAAGACCTGAGCGCGGCGGAGACCAAGCTCGAAGCCGAAACCGCGCGCCTGCGCCACATCGAATCGCTGCTGGAAACCGCACGCCAGACCCAGTTTGCCGGGCAGGACAGCCTCAACACCCAGCAGGCCGCGTACTACCAGGCGCAGGCCGAGGTCGCGCGCATCGAGCAAAGCATGGCGCACCAGAACGCCACCCGCGAACGCCTGGTGCGCCAGGTCCAGGAAGGCAGCGCCCGGCTCGAAGCGCAGCAGGCGCGCCGCACCGCCACCGCCGACGCGCTGCAGGACGTCACCGCGCAGCAGCCCGATCTGGAAGCCGCGCATGCCGAAGCCGAAGCCGCCGCCCGCCAGGCTACCGACAGCACCCTGCCGCAAAAGGAGGCCGCCCTGCGCGAGGCGCAGCAGGCGGTCGGCGAAGCGCAGCGCGCCGTGTCGCAATCCGAACAGGCGCGCCAGGTCGACGAAAACAGCCTCGGCCATACCAAGCGCCAGCTCGACCAGCTGGACATCCGCAAGCAGCGGCTGACCCAGGAACAGGCGCAGCTGCCGCGTGCCGATGCCGCCGGACTGGCCACCAAACAGGTCGAACTCGACGCCCTGGCCGAGACCCTGGCCGACGCGCAGGAACGCCTCAAGGCCGCCGAAGCCGCGTTGCCCGAACTCGACGCCGCGCGTGCGCGCCATACCCGCGAGCTGGAAGCGGCGCGCAAGGCGCTGCACCAGACCGAAGCCGAACTCGCCGCCCTCAACAAACTGCAGGAAAGCCTGAAGGCCGACGAAAAACTCGGCGCCTGGCTGCGCAGCCGCGACCTCGACCGCGCCCCGCGCCTGTGGGAAGGCCTGCGCGTGACGCCCGGCTGGGAAGCCGCGGTCGAAGCCGTATTGCGCGAACGCCTGCAGGCCGTGGCCGCCGACAGCCAGCCCGACTGGTTCAGCGATGCGCCGCCGGCGCGGCTGACGGTATGGTCGGCACGCATGGCCGCGGAGCAGGGCGCCGTCGTCATCGCCCCCGCGCTGCTGGCCAGCAAGGTCGACTGCGACGATGCCGCCGCCCGCGCCGCGCTGGCCGACTGGCTGGCCGGCGTCTACTGGGCCGACGACGCCGACGCCGCGCGCGCACGCAGCGCCAGCCTGCAGGCCGGCGAATATGTCGTCACCCCGCAGGGCCACCTGTTTACCCGCCACAGCCTCACCTTCCACGGCCCGCACACCGCGGTCGAAGGCATCCTGGCGCGCGGCCGCGAACTCGAACGCCTGACCGAAGACGCGGAGCGCCTGTACGGCGCGGTCGCCGAACTCGACGCCGCCAGCGCCCAGGTGCAGGAAAGCTACGCCGAGCGCCAGCGCGAAGTGCAGGCTTTGCGCGCGCAAACCGCCCAGACCCAGAGCCGCCACCACACCGCGCAAATGGAACTGCTGCGCCTGCAGCAGGCGCTCGAGCGGGTGCAGAGCCGGGCCGCGCAGATCGGCCAGGAACTCGACGAAGTCAGCCGCCAGCAGGACGCCGAACGCGCCACGCTGGAGCTGCTCGACACCCGCCTCAAGGACTACCGCGCGCAGGGCGAAGCCGCGCGCGACGCGCTTAACGCCGCACGGCTAAAGCGCGACCAGGCCGACCGCGCCGTCTACGAGGCGCGCGAATTGCAGCGTGCCGCCGAACGCCGCCACCAGGAAGCCGGTTTCGCGCTCACCACCTGCAGCAGCAAGATCGCCGAACTCAGCGCCACGCTCGCCCGCATCGAAGGCGAAATCGCCGCCGACGAAGCCAGCCTTGCGCACACCCGCGACGAACTGGCCCGCATGCCGGCCGACGCCCTCGACCTCGAACTGCAGGACGCGCTGACCACGCGCAGCGCGCGCGAAGCCGAACTCGCCGCCGCGCGCGACGCGCTCGAAGGCCTCACCGCCCAGCTGCGCAGCCACGACGAAGCGCGCCTCGGCTGCGAACAGGGGCTCGACCCGCTGCGCCGCAGCATCGAACAGCTCAAGCTGAAAGATCAGGAGGCCATGCTGATGCAGTCGCAGTTCGAACTGCAGCTGCGCGAAGCCGCCGCCGACGAAGCCCAGCTCGAACAAACCCTGGCCGACAGCCCCAGGCCGGCGCAACTGCAGGCCGACATTGCACGGCTGCAGAACGAAGTTGCGGCACTCGGCGCGGTCAACCTCGCCGCGCTGGACGAACTGACCCAGGCGCAGGAGCGCGCCGACTACCTGGCCGCGCAGTGCGCCGACCTGCTCGAAGCCGTCACCACGCTGGAAGACGCGATCCACCGCATCGACCAGGAATCGCGCGCCAAGCTCAAGGAAACCTTCGACACCGTCAACCGCCACATGGGCGAACTGTTCCCGCAGCTGTTCGGCGGCGGGCAGGCGCGCCTCATCCTCACCGGCGACGAACTGCTCGATTCCGGCGTGCAGGTGTTCGCCCAGCCGCCCGGCAAGAAGAACGCATCGATCCAGATGCTGTCCGGCGGCGAAAAGACCCTCACCGCGCTGTCGCTGGTGTTCGCCATGTTCAAGCTCAACCCCGCGCCGTTCTGCCTGCTCGACGAAGTCGACGCCCCGCTCGACGACGCCAACACCGACCGCTACTGCAACCTGGTGCGGGCCATGTCCGAGCACACCCAGTTCCTCTTCATCACCCACAACCGCGTCACCATGGAACTGGCGCAGCACCTGGCCGGCGTCACCATGCAGGAGCCGGGCGTCTCGCGGATTGTTGCGGTGGACGTCGAGCAGGCGGTGGGGATGGTCGAGGCGGCCTGAGCGCGTCTTGCTGAACTGCCTGTCATCCAGCCATGAGTTCGATGAATCATTCCATGCCCGAGACATCCTTAGCCTGCGTTGATGAACAGGCTTTGCAGCGCGGTTGTGGCAGCAACAGCGAATACGAGCGCGAATTGATCCGCGATCAGGCGCGCCAGCATTTGCGCGGTCTGTTGCTTGAAGGCGCAGCCTCTGCGCCGGCTGGACCTGCAGACCAATCGTATTTTGAGGGTCTGCGTCGACGTGCAGCATGAGTCTCGTGCTCTGTTGGATTTCCCTGTCCGGGGTTTTTAAACTAGACTAATTAAACTTGGTTTAACCGGAGCCGTCATGCAAACCGTCAATATTCACGAAGCCAAAACCCAGTTGTCGAAGCTGATCGAGCAGGCGGTTCAAGGCGATGCCTTCATCATTGCCAAGGCCGGCAAACCGCTGGTCAAAGTCACGCGCCTGGACGCGCCGACTGCGCAACAAGCCAAAAGACTGGGCTTTATGGCGGGGCAGATTGCCGTACCCGACGACTTCGACCGCATGGGCAGCGAAGCCATCGAACAGCTTTTCGGCCTGGACAGCGGCAGCGAATCCGCATGAAGCTGCTGCTCGATACGCATCTGCTGCTGTGGGCAGCGGGTTCGCCCGAGCGCCTGCCGCTGGCCGCGCGTCCGTTGCTGGAAGCCCCGGAAAACCAGCTCCTGTTCAGTGCCGCCAGCCTGTGGGAAATCGCAATCAAACGCGGCCTCGGGCGTGCCGATTTCCAGGTTGATCCGCGCGTGCTGCGGCGTGGTTTGCTGGACAACGGCTATGTCGAATTGCCGATCACCAGCGAACACACGGTTTCCATCGATAGCCTGCCGCCCCTCCACAAAGACCCGTTCGACCGCATTCTGGTGGCGCAGGCGACGGTCGAAGGCATCATCCTGCTCACGGCGGATGCGCTGATCGCGCAGTACCCCGGTCCGATCCAGGTGTTTTGATTCAACCTAGAAACCGCAGTTGGACGCGCCTGAGGGTGCGTCTGATCGGGTGTCTGCCGCGAAGCAACGACGCTGCGGGCCGGGGCCCGCAAGGAGGCGCGACAAAGGCAGGCGCACGAGCAGGCGTGCCAGCGGGCGCGTAGCGAATTCACCCAATGGGCGAGTGGCATCGAAGGCGCTCAATCCTGCATGAATGCGGTAATTGCAAGGGTGATGAGCGGTCAACTGCGGTTTTTAGGTTCAACCGCTTAAACATTGAGCACCCGCGGCGCGCGTCCGCTGCGCCGGCTCCCCGTCCGTCGGCCCGCATCCCGCGTCTTTACTGGCATAGCCTGCGTTTATCCCTGCCAGCGCGGATTTCCACTTTTTTTGCTCAAATTTCAGGCAGCCGGCCTGTCAAAACCTTGATTTGTCATGCGTTTTTTTGACGCACCTTTTTGCTGCACAAATTTGCATAAAAGTCGGTTGACAAGGCCGGGTCAGACACTAGAATTTGTATTCGCTTTCCCGCCACACCACTATATGTTGTGAATAAGCCTGTGTGCGGGGGCTGGGCAATCTGTGGATAAGTACGCTGAACCCGCGTCATTGTCCTATCTGCCAAGCAGGATTGCCCGTCCAATGTCGTTGCGCCAACCCAAGGAGAGTTAGATGTTGTCTGTCGCCACCGAGTCCACCCCGATCCCCCCCATTCCGCCGCTGGAAGTCAGCGAGGGAACCGTCATCGACACCCGTTACGTCGACTACAAGATCATCCGCCGCAACGGCGCGGTGGTCGGTTTTGCACCGAACAAGATTGCGGTGGCCGTGACCAAGGCGTTCATCGCGGTGCAGGGCGGGCAGGCGGCGGCATCGGCGCGGATTCGCGAGCTGGTCGAGACCATCACCGGTCAGGTGACGGCCGCGCTGCTGCGTCGCGCGCCCAACGGCGGCACTTTCCACATCGAAGACATCCAGGACCAGGTCGAACTGGCGCTGATGCGTTCGGGCGAGCACGAAGTGGCGCGCTCGTACGTGCTCTACCGCGAAAAGCGCACCCAGGAACGCGCCGCGCAAAAAGCCGCCGGCGTGCCCGAAATCACCCTGCACGTAGTCGAAGACGGCGTCAAAAAGCCGCTCGACACCGCGCGCCTCAACACCCTGCTGGCCGACGCCTGCACCGGGCTGGGCGACAACGTCAAGGCCGAGCCCATCATGCACACCGTGCTGCGCGACCTCTACGACGGCGTGCCGATGGCCGAAGTCGAAAAGGCGCTGGTGCTGGCCGCGCGCTCGATGATCGAACAGGATCCCGCGTACTCCTTCGTCACCGCGCGCCTGCTGCTCAATTCCATCCGCCACGAAGTGCTGGGCGAAGCCGTGCTGCAGGCCGACATGGCCACCCGCTACGCCGACTATTTCCCCGCCTACATCAAGAAGGGCATCGCCGCCGAACTGCTCGACGAGAAGCTCGCCCAGTTCGATCTGGCGCGTCTGGCCAAAGTGCTCGATTCCAGCCGCGACTACCAGTTCGGCTACCTCGGCCTGCAAACCCTGTACGACCGCTATTTCCTGCACATCGAAGAGTCGCGCATCGAACTGCCGCAGGCCTTCTTCATGCGCGTGGCGATGGGCCTGGCGATCAACGAAGTCGACCGCGAATCGCGCGCCATCGAGTTCTACCAGGTGCTGTCCTCGTTCGACTTCATGTCGTCGACGCCGACCCTGTTCAACGCCGGCACCCGTCACAGCCAGCTGTCGTCGTGCTACCTCACCACCGTCACCGACGACCTCGACGGCATCTACCAGGCCATCAAGGAAAACGCCATGCTGCAGAAGTTTGCCGGCGGCCTCGGCAACGACTGGACCCCGGTGCGCGCCATGGGCGCCCGCATCAAGGGCACCAACGGCAAATCGCAGGGCGTGGTGCCCTTCCTCAAGGTGGTCAACGACACCGCCGTCGCGGTCAACCAGGGCGGCAAGCGCAAGGGCGCGGTGTGCGCCTACCTGGAAACCTGGCACCTCGACATGGAAGAGTTCCTCGAGCTGCGCAAGAACACCGGCGACGACCGCCGCCGCACCCACGACATGAACACCGCCAACTGGATCCCCGACCTGTTCATGCAGCGCGTGATGGAAGGCGGCGACTGGACCCTGTTCTCGCCCAACGACACCCCCGACCTGCACGACCTCTACGGCCGCGCCTTCGCCGAGGCCTACACCGAATACGAGCGCAAGGCCGACCGCGGCGAGATCAAGGTATTCAAGCGCATTCCCGCCAACCAGATGTGGCGCAAGATGCTGTCGATGCTGTTCGAAACCGGCCATCCCTGGATCACCTTCAAGGACCCGTGCAACATCCGCAGCCCGCAGCAGCACGTCGGCGTCGTCCACAGCTCCAACCTGTGCACCGAGATCACGCTGAATACGTCCGACACCGAAATCGCCGTGTGCAACCTCGGCTCGGTCAACCTGATCAATCACCTGAAAGACGGGCAACTGGATCTGGCCAAGCTCAAGACCACCATCCACACCGCGATGCGCATGCTCGACAACGTGGTGGACGTCAACTACTACGCCGTCGGCAAGGCCCGCAACTCCAACCTCAAGCACCGTCCGGTCGGCCTCGGCATCATGGGCTTCCAGGACGCGCTGCAGGAACTGCGCCTCACCTACGCCTCCGACGCCGCCGTCGAATTCGCCGACCGCTCGATGGAAGCCGTCTCCTACTACGCGATCCTGGCGTCGACCGAACTGGCGCAGGAACGCGGCCGTTATTCCAGCTACGAAGGCAGCCTGTGGAGCAAAGGCATCCTGCCCAAGGATTCGCTGAAACTGCTGGCCGCCGAGCGCGGCGGCTATCTCGAAGTGGACGACAGCAGCAGCCTCGACTGGGACAGCCTGCGTGCGCGCATCGGCCAGTACGGCATGCGCAACTCCAACTGCATGGCGATCGCGCCGACCGCGACCATCGCCAACATCGTCGGCGTGTCCGCCTCGATCGAGCCGACGTATCAGAACATCTACGTCAAATCCAACCTGTCGGGCGAATTCACCGTCGCCAACAAATACCTGGTGGCCGACCTCAAGAAACTCGGCTTGTGGGATGAAGTCATGGTTGCGGACATCAAGTACTTCGACGGCAGCCTCGCCAAGATCGACCGCATCCCGGCCGACATCCGCGCGCTGTACGCCACCGCGTTCGAAATGGAAACCAAGTGGCTGGTCGAGTGCGCCTCGCGTCGCCAGAAATGGATCGACCAGGGCCAGAGCCTCAACATCTACATGGCCGGCGCCTCGGGCAAAAAGCTCGACGAAACCTACAAGCTGGCGTGGATACGCGGCCTGAAAACCACCTACTACCTGCGCACCATGGGCGCCACCTCGGCCGAGAAATCCACCGGCAAGGGCGGCGAGCTCAACGCCGTGTCGGCGAGCGGCGGGGCAGGGGCCATGAGCACCAGCGGCGTTGGCACCGGTGGGCCGGCGCATCTGCCCGAGCCGGAGGTGATGGGCAAGGCCTGCACCATGCGGCCGGGGGATGTGGGGTTTGAGGAATGCGAGGCGTGCCAGTAACAACGAAACTCCCTCTCCCTTGAGGGGAGAGGGTTGGGGTGAGGGTGAAAACCTCCGCCAATTGATGACCCGCGATGAGCGAGCGTTAGTTGGCCGGGGGTAGCCCGGCAGCTAGTCACTTTCTTTTGCTTCGCCAAAAGAAAGTAACCAAAGAAAAGGCGACCCCGCTGCGCCACCCCTTCGGGGCGGGCCTCGACTGAATCAAGCCATCGGGGCGGCTGCGCAACTCGCCCTGGCAGGACACACAAAACGTGTCCTGCTGCGGAGCTCAAACAGTGCTCGCCTTCATCCCCGCTGACTCGATCCAGTCGAGGTGGCGCAGAAGGGCAAACAACTCCCCTCCCCCTTGAGGGGGGAGGGGTTGGGGGAGAGGGTGAAGCGCCCCGCGAATGTTGATGTCGGAAATACAGAACGTAGGTTGGGCTGCCAAGCCCAACACCAGATTAAAAGAAGTGTGGGCCCAGCCCACTTGGGTTAAACCAAAGGAGATAAACAACGATGCTGAACTTTGAAGAAGACTTCACCCCCGCCGTCGCCCCCCGCATGGCCGCTGCTGCGCCCATGCCTGTTGCCGATATCGCCGATGAACCCGCATCGACCGCCCAGCGCGTGCGGGCATCCGACAAGCGCATCATCAACGGCGCGACGGACGTGAACCAACTCGTCCCCTTCAAATACAAATGGGCGTGGGAAAAATACCTCGCCGGCTGCGCCAACCACTGGATGCCGCAGGAAGTGAACATGAGCCGCGACATCGCGCAGTGGAAAGACCCCACCGCGCTCACCGAAGACGAGCGCCGCCTCGTCAAGCGCAACCTCGGCTTCTTCGTCACCGCCGATTCGCTCGCCGCCAACAACATCGTGCTCGGCACCTACCGCCACATCACCGCGCCCGAGTGCCGCCAGTACCTGCTGCGCCAGGCGTTCGAAGAGGCCATCCACACCCACGCCTACCAGTACATCGTCGAATCGCTGGGCCTCGACGAAGGCGAAATCTTCAACGCCTATCACGAAGTCGCCAGCATCCGCGACAAGGATGAATTCCTCATCCCCTTCATCGACACGCTCACCAACCCCGAATTCAAGACCGGCACCCCGGAGGCCGACCAGGCCCTGCTCAAGTCGCTGATCGTCTTCGCCTGCATCATGGAAGGCATCTTCTTCTACGTCGGCTTCGTGCAGATCCTCGCCCTGGGCCGCCAGAACAAGATGACCGGCGCCGCCGAGCAGTACCAGTACATCCTGCGCGACGAGTCCATGCACTGCAACTTCGGCATCGACCTCATCAACACCATCAAGCTCGAAAACCCCCACCTGTGGACCAGTGAGTTCAAGGCCGAAATCCGCACCCTGATCCAGAAGGGCGTCGAGCTCGAATACCGCTACGCCGAAGACACCATGCCGCGCGGCGTGCTGGGCCTCAACTCCGCCCAGTTCAAGGAATACCTGCGCTTCATCGCCAACCGCCGCTGCCAGCAGATCGGCCTCGACGAAATGTTCCCCGGCGTCACCAACCCCTTCCCCTGGATGGCCGAGATGATCGACCTGAAGAAGGAGAAGAACTTCTTCGAGACGCGCGTCACCGAGTATCAGACGGGCGGGGCGTTGAGCTGGGATTGAGGCGGTCAAAAAAGCGCAGATATTGCGCTTTTTTTTATGGTCATTTGGCACTCGGTGTTCTTGAGTGCTAAATAACAGGGGGTTTAAAACAGAAGATGAATAAAGAATATTCAAGAATATTGCGTTTTGATTTCCCCACCATACCCATATTGGGAAGTGTTCTACTGATCCTGATTTTCTTTAATGATCGCTCTTTGGTTTGGTTTATTTTTGATACAGAGGGACGGCCGATTGTCTCGGTCATTGCAGCTACTGTAGGTTTTCTCGGTGCAGCTGGAATTACCGTATCCCAATTAATTTCATTTTCATTTTTTGATCGATTTTATGGAATCAAAAACTGGCTACTGAAATCAAGGCATAACAGCTACGGTGATACCGCAAACGATTGGTTTAGGAGTCTGTGTGAGGAGCTTGTGCCTCGAGTTCGAACCGTGCCTCGTGGGGATAATCACTGTTTGCTAGAAAGAAAGCGTTTGAGGGACCTAAGTCCGGGGCAAATGCAAGCAACCATCCACGCATTAGAGGTTAATTGCCGCGAGAAACACCCTGAGATTTCGACGCAAATCGAGTACTTCTATTCGATGTATACGATTTTCTCAATGCTGGGTTTATTAGCAATTTCGCTTCCATTTTTGGTCACAGTGAATTTAATTCTCAACAAGTTCGGCTTTGCTGAATTTGTAGATTTGTCAATTAGTGGAAAAATTTTCGTGTTTGATTTGTTGGTGGCGGTTATGTGCTGGTTAGCAGCATTACATGCAAGGCGATTTAAGGAGCATTTGCGAATGAAGCTGCTGAATTCGATGCGGGTGCATGTTGTTACATTGCTATCTTCATGGTTTCAAGTTGATCTGCCCAATAAGTAAAAGAACATCGGAACATCGGGGTCAGGTCTTACCTATTGTGGCAAAAGGCAAGACTTGACCTCGCCACTGGACCCCACCGCTGCAAAAATTCTGTGTCTCTGAGGATGGACGAATGAGCCAATTGGTTGAACGGATAAGTGGTCATCAAATTTTTGCTGAGTTGACAGAATTCGCAAATGCACTGGAACTTGCTAAGGAGGCATCCTCGCAAGAGCAGGCCCCACTCGACAACTGGGATCGTGCGAACGCAGTAGCTGCATATGTTCGCCGGACACTGGATCAGGTCGATCCCCTTCTTGTGGTTCCCGGCAATCTTGCAAACATGGCGACGTATCTTTTACAGGCCAGGAGCGAGATCAACAGTTTCGTCTCAAACAAAAACATAGGTCATTGGAACAATGCCCAAACGTATCTCGATAATTGCCTTGCGCAGTTAGCCGCGTTCCCCCGCCAAACTGCGGAGGGAATCGACGACTTGAGGGACGTCGCATCAACATTCCGGACGGTAATTTCCGGCTGGCTGGATGCCATCAAGAAAGACAGCGAAGGCATATCGCAGATGTTAGGAGCGCTGCAAACACGGATTGCAGAGGCCATCGCCGAAATCAACACGCAGAAGCAAAGGCTGGATACTGCAATCTCCACCCACCAGCAGCAATTCTCGGATGCGCAACAGGCCCGGCAAACCGAGTTCGCATCAGCTGAACAAGCCAGGACGGTCGCCGCTGCGAAAAGCGAGGAAACACGACAGACGGAATTCGAGGAAGCCGAAGGAGAACGCGCAGAAGCAGAAAAGCAGGCAGCCGCTGAGGCTGCCAAAATCCACAGTGAAATTGCCTCTCAATTAAGGACAGATGGCAACACCGTCATCACTGAGTTGAAGGGGCAGAAAGCACATGCGGAAAAGCTCATCGGCATCATCACCGACACAGGGATGGCATACGGATATCAAAAGACGGCGAACGAGGAACGTTCCCGCGCCGCGCTATGGAAATTCGTTGCCGCCGGATCCATGGTGGTGTGGATAGTTATCGGGGTAATCTTTTTCTATTTCACGTATGACAAAGATCTGACCTGGCCCACAGTTATCCGCCAGATGTTGATCTCAACGCCCTTCATCCTATTGGCTGGCTTTGCCGCACTACAGGTATCTCGCCACCAGAAGAACGAGCGTGGACTGCGGCAATCCGAGTTGGAACTGGCCTCGATCGATCCTTTTTTGGCCACGCTAACTGATGACGAACGTAACACTGTGAAGCGCGAATTCGCTACCCGCCATTTCGGCCATCGCGAGGCCGACACGGAACACGACGCAGCCGATCCAAAAATAGCTGAAAATCTACTTGCGATGGCTAAGGCGCTGCAAGAAATCCAGCAGGCGATCAGGAGATAGGAATCAAAACGATAAGGGGCCAGGCTCGCAATAAGAATTGCACGAAAGGGGCCAAGGTCGAATTGTTTTTCGCTCGGCAGCGCTGCTAGAAACTTTCATCCAGGCACCTTTGCTCACGCGACCATAACAGATGCCGTTTTCTGGGCGGCCGCAATCTGGTTGCGTCCGCAGCGTTTGGCTTCATATAGCAAATGAATGGGGTCAGACACGATTAATCTCTGGCACGGTGATAAATGGAGTCTGACCCCATTTGCCCGCAACCCCATTTACCTGCATTTACCATCTGACCCCAGTTGCCACCGCGCAGTCGCAGCAAGTATGTTTGTTCTATTGCGCTGCGGCAGCGCATGATTACAGTTTCTCGTCTCAACCACATAACAAATCGCGGCAGTCGGGGCGACACACCAGTGGTGTTGCGGAGAAATCTTATCGTCAATAACCGAGGAGGATGACCATGATGACCCGTACCGCTGCACTTCTTGCATGTCTGGCATCGCTGGCGCCGACGGCCGCGAGCGCTGTTGTAATCACCTACACCGACGAGTCGGCGTATCTCGCCGAGCTCGGCACGCTGGGCCTTGAACACTGGTCCGAGAATTTCGAAGGGGCGGCGTGGGACGGCGTGCGCACCACCGTCGACTTCACGGGCCATCGCGATTATCAAGTCGCCGCAGCCGTGACCAACCAGGGCATTACCTGGCAGGGGCCGAGCTATATGTCGCCGCTTTCCACTTCGGCGCGATTTCACCTGTTGCCGGGCGAGGACAGCGCGGCTTGGGAGGCGAACAAGTGGGGTCTGGTCGCCGTTACGCGGCGCTCGGAAGTCGATGCGTTCAAGGGCACCTCGGCCGGCACGCTTTATGGCATCGGCGGCTGGTTCGACACATTGTCGGGATACAAATACGACGAGGACAGCGCAAGCTATATTCCGGCGGGCCACATGTTCGTGAGATTGAACGGCAGTCTGGCGGCGAACGATTTCGGCGCAGGGGGCGACACCGATCCCAACAAGTTGATCAATGCGATTACCTACGATACGCCGCCGCGGTTTTTCGGCATCATCGACACGGACGGCTTCAACTCGTTCAACTTCTTTTCCGATCAGCTAACGGTGACGGAAACCGGCGGCTTTCCGGGCGAGTCCTCGGAGCCCGGGTTCTATGCGCCGATTGTCTATGCCGACAATTTCACGTTCGCCGCAGTACAAGCCATCCCCGAGCCCAGCGTCTGGACATCGATGGCGGCGGGCTTGGTGCTTCTGCTGGGTATGCGACGCAACCGACGCACTAAACTGCCCACCCATGGCGCGGACACGGGGTCAGATACCGTCTTGAAGTGCAATTAAAGGGGCCAGGGTCGAATTTGTTTTGTGAAGCGACACGAAACGACAGGATCAGGTCTTGCCTTTTGCCCTGCCCCGAATGGTTTGGCCCTCTCCACTGCGCGGCTACTGAATCCGCTCTCCGATGCGCTCGATGCGGGGAAGCCAATTCCCTTTGATATTTGCGGACACGAGGATGTGATGTGCGCGGCCGATAAGGTGGTCGCGCGGCACGAATCCGATATAGCGCGAGTCAGCGCTGTTGTCCCGGTTGTCACCCAGGAAGAAATAATGATCCGGCGGAACGGTGACCGGGCCGAAATCACGCATTGCCACGGCATGCGGCAGGAACTGAACGGTGCGTTGTTGTTCCGCAATTTGTTCGGTCACGCGAATGCCCGGCGTCGTCGCATCGTGCGCTGTCGGCTCTGCAACGACTTCGGGGAGGGTGTATTGGGCGGGCGAGCCGTTGATGAAAAGAACGTCGCGCTGCATTTCGATGACATCCCCGGGCACGCCGACGAGCCGCTTGATCAAGCGCATGCCGTCCTTGGGCGAGGTGAACACGACGACGTCTCCGTGTTTAGGATTGGCGATATGCGCGACGGAGATATCGCTGAGCGGCAGCTTGAAGTCGTAAGCCAGCCTGTTGACGAGGACGACATCGCCCTCCAGCAGTGTGGGCCGCATGGACCCGCTTGGAATGGGGTTCCAGTCGGCGATGGCCAGACGGAAAAAACCGAAGCAGAGCAAAAAAGCCAGAAAGGCGCGGTTACTTTTCAGCCAGCGGGACATGGAATCTCCTTGATGAACAAGAGGGCCATATTGGCGTATGCGTAGAGGGGCGACTCGCGGGATAGGTTCCTTAACATCCAATCGGAATAAAAGGGGCCAGGCCAAGGGTCGAATTGATTTTCGCACCACAATAATTAAAGGTCGTGAGCTCCGGGGCAGGTCTTGCGTAAATCAAAGGGGCCATTGTTACTTGCTGCCGCCCTGGCAGGGACACGGGGACACGCGCAGGGACAGGGACACGGGGTCTTGCCTATTGCCGCAAAAGGCAAGACTTGATCCCGCTAACGTGCTGACGTGCTTTGCCACACCCCTTATAGTTTCTCCAGCGCTTGCTTCACATATCCCGCCCCGCTCCCGTTCGGCGCGAGTTCAAGGTAGATCTGGTAGGCTTTTTTCGCTTTCTCGGCTTCCCCGCCCTTGGCGTGCGCGTCGCCGAGATTGCGATAGGCGATGGCGCGGGAGGGGTCCAGCTTGATGGCGTTTTCGAACCAGCGGGCGGCCTCCGGGTATTTCTCCTGTTTGTAGTAGACGAAGCCCAGGTTGTTGGCAGCCAGGGCGAAGTTCGGGCGCAGCTTGAGGGCCTCGGTGAACTGAGCTTCGGCGGCGGCGTACTGCTTTTCCTTGTAGTGCTGCAAGCCGCGGTCGTTGGCGCGCTGGGCGAGTTGGTTTCGGGAGATGGGCACCGCAGCCGGCGGCATGATCTTCTGCTCGCCGCCCTGGAGGTCTTTCACAATGACCGCCGGGATCTGTTTGCCGGGGGCGGGTGTCCGCGCCGCGTCCTGCTTGGTGTTGAGGGCAATGGCCTCGTTCGAGAGCTGGGCGGTCTGGGTGCCCAGGAATTCGTTTTCGGCCGGCAGCTCAAACACGAAATCGCCCCCTTCAGACCCCGGCAGGCTGCCGAAGGCCGGCGTCTGTGTGGACACGGCGGAGACCGCCGGGGCCACGTAGGCGGCCAGTTCGGTGGCGGTGATGAGGCCGTCGCCGTTGAGGTCGCCCTTGCCCGCCAGTGCTTGCAAGAAGGTCCAGGTAAACACCGAGTGGCCGTTGGGGCCGCCGTCCGATACGAGTTGGTCGGTGCCGCCGGCGGTGAGCATCTGGCGCCCGATGCGCTTGGCGTTGTCGGCCAGGAAGGTGCTTGAACCGCCGCCCCGGGTGAGGCCGAGGCCGCTGTAACAGGCATCCATGACGAACAGCACGTGCTTGGCGTCGAAGCTTTCGGCGATGTTCTGGATTTCCGTCATGGGAATGGCGTCGGAGGCGAACTGGGCGGGATCGGAATCGGCCGGGACGATGTAGCCCAGGTCGCGGCCTGAGCTCAAGTGGCGGGTGGCGCCGTGGCCGGCGAAGAAGACGAAGATGCGGTCGTTCTTGCCCACCCCGTGCGCAAGCTTGTCGTGGAACAAAGCGAGAATGGCGCTGCGGGTGGCCTCGCCGTTCTTGAGCGTGAACACATGGTCGGGTTTGAAGCCGAATTTTTCCACCAGGTCCTGACACACCGCCTGTGCATCCCGCACCGCGTACTGGAGTCTGGGCCATTTGGCATAGTCATCGACGCCCACCACGACGGCCCAGGATTCGCCGTAGCCGGTCTGGACGGCGGCCTTCGCAGCGGGTTTCGCACTGTCCTTGGCGACGGTGAAGGCGCTGCCGTCCCAGCCGGCGAAGCGGTAGCCCTCCGCCGTGAGACGGTCGAGAATCGCGGGCAGGGCCTTGACCGCGCGGTCGTGGATGTCGTGGAACAGGATGATGCCCCGCCCCTCGCGGTCCACTTCCCTCAGCACCCGCTCGGCGATGGACGCGGGCACCGGGTCGGCCCAGTCGAGGGAGTCTATGTTCCACATCACCGATTTCAGGTGCGCCGCTTCCAGCATGTGCAGGCCTTCGCCGTTGTGCGCCCCGTAGGGAAAGCGGAACAGGGATGAGCGGTCCGGGTTCACCGCCTTGAGCAGGGCATCGGTGTTGAATATTTCGGCTTTGAGGGCGTCGCCGCTTTCCCTGGAAAGCTGGGCGTGGGTGAAACTGTGGTTGCCCAGCACATAGCCATCGGCCATCAGCCTGCGGCTCACCTTGGCGCCGGGCCCGAGCTTGGGCGTGCCGTCCAGGTCCAACCTCCCCAGGTTGCGTCCGACATTGAAAAATACCGCGGGTGCGCCGTACTGCTTGAGTATGGCCGCGATCTCGTCGGTGTAGAGCCGGTGGGGGCCGTCGTCGAACGTGAAGACCACCGTTTTCCTTGGTAGGCCGCGCCCGAATATCTCGCCCGGCTCATCCTTCGCCGCGTCGCCGGCGGACGTTTCCATGGGGGCGGGGTAGGGCAGGACCATGCCGTAGTCCTTGAGGATCTGTTCGCGGGAGTACAGCTTTTTCAGGTGCGCCACGTAGTCGTCCCAGCGCTCGCGCTTGAGTTCGATGGCGCGCTGGTCGAAACGGCCGAAGATCTGACGGATTTCCTTCTCATAGTTGCGCTCGATTTCCGCCAGGGCGTCCAGGTCTTCCGAGATGCGCTTGTGCATCTTGATGGCGGGCAGCGTGGTGTCCCGCGCCACACTGGCCTGCAGCGACTGCAGCAGTTCACGGAAGGCGAGCCGGTCGGCGTCGTACAGTCCGGGTTCGGACTCGATGTAGTCGAGCAGCGCGCCCATGGCGTCGAAACGCATCGGGTTGGTCGAGCTGGCCAGCCCGTCCAGAGCTTCGTCCAGTTTGGCGAGGCGCGCCAGATTGTCGTGGAACAGGGCCTGCCCGGCCTGGTTGGCGGCCTCCCGCTCGCCCCTGGACAGGGTTGTTTCATCGGCCAACAGTACGATGATCTTGCGGTAGGAAGCGAGGACCTCGCCCAGGCCGGCACGCAGGGCCGAGGTATCCGGGCGATGGGATGGGGACGCCGCCGCGATGGAGCCGACTGAGGGAGTGGGGGGCGTGCGCTGGGTGAGAATGAAACCGCCGATCATGAGCGCGACGACGAGGGCGCCAGCAGCGATGCGTTTGAAAGGCACTGTCTACATCCTGGGCAAGACCGCCTTGGCGGCAACCGGCAGATTGTAATGGTCGCGTCATGCCCACGCCAAATCGGAAGGATACGAGGGCTTGCCTTTGGAAGAAACTTGGGAAACTTGGGAAACTTGGGAAACTTGGGAAACTTGGGAAACTTGGGGGGTCAGACACCATTGCCGCTAAAGGGCGCAGCTTCGGATCGTTTGCCCCGGCATTCCCTTTCACTCCCACGTCGGTCAATCTGATCAAAGGGGCCAGGGTGAATTGTTTTGCGCTCGGAAGCGCTGCTGGAAATTTTCGATCCTGGCCCCTTTGCTCTGACTTTGCTCACGCGACCACAACAGATGCCGTTTTCCGGGCGGCCACAATCTGGTTGCGTCCGCAGCGTTTGGCTTCATATAGCGCGATGTCGGATGTGCGGATCAGCTCGCCTGCCGAGGAGACGGAAGTAAGCTCGGACGAAGACACGCCGAAACTCAGGGTGACATGGCTGGCCACGGGCGATGCTTCGTGGGGAAAATTCAAGGCCAGGATCCGCTCGCGTATCTGCTCGGCTACGGCTATCGCGCCGCTCAAATCAGTCTGCGGCAACAGGAACGCAAACTCTTCGCCGCCGATTCGGGCCACCACATCGCCAGGGCGGGACAGCGCGTGGTGCATGGCCTGCGCAACTTCCACCAGGCACAGGTCGCCGGCCGGGTGCCCATAGTGGTCGTTGTATTCCTTGAAGTGATCGATATCGGCCATGATGAGTGAAAACGGCGCATGGTCGCGTTTCGCTCTTGCCCACTCTTTGCCGAGTTCTTCCTCGAACAGCCGTCTGTTCGGGATGCCGGTGAGACTGTCCAGACGGACCAGATATTCCAGCGCCTGCTCCACCTCGATTACTGAGAACAGCTCGCGGCGCAGTTTTTCCGAGTCGCGAAACAGGCGCTGGACCTGGGCGGAGGTGGCGAGCATGGCGAGACCGAAGATGACCATCATCAGGCCCATGACGAGATGGATCTGATCGCCCACCCACATCATTTGGATGCTGATGGGTACCACGACCGGAATGGCGAAGCACCAATAGGCGTGGCTCACGGGCGACAGCAGCGGAACGGCGCCGGCCATCATTCCCCCCAGTACAAAAGCGAGAACGACCTGGTGCGGGAAGGAACTGGGATGAAACAGGAGAATGCCGGACAGCCCCCACACCACCCCGGCAGCGCATGCGCCTGCCAGGAAATACTTGGTCCACATAGCAAGATCGGACTCGCTCCTGGGGGCGGCGTTTCTAAACGCCCGCAAGCTGAGGAATCGCGCCCCCGTGACGGCGATGAGCAAGACTGACCAGGTGAGCAGGACGGGCGTGGGCACGGCGTTCCACAGAACCGCGGCAAGAATGAGTCCGATTGCCAGGTTGACGATCAGCGATATGGGGAGCTGACGAAAGCTCTGCGCAATCTGCGGCACAAGGATGCCCGAATCCTGGGAATCTGCAGATTGTCGGACAGGGTTATCCAAGGGCGATCTTCCTTGACGAGGTTTCCGGACGCATTTCGCCTGCGCACAAGCGTCTGTCCAATATAGGCCAAGCTGCGCGGATCACGTATCGGGCATACGCAAACTTCGGGGTCAGGTCTTGCATTGACGTATTGCATTGCAAGACCTGACCCCAAATTTCTCTGCGTTCCGGCTAGGCGCACCGGGCCAGTTTGCCGAGGGCTTCCAGCGCCTGTTCCACCCGCGTATCCCAGGGCAGGGCGGCCACCAGCCGCATGCAGTTGCGATAGCGGCCCTGCGGCGAGAAGAGGTTGCCCGGGGTGAAGCTGATACCTTGCCGCAGCGCCTTGTCGTGGAGTGCGAGCGTATCGATTTGCTCCGGCAGTTCGACCCAGAGCACGAAGCCGCCGTCGGGGCGCGATGTCCGGGTACCGGCCGGAAAATGCCGTGCGATATGTGCCTGCATGCGTGCCAGATTGTCGGCGTAGGTGCGGCGCACCTTGTTCAGGTGGCGTTCGTAGCGACCGTCCGCCAGATAGTGGGCCACGGCGAGCTGCGGCAGGGTGGCGCTGGATAGGGTGCTGACGTATTTCAGATGCTCGACGGCCTTGCGCCAGCGTCCCGGCACGATCCAGCCGACGCGGTATCCGGGGGCGATGGTCTTGGAGAACGAGGCGCAGAGCAGGACGTTGTCCGCGTGATCGTAGGCTTTGGCCGGACGGGGCCGCTGGCGTCCATGCGCGAGTTCGCCGTAGATGTCGTCCTCGATGAGCGGAATGCCGCGCGCGGCAAGCATCTTCACCAGCCGGGTCTTGTTGGCGTCGGGCATGAGGCTGCCGGTGGGGTTGCTGAAATTGCTCACGACGGCCACGGCCTTGACCGGCCAGCGTTCCAATGCCAGCGCCAGGGCGTCGAGGCTGATGCCTTCGACCGGGTCGCTGGGGATTTCCAGCGCCTGCATGCCCAGGGACTCGATCGCCTGGAGGGTGCCGAAGAAGGCGGGGGTCTCGATGGCGATGATGTCGCCGGCTTTGGCAACGGCGCGCAGGGCGAGGTTCAGGGCTTCCTGGCAACCATCGGTGATGACCACGTCGTCCGGGCCGAAGGCGCAGCCGCGTTCGGCGGCGCGTTGCGCGATACGTATCCGCAGGGGTTCTTCTCCGGGGGGGAAGCTGTAGCGGCTGGCGACGTCGTTGCTGTCGCGCAGGCACCGGTTGAACGCGGCGCGCAGGTCGCCCAGCGGAAGATAGTTGGGGTGGGGGGTTGCCGCACCCAGAGAAACGAGGTCGGGCCGAAGCGTGTTGCGGCACAGGCGCAGGGCGACCTCGGTGACGCTGACCGTGCAGGGGCCTTCGGCACTGTCGTTGCCTTTTGCGGGGGGCAGCGAGGATTCGGGGTGGCGTGCAAAGAATCCGGATTGCGGCCGGGCTTCCAGCCAGCCGCGGCTTTCCAGCAGCCGGTAGGCCGATACGGCCGTGTTCTGGCTGACCCGGTGCTGTTCTGACAGCCTTCTGACGGAGGGCAGGCGGTCACCGGGCTGGTATACGCCCTGGCGGATGGCGTTCTTCACGTGCGTCGCGAGGTTTTCGTACAAGTTCATTGCAGCCTCCTGTGTGGCCAGTGTAGGGCCAATGCCATGCCCGGATGCAGTACACGCGATGCCGATTCCGATGGATACAGTTGGGCTCCGTGTGCAACTGTAGCCTAATAAAATCGGTTTTTCTGCATCTGTATCGAGGTGCCGCGCCTGCCTAGTATTCCGGACATGGATTGCAACACACGACATGAAGGCAGTGCGGATGTCCGGCAGCTTGTGTGCCGGGCAGACGCTTTGCGCAGGCGCTATATACGGCGGGTTGTATGCAGAATCCTGCGGCGCCTGTACGTTGCCATGGCCTGCCGGCGGGCCGAGTCGGAACTCGGCGCGTTGAGCGACCGGGCACTGCATGATCTGGGCGTGGATCGGGGCGGCATCATGTACGCGGTCCGCTATGGCCGAAGGGAACGCCGGGTGCGCGCACTGCGTCGGCTGCTGATTTCGGCACGGCAATTAGGAACGTACATCTGGAATCGGAGGACACGTGATCACGAAAGCACAAGCCGACAGATTCTGGAAGGACGGGATCGAAGCCCGGAACAGCCATGACCTGGACAGGATACTGTCGCACTGCAGCGAGGACTTCGTGATGTCTTCCCCGCATAACGCCGTGATCGCGGGCGAGCCGGGCGGCGTGCTCAAGGGAAAACGCGCGAGTGTCCGGGAAACCCGGGTTAGCTCAGTAAGAGGCAAGACCTGAGCCCGTGACCCGACCACGAATTGAGTTAAAAACAAATAGCCCGAATAGCTCAGTTTCATCGACTCATTATTTCTTAACCGCGTCATTTTGGGTGTCTAACATACCGCCCGTCGCATCCAGCCGCCGCGCTGGATCGATATAGCCCGGCCCCACGCCACCGTGCGCTGGCTCGCCGGGCAGCACACCCAACCCTAACTATTAAAAGTGAGAAATATTCATGAAGTCGATTCTTCTTCGCAGCCTCGTGGCCCTGGCTGTCTCCACGATTGCCTTTGGCGCGCAGGCCGCCAGCTACAACACCAACCTGATCGTCAACGGCGACGCCGAGAGCGGTGTCACCGGCTGGACTCCGCTCGACGAGCTCACCCCCTTGTTCATGGCCGTCGAGTACGGCAACAACTGGGTGATGCCTAGCCAACCCGGCCCGGCCGATCGCGGCGCGATGATGTTCGCCGGCACATCCGGCTTCGGCTATTCCGCGGGTTACCAGATCCTGGATCTGAGCGCTAATGCCGCCGCCATCGCCACTGGCACCCAGGGCTTCCAGTTGACCGGCTGGCTGGGTGGCTGGACGAACCAGGGCGACAACGCGATGCTGCTGGTCAGCTTCCTGGACAGCAACGGCGCTGAATTGAGCGTTGCCCAGCTGGGCCCGGTCCTGCCCGCCGATCGCGACAACTTGACCGGCCTGTACTACCGCGCAAGCAGCGGTTTCCTGCCCACCGCCACCACCCAGGTGATGTTCAAGCTGGACATGGAGCGTCTGGTCAGCACCGACAACGACGGCTACGCCGACAACCTGTCCTTCGTGCTGACCCCGGTGCCGGAACCCGAGACTTACGCGCTGATGCTGGCCGGTCTGGGTCTGGTGGGTTTCGCTGCCCGCCGTTCCCGCGCCGCTCGCTAAGCTAAGTCAGGACTGAGCACAGGAGGCGACCCCAGGCCGCCTCCCCGCTTGCACCCTGCGCGGTGCGACACGTGTCATCCCGCCGGAATGACGGAACCGGACATGCCCAGCATCCCCCGATTCCCATTCCGGCGTTCCATTCTTAAGGACAACCCATGAGCAATATAAACCGTCGCGAATTTCTGCGCGCTCTGGCCTCGAGCGCCGGCGCGGCAACTGCCCTTTCCATGCTTCCCCTGTCGATCCAGCGCGCCCTGGCCATCGAGCCCAACATGCGCACCGGCACGATCCAGGACGTGGAGCACATCGTCATCCTGACCCAGGAAAACCGTTCCTTCGACCACTACTTCGGCACGCTGCCCGGTGTACGCGGATTCGCCGATCCGTTCCCGATCCCCGTGGCCAACTCGACCGGCATCACCGGCAAGAACGTCTGGGTGCAGCCCAACCAGTCGGTCAGGACCGCGGGCCAGCCAGTGGCCCCGTTCCACCTCAACACGGTTCAGCATTTCGAATACATGCGCGTCGAAGGCACGCCCCATTCCTGGACCGATGCCCAGAACGCCTGGAACAACGGCCGCATGAACGCCTGGCCCAGGGCCAAGAACAACCATTCCATGGGCTATTTCACCGCCGAGGACATGCCCTTCCAGTTCGCCCTGGCCAACGCCTTCACGATCTGCGATGCCTACCATTGCTCGTTCCAGGGCGGCACCAACACCAACCGCCTGTTCCTGTGGACCGGCAGCAACGATCCGCTGGCCCTGGGCAACGGCCCGGCCACCTACAACGATTACGACTGGTTCGATGCCAACCCCGGCAACGACGGCGGCTACAGCTGGACGACCTACCCGGAGCGGCTCGAAGCCGCGGGCATCACCTGGCAGGTTTACGAAAACATGGAGGATAACTTCACCGACAACAGCCTGGCCGGTTTCCATAATTTCCGCGACGCCTGGTTCCAGCGCCCCGGCTATTCCGAGGCCCTGCGCCAGCGCGGCATCAGCACACGGGACCTGGACATGCTCAAGGCGGACGTGCTGGCCGGCACGTTGCCGCAGGTGTCATGGATCGTCGCCACCGCCGATGGCTCCGAGCATCCCGGACCGTCCAGCCCGGCCCAGGGCGCCGACTATACTTCGCGGGTGCTGGATGCCCTGACCGCCAACCCCGAGGTGTGGAGCAAGACCGTCCTGCTCATCAATTTCGACGAGAACGACGGTTTCTTCGACCACATGCCGCCGCCGGCCGCGCCGTCCTACACCAGCTGGAACGACGATCCGGCTCTGGCCGTCACGGCCGGTGCCTCCACCGTCGACACCAGCGGCGAGTATCACGAACACCTGGTCAGCTACCACAACACCGCCACCGAGCAGAGCCTGCTGCACCGCACCTATGGCCTGGGCCCGCGCGTGCCCATGTACGTGGTGTCGCCCTGGAGCAAGGGCGGCTGGGTCAACTCCGAGGTGTTCGACCACGTTTCGGTGATCCGCTTCATCGAGGCCCGATTCGGCGTCATGGAACCCAACATCAGCGCCTGGCGTCGCGCCGTGTGCGGTGACCTGACCTCCGCCTTCAACTTCTCCGACCCCAACGACACCGAGTTCTTCAGCAAGCTGCCCCCGACGTTCGCCCTGGCCAAGAAGGCGCGCGAGCTGCCGGCACACACCACGCCGCCCACCCCGACGACCATCACCTTGCCGGAGCAGGCCGCCGGGATTCGCCCCGCGCGCGCGCTGCCCTACGCTCTGCATGTGGCCAGCCAGATCAAATCCGCCACCCAGGTGAAGCTGGCGTTCGACAACACCGGGAATGCGACGGCGGTGTTCCATGTCTATGACCGTCTCAACCTGACGGCCATCCCGCGCCGCTACACGGTAGAGCCCGGCAAACAGCTCACCGATGCCTGGAATGCCGCCGCCACCGGCGCTTATGACCTGTGGGTACTGGGGCCGAACGGCTTCCACCGCCATTTCACCGGCAACGCCAAGCGCGCGATCCTGGCGACCCAGCCCAATCCGGATGTCGAGGTGACCTACGATGCCGTCAATGGGATGTTGGATATCAAGCTGATCAACACCGGCAGCAGTGCGTGCGTGTTCAGCGTGACCGCCAACAAGTATTTCCCGGCGACACCGGCCTACCATACCGTCAAGGCACATGCTGAACACAGCCTGTCCCTGGCGCTGGAGGCGAGCGCGTATTGGTATGACTTCTCGGTCAAGGTGCGGGGGCAGGCCGATTTCAGCCGCCGCCTGGCCGGCCACCTGGAAACGGGCGAACACTCCTTCAGCGACCCGGCGATGGCGGGCGTAGCGATCGCGGATCAATACCGCCTTGCCTGATCCATAGTCACCCACGGCTAGTTTTAGGGCGCGGCGCGATAGCCGCGCCCTTTTTTTTAGCCTCTCGATTGATCGCGGTAACAATAGGGCAGTAATCCAGGGACTGGGCTCGAATGGACGCTACGCGCTTGACGGGTCCCAGGTCGCGCGATGTTCGGACTCTGTTCTTCGCAGGATGCGCCGGGTTACACTTTCTGCTCCGCGGCCTTCCGGCCAATCTGGGGAAATAAGCAACCATGTCCCAACAGCATCCCATCATCGCGGTCACCGGATCGTCCGGTTCCGGCCTGTCCACGATACGCCACGCATTCAAGTTCATTTTCGAGCGCCTGAACATCAAACCCGCGATCGTTCATGGCGACGGTTTCCGGCGTTATTCCGACCGGCAGTTCGCCGCCTTGCTGGAGGAATCGCGGGGCAGCGGCAGCAAGGTTTCCTGGTTCGGGCCCGAGTGCAATCATTTCCCGGAGCTGGAATCGTTTTTCAGGACCTATGGCGAATGCGGCAGCGGGGTGGTTCGCCAGTATGCGCACACGGCCGAACACGGCGAGGCATTGGGGGTGCAACCTGGCGAGTTCACGCCCTGGTCACCGCTGCAGCCGGGCAGTGATCTCTTGTTCTACGAGGGGCAGCACGGCGGCCTGGTGGCCAACACCTGGACGCGTCGTAAAGCCTCGTGCCAATTTCCGCCGGAAATAGACCGGCGCGCGGGACGCCAGGGCATCGACGTGGCCCAGCATGTGGACCTGCTGATCGGCGTAGCGCCTGCCATCAACCTGGAGTGGATACAGAAGATCCACCGCGACTGCAAAAAGGGCACGTGCACACCCGAAGAATCGGTGGAAACCATCCTGCGCCGCATGGACGACTACATCCATTACATCGTTCCCCAATTCGGCCTGACCGATATCAATATCCAGCGCATGCCGCTGGTGGATACCTCCGATCCGTTCATTGCGCGCGACGTGCCGCTGGCCGACGAATCGCTGTGCGTCATCCACTTCCGCGACCGCGAGCGCCATGATTTCCCCGATTTTCTCGAGCGCATTCCCGGCGCCTACATGTCGCGCCCGACCACGATGGTGGTGCCCAACAATAACCTGCGCCTGGCCCTCGGCGTGATTTGTGCTCCGATTCTGGCCAAATTCATGGAGGCGCGCAGCGGTTCATGAATCAAAGGGATCGGGCTCGAAATATTGCACCTACCCACTTTTGATCACTTCGGTTCTTTCCAATGAACACATCCCATGCTTGGAAGTTTTGAGTGGAACTGGCTTGGCAGACTGTGGGCTGGTGTGGGCAGCATCGAGTTGGTGCTTTTGCTACCTGATCGTCAAATGGAAATCCAGTTAAGGCTCAACTAAGGGGCCGGGCTCGAAAAATTTCCGCTCAAAGGAGAAGTGATGTTTCGGATGTTGTTAGGTAGCGTTCTATTTGCAGCCGTCGGTTTAGCCCATTCTGCAGGATCCGAAATGGTTCAGGATCCTGGTTTTAAGCTGGGAGGGAGATCCGCTGTCGAGTTGTCGGCTGACTGGTGGAAGTGGGCTATGTCCAGCCCAGCAGAAATCAATCCAGTTCGCGATATGTCGGGCGCACAGTGTGGTACGGGGCAAAAGGGGGCGGTATGGTTTCTCGCTGGCGGCTTCGGGTCATCCAAGATCAAGCGGAGCTGCACGATTCCGGCAGGTAAACACATATTCTTTCCCGTGATCAATATGGCCTACTGGCCACGCGAGGAAAACAATGGCTTTACGTGTGACCAGGCCATGAAAAACGCAGCCATGAACAATGACACGGCTCTCGACTTGTTCGTTGAATTGGATGGCGCAGCTGTAACAGAGCCAAAAAAATATAGAGCCAGAACCCGCAAATGCTTTGATATTTTTGAACGGGTTCCCAAAAGCCAGATGCCTTTTAATGCCTATCCGTCTGCGTCCGATGGATATTGGATTCTGCTTAAGCCTTTAAAGCCGGGCAAACACCTGCTCAAGTTTGGAGGGCGATACAACACCACAAGCACCGACTACGGGCGCATGGTGCAAGATATTGAGTATGAAATATCGGTCAATTAATAACTGCCTGGGTTAGTTCAGCTTCGTACAGACCACGGGGTTAACCTGCCATCGAACCCATGACCGGATAGAAATCAGCGATGCTGAAATTCCTGCAGTCGCTTTTGAGCGGTGACCCGTCAAGGCCTTCATCCGGGGCGCGATCCGAGCCCATCCCCGAGCTCCCCTTGAGGGTGGAGGTTCCGGGGGCACAAGGGCTGCCGCTTGAACCCCTGATCCGGCGTGTTAACGGGTTCCCGCATTTCGATTGGGATGCGGTGTATCAGTGGATCGATACATTGCCTGATGACAAGCAAGCTGCTGCCTGGGGTGGGTGCGAGCAGGCCTGGCTCGCTCACTTGCGGGATTCGCTGGGCGGCGATTATTCGCTGAGTGAAGCAGGCGATGCCGTGTTGCTGTCATCCCTGGAGCCGAATGTGGCGAAGGCAACGCTTGAATTCATGACCAGGACGGAAAGCCGGATCGTTCGTTTGCTCGATGGCGTGGCGCGAATATCTGACTGGGGAATGAATATTCTGGTTGTTTTCGACGATGGCGATGCGTATTACCGCTACGTGTCGCACTTCTACCCTGAGTCAGGCGAGTTTGCGATGAGCGGCGGCATGTACATTCATGCGGGGTGCGGTCATTTCGTAACGGTGAAAGCCGATCTTCGTGCGATTGAGCCGGTGATCGTTCACGAGCTGGTACATGGTCTGGTGAGCCACCTGCCCATTCCGGCCTGGCTCAATGAGGGGCTTGCAGTTAACACGGAGCATCGTTTGAGCCCTTCAGGATCGCCCCTGTTCTCCCCGCAAGAGATGCACGCCAAGCATCAGGGTTTTTGGGGTGCCGATGAAATACAGGAATTCTGGTCGGGCAAGTCCTTCCTTCGTCCGGACGACGGCAACATGCTTTCGTATGACCTGGCGCGCATTCTTGTTGATCAACTAAGCGATGATTGGCCGCGTTTTGCCGCTTTCGTGAATGAGGCGAATTTGGCAGACGCCGGCGCCGAAGCCGCGACGCAGCACTTCGCTATGGATTTGGGCGAGGCGGCCAGTGCTTTGCTGGAAAAGGAGCCCGATGGCGCCTGGCGTCCAGCCCCAACGAAATGGATTGAAGCGCCTGAGAGAGGGGCTTTCTCTGGCTAAAGGGGGCAGTTCAAGCTGGCCCCCTTTGCTTTTTCCTTGTTCGATGAGGCTAAAGCAGGACGGCATCAATAAAACAAGAAACCGGTAGACTCGCCGGCCATGACAAAGGGGAGGGATGTAATGCGTAACATCAAGGCAGGCCGTTTGGTCAGGGGCAGTTCATCCGTCAAGTTCGCGATCCTGCTCATGCTGCTGGCCGGATTGGGGATCGCGGTGGATTACCGCATGAGCATTCCCGGTTCGAGCGTGGTCGACAGGCTGTACGCCAGGCCGGTCGTGCTGGATACGGATGCGCTGAGCGGGGATAGCCAACTCAGCATCAAGCAGGCTTATCACTATCTCCACCACACCTGTGCAGCTGAACACGGCATCCTTGGCGATTCCGTCTGCTGGGCAACCATTTCAGAATTCAACGGCATCGATGCGCGCCTGATCGCCTTCTTCTTTCGCAACGACCGTCTATCGGCCGTACGGGTTGCCTTCCCTGCTGAGAGCCATCCAAAAGTGCTTGCGCTGATGCAAAAGCGATTCGGCCCAGAGCGTCGGTTTGGGCAGCGTACCGATGCGTTCGGCAACAAGATTGTCGGCTGGATGCGGCCCTCCGGAGCCATTGCCATCAATGACAGCGTAGAAGGCGACGAGGAACCGTTTGTGTTGTGGACGTCGACTGACGCGATATTGATGAGGCTGCTCGGAAAACCATAACAACTAAAAACCAAAGAAAATTAAACGCGACCATCATTGCTTTCAGTTTCATTTGACCAGTCGGTGCGCGACAGGGCTGCAAAGGCCGACGACCAGCCTGATGGGGGGCGCGCCATCCGTCTGAAATCACGCTTGATCGGAGCGCCCGGGATGATTGCCTGATCGCTGCCTGAGTGGGGTGAGGATGTCCGCCAGGCCGTTGTGATCGATTTCCTGCATCAGGGCCAGCAAGCGGCCAATTTCACCCGGAGGGAATCCTTTGCGCGCGAACCAGTTGAGGTAATTGCCGGGCAGGTCCGCAATGATGCGGCCCTTGTGCATGCCAAATGGCATCTCCCGGGTGACGAGCAACTCCAGGTCCTTTGGACTCATGACTGAACTGCCCCCTTCATCCTCGTTTTGCCAATTGATGTGTGGCGCCCAGAACAGCGCCGATGGTCACCAGCACGACGCCGGCAATGGTCACGGCATCGAGAGATTCCTTCAACAAGGGCACGGCTGCCACGGCCGAGATGCCAGGAACCATGGCCAGCATGAGGGTTGCGCGCTGTGGCCCGATGTTGTGGATGGCGTAGGCGAACAGCAGGCCGGCAATCGAGGCAGCCAGGATGCCTTGATAAACGCCTTGCAACAGAATGAAGGACAGGGGAACGGTAGTGATGGCCTTGGGCAGGAACAGCAGATAAACGGGCGTGTAGCAAACCATTGAAATCACGGCGATACCGATCGTGGCGTCGAGTGGCGGGACATGCCAATGCTTGAGCAACAAGCCAAAGCAGGCGTAGCTGACTGCGGCAAGGAGAAAGAACACATCCCCTACCCATTGATGGGCGGGTGCCCCGGAAAGTTGACCAAAGCTGTGGAGGCCAATCAGCACGATCCCCAAACCTGCGACCAGCAGGGCGAATTCAGTCCGGATTCCTGGGCGATGCCCGAGTATGAGCCAGGCGATCAACGCACTCGCAAAGGGAATGCCGCCATTGACCAGAATGCCCGCATGGGCGGCCGGCGCAAGGGAAAAGCCCGAGTAGACCAATAAGGCGTAACCCATGCCACCAAACGCGGCCAGCACGGCAAGCCGCGGCCACTCGAGGTGGCGCCATCGGGTCAACACAAACGGAAGACAGACGATTCCCGAGACGACAAACCGTATGGCTGCCATGTCATAGGGGGTAAGTGGGCTGCGTCCGCCCAGCCGGGAAACGATGTTGAACCCGGACCAGACCACGATCACTGCAGCTGCAGCCGCAAAGCCTTTGAGCAGGTGGGAACGGTGATCCGGAATGGGTAGGGCTGCATCTGTCATGCGATGGGCTTCTAGGGTAAGCGGTGCTACTCACATTACCACTGACAGCCAATCCATCGGGTCGTGAACCAATAACTAAAAGGGCCAGTTCCGGGTTGCTTTTGAGTAAACGGTTTCAACCGAACAAGAGTGGGAAGACCACGGTTTCGCATGACCGGGCGCGACTTCGGACTTCGGGGTCAGGGCTTGCAGTCACACATTTCAATCGATGCAAGTCGAAATGGGAATGCTGCAATGCAAGACCTGCCTCCGACGTTTGTGACTCCATGGCTTGCGAGCTTGTGACAACGGGAAGCTCGAGCCTCAGTGCTTGATGTCACGGGCCAGACTCAGTTCAAGTCGTCGTCCTTGTAGTACTTGGTTCCCTTGACGGTCACTTCGGCGGCGAGCCCCTTGTCCGTCAACTGATACAGCCAGACGCCCGGCGACACCGCTGCCGCACCTTGATAGGAGACGCCTTGGTCCCCGGTCGTGGCGGCCGCCGTTGCCTGGGCACCGGCTACCCAGCCTGAGTTGATGAAATCGTTCAAGGCCTTGGTGTTGTCGAATACGAATACCAGCCGGAATTTCTTCACGCCGAGGCCGAGGCCGGCCTGCACCTCAACCATTTTCATGAACACTTCTTTCTTGGTCTTGTTGTTGATCGCCACGCCGGACCCGCTGCCGCCTCCGGCAAAGAAGATCTTCATGCCGAAGTTGCTGAATACCGCGTAGCCGGCGCTGGACGAGACCGCCTTGCGGGCAGACGGCTGGGCCTGGTAAAGCGCCTTCAGGATGGTCTGGGTGGTCTGTCTGATCTCGGCACGGGCCTCTTCTGGATTGCTCTTGGCGAAGGCGGGCTGGCCAGTCAGCAGCAACATGCTCATGACAAATGGTGCGATCAGATTTTTCATGCTTCCTCCATTGAAACGATGGACAAAAAATGCGCAGTGAATACCTTGCATTCATTGCACTTCCCCAAGATTAGGCAATTTTTGCCAGATGGCTATTGCGCGGCCATCCGCGTTGCCTGCAGGAACCACGGGATCCGTTAAGGGGGCCGGCTGAACGGATTTTGTCTGACCGCGATGGGCGCGTGGGCCCTGCGCGCGGCAAGGGCTTGCATGTCCCCATCCGGCCGCCTGCTGACCCGGGGCGTGGGCGGATGTTACATTGCAGGATGTTTCCCTTCGCGCCCGTTGCCGTTTGGCGCTGTGTCAGCGCGCGTTGGGATGAGGCAACAGGGAGGCTTCTGGAATTGAGAGACGAACAAGCTGATCCGGATATGCTCCGGCGGATTCAGAATGCGATTGATATGCTGCCCAGTCCGATCTTCATCAAGGATGCGGACTGCCGGTACTTGGCCTGCAACCGCGCATTTGAGCAATATATTGGCCTGCCGCGCGCCAGGATTATTGGTGCTTCCGTGCATGACGTTGCCCCTGCCGAGCTGGCCGCCATCTACGAGAAGGCCGATCGCGATCTGATCGCCGACGGCGGCACGCAAACCTACGAAACCAGCGTGCGCTACGCCGACGGAAGCCACCGCGATGTCATCTTCTACAAGTCGGTGTTCCACAGTGCGGAAGGCAATCCCGATGGCATTTCGGGGGTGATCCTCGACATTACCGAGCGCAAGCGTCTGGAAAATGAACTCTCCAAGGCGGCCAGGGAAGACTTTCTGACCGGTGCGGTCAATCTGCGTACTTTTTACGAGCTGGCCAATCAGGAGTTCTCGCGCTTCAAGCGCACGGGCGAGGCGTTTTCCCTGCTTGTGCTGGACCTCGATCATTTCAAGCGCATCAACGACACGCTCGGCCACGAGGCGGGGGATGACGCGCTGCGACAGTTCGTTCAAATAGTCCGGGCCAATCTTCGCGAGCAGGATATTTTTGCCCGAACGGGCGGCGATGAATTCAGGCTGCTGTTGCCCGGCACGGCACAGTCCGGAGCGCTCTTGCTGGCCGAGCGAATTCGCGATGAGGTGAATCGGGTGAATCTTTGCGCGCCGAACGGCAGCGCCATTCTGTCCATGAGCGCCGGGCTATGCAGAAGCCTGCCGGATGACACGGGCATAGACGATATCGTCCGCCGGGCCGATGTCGCGCTTTATCAGGCGAAGGCGGCGGGCCGTAACGCGGTCAAGGCGCATCCTTGCGAGGCGTAGCTGCCGGGTTGGCTGTTGGAATGCCGGCAGCCGCGCCGGTGGTGCGCAGCGGTGCACCGTGCGAGTTGCGGGCACTCCGGGCAGTGTCTGGCAGGGTCGAATAAGCAGAATCGTTTTTACTCCTCACCAAAACGGAGGTTCTCATGCACGTTCGTTCCGATTTAGCCCTGCTTCGCGCCTGTCTCGGCATGCTTCTGATGTTGGGCACGTTTGCTGCCCTGCTGCCGCAACCGGTGCACGCCGCCGGAGCCAAGGTTGTCTACCATGCCGACTTCGGCGATCCGCGCCGCTTCAGCGCCATGCTCACCAGCATCAACAACATGGTGATGCACTACAACAACGCGTTCACTGATTACGACGTCCGCATCGTCTTCCTCTCGCACGGCATACGCTTCGTCACCGACGACCCGCTGCGCAACACGCCATTTGCCGAGGACAAGGCGCTGAAGGCGCAGCGTGACAACCTGCGCGGACGCTTGATGACGCTGGCGACACTTCACAATGTGAAGCTGGAGTTGTGCGACATCACGCGCACCCAGCTCGGCCTCGACAAAGGCAGGCTTTACGCGCCGGTCACCTTCGTTCCCTCCGGTGTCGTGCGCATCGCCCAACTGCAGAACGAGGAAGGATTCGCCTATATCAAGGTGGAGTAAGTAGGGGAAACAACCGGACGCACAGACACCCGCAGATGCGGGGTCTCGTAACGACGGGGCAGGTCTTGCATTTACGAATTGCATTGCAAAATCGGCACCCGGATTTTCAAATTTTGAGTAAGCCTTGCAACGCATGGATTGGACGCTATTCGGTTCGGCACTGCTGTCGTCCACCCTGTTCCCCGGCGGTTCCGAAGCGTTGCTGCTTTATCGGCTGCACCAGGGGGCCGATCCGCTAGCCAGCGTGTTGACCGCTACCGCCGGCAACGTGCTCGGCAGTCTGATCACCTACGGCATGGGACGGTTTGGTCGCAAGGCGGTGCAGCGCCGCAGCGAAAAAACCGACCAGCACATCGCGCGCGCCGAACGCTGGTTCAATCGCTTTGGCCGCCCCAGCCTGCTGCTGGCCTGGCTGCCGGTGGTGGGCGATCCTCTGTGTCTGGTCGCCGGTATGCTGCGCGTGAGCGTGACCAGTTTTCTGATTCTGGTGACGCTGGGCAAGCTGGCGCGTTATGCCGCGCTAACCGGGTTCATTTAACCAGGCTGAAGGCAGCAAGCCTTATCTGGGGTCTGCATAACGACGGGGTCAGATCTGGCATTAACAAATACGCATGGTCCGCACAGGTGTCTGCCGCTGCGGCAGTTGCCTGGCTATGTTCGCTGTCGAACAGAAGGGCCGATCGTAATTGCCTATTATGAAATGAGTACTCAAGGAGAATCAGCATGCTCGACTATTCGATCCGGCCGCTGCCCTTGATGATTGATAACCCCACCGGAGAATCCGTATGCCCCTGATTAACTTGGTCGTCGTCTTGATTGTGGTTGGCGTGCTGCTTTGGCTCGTTAACACCTATATCCCCATGGACTCAAAGATCAAACAGATCCTGAATATCGTCGTCGTCATTGTTGTCGTTATATGGTTACTACAAGTGTTCGGCGTGATCGGTTCACTGGGCAACATTCGCGTTGGCGGCTGACACATCATCAGGGTGGTTGGCGTCACCATCAACTGAAATCATGCCATCCAGATAAATGGGGCCATGCCCGATAGTTGGGCCATGGCCAGAGATTAAGTGAAGGGCAGAAAGAGCAGAAAATGAAAAAACGCTACCTGATCATTGCGATATCGATGACCCTTGTCCAGGGTTGCTATACCGCTCCTCCCTACCAACCATCCAGCCATGTCTCGGTCGGTATCCATTATTCGACGTACCCGGATCTTGTCCTGATACCGGGCTATCCCGTCTACTACGCCCCCCGGGTGGATTCGAATTACTTCTTTTACGACGGCCTCTACTGGGTGTTCCAGGGCGATAACTGGTATGCGAGCAGCTGGTACGACGGGCCGTGGGACAGGGTGGATTATTACGACGTGCCGGTTTATGTGCTGCGCGTACCGGTTCGCTACTACCGCCAGCCTCCGCCGTATTTCCGCGGCTGGCGTGCCGACGCGCCGCCACGTTGGGGGGATCACTGGGGTCGCGACTGGGAACAGCGTCGAAGCGGGTGGGACCGTTGGGACAGCGGCTCCGCCCCAGCTCCCGCACCGTTGCCGGCCTATCAGCGGAATTATCCCGGTGACCGCTATCCTCGCGCAGTAGAGCAGCAGCATACGATACGGTCCGAGCAGTACCGCTACCAGCCGCGTGAGGCTGTGACGCAGCAGTATTTCAAACCGCATGTGCAGCAGGACCAGCAGCGCCAGCAAGATCAGCAACGTCAGCTAGAGCAGCAACGCCAGCAGGACCAGCAGCGCCAGCAAGAGCAACAGCGCCAGAAAGAGCAGCAACGCCAGCAAGAGCAGCAGCGCCAGCAAGAGCAGCAGCGCCAGCAAGAGCAACAGCGCCAGAAAGAGCAGCAACGCCAGCAAGAGCAACAGCGCCAGAAGGAGCAGCAACGCCAGCTAGATCAACAGCGTCAGAAAGAGCAGCAACGCCAGCTAGATCAACAGCGTCAGAAAGA
>NZ_JADMKC010000015.1:38299-49989 GCF_018780105.1 Thiobacillus sp.
ATCAACAGCGTCAGAAAGAGCAGCAACGCCAGCTAGATCAACAGCGTCAGAAAGAGCAGCAACGCCAGCTAGATCAACAGCGTCAGAAAGAACAGCAACGCCAGCTAGATCAACAGCGTCAGAAAGAGCAGCAACGTCAGCTAGATCAACAGCGTCAGAAAGAACAGCAGAAGCAACAGGATCTGGAGCGGCAACGCTCCCAATCTGAACCGAAGGGCAAGGCTAAGGACCACAAGGCTGTGCCACAAGACCAGGTTCAAAAGGACAAGGATGCCCAGCAAGCGTATGAGCGGAAGAAAAAAGAGGACGAGGAGCGTTATCAGAATCGCTAGGGCGTGTTAACACTCATTTTTCGCTGCACCCCAGAGGGACGGCCGAAACGGGCGCATTCCTTTGTCACGTGCCGCTTGCAGCACTGCGATTAATGGGGTCAGTTCAGGCTCCATTGAGGAACGGTAGGGATGCCTGTAGGTGGACGTAAGTTTCACAGAGTCTGGCTGATAGCGACCTTCTTCGTTTTCTGGCCGTATGCCGCAAACGCTGCAGAGCAGGCAGACGCCGAAATCATTGCGCAAATGATCGATGAATCCGTGATGACATACCGTGGCGCTTGTCCATGCCCGGACAGTGTCATGCGCAACGGGAGACGATGCGGCCGTAATAGCGCTTGGAGCCGGCCCGGTGGTGCATCGCCGGTTTGCTATCCCAGTGATGTAACGCCGGCGATGCTCAAGGCATGGCTCGAAAAACATCCAGATACACGGTAATTGTTTGAGCGCTGGCGGCCAGTCCACCCCGCAGCCGACCGCAGCCTCCTCCGTGCTACCCTCCACGCCACCATGCGACTCCCACAACTCCGACAACGTCTACGCGATCTGGGCGCGGCCCCATGCCATGAGGGGCGCGTGCTGCGGGCCTGGGTTCAGGGTCGCTCGCTCGACACCAAGCGGCGGCGCGCCGAAGACTTTCTGCCGCTGGCGGTGCGCAATGAGCTGCCGGGCTTGTTCGATGAACTGAACGCGCTGGCGTGGGTGCACTCCGAGCACGCCGGCGAGGATGGCTCGGCCCGCCTGCTGGTGGCGCTGGCGGACGGGCAGACGGTGGAGACCGTGCTGTTGCCGCGCGACGGCGTGTGCGTGTCCACCCAGGTTGGCTGTGCGGTGGGCTGCGTGTTTTGCATGACTGGCCGCGCCGGCTTGCTGCGCCAGGTGAGCAGCGCGGAGATCGTCGCGCAGGTGGTGCTGGCGCGCAGCCGCCGCGCGGTGAAGAAGGTGGTGTTCATGGGCATGGGCGAGCCGGCGCACAATCTGGACAACGTGCTGGAGGCGATCGAGCTGCTGGGGGTGGAAGGCGGCATCGGTCACAAGAATCTGGTGTTCTCGACCGTCGGCGACCGCCGCGTGTTCGAGCGCTTGCCGCTCATGTACGTGAAGCCAGCGCTGGCGCTTTCGCTGCACACCACCGATCACGCATTGCGCCGGCGCCTGCTGCCCAAGGCGCCCGACATCGCGCCGGCCGAGCTGGTGGAACTGGGCGAGGCCTACGCCCGCCGCACCGGCTACCCCATTCAATACCAGTGGACGCTGCTCGAAGGCATCAACGACAGCGAGGCCGAGCTGGACGGGATTGCCCAATTGCTGGCCGGCAAATACGCGGTGATGAACCTGATTCCTTACAACAGCGTAGAGGGCGTCGACGGCTTCGACTTCCGCCGTCCGAGCTGGGAACGCGCGGCCGCGATGGCGCGCAGCCTGCACCGGCGCGGCGTGCTCACCAAGCTGCGCCACTCCGCGGGACAGGATGTGGAGGGCGGTTGCGGCCAGTTGCGGGCGCGGGTGGTGGGGATGCCGCAAGCACCTGAGCGGGACTGAATCGCGAACCCTAAACTGCGCACGGCTGACCGACCTTAGACGAGCCGGTCGGCCAGCGCGCGCAGGAGCTGCGCACCGTCGCCGCGCCAGGCGCTGCCATGCATGCAGGCAAGGGTTTCGGGTGCCGTCGCTGCCAGCCGCTCCAGCATCTCGCCTGCGTACTTCGTGTGCGAGAAGTAATCCATGTTCGCGCGGAACGCCTCACTGGGCCCGAGAATATCCGCCTCGGTGAGTGCGGGCAGCTGAGCTCCGCCCTGGGTGAACAGGTCGCCGCAAAACAGCGTCCGGGTGCGTTCCTCGCTTAGCAGGCCGCATTCCCAGGCATGTGGCAGATGCGGGGTATCCAGCCAGCGCACCCGGCGGTTACCCAGTTCCAGCGTCTCGCCATCCTGCAGGATGCGCGGGGCTCGATCGGCGATGTCGTTGACGGATACCAGGCCCGCCACCTGTCCACAGAGGGGCACGGCGCCCGGAGCTGCGGCGAGCCAGTCATTGAGAGAGCCACATTCGTCAGCCTCGACATGGGAAAAGCCGATATAGCGCAGCGATTCGATCGGCAGGACGCTGGCCACGGCCTCGCGCACCAGCGCGAACATCCGGCGCGGCCCGGTGTGAAACAGCAAGGGGTCATCGTCGGCGATGAGGTACTGGTTGAACGAAAACTCGAAGCCGCCGTCGACCACGGGCGTGTTGATGCGGTAGATCCCGTCGGCGATTTCCTGCACGTTGGTGCCGGACTGTTGATTGGTGATGGTCATGGTTTTTTCCCCTGTCTGTGAGTGCGGGCGCGAGCCTTTAATCAGTGAACAATAAAGTTCACTGAAATAAACTTTAGGCCGGGTGCCAGGGCTTGTCAACAATTAAATGAACATGTATGTTCACCTAATATGGAAACGCGGAAATACACGAAGACCCGCCGGGCGGAACAGCAGGACGAGACGCGCGCTCGGATAGTCGAAGCGACCGTGATCCTGCACGAAACGCTGGGCCCGGCGCAGACCTCGATCAGCGCCATCGCAGCGGCGGCGGGTGTGCAGCGCCTGACGGTCTATCGCCATTTCCCGGACGATGCCAGCCTGTTCGAGGCCTGTACGACCCGTTACCTGGAATTGCATCCCCCCCCGCAGCGGGCGGCGTGGGCGGATATCGAGCACCCCAGCGAACGTAGCTATGCTGCCTTATTGGCCTTTTACCAGTACTACCGCCAGACCGAGAGTATGTGGCGCGCGGCCTATCGCGACCTTGACCAGGTGGCGGCGCTGCAAGCGCCCATGGACCGGTTCGAGGCGTATCTTGACGAGGTGGCTGACGACCTCGGACTGGCATGGCGCACTACGCAGGCCGCAAGGAGGTTGTTGAAGCTCACCCTGCGGCATGCGTTGCGCTTTACAACTTGGCAATCATTGAAAAACGCGAAATTGAAGGACAGGCAAATCGCAGAGCTGGTGCAAAGCTGGCTGGAGGGTGTCGAGAGCTAAAGTGAGTCGCTTCGGGTTGCTCCCGCATCAGCCCGGTGTACATCGTTCACCTGGGCAAACTGACTGACCAGACTCCTGGCGTGGGTGCTTTGTACCGCTACTGGTTGGCCACCGCCATCGCAGTTTCAGTGTGCTGCTTATTTTGTCTCTCTAAAGCTGGATTTCGTGGGATTCCCGGACCGAATCAATATCGGCCGCCCATGCGCACGATTCATTTCAGCATGTTGAATTTCAATCAATACAAATGCTTGCCAGACCAATCTCGCAGCAATTGTTTGCTGCTGTAAAAAATGCCGATCTGATAAGGGGTTCGGGCGCAGCTTCTATCGGCCATATATGGGATCGTTTTGTTCCGCCTGAACCATTGCGGATCGCTCGCATCCAACCGGCTGGCTGAGCGCGTCGTGCCCATCGAGACGGCGACGGCACGCTCCATGGATGATGAATGATGGAGGATTCATGAAGAATTCGTGGAAGGACAGCATCTATCTGCAACGGGAAGAACTGGCGCGCATGCTGAGCGAGCCGCTGGGACAATTGGCGGAGCGTTGCGCGCCGGCATGGGGCAATCGCGAGGCGCTGGATTCGGTTCTCGCCGAACACTTTTCCAGCATTCCGCATTGCTCTTTCCTGTATTGCGTGGGTCCCGACGGCGTGCAGGTCTGCAACAACGTCGGCGAGAATGGGATCTTGCCGGGATACCTTGGGCGCGACCGCTCGCAACGCCCGTACATGAAGGAGGCGGTGCCGGTGTGGGGGTTCTTGCTCTCGGATGCCTACATTGGCCTGAACCAGCACCGGCCTTCGCTCACGGCACTCCAGGTGGTGAGATGCGATGGACAGACACTGGGCTATCTGGGCGCCGACTTCGACCTGCGCAATCTGCCGGTGACGTCTACGCTCTACGACGAGCCCGGCTATTGGCGCCAGGTGAAGGGTGATCCGGCGATCCGTGGCACGGTGTTCCAGCAAAGCCGGGTGGAAAGTCGCATGGATGGCAACATCGAACAGGCGCTGTCCATCCTGGAGGAACTGCTCACCCAATGCGGCGTGTTTCAATGCCAGATCCATTTTTCCAGCAGCCAGGCCACGATCTGGACCGTGAACGATCCGTTTCGCTATCGCATTCTGGACCACGAGGCCCTGAACGATCCCGACATCTGTTTGATCTATCCCACTTGCGCCTATCCCGCCGAAGCGCACATTCCGCAACACGCCATCGGCCGGATCCTCAAAACCATGCAGGCCCTGCGTCTCACCGACCCGACCATTTATCTGCGCATGGCCTCGATCAATATTTTCAACGGCATGGTGAGCGTGACATTTTCATGCGACGGCTCGCATTACATGCCACACGTCGAGTTTCTGATGAAGGACACGGCGTTCTGGTTCGGGTCGTAGGCCAGGCCTGCGGCGCACAACCGGAAGGAAGGGCAGGGAAGCTGCGTGGGTGCCACAGCTTCGGTGCGTTTCTATAATGGGTGCAACCGCTTCAGCCACTGGAGGAGTGATGCGCCGCCTTATCTATACATTGCTACTGATACCGCTGAGTTTCGCTGTCGCCGCCGACGATGGAGCCGAGCTGGAAAAGCTCTACAGTGCCTTGAATATGCTCAGTCAGCAGCAGCAGGCCGTCTATCAGCAATTCCAGATGGTGCAGGCCACGCGTCGTGGCAACTTTCCGCCGCTCTACGGCATGCCCATTCCCGCTCAACCAAACGGGCAGATCGTGAACTACGACGAGATGGTCGCGGCACGGAAAAATGCAATCCTGCGTGAGGAAAGCCTGTTCCAGCAGGCTGACCAGCTCCTGGCCCGATACAACGAAATCGAAGAAATGAAAAAGCCGCTTCAGTCGAGGATTTACGATCTCACGCTGAACAACGGGAACGACTGATCACCCAGGGACGCTATACAGGGAATCCAGATTAAAGGAGCGGGCTCGCTTGCGCCACTTGCACCATATCTGCGCCGACTCTCCGCAGCCCTTTTCGCCGCCGATCTAACAAACGGCCGGAAAACCTCCCCGCAAATGCCGCCACATTTCTGTGTATGGCCGTAGCCATGCATTTGTAAGAAAAATACGTCATTAAATCTTACAAATGTTCAATTCGGCATAGGGTGCAGGTCGCCATATCGTGGTGCGTGCAACGGGATGAATTTGCGGTGTGGAAGGGGGTGGTTAAAAAATATCACAATAAAAACATTGTGTTGAGTTGTCATTTTCTGCCTGGCACATGGCTTGCTAGTTGCTCCTGCGTTGCTGTTGATCAACCGTATCAATTGTTAGGAGAAAACCATGTCTGAACAGTCTCACAAGGACAAACTTGCCGAGGTCTTGGCTGCCGGGATGACCCGCCGCAGCTTCATGAAACTGATGGGGAGTGGCGCCGGCTTGGCCGCGGGCAGCGCCATCATGGGCGGCTCGCTGGTGCAGAGCGCGATGGCGGCCGCGCCCAAGCGGGGCGGCACCATCAAGCTTGCGTGGATCGACGCGGTCGACACGCTGGACCCGCATTTCACCGCCTCGCTGGGCTCGGTGAAGATCCTCAACAACATTTTCAACGGCCTGCTCAAGGTGGCCTACGACGGCAAGAAGGTGTCCTTCGTACCCGACCTGGCCGAGACGTGGGATATGCCGGACGACAAGACCCACGTGTTCAAGCTGCGCAAGGGGGTCAAATTCCACAACGGCGATCCGTGCGACGCTGCCGCGGTGAAATGGAGCCTGGAGCGCGTCAAGGATCCCGCGGTCGGCTCGCCCCATGCGTGGAAGTTCGAAACGCTTTCCGGCATCGACATCGTCGACGAGTCCACCCTCCGCATGCGCTTCTCCAAGCCCTACGCCTTTCTGCCGGTGGCGCTCACCGGCAGTACCGGCCGCGCCGGCACCATCGTCAGCCGCCGCGCGGTGGAGCAGTACGGCAAGGCTTTCGGCCGCAATCCGGTGGGCACCGGTCCGTTCAAGTTCGCCGGCTGGCGCGAGAACGAGTCGATCACCCTGGAGCGCAACCCCGACTACTTCGAGCCGGGCCTGCCCTATCTCGACGGCGTGCAGATCCTCTTGATCAAGGAGCCGACCGCTGCGGTGGCGGCGATGATGGCGGGACAGGTGGACGGCATGAGCCTGTCGCCGTTCCAGTTCATCCCGCAGCTGAAGGCGAATCCCAAGCTGAAGGTCTACGGTGAGGTCGAGGGCAATTACAGCTTCGTCGGCATGAACAATCGCCGCGCACCCTTCGACGACCCGATGCTGCGCAAGGCCGTGGCCGCGGCGATCGACCGCAACACCATCGTCAAGCAAGGCTACTTCGGCGAGGCCATTCCCGCCTTCAGTTGCATCTCGCCGCCGATGACCGGCTTCTACGACAAGAACATCGGCAAGAGCGGGCGCGGCCAGCGCTTCGACCTGAAGAAGGCGACGGAATACCGCAAGCAATCCAAGTATCAGGGCGAGGTCAACCCGGTCTACATCGTGAGCCAGGGCTTCACCGGCTCGGGCGGCAGCGGTACGCGCAATTCCCAGCTCATCCTGCCGATGCTGGAGAAGATCGGCATCAAGCCGAAGATCGAATTGCTCGACCGCGCCGTGTGGACCAAGCGGCGTAACGGCGGCGACTTCGATATGTACGACGAGGCCTGGATCGCCGACCTCGATCCGGACGAGACCATCTATCCCGAGTGGCACAGCGGCAAGCCCTGGAACTTCGTCGGCTACAGCAACAAGGAGTTCGACAAGCTGCTTTCCGAGGCACAGGACACGCTCAACCAGGCGACGCGCAAGAAGCTCTACAACCGTGCCGAGGATCTGCTGATGGCCGACGCCCCGCTCGCGGTGCTCGCCCACATGAAGGTGTTCAAGATCCTCAGCAAGCGGGTGCAGGGCTTCCAGTACATCCCGGTCGATCTGTTGAACCTGCATTCGGTCTGGCTGAGCTGATGTTCCAGGCTGTATCTGCCAAGCTGGCGCAGACCCTGCTGGTGCTGCTGATCGTCTCGGCAGCCAGCTTCACTTTTCTGAAGCTGGCACCGGGCGACCCGGTGAGCATCATGCTGGGCTCGGACTATTCGAAGGCGTCCTACGACCAGCTGACCCATGAACTCGGTCTCGACCAGCCCGTGCTGTTCCAGTACGGAAAATGGCTGGCCGATTTCGTGCGCGGCGACTGGGGCACCTCCTACATCACCAACCAGGACATCTTCGAACTGGCGGTGTTGCAGGCGCTGCCGGTGACGCTGACGCTGGCCGCATTTTCGCTGCTGATTGCACTGCTGATCGGTATCCCCACCGGGGTACTGGCCGCGCTCTACCGCAATAGTTGGGTGGACGTGCTGGCGACCACGCTGGCGATCGGCGGCAACGCCTTTCCCAGCTTCTATCTGGGCATCATCCTGATCTGGGTATTCGGCGTCGATCTGGGCTGGTTCCCCGCCCTGGGCTTCGTCGCACCCTGGGAGGATTTCTGGGAGGGGCTGTGGTATCTGACCCTGCCGGCCGTCACGCTGGGCGCCTGGTACGTCGGGCTGATCGCACGCATCACCCGCTCCAGTCTGCTCGAAGTGCTGGGCCAGCCCTACATCGCGGCCGCCCGGGCGCGCGGCGAACCGGGCTGGCGCGTGGTGTGGGTGCACGGCATGCGCAACGTACTGATGCCGCTGGTCACCGTCATCGGCCTGCAGCTCGGCGGCATGCTGCGCGGCGCGGTGATGACCGAGGTGGTGTTCGCGCTGCCCGGCCTCGGCATGATGGTCACCACGGCGGTGCTCAACCGCGAATACATCGTGGTGCAGGCGGGCATCATGCTCACCGGCCTGCTGTTCGTGGCGGTCAATCTCGCGGTCGACCAGACCTACCAGTTCCTCGATCCCCGTCTGCGGAGGCGCTAAGCATGCAAGACGCACTCAAAATCACGCTTTTGTCCGGGGCGTCGCAATGGAAGCGGCGCTTCCTGCAGCCGCTGCTGCGGCAGCACAGCGCCCTGGTCGGCCTCGCCATCATCGCGGTCTATGTCATCGCGGCGGTATTCGCGCCCTGGCTCGCTACCCACGACCCGGCCGCCCAGGACCTGATGGCCTCGCTGCAGGGGCCGAGCGCCGCGCATTGGCTGGGCACCGATTCCTACGGCCAGGATCTCTATTCGCGGCTGCTTTACGGCGCGCAGCTGGCGCTCATCATCGGCTTCGCCTCGGTCGCCCTCGGCCTGGTCGCCGGCGTCGCCATCGGCCTCGCGGCCGGGCTGATGGGCGGGCGCACCGAGTGGGTGCTGATGCGCATCGTCGACGGCCTGCTCGCTTTCCCGGAACTGATCCTGGCGATGGCTTTCATGGCGGTGCTCGGCCTGGGGACGGAAAACGTCGTCTATGCGCTGGCGCTGTCCTTCGTCGGTCCCTTCGCGCGGATGACCCGCGGCGACGTGCTGCAGGTGAAGAACCAACCCTACATCGAAGCCGCGCGGCTGATGGGCGTGCCGACTGCAGCGGTCATCTGGCGCCATGTGCTGCCCAATGTGGTGTCGCCGATCCTGGTGCAGGCCGGGATGCGCGTCAGCATCGCCATCCTGCTGGAATCGGGCCTGTCCTTCCTCGGCATCGGCGTGGTGCCGCCGACCCCGGACTGGGGCCTGATGATCGCCGAAGGCCGCGCCTTCATCACCATGGCGCCGTGGATCTCGGGGGTGCCCGGCGTGGCGCTGGCGATCCTGCTCGTGGCATTGAATCTGCTCGGCGACGGCCTGCGCGACGCCTACGACCCCAATACCCGGAAGGACGCTTAAATGGACGCTGCTGTTGCTTTGACCCCCGAGGCGGCCGACCAGGCAGCCGGCCAGGCGCCGCTGCTCGAGGTGCGCGATTTCAGCCTGCGGCGCGGTAAGGCCGTGGTGCTCGATGGCGTCAGCCTGGCGCTGCAGCCCGGCGAGACCCTCGGCCTGATCGGCGAATCGGGGGCCGGAAAATCCACCCTCGCGATGGCGCTGATCGGCCTGTTGCGCGCGCCCGAAGTGCAGTTGGAAGGCAGCCTGCGCTTTCGCGGCACCGAGCTCACCAGCCTGAAGGAAGCCGAGTTTCGCCGCCTGCGCGGCAACAAGATTGGCCTCATTTTCCAGGACGCGACCGCCGCCCTCAATCCCTGTTTCACGGTGGGTGAGCAGATCGCCGAGCCGCTGAAGCGGCATCTGGGCCTGTCGAAATGGGACCGCCGCGAACGCGCCGCCGCGCTGATGCAGAGCGTCGGCATTCCCGAACCGCGCCTGCGACTCGATGCCTATCCGCACGAGCTGTCCGGTGGCATGCAGCAGCGCGTGATGATCGCCATCGCGCTGGCCTGCAACCCGGAACTGCTGCTCGCCGACGAACCCACCAGCGCGCTCGACGTCACCATCCAGGCGCAGATCATGGAGCTCATCCTCGACCGTGTGCGTGAGCTGAATTCCAGCGCGATCTTCGTGCTCCACGACCTCGCCCTCGGCGCCCAGGTGTGCGACCGCATCGCGGTCATGTACGCCGGCCAGATCGTCGAGGAGGGCCCCAGCGAGCGCGTGCTCGCCGCGCCGCTGCATCCCTATACGCGCGGCCTCAAGTCGTGCGTGGTCGAACTGGGGTCGCGGACACTGGTACCCATTCCCGGCCAGGTGCCGCCGCTGGACGCCATGCCCGCCGGTTGCCGCTTTGCCCCGCGCTGCCCCAAGGCGCAGGCAGTCTGCGGCGAGCGGCGCCCGCTGCCCGAAACGCGCGACGGCCGCCAGGTCGCCTGTTGGTTCATCGATTAGGTACCCCCCATGCAAGCTCCCATTTTTTCCCTGCTGGATGTCGAACGCACTTACGAACTGCGTGGGCGCGGCTGGCTCAACCGTACGCCCCGCAAGCTCAAGGCGCTCGACGGCGTGCGCCTCGAACTGCAGCGCGGCGACACGCTGGCCCTGGTTGGCGAAAGCGGCTCCGGCAAGTCGACGCTGATCCGCCTCATGCTCGGCCTCGAACCGGCCAGCGACGGTCGCGTGCTGTACGGGCAGCGCGACCTCGCCCAGCTCGACGCCGAAGAGCGGAAACGCTTCGCCCGCGAGGTGGCGTTCATCTACCAGAACGCCCGCGGCTCGATGAATCCGCGCATGCGCATCGCCGACATCCTGGCCGAGCCGATCCGCCTGCATCGCTTGTGCGAGGAAAGCGCGATCGCCGATCGCGTCGTCGCGCTGATCGAGCGCGTCGGGTTGCCCGCCGGCCTGCTGCAGCGTTTTCCCGGCGAACTTTCCGGCGGGCAGATTCGCCGCGTCGCCATCGCCCGCGCGCTGGCCGCCGAGCCCCGGGTCATCCTGGCCGACGAGTCGGTGGCGGGGCTCGACGTCTCGGTGCAGGCGCAGGTGCTCAATTTGTTGCGCGAGCTGTGCCGCGAATCCGGCATCACGCTGGTGTTCATTACGCACGACCTCGGTGTGGCGAGCTACCTGTGTGACAGGATCGCCGTGCTCTATCTGGGGCGCATCGTCGAGCAGGGGCCGACCGAGGCCATCCTGAATACGCCGCGCCATCCTTATACGCGCGCGCTGCTGCAGGCCTTTCCGCGTTTCGACATGCCGCTCAAGGCTTCCTTGAGTGGTGAAATCCCGAGCCCGGTCGATCTGCCCAAGGGCTGCCGTTTCGCCGGGCGCTGCCCGCAGGCGCAGTCCGCCTGCCGCGAAACCGATCCGGTGCTGACGGCACACGATGCGGGCCGGCAGGTCGCCTGCCTGTTTCCGGTCGCAAGCGTATGACGCGCAGCTACGCCAAGTCCTCGCGCGGCGTGGTGACCTCGCCGCACTATCTGGCCACCGCCGCGGGCAAGGCCGTCCTCGACGCCGGCGGCAATGCCGTCGAAGCGGCGCTCGCCGTCGGCGCCACGCTCTGCGTGGTCTATCCGCACATGAACAGCCTGGGCGGCGACGGCTTCTGGCTGCTCAGCGACCAGTGGGGAAACCTGACCGGATTCGACGGTGCGGGGCCCGCCGGCCAGGCTTATACGCCGGCGTTCTATGCCGGTCTAGGCCTGGGGGCGATCCCCGCGCGCGGGCCGCATGCCGCGAATACGGTGGCCGGCCTGGTGTCGGTATGGGGTGCTGCGCACGCATTCAGCCACGCCCAGTGGGGCGGGCGTGTGTCCTGGCGCGAGCTGCTCGAGCCCGCGCTCGGCCATGCCGAGCAGGGCTTCGCGTGCAGCGCCAGCCAGGGCGATTTCCTCACGCAGAAATGGGCCGAACTCGGCGGCTTCGATACGCTGACGGACATCTACGCGCCGGGCGGGCAGCCGGCGCCGGCCGGCGTCACTTTTCGCCAGCCGCAGCTCGCCGAGTCGCTGCGCCTGCTGCAA
>NZ_JADMKC010000004.1 GCF_018780105.1 Thiobacillus sp.
AGATGCCTAACCGCGTCAAGCTGTCCACCTCCTGCTGCGAAATCAACTGCGGCGGTCAGGCTGACATCGCCATCATCGTTCAGCACACCAAGCCGCCTAAGATCAACCACGATCTGGTTGCCAACGTGTGTGAGCGCCCCTCCGTTGTTGCCCGTTGCCCGGTGGCTGCAATCCGTCCCGCTCTGGTGAACGGCAAGCCCTCGCTGGAAGTTGACGAGAAGAAGTGCATTTGCTGTGGCGCCTGCTTCCCGCCCTGCCCCCCGATGCAGATCAACGATCCCGAGCACTCCAAGATCGCAATCTGGGTGGGTGGCAAGAACTCCAACGCCCGTTCCAAGCCGACCTTCCACAAGCTAGTCGCCTCGGGTCTGCCGAACAACGCGCCGCGTTGGCCTGAAGTTGCGGAAGTCGTTAAAAAGATTCTCGCAACCTACAAGGAAGACGGTAAGCCTTGGGAGCGCATGATCGACTGGATCGATCGTATTGGTTGGCCGGCGTTCTTTGAAAAGACGGGTCTCCCCTTCACCAAGTATCACATTGATAATTGGCGTGGTGGTCGTGCCAACCTGAACGCTTCTGCGCATATCCGCTTCTAAATTTTAGTGCCCCCCTCCGCAATAGCTTTTGCGAAGGGGGAGTTCAGAATAAGCATAGATTTTTCGGAGTGGTTACATGCAATTCGGTATTCTTGTAAACGAAGGGCCGTACAGCCACCAGGCAAGCGATTCGGCCTACCTTTTTGCGCGCACTGCGCTTGAAAAGGGCTATAAAGTCCCGCGTATTTTTTTCTACCATGACGGCGTATATAACGCGTCACGTTTGGCCACGCCGCCGCAAGACGATCGTAACGTCGGTGCACGCTGGTCCAAACTGGCTGCCGATTATGGGGTCGACTTGGTTGTGTGTGTTGCTGCTGCTCAGCGCCGCGGCATCACCGATGGCGTTCTTGGCGACAACTTCCGCATTTCCGGCCTTGGCCAGTTGGTGGAGATGGGTATTCAGTACGACCGTCTCGTGACGTTCGGTGATTAAGGAAATACGAGATGAGTGATATGGATGATATGGATGACGGTTCTGGAATCGTCAAGAAGTTCATGTTCCTGAACCGCAAGGCCCCGCACGGAACCGTGTATGCGCTTGAAGGTTTGGAAGTTGTGCTGATTACGGCGGCTTTCGATCAGGATGTGAGCATGGTGTTTACCGACGACGGCGTATATCAGTTGCTGAAGGGCATTGACACCAAGGGCATCGAGGTTAAGGATTTTTCCAAGACCTATCGCGCGCTGGACGGCTACGACATTGAAAAGTTGTACGTTGATCAGGCGTCGATGGATGCACGCGGCTTGACCGAGGATGACCTGATTGTTGATGTGACGGTGCTCTCCGTCGATGAGATGGCAAATCTCATGGCTGAGCAAGACGTCGTGATCAGCTTTTAAGGGGATTGAACATGCTGCATATTGTGAATAAATCGGCCACAGATCGCGGATCGCTGGAAAGCTGCCTCGCTATGGCCACTAAAGGTTCTGCTGTATTGCTGATTGAAGACGCGGTTTACGCGGCGACGAATGGCAGCGCGGCAGCGGCGAAAATCCAGGCAGCAGCGGCTGACCTCAAGATTTACGCACTCGGTCCTGATCTGGCTGCGCGCGGCATGGCTGCACGTGTGCTGGACGGAGTCAATGTCGTAGATTACGCTGGTTTTGTGGATCTGGTTGCAGAACACAAAAGCTGCCAGTCTTGGCTGTAATTTAATTTAAAGGAGTATTGCTATGCCCATGGTGAACATCGCCGGTAAGGACTACGAAGTTGACGAAGAAGGTTATCTGATCGACTTGTCGCAGTGGAATGAAGACATCGCCAAATACATGGCTGTCGAAGAAAAAGTTGATCTGACCGAAGGTCACTGGGAAGTGGTTAACTTCCTGCGCGAATATTACGCTGAATATCAGATCGCCCCTGCTGTTCGCGTTCTGACCAAGGCAATTGGCAAGAAGCTCGGTCCCGATAAAGGCAACAACAAGTACTTGTATGAGCTGTTCCCCTACGGACCGGCTAAACAGGCTTGTAAGATCGCCGGCTTGCCCAAGCCGACCGGCTGTATCTAAGCTTTAGTCTATTCGGGTCGCCCCGGATTTATTCCGGGGCGACTTTGATTCTGGTGATGTGTTTCCAAATTGAATGCATAGGCGTTTGATTCGCAAACAGATACGTAGTTAGGGGAGTGGGTTTGTCTACTGTGACGATTATCTATGCTGGTTTGTTCTACGTTGCAACGTTGTTGCTGGTGGCGGGCTTGGCGTACAAAATATTTGACTACAGCCGCACGCCTGCGCCGCTGAAAATCCCAACCACGCCTGCGCCGACTACGCAAACGGGCGTGGTCTACCGGATGGCGAAAGAAGTCGTTTTGTTTGAATCCCTGTTCAAGTCCAACAAATGGATTTGGGTATTTGGCTGGATGTTCCATTTCGGATTGCTGCTGGTGTTGTTGCGCCATCTGCGTTACTTCACCGAACCGGTCTGGTTCTGGGTCAATATCATTCAGCCGTTCGGCAAATATGCCAGCCTTATGATGGTTATTGGCCTCGCTGGATTGTTGGCTCGCCGTTTCCTGGTGGATCGCGTTCGCTACATATCCACCCCATCCGATTACCTCATGCTTGTGTTGTTGATTGTGATTGGATTGTCCGGAATCATGATGACCTTTGTGGTGCACACTGACATTGTCGCGCTGAAGACTTTCTTCATGGGCTTGATGTACTTCGATGTGCAGCCTGTGCCGCTGGACCCGATTTTGCTGGTGCATCTTGCTTTGGTGGCGTTACTGATGCTTATTTTTCCGATCAGCAAACTGCTGCATGCGCCTGGCGTATTTTTCAGCCCCACCCGCAATCAGGCCGACAATCCACGTGAACATCGTCATGTGGCTGCTTGGGCGGCCAAGCTTGATCAGAAAAACTGATTCGCTGACATCGTTTAGCGAACACATAAGTACGGACAGAGGACTCGCAAGTGGCTGCTGCTGAATTTGATATTCCCGAGATCAAGGACTACATCGAGGTCCCCAAGCTGCGTGAGGGTGCCATGGCTCATGCCAAGACATTCATCGCACCTCAGGCCGTCCAGGATTTCATGGGTTATCCGCACGAACTGGCGGATAACTGGAAGGAAAGTGCGCTCGAGAAGATGGGCGACCTGCTGGGCAAGTATCGCTCGCTGAAAGTGTTCCTGGATGCTTGTGTTCATTGTGGAGCTTGCACTGACAAGTGTCATTACTACTTGGGTACTTCGGATCCTAAAAACATGCCGGTTGCGCGTCAGGATTTGATGCGCCAGGTCTACCGTCGGTATTTCACCACCGCAGGCAAACTGTTCCCGAAGCTGGTCGGTGCAAAAGACCTGACCAAGGACGTGCTCGACGATTGGTATAACTATTACCACCAGTGTTCGGAGTGCCGTCGTTGTTCTGTGTTCTGCCCTTATGGCATCGATACGGCCGAGATCACCATGGCCGGCCGCGAGATCCTGAACCACATCGGCATGGGGCAGAAATACTCCAACGAAATTCTGGGCAAGGTGCAGAAAATCGGTAACAACCTGGGGCTGCCGGGCCCGGCGTTACTGGATACGCTTGAAGGCCTGGAAGAGGATATCGAAGCAGATACCGGCGTGGCCGTAAAAATGCCGATTGATGTCAAGGGCGCCGAAGTGTTGCTGGTCACCCCTTCGGCCGACTTTTTCTCCGAGCCGCATGTTGAGTCGCTGATTGGCTATGCCAAGGTGTTTCATGCGGCCGGCATCAGCTGGACACTTTCAACGCATGCGTCCGAGGCCGGCAATTTTGGCTTGTTCAACGGCAATTACGAAACCATGCGCAAAGTTGCGATGCGAATTCGCGACGCTGCACTTGAGTTGGGCGTCAAACGTATTGTCGTTGGCGAATGCGGCCATGCCTGGCGCGTCGCATACAGCTTCTGGAATACCTTGACGGGTATCGGCTACGGTGCAGACGATCCGTTCTCGATCGAGTTGCAGAAGCAGCTGGATCCGAATTATCCGCAGCCTCAGCATATTTGCGAATTGACCAATGACCTGATCAAGTCGGGGCAGATCAAGGTCGATCCGTCGCTCAACGACGATCTGATCGTGACCTATCACGATTCCTGCAATGTGGCGCGAGCGTCGCGCATGGGGACCGAGCCCGGCGGGCAGTTCACCATACCGCGCGAACTGATCAAGTCGGTCGTTAATAATTTCCACAACATGGCGGATGACACCATTTATGAATCCACATTCTGCTGTGGCGGTGGCGGCGGTTTGTTGACGGATGACCTGATGGAAGTTCGGGTCAAGGGGGCATTGCCACGCGCAACTGCCTTGAACAATGTAGTCAAGGAACATCAGGTCAATTTCATGGCCACGATTTGCGCAATCTGCAAGGCGCAATTCACCAAGGTTTTGCCCAAATATGGCTTCGATATGAGCATGGTGGGCGGGGTGCATCAATTAGTCAGCAAGGCAATCAAACTCGACTGAGTTCATCAGCGAATTGATTGCGATTATTTATCTTTAGTAACGTAGGCGTTAGGAGAACCAGCATGGCTGTCACGACGAATAAAGCAAAAACCGAAGGCCTTTCATGGCGTCGTTATAAGGATGGCGAAAGCGAAGCGAATATTCGCTCGTCTCAGGACATGATTTTCCAGGCCAGCTGGACGCATAAATGCCCGGAATACATGCTTTCAACCCCGCCTTGCCAGGGCTCATGTCCGGCAGGTGAAGATATCCGCGGCTATCTGAATATCGCACGTGGCATCGAAAAGCCGCCTGCAGGTGTGACCTGGCAGCAATACGCATTCGAGCGCATCACTTCGGCCAACCCCTTCCCGGCCGTGATGGGTCGCGTATGCCCGGCGCCTTGCGAATCCGGTTGTAACCGCAACATGGTCGAAGACCATGTGGGCATCAACTCAGTCGAGCATTTCGTCGGAGACTGGGGCATCGAAAACAACATGAAATTCACGCCGGCTGCGGCCTCGACCGGCAAGAAGGTTGCGATCATTGGCGCTGGCCCGGCCGGCCTGGCTGCGGCATACCAGCTGCGCCTTAAAGGTCACGGCGTGACCATCTTTGACGAGCACGAAGAGCTCGGCGGCATGATGCGTTACGGCATTCCCGGCTTCCGTACGCCGCGCGAAATGCTTGATTCGGAAATCGGCCGCATCATCGAAATGGGCGTCGAAACCCGTCTCAAGACCCGCGTTGGAACTGACGTCAGCTATGACGCCATCGACAAGGAATTCGACGCGATTTTCATGGCCATGGGCGCCCAGGCTGGCCGCCCGCTGCCGGTGCCCGGCGCTGAAGCACCGAACTGCGTCACCGCCGTAGCGTTCCTGCGTGCCTTTAACGAAGGCCGCCTGCAGCACGTCGGCAACCGTGTTGTCGTGATCGGCGGCGGTGATACCTCGATTGACGTTGTGACCGTCGCCCGTCGTCTGGGTAATGTGACCAAAACCGGCACGAATGACGAGCGCCCCAGTGCTGAAAACGTGATTTCTGGCCACATGGCTCACGATGTGGCCTCGATTTCCGCCCGAGACGGCGCTGAAGTCGTGCTGGTCTCGCGTGCCACCATCGACAAGATGAACGCCAGTAAGCACGAAATCGAACACGCATTGCAAGAAGGCATCGAGATTCTCGGTGGCGTAACGCCCATCGCTGTCGTGCTCGACGAAAAGGGCCGTGCCACTGCGCTGCGCGTTTCTGATTTCGTGATGGAAGGCAAGGAAACCAAGCTGGTTGAAGGCACCGAACGTGACCTGCCTGCTGACCTGATCGTGTCCGCGATCGGCCAGGGCGTTGATTTCACCGGCATCGAGCAGTTCAATAACAACAACGGTCTGATCAAGGCTGACAAGAACTACCGTTTCCCCGGCAGTGAAAAGGTCTTTGTTGGCGGCGACGTGATTCGTCCGCACCTGCTGACCACGGCTATTGGTCACGCTTCCATTGCGGTTGATGGGATCGACGCATTCCTTTCCGGCAAGAAAGAGCTCGACAAGCGTCCGAAAGTGGATGTCCATCACTTCGACCAGATCCGTAAATGGCTGGAAACCGGTCACGAGTACAGCGAAATCCACACGCAGGAATGGGGTACCTCCGAGCGCAAGGATCTGTTGCATAACTTCGAAGACCGTTCGGCTCGCCACATCATTCCGCATAACGAACTTTTCCTGGGTCATTTCCCGGCAGTTTCGCGACATATTCGTGACGTCACCGTGCTGGACAAGGAAGGCGCACTGGGTAACTTCGAAGAGCGGCTGCATGCGCTGTCGGACAAGGACACCATTGATGAAGCCAAACGCTGCATGTCCTGCGGTCAGTGCTTCGAATGCGACAACTGCGTGGTTTATTGCCCGCAGACCGCCGTGTTCAAGGTCAAGAAGAAAGACAACCCCACCGTCGGTCGTTATGTCGACACCGACTACGGCAAGTGCATCGGCTGTCACATCTGTGCTGACGTGTGTCCGACCGGTTACATCGTGATGGGTATGGGTGACTGAGCGTGGCAGGCAAGATGAAACGTTTGCTGGCATTGGGTGCAGTCGTTCTTACAACGGCCGCGCTTGCATGGGCGGGGGTGGATTCCACTTCCGCACCCAAGACCGGCGTTGCAGCCAAACCCGTGATCACCAAGGCGGTCAAGGGTGAGCAATGTGTGGAAGATACGGAATACATGCGGCGTAACCACATGGACGTTCTGGATCATCACCGTGATAAAACGGTCATCGAAGGTGTTCGCACCAAGAAGCACAGCCTCAAGGAGTGCATCAATTGTCACGCAAGCGAAACGACAGGTAGCGTAGCCAAGGGCAAGGATGACTTTTGCGTCAGTTGCCACAGTTACGCGGCTGTGAAGATCGATTGCTTTGAATGTCATTCCACCAAGCCGCAGGCTTCTATGGCGATGCATCCAATGAATGCTGAGTCCGCCCATTACGCACACAAGATGGCGACCCAGACAAACGATAAAGTCAGTGCTGAAGATATGGCTGGAATTGCCCAATGAGCGAAGATAAATCCATAGAGAACACGCCCAGCTCCCCTGAGCGGCGTCGATTTGTCGGGGTGGCGGCAACGGCTGCAGGATTGAGTTTGGCGCCTGGCATCATGCTGATGGAAGTCGCGCATGGGCGTCCCGAAGAACAGGCGGCGAGTAGTGCGGTACGCTGGGGCATGCTGGTAGACGCAACCAAGTGCGGAACGGGCTGCAACGATTGTGTTTCTGCGTGCAGCACAGAGAATGGCTGGACGCCTGTTGCTGAAAGCCAGCATAAGAACCAGGCTCCTCAGTGGATCCGCAAGCTCGAATTGCAGGATCCTTTGACGCAGTTTGAAACCAATCTGCCGATGATGTGCCAGCACTGCGCAGATGCGCCTTGCGTCGATGTGTGTCCGACCGGAGCTTCGTTCAAACGTGCTGACGGTATCGTCCTGGTCAATCGACACACTTGTATTGGCTGCCGCTATTGCATGATGGCTTGTCCCTACAAGGCCCGTTCGCTGGTGCACGAACCCTTGAACGATACCCAGAAAGCGGATGTACCGCGTGGCATGGGCTGCGTGGAGTCATGCACCCTCTGCGTACAAAAAATCGACCGCGGCGACGGCACGACAGCATGTGCGGAAGCCTGTACGGCTTCTGGTCACAATGCACTGTTGTTCGGCGACATGAATGACCCCGAAAGCGAGATTTCGAAGCGTTTGCGCGAACTGCCTACCAAGCAGGTTCGTGCCGACCTGAATCTGAATCTCGGCGTTCGCTATCACGGAATCTAAATCAACATGGCAAGCATCACTTTCCGCGAAGTAGAAGGCAGCAGCCTGAAATACTGGCTGTTGTTCGGAGGACTGGGTCTTTTCGTGCTGTTTGGCGCATTGGCCTGGAATTACATGCACCACCACGGTCACGTCGTAACGGGCATGGACAACCAGATTGTTTGGGGACTGCCGCACGTGTTTGCAGTGTTCCTGATCGTGGCAGCATCGGGTGCGCTTAACGTCGCCTCCATCGCTTCAGTGTTCAACCAGAAAATGTACAAGCCACTAGCCCCACTGTCGGCTGTACTTGCACTGGCCCTGATGCTGGGCGGTTTGCTGGTTCTCGTGCTGGATCTGGGGCGTTCAGATCGTTTGATCGTGGCGATGACGCACTTCAACTTCAAGTCGATGTTCACCTGGAACGTATTTCTGTACTCCGGTTTCTTTGGCTTGGTTGGCATTTACTTGTGGACGATGCTTGATCGTTCGGTTGCCCCGTACTCGAAAGCAGCCGGTACGGCAGCTTTCATTTGGCGCCTGATTCTGACTACCGGTACGGGATCGTTGTTTGGCTTCCTGATTGCGCGCGAGCTTTACGGCACTTCCATGCTGGCACCGATGTTCATCATCATGTCGTTTGCCTACGGCCTTGCTGTCTACCTGATGGTGCTGGCAGCGGCTTACGCTTGGACGGGCCGCGCGCTGGGTGATGCAGTCATGCTTCGCCTGAAAGGGCTGCTTGCTGTATTCGTTGCGGCTGTGCTGTATTTCACCGTGGTTTACCATCTGACAAGTTTGTACTTCGCCAAAATGGAAGGTGTCGAGGCGTTCATCCTGCGTGATGGCGGCATCATTACCACGCTGTTCTGGGTTGGCCAAATCCTTATTGGTTGCGTGCTCCCGCTATTGATATTGCTGACGGCTCTGGGCAAACAGCGTACCTGGATCATGGTTGCATGTGCATTGATCATTCTGGGCGGCATGGCACAGATGTACGTCACGATCATTGGCGCGCAGGCTTTCCCTCTGGACATGTTCCCTGGCTTGATCGAAAAGAGCAGCTTCGCTGATGGCCAGGTTCACAGCTATGCACCCAGCGTGCCCGAGTTCTTCCTCGGATTGGGGGGCGTGGCGATCGCCCTGTTGGCAACGACCTTTGGCGTAAAGGTTTTGCGCTTGCTGCCGGCCACGCTGGACGACGCAACGGTTGCCAAACTGGAACACTGATACCTAAGCCGGCCAGGTTTAACCTGGTTGGCGAATGGACAGCATGAGCCAGCACAGCACGGACATAGCAGAAACAGGACGCGGGGCAAATTTGCCCCGCGTCTTTATTTCTGCAGCGCATAAGTCTTCAGGCAAGACCACGCTTAGCCTCGGCCTCTGCGCTGCGCTTCATGCGCAGGGCTATAGCGTACAGCCCTTCAAGAAGGGGCCCGACTACATCGACCCGCTCTGGTTGAGCATGGCTGCGCAACGTCCCTGCTACAACCTCGATTTCCATATGATGGAGCGCGACGAAATCGAGCAACAATTCGCACGCGCTGCCTCGACTGCCCGAATCAGCTTGATAGAGGGGAACAAGGGGCTGTATGACGGCCTTGATCTCGATGGTAGCAACAGTAATGCCGCGTTAGCCAAGCTGCTGGGCGTGCCGGTGGTATTGGTGATCGATGCGCGCGGCATGACCCGCGGCGTCGCCCCCTTGATCCTGGGTTACCAGGCATTCGATCCGGATATCCGGATTGCCGGTGTGATCCTCAACAACTTGGGCGGCGGCCGTCACGAATCCAAATTGCGCGCGGTGATTGAGCATTACACGGATGTAGAGGTCATTGGCGCGGTGCAGCACGATGTCAGCCTACAGATTGCTGAAAGACATCTTGGACTGGTCCCCGCTAATGAGCAGGAGGCTGCGCGTGCGCGCATCCAGCACGTGGGCGAGCGTGTGGCCGCACAGGTTGACCTGACACGACTTCTAGCGATTGCAGATGGTGCTGCAGCCAGCAAGATCCAACGCGTGGCCGAGAGGCCGGCGAATTCCGAGCGCTTGCGGATCGGGATCGCGCACGATCAGGCTTTTGGTTTCTATTACAACGAAGATCTCGACACGCTGCGTTCAACGAATGTGGACTTGATTGAAATCGATACCCTGAGTACGCCAGACCTGCCCGAGCTGGATGGGTTAATCATCGGGGGGGGGTTTCCTGAAGTGTTCATGACCGAGCTTGAAGCCAATGCTTCGCTACGCGGCAAGATTCGCGATGCCATCGAAGCAGGCTTGCCGACTTATGCCGAATGTGGCGGACTCATGTACCTGTCTAGAAGTTTGCGTTGGCAGGGGCTGACCCGACAGATGGTAGGTTCGGTGCCGGGCGATACCGTGATGCACGAACGTCCGGTCGGGCGAGGGTATGCCGTGCTGCAACCCACGGGAAAGGATCGTTGGTTGGAGACCGATACGATACCGGCGCATGAATTTCACTATTCGAGCTTGGAAAACCTGCCTGCTGACTCCACATACGCTTATGAAGTGAAGCGTGGTCACGGCATCGACGGGCAGCACGACGGATATCAGCGGCATAACCTACTTGCAGGCTATGTGCATCGTCGTGGCTCCGGCCCACGGGGTTGGATCTCCCCCTTTCTAAAACAGGCTCGCGCGCGCAAAGCGCTTGCGTCCACTTAATTTCGAGGTTTGCCCATGATTAAAATTACCGACAGCGCAGCTGCGCAGATTCGCGTTGCCAACAACAACCCCGATGTATTCGATTTAATTTTGAGGGTTGCGGCTTACCAGGAAGAAGATGGTGGCGTGAACTATGGCATGGGGTTCGATACCGAGCGCGAGGCAGACGAACATCTTGTCGTCAACGGCATCGAGGTATTGATTGCTGCATCAAGCACGCCCTATTTGCAGGGCGTCACGCTCGACTTCGTCGAAATGAATCCGGGCGATATGCGCTTCATTTTCATTCCGCCTTATTCCGCTGAAGATGAATCCGAAACCCCGACTACCGAGTAATACATGAACTATCTGCCTATTTTTCTTGACTTGCGTGACCGCCATTGTCTGGTCGTCGGCGGCTCTGAAACGGCTGCGCGCAAAGCTGAGCTGCTGCTGCGTGCAGGTGCGCGTGTAGATGTTGCGGCACCGGCCTTGCATGAAGCCTGGGAGCGCTTGCCTGGTACCGACCGGGTGAGCCGGGTCGCCGACAGCTTCTCGGTGTCGCTGCTCGACGGCAAGGATGCCGTTATTGTGGTCGAAGACGATATGGCGCTTGCCACGCTCATCTCCGATGCCGCGCGAGCGCGTCATCTGCCGATCAACGTCGCTGACAAGCCCGCACTGTGCAGTTACATCCTGCCATCGATCATCGATCGCTCGCCCATCATGGTTGCGGTTTCCAGTGGGGGGGAAGCGCCGGTACTGGCGCGCATGCTGCGCGCGCGTCTGGAAACCATGATTCCGGCCGCCTATGGCCGTCTGGGTGCGCTCGCTTCGCGCTTCAAGGAACGCGTGCGCGGCACAGTCAAGCCTGCGCAGCGGCGCGCATTCTGGGAGAAGGTGTTCCTGTCGCCAGTCGCGGAAATGGTTTTTTCCGGGCGCGAAGCCGAGGCAGAAAAGCAACTCGAGGCGATGATCGCGAATGCCGCAACCCATGACATCAGCCGGGGCGAGGTCTATCTCGTCGGCGCCGGCCCGGGTAATCCGGACTTGCTGACTTTCCGCGCGCTCCGCTTGATGCAGCAGGCCGATGTCATCGTGCACGACCGGCTCGTCTCGCAGCCCATTCTCGATATGTGTCGACGCGATGCCGAGCGCATCTATGTTGGCAAGGAGCGCGATGACCACGCTGTCCCGCAAGAGGAAATCAACATGCTGCTGGTGCGTCTGGCCAAGGCCGGCAAGCGAACCCTGCGGCTCAAGGGGGGTGATCCGTTCATCTTTGGTCGGGGCGGCGAGGAAATCGAAACCCTGGTTGAGCATGGCGTGTCCTTTCAGGTTGTTCCGGGTATTACGGCAGCAGCCGGCGTTGCGTCCTATGCCGGGATTCCGCTGACGCATCGGGATTACGCACAGTCGGTCGCCTTCGTCACCGGTCATCTCAAGGACAACACCTTCAACATGAACTGGGACGGCATTGCCCGCCACGACCAGACTATTGTCATTTACATGGGGCTGAAAGGCTTGCCATTGCTGTGTGAGGCGCTGGTCAAGCACGGGCTCGACTCGACCACGCCAGCCGCGATCATCCAGCAGGGAACGTTGCCTACCCAGCGCGTTGTGACCGGAACCTTATCCACGCTCCCCGGACTTGCCGCGACTGCCGGCCTCAAAGCGCCTACGCTGATCATCGTAGGTAATGTGGTCAAATTGCGCGAGAAGCTGGGTTGGTATCAGCCTGAGCAACATCAGGAGCAAGCGCAGCGTTCACCGCTTGAGGCACCCGATCACTTGCGCTGAATTCTGAACCTTTGTATCCGCGCATGTGGGGCATGATGCACATAGCCGTCGAATCGCTACCGACTTCTTTTAGTTGTTGATGAATTCGGATTACGCACTGCCGTAGCAGCAGTGTGGCATTAAAGTCACAAACTGAAGAAAATGTAGCCTTAATGCTAACAGTGCGCGACGAATCCGGGCAAAATCCTGCCCCATGCCCTTGTAAGGTGTACAGGCATAGCGTTATAGTCACGCAACCAAGCATGTTCCCGTACGCTTTTGGCATCAGCAACATGCGACGAATTAAAAGCTTTAAATCAATCACAGGAGCCTAATCACTATGCGTACCCCCCTCGTTCTCAGCTTGCTCAGCACAGCCCTGATCACTGTTGGTGCAGTCAATGCCCAGGCAGCCGATGGTAATTTTTACGATCCGTCCAACGTTGGCGCGGGCGTATACAAGCCTGAAACCATTCATGCTCCGAACGCAGTTCAGGTGCCGGCTACGACTGCCCATGAAATCAACCGCACCATTGGTTGCCCCGGCAAGCAGATTCTGGACAAGGGATGTGCTGTAGAAGATGCGGACAAGGACACGGTTGAAAACTGGACCGATAAGTGCCCCAACACGCCTGCAGGCATGAAAGTGAATGCCCTCGGTTGCGAAATCGATACCGATGGCGATGGCGTACTGGATTCCGCAGACAAGTGCCCCACCGTTTTCGCACAAACCCCTGATGGTTGCCCGCCCGTTGTAGTTGCTCCCGAACCCGCTGCTGTTCCCGCCCCCGCTCCCGCTCCCGCCACACCCGATGCACCGATTGTGGTTTTGGGTGACGTGAATTTTGATTTCGACAAGGCTGCGCTGAAGCCGACTGCCGACGAGAAAATCGACAAGGCTGTTGAGCACGTCAATAAAATGGCCGGTGAGACATTCGAGTTGAAAGGTTACACCGACAGCGTTGGTTCAGAAGCCTACAACTTGAAGTTGTCGCAGAAGCGTGCGGATGTCGTGCGTAATGCAATGATCAAGAAGGGTGCCCCTGCTGATCGTATTACTGCAAAAGGCTACGGCGAAGCCAGCCCGGTTGCCAGCAATAGCACCAAAGCAGGCCGTGCTGAAAACCGCCGTGTCGAACTGTGGGGTGCTAAAGTTGCACCTGCTCAGTAATACTTGAGCGTTGACGATTAAAACGGGAGCTTCGGCTCCCGTTTTTTTTTGCATTCAGTCGGATCAGGCAAAGACCTGTGCACCATATGCTCGATGGCCGAACGAATGCTTCGTTATTGCCCTGCGCTCTGCGCGATATTCAGAACACCAGAGGATCGATATCCAGCGACCAGCGTGCAACGCGTGGTTTGATCGTGTCCAGTTGCGGCTGCCAGTTGTGAACAAATGCCTGTAATGCTCGCCGCGATGCTGATTGGATAAGCAGTTGCGCGCGCTCCAGGTTTGCGACGCGTGCCATGGGGGCGGGCACGGCGGTAAACACGCTGATGTGCGGGTGTTCGGGCGCAATTCGCGCGGCTTGCTGCAGGAACGCCAACGATGCTGACATCGATGGCGCTTCGGCGCGTAGCAGTACCTGCCGGGTCAAGGGGGGCAGATCAAGTTGCTTGCGTTCGGCCAGCAGCATACGGGCGTAGCCAGCGAAGTCATGCCGCTGTAGAAACCGGAATATTGGGTGGTCCGGGAATGCTGTCTGTATCAATACGCGCCCCGGTTTGTCGGCTCGGCCTGCGCGTCCGGCGACTTGCATCAGCTGGGCGAACAGTCGTTCCGTTGCACGAAAATCCGGACTGTAGAGTGCGCCGTCGGTGTCGAGGATCAGTGCCAGCGTCATGTTGGGAAAATCGTGGCCTTTGGCCAGCATTTGCGTGCCAACCAGAATATCGAGCGCGCCCGCATGCACAGCCTCCCCAAGCTCGGACCAGGCGCGTGGCCGCATGCTATCGCGATCGATGCGGCGAATGCGTGCGGCAGGTAGCAGCGCCGCGAGCGTTTCTTCCAGCCGCTGCGTGCCCTGGCCAAGCGCTTTGAGGTCCGGGTTGCCGCAACTCGGACACTCGGCAGGGATGCGCGATTCAAAACCGCAGTGATGGCACTTAAGCCGCCGCGCGGCTTGATGCAGTACCAGACGCGACGAGCAGCTGGGGCAGGGCGACACCCATGCGCAACTTGGGCAATACAGTGCAGGCGCATAGCCGCGCCGGTTGAGGAAAACCAGGCTTTGCTCGCCGCGCGCAAGGGTTTCGCCGAGCGCTTGCAGGGCCGGACGGGTGAGGCCATTGTCAACCGGGATGTGCTTGAGATCCACCAGTTCGATCGTCGGGAGTTGCGCCTGTTTGATCGCGCGCTGCTTCAGCTCGACCAGCTGATAGCGACCACTCAGGGCTTGCGAGTAGCTTTCCAGAGAAGGCGTGGCCGAACCCAGCAATATCGGGATATTGCATTGCTGTGCACGCGCGATCGCAACATCGCGCGCTGAATAGCGCAGCCCTTCCTGCTGCTTGAACGAGAGGTCGTGCTCTTCGTCGACCACGATCAGGCCCAGTCGCGGCAGCGGTGTAAACACCGACAGACGGGTGCCGAGCAGGAGATCTGCTTCGGGTGCGGCCAGCCAGTTTTCAGTGCGTTCTTTCTCACTCAATCCGCTGTGCAGGGTGACGATACGGCGCCCGGGAAAGCGGCGGCGAAATTGTTGCTCCAGTTGCGGCGTGAGCGATATTTCAGGAATCAGGACCAGGGATTGCCGACCTTGGTCCAGTACGGCGTCGATCATCCTCAAATACAGCTCAGTCTTGCCGCTGCCTGTGACGCCGTGGATCAGGTGAACACCGAATTGTCCGAGGGCCGGCCGCAGACGATCGAAGGCCGCTTGCTGTTCAACAGTGGCGGGTGGCGGTATCGCGGTTGTGGCTGGCGGCACACTGCCCGCCGGGAGCGAGCGCGCCCATTTGGCCCAGCCTTCTGCAATCAATGCGCTGGCGTGACGGGTATGCCCGTTTGCGCGCAGTGCCTCGCGCGCTTGTGGCGCAGTTCGCAGGGCTTCGAGCAGTGCAAGCCGTGATTTTGCGCGCGCAGACGGCGTAGCAGTGCGGCCGGCTTCGGTCAGCACCAGCCAGGGGGTGGCTGGGGCGAACGGCGAGGCGTTGCGCAGGCGTGGCGGCAGCGTGGACAGCAGGATCGCGCCGAGCGGATAGTGATAGTAGTCAGCGCAAAACTGTGCCAAACGAAGAACATCGGCAGCCAGCGCGGGACGATCGTCAAAAATGCGGATGACGTCGCGCAGCTTGTCGGCCTGGATCGTACTGTGGCTGGTTTGTTTCAGGGCAATGCCTATTTGCCGGGTCCGGCCGAATGGCACCTCGATCAGGCTGCCGGGAGGAACGACGCCCAGTGTGTCCGGCAGGCGATAGTCGAACAGTCGGTACAAGGGGGTATCGAGTGCGACCTGAAGGATGGACGACATAACTTAAGGGCGAAACCTGGCTGAAAGTCGGGGAATCCTTGCTAAGTGGATGTTCAGAAAGTCTTATTCTGTTTTGTCCACGCAGTCTGTGGATAATTATGTGGGTGATTCGGTTTGAAACGTCCCAAACGCCCGTATACAGGCACTCGGGAACGATAGGCTAAAAAGCAGGCAAACCAATAATTATAATTTTATCAATGGCTTATAAATATGCTTGGCGTGTCAAGGGGGCGCGGTAAAAAAAGAACGCTTGCACCAACGCTGTGCATAAGTTAGTTAGCACTAGCCTATATGGAACAAGGCTTATTCGCCCTATTGGTGAATAAGCCTTTGTTTTTAATACTACTGTTGCTGGATACCGGCAATCAGCCAGCCGCCCTGACCCGCGATGGGTTTGCTCAGGTGCCAGATTTCATTTAGTGCGACCGGTGCAGCATCATCCTCTTCGCGCACCATACCGGTGAAACGTACGCTCACGATGTGATAGTTGCCCTCGTCAACAGCTTCCAGCACTTCGGCATTGAGCTGCATGACATCGGTGGTTTGTTGGGCATCGCCGCGCTCGGCGAGTTGCATGCTGATTTCAGCGAAGATTTCGGGGGCGGTAAAGCTGCGGATATCGTCCAGATTGCGGGCATCGAACGCAGCCTGCAGACGGATGAAGTTCAACTTGGCTTCACGGGCAAATGCCTCGGCGTCAAAGCCGGGGGGGAACGGGGTATCGCCGGCTGTTGCGTACGCGCTACCGAGTGCGGCAGGGGTCTGGTCGAACGCAGCGGGGGCGGTATGCGGCATGCCGGCATATTGCATGGCCGGCGCGGCCGGTGCGTTGCGTCGCATGAACCAGCGGAACAGCATGAATGCGGCCAGCGCCAGCAAGGCCAGCATCATGAAGTTTGCCATTTCCGCACCCATGCCCAGGTGCGAAAATAGGGCGGCCAGACCCAAGCCCGCGGCGAGGCCGGCAATCGGTCCCATCCAGCTGTTTTTCCTGGGTGCGGTGGTGGGCGCGGCGCCTTGTTGCGGGCGCTGCTGTGTGGGCGCAACGCTTTGCTTGGCAGGTGCGCTGCGCTGCATGCCGAACGATTTTCCGCCGCCCATGCGTTTGGCTTCGGCCTGTTCAACGGCAAAGCCAAAGCTGATGAAGAGGGCAAACAGGCTGATCAAAATACGTTTCATGGTGAATCCTTGAAGAAGGAGCGGGTTAGGGCGATGGTGCCGGGAAAAGTTCAGGCTCAGGCGCGAATCGTGCGGCTCTGGCTGTGTACGGCTTCGACCAGTACGCTGACCTTGTCCGGATCGGTGAACTGCGAAATGCCGTGGCCGAGGTTGAACACGTGGCCGGGATGGTTGCCGTAGCCATTCAGAATGTGCGCCACTTCACTGCGTATGATCTCCGGCGAGCCATGCAGAACATTGGGGTCGAGATTGCCTTGCAATGCAACCTGGCCAGCCACGCGGCGGCGAGCTTCGCTGATGTCGGTGCTCCAGTCCAGCCCCACGGCATCGGCGCCGATACCGGCAATGGCTTCCAGCCAGTTACCGCCCCCCTTGGTGAAAACGATGCTTGGGACACGGCGACCGTCACGCTCCTTGATCAGGCCGGCGACGATACGTTCCATGTAATCGAGCGAAAACTCGCGGTAGGCATGCGGGGTGAGACTGCCGCCCCAGGAGTCGAAAATCATCACTGCGTGCACCCCAGCCTCGATCTGCGCATTGAGGTAGTCGGTTACCGCGCGGGTATTGATTTCCAGAATGCGGTGCAGCAAGTCGGGCCGGCTGTACAGCATGGTCTTGATATGGCGGTAGTCATCCGAGCTGCCGCCTTCGACCATATAACACGCCAAGGTGTAGGGGCTGCCGGAAAAGCCGATCAACGGCACTGAACCATCCAGCGCGCGGCGAATGCTTTTCACCGCATCCATCACATAGCCGAGTTTGTCAGTCGGGTCGGGGGCGGTGAGATCGCGGATTTCCCATTCGTCGCGCAGCGGGCGTTCGAAGCGCGGGCCTTCGCCCTGTGCGAAATACAGCCCCAGTCCCATCGCGTCAGGCACGGTGAGAATGTCGGAAAACAGAATGGCGGCGTCGAGTGGGTAGCGAGCCAGTGGCTGCAGCGTGACTTCGGTGGCCAGATCAGGCGTCTTGCAGAGAGTCAGAAAATCGCCGGCGCGCGCGCGCGTCGCATTGTATTCAGGCAGGTAGCGACCGGCCTGGCGCATGAGCCACAGCGGGGTGTAATCGGTGGGCTGACGCAATAGCGCACGCAGAAAAGTATCGTTCTTGAGGGCGGACATGAAATGAGCCGGTACACAAAGGCCGCATTCTAACAGGCCCGGTGCCGGAGCCTGGCAGGCTGAGGGTCAAGATGCAGATGTTGGAGGGGAACAGGCGGAAGAGGTGGCTGAAGTTGTCGCAGATGAGGCTTTCATGCATAGTCAAAAGTCTTCAAACCTTCGGATACGACGATGCGCATTTCTTTACTTGGCCTAGCCTGGATGTCGACAGTCGCGACTGCTGCACTGGCTGCAACAGAACTCGTGGCATTCAATGAGGCAGCGTTCGAGCAGCGCTTCAAAGCCGCCGACAAAGGCAATACGGGCAAGCTATCGAGAGCGCAGGCTTATGCTGCGTTTCCACGGATACCGGAGTTTTTCGCCGAGATCGATACAAACAAGGACGATTTCATCACCTTGCTTGAAGTCTCAAATGCTATGGAGCGACGGGTGAATGCGGCGATCGATGAAAGCCGTCCCGGGAGTGGCTACGCAACGGCAAGGGAAATGAAGGATAAAGGCGGGCCCGGCTCGGCAGATGCAGCGAGTTCCGGCCAGCCGTTTTCGAGCCCCGCCGAGGCACGCCGCTACCATCGCTACCAGTACTATGAATCGCTGGCAGCGGACAGCCAGGAAAGCGCAATCAACCGGGGTGTCATTGCGCCAGCCGCGCCGCTCAAGGCCTTGCCGGCTGCACCCATGCAGTTTGACAAGACTTTTTGAAGCGCGTCCGGCGACCGGAGCCCAGCCGCTACTGCTTGGAGGTGGGCGTCGTTGGGGGGGGGGAGGGTGTGGTGGGCGTAGACGGGGCTAGGCTCATCCGCTGCGCTTCTTCCTGCATGGCGGTGAGCTGCTCGGGATCCAGCTGCCACACCAGACTGTCGCGCGCCTTGGCGGCAGCCTCCACGCCCTGCGCGGCGGCGAGGTTGAACCACAGGTAGGCGCGCGGCTTGTCGACTGCGGTGCCGGTGCCGTAGCGATACAACTCGCCGAGGTCGTATTGCGCCTTCGGGTAGCCGCGTCTGGCCGCTTTTTCAATCCAACGGAAAGCCGCCCGATAGTCCTGTACCACCCCCCTTCCGTGGAGCAGGGCGAGACCGTAGTGATATTGCGCATCGGTCTGCCCTTGATTGGCAGCCAGGGCAAACCACTTGGTGGCTTCCTTGTCGTTCTGGATCACCCCATTGCCTTCGGCATAGCGCAAACCCAGCTTCAATTGTGCATTGGCGTCGCCAGCTGCGGCCTGGGTATGCGGCAGGCTGACCTCTGCGCGGCGAGAAGGCGTGATGTCCGACAATTCAAGCGCAAACCAGGCGGTGATGCCAACCAGTGCAGCGACTGCCAGCAGCAACAGGGTGGGTTTGACCGGGTTGAAGGTCCAGAAGTGATGTCGACAGTCGCGGCAGCGAAGCGGCGTGTCCAGCAGGATATGGCGCACGCCATCGTGTGCGTGCAGCCGGGCAGTGCGGATTTGGGTGCTCCCACAGTGTGGGCAGGTGCGGGACATCGCAGAAGTGTCGTGTGGCGGAAGCGATTGCGCTTCCGCCAACTGAGCTTGTTAGAGCTTGCCGCCTGCTTCGACCAGCATATAGCCCACGGCATTGGCCAGATCGGCTTCCGGCAAATCGGCGTTGCCGCCTTTGGCGGGCATGGCGTTTTTGCCATTCAGCGCCGAATGGTAAAGGCCCTCGAAGCCTTGGCCGATGCGCGCCGACCAGGCGGCCTTGTCGCCCAGCTTGGGGGCACCCGCTACGCCGGTGGCGTGGCAGGCTGCGCAAGTGGCTTCATAAACAACCTTGCCTTTGGCCGGATCGGGCTTGGCGACGCTGGCGGTCGCTGCGGCACCTGCAGCAGCCGGCGCCGCAGCGGCGGGCGCGGCCGCTTCCGGCGCGGTAAATTTTGCGCCCCCCGAGTTGGCCATGTAGGCCACGGCGCGTGCAACTTCCACGTCGGACAGATCGCTGCCGCCGCCGCGCGGCGGCATCTGGCGGATACCTTCGATCGCGTGCTTGACCAGCGTGTCGTAGCCCTGACCAATACGTGAGCCCCAGTCGCCCTTGTTGTCGAATTTGGGTGCGCCCAGTGCGCCCGCGGCGTGACAGGACGTACAGATCGCGTCATAAACTTCCTGACCGGATTTTTCGACCTTGGGTGCGTTGGCGTCGATTGCTTCCAGACGGGCAACCGGTTTGATTCGCTCGGCGATGGCCTTTTGCGCAGCTTCGCTGGTGGTGTCGGGCTTCTGCTCGTCCTGAATGCCCAGTACCAGCTGGACGACCAGGAAAATGGCCAGCAGCGGTGCGAGGAGTCCTGCGACAATCGAGATGATGACTTCCTGCGGGGTAGCTTGGGTCATCTTGGCGTGCGGATCGGCCATGTGAAATTATCCTTGGAGGTGGGCATCGAAAGGCGGGATTATAAGGAAAGCGCTCCCGACAGGAAAGAGCGACGCGCCCGGGCAGTCGCTTGGTGGATGGACGACATAATGCAAACCCGCTATGCTTCGCCACCCGAAGTTGCATCCCAATACAGGCGCCCGTAGCTCAGCTGGATAGAGTACTGCCCTCCGAAGGCAGGGGTCGTGCGTTCGAATCGCGCCGGGCGCGCCAGTTTTCAGTTCATCCCGAACATCCATTCCTTGAATGTCAGTCCCTTGCCCGCCAGGGGTTTAATCTCCGCCGTGCGGGATTACACTTAGTGCTGATTTGACTTTGAGAGCGTCCAACATGGCTATCCCCACCCCTACCGACATCAAGCTGCATCAGGCTTCGAAGAAGCTGGAAATCGCGTTCACCGATGGTGCACGATTCGAGCTGCCGTTCGAGTTTTTGCGCGTGTATTCGCCGTCCGCTGAAGTGCGCGGTCACGGTCCCGGGCAGGAAGTGCTGCAGACCGGCAAGAAGGGCGTGATCATCAATGCGGCAGAGCCGGTCGGCCTGTATGGCATCAATTTCTTTTTCTCGGACGGCCACGACACCGGCATCTACTCCTGGGAATACCTGTACGAGCTGGGCGTGAACCACGATGCGATGTGGGCCGAGTACCTCAAACGCATGGAAGCCGCCAAGGCATCGCGCGACCCCGGCATCGCCGCGATGTTCGATCGCAAGGTTCTGCAGAAGTAAATTGCGATGGCTGGTCTGGTGTCGAACGACGCGCCCTGTTGGGCGCGTTTTGTTTTCGCAGATGGATGGCGATGAGTTGGCACGCGGCGGTTGCGGAAGCGATTTCGAACGCGACCGGCAGCGCTTTTGTGGCGCGTGCTTCGCACAGCGTATCCGGCGGCGACATCCACGCGGCCTCGATTCTGCAGGATGGCGCGCAGCGGTTTTTTGTGAAAACGAATCGCGCAGACAGGCTGGCGTTGTTCGAAGCCGAGTCCACCGGGCTCGCCGCGCTGGCGGCGACGGGCGCTGTCCGCGTGCCGCAGCCGGTGTGCGCAGGTGTTGCGGCAGGGCAGGCGTTTCTGGTACTGGAGTATCTGGAATTGCGCGGGCACGGCGACACTGCCCGGCTCGGCGAGCAACTCGCCCAGCTGCACCGCATCCCGCAGCAGCGCTTTGGCTGGCCGCGCGACAACTGGATCGGCACTACGCCGCAGCCCAATGCCTGGCGGGACGACTGGATCGCATTCTGGCGCGAACAACGGCTCGGCTTTCAGCTTCGGTTGGCGGCGCAAAATGGCTATGGCGGCGCCTTGCAGCGCGATGGCGAAATGCTGCTGGCGCGGCTCGATACCCTGTTCGACGCTTATGTGCCCGCGCCGTCCCTGCTGCATGGCGATTTGTGGGGTGGCAACCATGGCTATCTGGCGGATGGGTCATACGATCTTTCATGCCCTTCAGGGCATAGAAAGTCGGAGTCCCCTTGTGGGACGCCGGTGATTTTCGATCCGGCGTCTTATATTGGCGACCGCGAATGCGATCTGGCGATGAGCGAACTGTTCGGCGGCTTTGCGCCGGAGTTTTATGCGGCGTATCGCGCCAGCTGGCCGCTCGATGCGGGCTATGGCGTGCGCAAAACGCTTTATAACCTGTACCACATTCTCAACCACGCCAACCTGTTCGGCGGCAGCTATGCAGCGCAGGCCGCACGCATGACCGCACAGTTGCTGGCGCAGATTCGATAGGAATTCATGATCATGCAACGTCTGTTGATGGCGCTTCTGGCCCTTGCGATTGCAGCCTGTTCCGGGTTGCCCTTCAATGCCGTCGCCCCCAAGGTGAGCGTGGCCGATGTCACGATCAAAAGCCTGGGCCTGATGGAACAGCGCCTGGACGTCGGGCTGCGCATCAGCAATCCGAATGACTTCGATTTGACGATCGTGGCGCTGGAATTCGAGCTGGAAGTGAATGGGCACCCGTTCGCCAACGGGCTTTCACACAAGGCCACGTTGGTTCCCGCAGTGGCGAGTGCGTTGCTGCGGGTCGATACCTACATGCAATCAAAAGACCTGATCCGGCAGTTCAAGCGCCTGTCGCAGGGCGCGCTGGCGGCCGGCGTGCCGTATCGCGTCAAGGGCCGTTTCAAGACCGACAAGTCATCCGGCTGGATGCCGTTCGATCACGGCGGCGTGTACGGCGGCGACGAAAAACCACAGGGCAAGGCGATCTGACGAGCCAGTGTCCGCAGCGTTGGCACGGGCAGGCCGAACGCGTCGGCATGCGCAATTGCGCGCGTGAGCCGCGCCGGAGCTGAGCGTCCGGTGCAGCCGTGCTGCGGGTCACCGTCGAAGGCTTCGAGCATGCCAGCGATCAGCGCTGCGCGATCGTGGTGCGTGCCGGTGAGCGCGTCCTGGATATCCATCACTTCGTTCGCCACCTCGCGCGCAAAACTTTCGTGTAACGCCCACAAGTCGGCGACTGTGCCGCCGGTTATGAGGCCGGCGATATTGGTGGTAAGGATGTAGACGTTCTTGCGTACCAGTTCGAACAGCAGCGCATCGCCCGCAGCGACTTCGCGAGCGGGCAACTCGATGGAGGCCAGCGCGCGTACCAGCAGGTCCGCGCCGGGACCGGCCACGGGGGAGGCGATCAGCGGTTTGGCATCGATACCCTTTTTCTTTTCGAACCACACCGAGATCACGGTCGGGTCGACCAGCCCGTGCGCCAGCCAGTCGCGCGGCAGCAATTCGTTCTGGATCAGCGCGGCGCGCGATTTCCAGATGTCGGGCAAGGCGCCCAGCACGGTGTGCAGATCATTCTCGCCCACTGCGACCAGCACCCTTTCCGGATCGGGATGGACTCGCGCCAGCCCGGCCATGTCGTCGTTGCGGTTGACCGGAATGACGCTGCACCCGGCGCGCAGCAGGCCACCGGCGAACACGCGGCCGAGCTGGCCGAGGCCGATGATGACGACTTCGTTCATTGCCGCAATCCTTATTCCAGACCTTTGGAATGCAGGTAGTCGTCGTAGCCACCCATGTAGAACTCGACGCCTTCGGGGGTGATTTCGAGGATGCGGGTGGCGAGACTGCTGACGAACTGGCGGTCGTGCGAGACGAAGATCAGCGTGCCCTTGAACAGGTCGAGCGCGAGGTTGAGCGACTCGATCGATTCCATGTCCATGTGGTTGGTCGGTTCGTCCATCAGCAACACGTTGTGGCGGCCGAGCATCAGCTTGCCGTAGAGCATGCGGCCCTTCTCGCCGCCGGACAGCACGCGCACCGATTTTTTCACGTCGTCGCCGGAGAACAGCAGGCGGCCGAGAATGCCGCGCAGCACCTGCTCGTCATCGCCCTGCTGGGTCCACTGGTGCATCCAGTCGGTGAGGTTCTTGTCCATGTCGAAATCGGCGATATGGTCCTGCGAGAAGTAGCCGATGCTGGCGTTCTCGCTCCATTTCACTTCGCCGAACTGTGGTGCCAGTTCACTCATCAACAACTTCATCAAGGTCGACTTGCCGACGCCGTTGCCGCCGATGACGGCCATTTTCTCGCCCGCTTCCAAGGAAAAGTTCATGTTGGAAAACAGCGGCGAGCCGTCATAGCCGAACTTGAGGTTCTCGACTTCGAGTGCGCGGCGATGCAGGGGTTTTTCCTGCTCGAAACGGATGTAGGGGTTTTGCCGCGAGCTGGGTTTGAAGTCCTCGATCTTGATCTTGTCGATCATCTTCATGCGGCTGGTGGCCTGACGCGCCTTCGACTTGTTGGCCGAGAAGCGGCGCACGAACTCCTGCAGTTCGGCGACCTTGTCCTTGGCTTTGGCGTTGGCCGAGGCCTGGCGTTCCTTGACCTGGGTCGAGGCCAGCATGTAGTCGTCGTAATTGCCGGGATAGGTCTTGATGGTGCCAAAGTCGAGGTCGGCCATGTGGGTACAGACCTGGTTCAGAAAGTGGCGGTCGTGCGAGATGACGATGATGGTCGCCTTGCTCTCGTTCAGTATTTCTTCGAGCCAGCGGATGGTGTTGATGTCGAGGTTGTTGGTCGGCTCGTCGAGCAGCAGGATGTCGGGGTTGGAGAACAGCGCCTGCGTCAGCAACACGCGCAGCTTGAAGCCGGGTGCGATCTCGCTCATGGGGCCGTTGTGCTGCTCGATGGGGATGCCGACGCCCAGCAATAATTGACCGGCGCGCGCTTCGGCGTCGTAACCGCCCATCTCGCCGAATTTGGCTTCGAGCTCGGCGGCATGCAGGTAGTCTTCCTCGGTCGCCTCCGGGTTCATGTAGATGGCGTCTTTTTCCTGCATCACCCGCCACATTTCGGCATGGCCCTGCATCACCACGTCGAGTACGCGCTGCTCTTCGTAGCCGAACTGATCCTGGCGCAACCAGGCCATGCGTTCGCCGGGATCGAGCGAGACGTTGCCGGAAGTCGGCTCCAACTCGCCGGCGAGGATTTTCATGAAAGTGGACTTGCCGCAGCCGTTGGCGCCGATCAGGCCATAGCGGTTGCCGTCGCCGAACTTGACGTTGACGTTCTCGAACAGCGGTTTGGCGGCGAATTGCAGGGTGATGCTGGAAGCGGTGAGCACGGCGGGGTTCCTGAATGGCGGGAAAAGCGCGGCATTTTACCATTGCGCCCTGTCGGGCACGCGCGTGCGCCGCGCCCGGGAACGCTTGCCTACTCGATCAAATCCTGTAAGGCGGGGTGTTTGCGAACCGGCTTGTCGAGGTAGTAGCCCTGCACCAGGTCGACGCCGAACTGGCGCAGCAGCGACAGGGTTTTGCCGTCGCCGACGTATTCCGCCACCACCGATTTGCCCAAGCCAAGCGCAACGCTGACCATGGCTTGTACGAAGACCTGATTGTCGGGGTCGCTGATGAGGTCGCGAATGAACATGCCGTCGATCTTGATGGTGTCGACTTTCAGGTGCTTGAGGTAGGCAAACGAGGCAAAGCCGACGCCGAAATCGTCGAGGCTGATGCCGCAGCCCATTTGCCGCAGGGCCTCGATCATGCGCTGCGCGTCGTGCAGGTCGGACACCGCGGCGGTTTCCGTGATCTCGACGATCAGGCGGCTGGGATTGACGCTGCGGGTGCGCAGGCTTTCGCTGATGTACTGCGGCAGCGAAGGCTCGGACAGCGAGCGTCCGGACAGGTTGACAGCGATGGGCGGGATGCCCGGATTGTTCGCCAGCATCTGCACCACCGTGCCGATCACCCAGCGGTCGATGTCGAGAATGCGGCCGCTCTTTTCGGCCAGCTGGATGAAATGCGCCGGCATGATGAGCTGGTCCGGGTTGCGCTCGTCCACCATGCGGATAAGCGCTTCCAGGTGCGACAGGGCGCGGTCGTCGGTGCGGTAGACACCCTGGAAATGGAGCTCGAACAGGTTTTTTTCGAGCGCGTTGCTGATGCGTTCGCTCCACGACAGGCGGTTGCGCATTTCGGTGTCCGCCTCGAGGTCGGCGCGGAATACGCGCCAGGTGTTTTTGCCGGCCTGCTTGGCCTGGTACATCGCAATGTCGGCGCGCGCCACCAACTCGTCGGCGTCAGCGGCGTGTGTCGGGTAATAGGCGATACCGAGGCTGGCAGTGACCCGCAGGTTGCGGCCTTCAAAGCGGAAGGGAATTTGCGAAACGGCATGGATCACGCGGTCTGCCAGCGCTTCGGCTTCGTTGCCCTGCGCCGCGGGCAGCAGCACTGCGAATTCGTCGCCGCCGAGGCGTGCCAGCACTTCGTTGCGCCGGATCAGTGCGCTGACCTCGCCCGCCACCCGGATCAGCAGGGCGTCGCCGGCACGATGACCGTAGGTGTCGTTGATGGTCTTGAATTCGTCGAGGTCGAAGAACATCACCGCGCACGGAATGAAATGGCGGTCCGTCTCCAGCATGGTGCGGGTCAGCTCCTGCTGGAAACGGTGGCGATTGTAGAGCCCGGTCAGCGCGTCGCGCTCGGCCAGATAGACCAGTTGTTCTGCGGTCTGGCGTTCGCGGGTGATGTCTTCGTACACCCACAGGTGGCCGATGAAATGGCCGTCGCGATCGCGCACCGGATAGTCGAGTTCGGTAATGACGCGGCCGTCGGTCATTGCGATTTCGAAGCTGTCGGATATCTCGCGGGTTTCCAGCACGGACAGCAGATGGTTCGAAAAGTGGTCGGGGCGTGCCAGCGCCGAGTTCGATTTGGCGAGCGCGTCGTGCACCGGCAGACCGATCAGTTCGATGCTTTCGTCGATCATCCAGGTGTGGTTGAACGCCGGGTTGTGATACACCACGCGGCCATCGGCGGCGACGAACAGGATGCCCAGATTCATCGCCGACAGCAGCGACACCAGGCGCGCGCGCTCCTGGTCGATTTCTTCCAGATACTTGCGCTGCAGGGTTTCCGCCATGCGCAGCTCATTGAGCGCATGGCGCAGGTCGGCCTCGGTTGCCTTGATGTCGTCGATGCTGTGGATGCTGGCACGCAAGCCTTGATACACGTGGTTGCCATCGTGGATCGGCTGCCAGTTCGCCATTGCCCAGAAATGGCCGCCGTCCTTGCGGCAGATGCGGAAGGTATAGCCCTGCCCGGCCGAGCCACGCAGCGACTGGCGCATCTGGAATTCGGCGGCGGCGCGGTCTTCCGGATGGATGATGTCCGAGGGAAAGCTTGCCAGCGCCATGCATTCCTCGACGCTGAAGCCCAACATGCGCTCGACCGATGGGTTGATCCACAGCAGTTTGCCGTTGGGCGCCAGCCAGAATTCGATGTCGTGGGTGTAGTCGGCGATGGCATGGAAGCGTGCCTCGTTTTCACGCGCCCGCTCGACGTTGACGCGAACCGATTCGGCCATGCTGTTGAAGGTGGCGATCAGCTGGCCGATTTCGTCGCCCCCTTCGCCTGCCAGCTTGATGTTGAGGTCGCCCTGTGCCATTTGCTTGCTGGCGCGGGTCAGCAAGGTAAAGCGGCGGATCACCCAGCTGGAACTCAGGGCGAGCAGCAAGCTGGTCAGCAAAAGGGCGAGCGCGGCGATGATCAGGCTTTGCTGGATATAGCGGGCGCGCGCCTCCTCAATGAACCTGCCCGACAACACCAGGATGGCTTCGCCGTAGCGCTGGCCGGCCAGTTCAATCGGGATCTGTCGCCGAAAATCTGCGTCGGCGTCGTCGGCGCCGACCTGGTGCACGATGCGGTTGCGGCTGTCGCGCACCTCGATCATTTTCAGCCCGTTGCTATCGAGCAGGGTTTCAATGATGTCGCGGGTGCTGGCGTCGTCCTGCTGCGACAGCGGTGCCTGCAGTGCAACGCTCAGCATTTTGGCCAATTCGGTGACGCGTTGTTCACCCTGTTGCTGCAGTTCGCGGTTGGTGGACTGCATGCCGTTGCCGATCAGGAAGGCGAGCATGATGCCTTCTACTGCCAGTGCGGCAAAGGTCAGCTTGTAGCGCAGGGAGAGTTGATCCAGCCAGCTTTTCATTGCGCGCCCTGCAGCATTTTCTGGGTCTGCAATGCGTAGGGACGGAATGCATTCAGTTCGTTGCCGTTGAGCGGGCTGAAGCCGCCGAAGCCGCCTTTTTTCAGGAAGGCCTGGCCTTCGGCCGTGGCCGCAAATGCCAGCAGGCCTTTGCGGATGGCTTGCACGTCAGCCTCGCGGATGCGCGGATGGGTCAGATAGGTCAGGCTGGATAACGGGGGGGTTTCCAGCAGAACGTGCAATTGGCGTCGCACTTCGGGTGGGAACAGCAAGAAGGGAAGCTGCCCCACCATGGCCGCATCTGCGCGGCCCTTGACGACCTGCATGGCGGCGTTGACGTGCGTGTCTGCATTGAGTGTGCGGAAGTCGCTGCCGCTGTTGAGCCCGTTTTCGGCCAGCTCGGCCTGCAAGGCCAGCACGATTACGGCCAGGGGGTCGGGAATGGCAATGGTGCGGCCGCGCAGCGCGTCCACTTCGCGGTAAGACGAACTGGATTTGACGACGAGCAGGCCGCGTACCGGTTCGGCGTATTTGAACAGGGGACGATAGCCCGCATCCTGGCGTGCCAGCCAGGCAAAGTGGGGGGCGGTGAGCAGCAGGTCGTATTCGCCCTGACGCGTGCGATCGACAAAGGATTTGAAATTGGGTGCGCTATAGATTTCGACGCGTCGCTGCAGGGTTTTTTCCAGCGCGTTCGCCAGCGGACGATAGGTCTCGACGATCTGCTTGGCAGTGGTATTGGGGAATATTCCCAATACCAGCGGCGGAGCTTCGGCCGCCCAGACTGGGCGCAGGGCGAACAGGCCGAACAGCAGCCCGAGGACGCACAGTGCGATGCGGCGCGCGGAGTGGGCTGGGCCTGTACATAGAAAATGCTGGCTTGCTGGAATCATCGCAGGCTCCGGGTGATTCATATTAGTGGCCTGCTTTCGAAATACTGGAACATGAAACGGCGTCTTTTTCCGCATGGCGGCGTTGCTCGTCGTTGCCATAGAGCCAGCTATGTCGCCTCCTCGCGCCTTGCCCTGCGAAAAAATCCATCCGTTTCATTTTGTCCCCCTATTTCGAAAGCGGACCACTAGATAGCCTTTTCAAGTACTTTCGAGCGGCGTTTGTAGTTGTACAAGGCCTGCTTGCCATGCGGCAACTGGTCGGGGCTGCTGTCGATAAAGCCGCGTTCTTCGAACCACTGCTCGGTGCGGGTGGTCAGCACGAACAGCCGTTTGAAGCCGGCCTTCTTGCCGCGTTGCTCGGCTCCGGCCAGCAACAGGTCGCCAAAGCCGCGTCCGCGAAACTCGGCAGAGACCGCCAGACAGGCGAGTTCGGCGGCCAGTTCTTCGGGAAACGGATAAAGCGCGGCGCAGCCTGCGATGACGCCGTCGGATTCAAGCACCAGAAAGCGGTCGATTTCCATTTCCAGCCGTTCGCGCGAGCGGCGGACCAGAATGCCTTCGCGCTCCAGTGGTTCGATCAGGCCGAGAATGCCGCCGACATCGTCGATGGTGGCCGCGCGCAGGGTTTCCAGCGGCGCCGGCGTGATGAGTGTGCCAACGCCCTCGCGGGTGAACAGTTCGGACAACAGGGCGCCGTCGCGGTGGCGGCTGATAAGGTGGGCGCGTTTGACGCCGCCGGTGCAGGCGGTGATCGCGCAGGGCAGGTAATAGCTGACGTCTTCCGGTAGCTTGCGCGACTTGTCCAGCACCTGCCGCGCCTCGTTGACGGTGAGGGTGTTGTGGATGGTGCGCGCCTTGTCGGGTACGCCTTCGGTGTCCATCAGGAAAATCAGCTTGTCGGCGGCCAGTTCCACCGCCGCCTGGGTGGCGACGTCTTCCAGGCTCAGGTTGAAAATCTCGCCCGTGGGGGAATAGCCGATCGGTGACAGCAGCACGATGTCGTGCTGGTCGAGCCGTCTGCGGATTGCGGCGGCATCGATTTTGCGGACTTCGCCGGTATGCAGCAGGTCGACGCCATCGCGTATCCCGAGCGGCCGCGCGGTGACGAAATTGCCCGAGGCGACGCGGATGCTTGCGCCCGCCATCGGCGTGTTGGCGAGTCCCAGCGACAGCAGCGCTTCGATTTCGACCCGCACCGTGCCGGCCGCTTCCTTGACGCAGGCCAGCGCAGCGTCGTCGGTGACGCGCAAGCCTTCGACGTAGCGGATCGCGGCGCCGTTTTCGTTCAGCCGCGCTTCCACCTGGGGCCGCACGCCATGAATCAGCACCAGGCGCACACCCAGGCTGTTCAACAGGTTGACGTCATGCGCCAGCTGCACGAAATCGCCGTCGGCCACCAGTTCGCCGCCGAATGCAATAACGAAAGTTTTGCCGCGAAAACCGTGGATGTAGGGCGCGGCGGAGCGAAACCAGTGAACGAAATCAGCGGTGTCTTTCAAGGCAGGTAACCTGAATTTGAATTTTTGTACGCGAAGGATACCAAATTGCCCTGATGGCGCGGTCTTGAGCCTGTTTCAAGTGTCGGATAAATGGATTGAATGCACTATTGCCTGCTTGATTAATTGGTGCTTAGATAACATCCGTTCATCAAAATTATCAGGAGAAGAGAATCATGAAACAGGTCGTGAAGCGTGCAGTGCTGGGTAGCCTGCTGGTGCTGGGGTCCTTGGGTATGTCGACTGCCGTTCTGGCGGTGGAAAAAGAAAAGGTCGTGATCCAGGTGAGCCAGAATGACGCGGCCGCCTGGAATCTGGCTTTGAACAACGCCAAAAACATACAGAAAGATATCGGCGCCGACAAAGTCGACATCGAAGTGGTGGCCTTCGGCCCTGGCCTTGAAATGCTGAAGCTGGAATCCGAAGTGGCCAATCGCATTGGCGAAATGGTCGATTCTGGCGTGAAAGTGGTAGCGTGCCAGAACACCATGCGCAACCGTAAAGTTGAACCGGCCGACATCAATCCCAAAGCGGGCTTTGTTCCGTCGGGTGTGGTGGAAATCATGCGCCGCCAGCAGCAGGGCTACGCTTACCTGCGGCCCTGAGCGTATTGCGGCCATGAAAAAACCGGGCGTTTGCCCGGTTTTTTCATGGCCGCAATTTGAACGGGCGCCACCATTAAAAATCGCCCCACAGGGTTTGCATGGCGGCGAGCGCGGCGAGCGCGGCGGTTTCGGTACGCAGGATGCGTGCGCCCAAGCGCACCGGGATTGCGCCGGCCGCGTGCAGGGCGGCGATTTCGTCTGCCTCGAAGCCGCCTTCGGGGCCCGCTACCAGACAATCGCTGGCGCTGGGAGCAGGCAGGTCCGCCAGCCGTGCGTCGGCGAGCGGCGATAAAAACAGCAGGCGTCCTTCTGCCTGAGCGAGCCAGTTGGCCAGCGTCAGTGGGGCGCCGACCGGCGGCACCTGATTGCGCCCACACTGTTCGCAGGCGCTGGCGACCACGCCCTGCCAATGCGCCACCCGCTTGTCGGCGCGCTCGCCCGACAGCTTGACCACGCTGCGTTTGGCGGCGATCGGCTGGATCGCCGCGACGCCGAGTTCGACCGCCTTCTGCAGGGTGTAATCCATCCGCTCGCCGCTCGAAATGCCTTGCGCCAGCATCACGTGCAGGCGCGATTCGCGTTCGACATCGGCAAAGCCGGTGAGGCTGACCGCGACCTCATCTTTGTTGATGCGCTCGATGCGCGCGTTGTATTCGCCGCCGCAGCCATTGAACAGAACGACGGTGTCGTCCACCGCCAGCCGCAGCGCCCGTGCCGCATGGCGTGCGGGGCCTGGCGGCAGGTTGAAACGGGCACCCGGAGCGAGCGGCTGGTCGAGATAAAAACGCGGCGTGGACATCTTGTTATTATGCCGGTGTTGTCCCAATTTTCTGCGGAGCACGTCATGGTTTCCCTGCTCACCCCAGTGTGCGATTTTGGCTGGAAGGCCCCCGATTTCAGCCTCCCCGGCGTGGATGGCCGGCAGTGGAGACTGCACGATGCGATGGGCGCGAATGGTTTGCTGGTGATGTTCATATGCAACCACTGCCCCTACGTGAAAGCCATCCGCCCGCGCCTGGTGCGCGACCTCGCCGAACTCAAGCGGCATGGCATTCACGCCATCGCCATCATGTCGAACGATCCGACCGAATATGCCGAGGATTCGTTCGACAACATGAGAGCGGTGGCGACGGAATTCGATTTCCCCTTTCCCTACGTGATCGACGCTACGCAACAGGTCGCCAAGGCCTACGGTGCGGTATGCACGCCGGATTTCTTTGGTTTCAATCGCGATTACGAACTGCAGTACCGCGGCCGTTTCGACGAATCGCGCAAGGAAACCGCGCCCGAGGGCGTGCGCCGCGATCTGTTCGAGGCGATGAAGGACATCGCTGTCAGCCAGCGCGGGCCCAGCGAGCAGATTCCCAGCATGGGGTGCTCGATCAAATGGAAAGGGGAATGACATGGTCGACAATCGTCAGCACTGGGAGTCGGTTTACCACCACAAGGCGACCGACGCGGTCAGCTGGTTTCAGCCACACGCCGCGTCGTCGCTGCGCTTGATCCAGGGCTGCACCGACATCCATGCGCACATCATCGACGTCGGCGGCGGCGCCTCGGTGCTGGTGGATGATCTGCTCGACGCCGGCTATCGCAATCTGAGCGTACTTGATCTGGCTGAATCGGCGCTGGCCGCCAGCCGCCAGCGGCTGGGCGTACGCGCTCAGCCAGTGCAATGGATCGCAGCCGACATCACGCAGGCTGAGCTGCTACCCGCCGCGCGTTACGATGTCTGGCACGACCGTGCGGTGTTTCATTTTCTGACGGACCCGGCCGATCGCGCACGCTATGTGGAAACGGTTCTGAAAAGCGTGAAGCCGGGCGGCCACGTCATCGTGGCGACATTCGGCCCCGGCGGGCCGCTGCAATGCTCGGGGCTGGAGGTGGTGCGCTATGCGCCCGACGCGCTGCATGCTGAATTTGGCGCGCCCTTTCGTCTGATCAGGCATGAAACCGAAATCCATCACACCCCGACAGGGAAGGAGCAGGAATTTGTGTACTGTTATTGCGTGCGGGTCTGACCGTGCTTGAAGACGTCAAAGCCCTGGTCCGGGAAATCGCACAGCGCGAGGTGAGCCCGCGCTTTCTCAAGGTGGCGCACAGCCACAAGGCCGACGGCAGCCTGTTTACGGAGGCGGACGCAGCGACGCAGGCGGCGCTCGAGCAGGCGCTGCCGTTGATCCGCGACGTGCCGGTGCTGGGCGAGGAAATGACCGAGCAGCAGCAGCACGACGCCTGGAACGCCGGGCGCGACGGCATGTGGTGCGTCGATCCGATCGACGGCACCTCCAACTTCGTGGCCGGGGTGCCGTATTTTGCCGTTTCGGTGGCCTATCTCTACAAGGGCGAGCGCCAGCTCGGCGTGATCTACGATCCGATCGCCGATGAAATGTTCAGCGCTGAACGCGGCAAGGGCGCCCATCTCAATGGCACGCCGCTGCCACTGCGGCCGGCGGCCACGGAGCTCAAGCGCGCGCTGGCCGGGGTGGAAATGAAGCGGATCAAACGCGAGCTTGCCGGGCGGCTGGCTTCATGGCCGCCGTATGCCTCGCAGCGCAACTTCGGCGCCAGCACGCTGGACTGGTGCTACACCGCGGCGGGTCGTTTCGACATCTATGTGCACGGCGGGCAAAAGCTGTGGGATTACGCAGCCGGCGCGCTGATTCTGGAAGAGGCCGGCGGGCGGCTGTCCAGCTTGAGCGGCAGCTTCGATACGGCGAACATCTGGGAGCGTTCGGTGGTGGCTTCGGCCAGTCCGGAGCTGTTCGAACTGTGGCGTGACTGGCTGAAAGCCGCAGGCGCGTAAGCGGGCCTTCAGGTGTTGTCGCGCCCCGGCGCGACTCGGTTTTCGACTGCAAATACCGCTGCTTCCACCCGCGAGGACAGATTCAGCTTGGCCAGGATGTGCCGCACGTGCAGTTTGACGGTGTCGTGGCTGATGTCGAGCGTGCGGGCGATGGCCTTGTTGCTCTCGCCGCGCGACAGATGGGTGAGGATTTCACTTTCGCGCGGGGTCAGTGAATCGAGCAGCGAGCCCTTGCGCTGGTCCTTCTGGTCGTACAGCTTGACCAGCTTGGCGGTCATCGCCAGGGCAACCACCGTTTCGCCACGCTGGGCGCGCAGGATGGCGTCTACCACTTCGTCGGGTTCCATGCTTTTCAGCAGATAGCCGTTTGCCCCTGCGCGCAGGGCGCGCGCCAGATCGTCTTCGGCCTCGCTCAAGGTCAGGATCAGTACCGGCAGGGTGTAGCCCTCGGCCCGCAGTTGCTGCATCAGGGTGATGCCGTCGATGCCGGGCATGTTGAGGTCGAGGATGAGCACGTCGGGGCGGTGGGCGTGCAGCAGCATGCTGACCTCGCCCGGATTGCCGGTGAAGGCGGTGACTTCGATCTGGCCGCTTTGCTCAAGCAGCTCGGCCAGCCCTTTGCGGAACAGGGTGTGGTCGTCAACGAGAATGATGCGGGTCTGGCTCATAGGTTGCGGCCGGGCTGCTCGTGCTCGGCTGGGGGCTGGTTTCCGGGGCGCCGCGGGAACACCAGGCGTACCACGGTGCCGCCGGCGGGACGGCTTTCCACCTTGAGTTTGCCGTCAAGCTTGGCGGCGCGCTCGCGCATGATGGTCAGCCCGAAGCTCTTGCCCATGGTCGACGATTCGTCGTTCTTGCGCTGCACGCCGACGCCGTCGTCGGCGACGTTGACGATGTACTGGCCTTCCTCGAGATCGAAGGTGATGACGACGTGGCGCGCGCGCGCGTGCTTGGCGATGTTGTAGAGCGATTCCTGGATGATGTGGAAGACCTGGATTTCCTCGTCGGGGGTCAGCGAAACGTCCTGCACCAGGTTGAGGAAATCGACGTCGGCATTGGCTTTTTTGCGGAAGCTCTTGGCCAGTTCCTGGATCGCCGGCACCAGCCCGCGCGGGTTGATGCGGTCGCGGTATTGCGTGATCAGGTCGCGCAGATCGGCGTAGGCCAGATCGACGGCTTCTTCGACATCGCCGAGGTAGCGGTTGGCCTTGGGGTAGTCCTCGTGGCGCATCGCGTCGCTCAAGACGGTGAGCCGCATCTTGGCGTAGGCCAGCGTCTGCGCCAGCGAATCGTGGATCTGGTTGGCCAGCATCTGGCGTTCGTTCATCAGCGAGATGCGCATGTTCTCGCGGGTCAGGCGGGCATTTTCCAGCGCAATGCCGAGGTGTTCGCCGATCGAGCGGAACAGCATGCGCACGTCTTCGGGCACGGTGTGGCCTTCATCGAGGAACAGGTTGTAAACGCCCATGACCTGGTTTTTGTGCATCAGCGGGACGGCGACGACGGTTTTGCAGCTGCCGCTGAAATAGGCGTCGTTCGCCTGCTTTTTGCAGAAGGCGACATTGTTCCAGCTGCTGGTGGTGATTTCGCGCGCTGCCTTGCCGCACACCCCGCAATCGACGCTGACGATGGCTTCGTGCTCGACCATTTCGGGTGGCAGGCCGACCGAGCCGATCAACCTTAAATGAGTGCGGTCGTCGGTGATGACGCGTACCGCGCCGGCCTGCGCACCGGCCAGCCGGATCATGGTCGACAGGAAACGCCCCAGCAGCTGTTCGACATTGGCATCGGTCGACAGGCTGGTGGTGATTTCCGATAGCACGCGCAGCGCGGGCACGCTGACATTGCCGGCGTCGGAAGGCGCGTGCTGGATCAGTGGATGGACGTCTTGCAGCTTGAGGGTAGGCATAGTCTCAGCATATCCGATTTACGGGCGACAGCCAGCTTCACGGCGCCGTCGTGGGCGCGGGGAGCTCGGGCGGCACCGGCGCTGCCGGAGGCTCGGGCGCAGCAGTCGGCGCCGGCTCTGGCTGTGCAGCGGCAGGCGCCGGTGGCGCGGCGGGTGCCGCCGGCGCGAGCGGCTCCAGGTCTTCGGGGAAACCGCCCTGCGTGGGGGGCGGTTCCTGCACCGGAACGTCGACCTTGCTGGTGGTGTCGTCGGGCGCTTCGGTCACCGTAGCCTTGGCGGGCTTGCTGTCGTCGCGGGGCACGGGGATCGGTTTGGCCGGTTCCGGCGGCAGCGGATACAGATGCGGCTGCAGCTGCGGCAGCAGGGTTTTCAGGATCTGCGTGGCGAGCGAGCTGGTAAACACGAATTGCCCGGCCTGTTCGCCCGGAACCAGTGCGGTCAGGGTGCCGAAGTAGCGGTCGCCCAGATAGAAGGCGAAGGTGGCGGTACGGTTGACCACGCGCGATTCCAGCAACTGGCCGCCGCGACCGAAGCGCTGGAAGCGGTGGTCGCCGGTACCGGTCTTGCCGCCGATGGTGAGCGGGTTGCCGGCCGCATCCTTCAGCACGCCCGACAGGCGTGACGCGGTGCCGTTCTGGACCACGCCTGCCAGCGCGCGGCGCACGGTTTGCGCCAGTTCGGGCGGCAGCAGTTGCTCACCCTGGCCGGGCTTGCGCGACAGTTTGGTGTCGAACGGCGTGTGGGCGGCGAAATGCATGTGGGTGAGGCTGACCATGGGTTTGCGCACACCGTCGTTGACCAGAATGCTCATCAGTTCGGCCAGCGCCGCCGGGCGGTCGCCCGAACTGCCGATCGAGGTGCCGTAGGACGGCGTGATGTTGTCGAACGGATAGCCCAGACGCTTCCAGTCCACCAACAGGCGGTCGAAGGCTTCGACTTCGAGCAGCGACTGGATGCGGATGTTCTGCGTCTGGGTGCGGCTGGTCTTGAACAGCCAGTTGTAGACCTCGCGGCGCACCTCACCCCCCTGTTCGTACAGTTCGCCGAGGCTGGTTTTGGGTGCGGCGCGCAGGGTCTTCACCACCCACAGTTCGAGCGGGTGGATCTGCGTGACGTAGCCGCGATCGGCCATGTTGTAGGCGTTGGGGGCATGTGCTTTGTACATCGATTCCAGGGTGTTCTGGCTCAGGCTTGTGCTGGCGGGCAGATGCTTGTGCAAGGCCGCGACGTATTGCTCAAGGCGGGCCTGCGGCTCCAGATACCGGAATACCGAGGTGAAGCGGCGCGGGTTGAGGCGCACGCGGCCATACAGGTCGTCGGCCATTTGCGCGGCAGTCTGCTTTTTGTGGCGATTGTAAAAACGGCTGATGAAGACGCGGCCTTCCTGGTCGACAAAACGCTTGAGGTAGGTCTGGCGCAGCGGATTGCCGGTATCGTCGAGAATATGCGCAACCGCGCCTGGGGTGGCGCTGACGTAGTAGCGCACGATGTCGCGCATCATGCGGACGTAGACCAGGTTGACCGAATTGCGGGTCGCCTCCCACACGTCCATGACGCGGCTGTTGTCCTTCTTGTCGAAGTTGGAGAAGGTGTGTTGCCCGCCGCCGGTGAAGAAGGTTTCCGGCGCGGCCGAGTAGCGTCGGCCCATGGCGGCGTCGAGCGTGACCGCAAGGCTTTCCTTGCGGTTGGCGAGCAGGCGCTCGGCCACCCATTGCGACAGCACATCGCGTCGCGGCTGGGCCTTTTCCTTGAGTGCGGCATTGTCGAGCGTGCGGTATTCGGCATGCCGCCGCGCGATGATTTCCAGGTAGGTGGTCAGGGTGCGCAGCTTGGCGGTGGAGCCGAGGTCGAGGCGCGCCTGGCTGTTGATGTCGAATGGCTGGTTGAGGTTGTCGGCCTGGATGCGCAGGGCATTGCCGAGCGGCGTTTTCTCATACAGCGTGAAGCTGTAGATCACCTCGCCCAGCGGGTTTTCGGGCTGCAGCAGGCGATGCCCGACCAGCCCGGAGGCGCGCGCAGCCTCGAGACTCGACAGGCTTTGCAGATAGGTACTGATGATCTTCTGTGCCGGCTGGTTGATGGTGGTGTTGACCTGAAGATCGAGGCGATCGAGGTCGTACAGCCGCTTCTCGCCCAGCAGCTGCGCCACGCGGATGCGCTGCGCGTTGGTGGCCTTCTGGTCGACGAAGCGCGGCGGCGGCGGATCGGTGCGCTGTTTGGTGCTGCGCAGCTTGACCTGCTTGGCCTGGTTGGCCAGTTCGCGCGTGATCACGTCGGCGTTGGCCAGCAGGTCGAGGTGGTCGTCGGTGCTGGCGTCGAGCGCCTTGCGGTTGGCGGCGAGGTAATACGACGGGCGGCGTTCTGCCACGATCAGCGACAACGCATGTTTGAGTGCGCTGGCATAGGCATCGTTGCGGGTTGAGGGTTTGCCGTTCAGCGTCTTGTTGATGGCGGCAAAATCCAGCCCGTACCACGCCCATAGGCCGTCGCCGATGCCGTTGACTTCGCCGAAGCGCGGCGCCGCGGCAAGCGGCACCGTGTTGAGATAGGCCATCACGGTCTTGCGCCGCATCGGCAGGGTGTTGGGGCCGTCGAGATAGGCGCGCAGGCTGGCGCTGCCCATCTGGCGCAGCTTGTCGGTCATGTTGTTAGTCAGCCCCTCGGGCGAGTGGCGATATTTCTCGATCTGCGTCGGCAGGGTGCTGCCGCCGGGCACGTTGCGGTTGGTGTCGATCAGGCTGATGCCTTTTTCGAGCAGGGCTTGCGCCAGACGGTCCCATTCCACCGCCGGGTTGCGGGTGGGAAACTGCTCGGTCAGCAATTCGCGGTTTTCGATGTAGAGCAGCGACTGCACCAGCACCGCGGGAATGGTCTCGAAGCGCTCGTAGACGCGGGTCGGGTGCTTGCCTTGGTAGAGCAGCTTGCCGTCGCTGTCGAGCAGGCTCAGGCCGGCCTGGTCTTTTTCCTGATAGGGCATGAACAGGCCGAGGTCGTCCGCCCGCTCCATCTGGATGCTGATCTTGGCCTGCTCGTCGATTTTCCAGCCGGCCTGGTCGAGTCGCTCCAGGTAGGCTGGCAGGGTGTGGTAGCCGAGACGAACGTCATACGGCCCGTCGCCGGGATAGCGGATGCGCTTGGACGGTCCCGGCTGCATCTGCCAGGTCATTTTTTGTGCGGTCTTGACCAGGTACTTGGCTTCGAGCGCTGACGACAGCAGTTCCCAGGCGATCAGGGCGGTGGCGGCGATCAGCAGCAGCAGAACGCCCAATGCAATGAGGATGCGACGCGGGGTTTTTCTCATAATCCTAGAAACCACAGTTGGACGCGCCCGAGGGTGCGTCTGATCGGGTGTCTGCCGCGAAGCAACGACGCTGCGGGCCGGGGCCCGCAAAGAGGCGCGACAAAGGCAGGCGCACGAGCAGGCGTGCCCTCGGGCACGTAGCGGACTCACCGCATGGGTGAATGAGATCGAAGGCGTTCAATTTTTTATTCATGCGGTATTTACGAGAGAAATGAGCGGTCAACTGCGGTTTTTAGGATGACTCAGATCCAGTCGCGCGCAACAAGAAAGTCGGAGTAGAGGCGGGCTTCCGCCGTGCCGGGTTCGGGATGCCAGTCGTAGCGCCATTTCACGATCGGCGGCAGCGACATCAGGATGGATTCGGTACGGCCGCCGGACTGCAGGCCGAACAGGGTGCCGCGGTCGTACACCAGGTTGAATTCGACATAGCGACCGCGTCGGTAGGCCTGGAAATCGCGTTCGCGTTCGCCGTACGGGCTGTCTTTGCGGCGTTCGAGGATGGGTAGATACGCGGCGAGGAAGGCATCGCCCACGCTCTGCGTCATGGCGAAGGCGTGCTCGAAACCACCCTCGGCAAAGTCGTCGAAGAACACGCCGCCAATGCCGCGCGGTTCGTTACGATGCTTGAGGAAAAAATAACGGTCGCACCAATCCTTGAAGCGCGGATGCAGGTCGGCGCCGAACGGATCGAGCGCGCGCTTGCAGGTGGTGTGGAAGTGCTGCGCGTCGTCCTCGAAGCCGTAATAGGGCGTCAGGTCCATGCCGCCACCGAACCACCACACCGGCGCCTCGCCCTCCTTCATCGCGACGAAGCAGCGCACGTTCATATGCACCGTCGGCGCGTAGGGATTGCGTGGATGCAGCACCAGCGACACGCCCATGGCTTCCCAGCGGCGGCCGGCCAGTTCCGGACGGTGGGCACTGGCGGACGGCGGCAGCTGGCTGCCGAGTACATGCGAGAAATTCACCCCGCCGCGTTCGAACACCTGGCCTTCTTCGATCAGCCGCGAGATGCCGCCGCCGCCTTCGGGGCGTTGCCAGGCATCGGTGCGGAAGGGCAGGCCGTCGGCGGTTTCCAGTGCGGCGACGATGCGCGCCTGCAGGTCGAGCAGATAGGTTTTGACGGCGGCGGTATCGAAGGTCGGAGAGGTCATCAGGGGCGAAGCGTGGTTCCGCTGGCTAGGTCGATCAGGGTGGAGGGGCGGCGGCGCGTACCGATGCGGCCATCGATCACGCGTACCTGCGCGCCGAACATTCTGCTGCATTGTGCCGCAGTTTGCGCGGCGCGTCGGCCGCTTTTGTTGGCGCTGGTGGAGACCAGCGCCATGCCCAGTTCACGGCACAGCCGGGCAGCAACCGGATGGGCGGTGACGCGAACCGCAAGCGTGCCGCGCCCGCCGGTGAGCAGCGGCGAACAGGTGGCGGCAGCCGGCACCACCCAGGTGACCGGGCCGGGCCAACCGGACTGGACGCGCGTCCGCTCGGCCGGACGCAGGGGGCGGATGAAGGGCAGCAGTCGTTTGAGGTGGTCGGCAATCAGAATCATGCCCTTGGCGGCGCTGCGGCCCTTGAGGCGGATCAGGCGTTTGAGGGCGCGCGGGTTGCGCGGATCGCAGCCGAGGCCGAAGCAGGATTCGGTAGGGTAGGCAATGAGCCCGCCGCGCTTGAGATACGCGCGCAGTTCGGCTGCCTCAGCGCTCACCGCTCACGCCTCACCGTTTACTTTTTGCGATCCAGCGCGCGCCAGCCGATGTCGCGACGGAACTGCATGCCATCGAAGTGGATCGCGGCGACGGCCTCGTAGGCGCGGGCTTGCGCCATGCGGACGCTGTCGCCCAGCGCGGTGACGGCCAGCACGCGGCCGCCACTCACCACGGTCTCGCCGTCCTGCGCGGCAGTGCCGGCGTGGAAGACGTGCAGATCGTCAGCTGCGGCGGGCAGCGCGCCGATGACGTCGCCTTTGCGCGGCGCATCCGGATAGCCTGCTGCGGCCAGCACCACGGCCAGCGCGGTGCGGCGGTCCCATTCGGCTTCGACCTGGTCGAGCGTGCCGTCGATGGCGGCGTCCATCAGCACGACCAGATCGGTTTTCAGCCGCATCATGATCGGCTGGGTTTCCGGATCGCCCATGCGGCAGTTGAATTCCAGCACCTTGGGCGCGCCGTCGGCGCCGACCATGATGCCGGCGTACAAAAAGCCGGTGTAGCGGATGCCGTCGGCGGCCATGCCGGCGACGGTGGGGTGGATCACCTCGCGCATGATGCGGGCATGCAGTTCCGGCGTGACCACGGGCGCTGGCGAATAGGCGCCCATGCCGCCGGTGTTTGGCCCGCTGTCGCCATCGCCGAGGCGTTTGTGATCCTGGCTCGACGCCAGTGCCAGCACGTGCGCGCCGTCGACCATGACGATGAAGCTGGCTTCCTCGCCGAGCAGGCATTCCTCGATCACCACGCGATGGCCGGCCTCGCCCATGCTGTTGCCGGACAGCATGGCGTCGACCGCAGCGTGGGCCTCGTCCGCCGTGGTTGCGACGACCACGCCCTTGCCTGCAGCCAGGCCGTCGGCTTTCACCACGATGGGCGCGCCGTGCTGGTCGATGTAGGCGTGGGCCGCGGCGGTATCGGTGAAGGTGCCGAACGCCGCGGTCGGGATGCCGTGGCGCGCCATGAACTGCTTGGCGTAATCCTTGGAACTTTCGAGCTGGGCGGCTGCCTGGGTCGGGCCGAAAATCCGCAGCCCGGCGGCGCGAAACGCGTCGACCACGCCCGCCGCCAGCGGCGCTTCGGGGCCGACCACGGTGAACGCGATATCGCTGTCGCTGCGCACGAATTCAAGCAGGTCGGGGATCGAGGTGAACGGTACGTTGATCAGGCCGTCCTCGGTTGCGGTGCCGCCGTTGCCGGGGGCGACGAGGACGTTTGAAACGCGGGGGGATTGCGCGAGCTTCCACGCCAGTGCGTGTTCGCGTCCGCCGGAGCCGATGACTAGGATTTTCATAAGGAGGTGAGCGGTGAGGGGTAAGCGGTGAGCGGTGGGTGGAGTGAGGTGTTTTTTCCGCTCACTGCTCACCGTTCACCGCTTACCAAAAATCAATGCCGGAAATGCCGCGTTCCGGTGAACACCATCGCGATGCCGTGTTCGTTGGCGGCCGCGATGACTTCGTCGTCGCGCATCGAGCCGCCGGGCTGGATCACCGCCTTGATGCCGGCTGCGGCTGCCTGGTCGATGCCGTCGCGGAAGGGGAAGAAGGCGTCTGACGCCATCACAGAACCGGGCACCGGCAGGCCGGCGTGTTCGGCCTTGATCGCGGCGATGCGGGCCGAGTTGATGCGGCTCATCTGGCCTGCGCCGACGCCGACCGTCATGCGATCCTTGACGTAGACGATGGCGTTGGATTTGACGAACTTGGCGACGCGCCAGGCGAATAGCAGGTCGTCCATTTCCTGCGCGGTCGGGGTGCGGGTGGTGACGGTTTTGAGTTCGCCGTGCAGCAGGATGTCGGCGTCCTGCACCAGCAGGCCGCCGGCCACGCGTTTCATGTCGAGCTGGGCGACAGAACCGGACCACGCGCCGCATTCGAGCAGGCGCACGTTTTTCTTCGCGGCGACGGCGGCGGATGCTTCGGGGCTGACTTCGGGCGCGATGATGACTTCAACGAACTGGCGCTCGACGATGGCAGCAGCGGTCGCGCCATCGAGGCGGCCGTTGAAGGCGATGATGCCGCCGAAAGCCGATTCGGGATCGGTCTGGTAGGCGCGGTTGTAGGCGTCGAGCAGGTTGGTGCCGTAGGCGACGCCGCACGGGTTGGCGTGTTTGACGATGACGCAGGCGGGCGCGGTGTCGAACAGTTTCACGCATTCGAGCGCCGCATCGGTGTCGGCGATGTTGTTGTAGCTGAGTTCCTTACCCTGGATCTGGCGCGCGGTGGAAATGGTGCCGGCCGGGGCGTTGGCCTCGACGTAGAACGCGCCGGCCTGATGCGGGTTCTCGCCGTAGCGGCAGACTTGCGCGCGGGTGAACTGCAGGTTGAGCTTGCCGCCGAACGCCTCGCGTTCGTTGTCGGCGTTCAGCGCGGTGAGGTAGTTGCTGATATGGCCGTCGTATTCGGCGGTGTGGGTGAAAGCTTTTTTCGCTAGACCGAAGCGGGTGACGTCCGTCAGCGCGCCGCCGTTGGCCTGCATTTCGGTGGTAAGCAGCGGGTAGTCGGCGGGGTCGGTGACGATGGCGACGAAGCGGTAGTTTTTGGCGGAGGAACGCACCATCGCCGGGCCGCCGATGTCGATGTTCTCGATCGCGTCATCGAGCGTGTGCGGCTTCGACACCGTGGCAACAAACGGATACAGGTTCACGCACACCAGATCGATGTAGGGCAGGCCGTGTTCGTTCATGGTAGCGACGTGTTCGGGCAGGTCGCGCCGCGCCAGGATACCGCCATGGACTTTCGGATGCAGCGTCTTCACCCGGCCGTCGAGCATCTCGGGGAAGCCGGTGTAGTCGGCAACGTCGATCACCGGCAAGCCGGCGTCGCGGATGGCCTTGGCTGTGCCGCCGGTGGACAGCAGTTCGACCCCTTGGGCGGCAAGCGCGCGGGCAAATTCGACGAGGCCGGTTTTGTCGGAAACCGAGAGGAGGGCGCGCTGGATTTTCATGGGGTGGTGGGCAGGAAGCGGTGAGGGAGGGGCGGCTTATTCGGAGAGACCGTATTCGCGCATTTTCTTGCGCAGGGTGTTGCGGTTGATGCCGAGCATTTCGGCGGCGCGGGTCTGATTGCCTTCGGAGCGGTCGAGAATATAGGCGAGAAGGGGCTTTTCCATGGCGCCCAGCACCATGTTGTAGATCTCGCTCGGTGTCTCGCCGTCGAGGTCCTTGAAATAGCGGTTGAGCGACCGCCGCATGCAGGCGGCGATTTCGGTTTCTTCGATCATTATTCTTCCCTGTTATGCCGCGAGCCGTGAACCTGGCGGCAAATCTTGCGTGGTCTGACTGTGAAGACTGCTTGCGCTGCGGAATTCGGTGGGGGCGTCGCTGGCGGTTTCGTAGCGCAGGCGACTGTCGGCCCGTGCCGCCTGGGAAAAGTAGTCGTTGACCATGCCGAGCTGTTCGGCCACCGAGTCGAGCTGGTTCATCGTGTGGCGGAACGCGCTGCTGCCGACCAGCCCACGGGTATACCAGGAGATGTGCTTGCGTGCGACGCGCACGCCGGTGACGTCGCCGTAAAACGCGTACAGGTCGTGGATGTGTTCGAGCAGCACGGCGTGGATTTCCGTCACTTCAGGCTGCGGCAGGTGTTCACCGGTGTTCAGGAAATGCTCGATCTCGCGGAAGATCCACGGCCGCCCCTGCGCGGCGCGGCCGATCATCACCGCATCGGCGCCGGTGTATTCGAGGACGAATTTCGCTTTTTCCGGCGTGGTGATGTCGCCGTTGGCGATGACCGGGATGCGCGCGGCAGTTTTCACCGCGCGGATGGTGTCGTATTCGGCGTCGCCGGTGTAGCCGCAGGCGCGGGTGCGGCCGTGCATCGCCAGCGCCTGCACGCCGGCGTTCTCAGCGATCCTGAGAATGTTCAGTGCATTGCGGTGTTCGCGATCCCAGCCGGTGCGGATCTTCAGCGTCACCGGCACCTCGGGCACTGCCTTGACCACGGCATCGAGGATGCGGCCGACCAGCGCTTCATCCTGCAGCAGCGCGGAGCCGGCCATCACGTTGCACACCTTCTTCGCCGGGCAGCCCATGTTGATATCGATGATCTGGGCGCCGCGGTCGACGTTGTGACGCGCGGCTTCCGCCAGCATCGCCGGGTCAGCGCCGGCGATCTGCACGCTGATCGGATCGACTTCGCCTTCGTGGTTGGCGCGTCGCGCGGTCTTGGCCGAGCCATACAGCAGCGAGTTCGAGGTCACCATCTCGGACACCGCCATGCCGGCGCCCAGCTTTTTGCAAAGCTGGCGGAACGGCCGGTCGGTCACCCCGGCCATGGGGGCGACGACCAGACGGTTTTTGAGGAGGTGGGAACCGATACGCATAAGGAGGGGCATTTTACCCGTGTCGGGAACACCCACCAAGCAGATGAGAATTTACATGAAGGCTTGGAGCCAGCTTGCCTCAACGATTACCATCGGCCTGGCATTTCCGTTCAAATTTCAGGGAGAAAGCAATGAGCTTCATGTCGGAATTCAAGCAGTTCGCAGTCAAGGGCAATGCGATGGATCTGGCAGTCGGCGTCATCATCGGCGCGGCCTTCGGCAAGATCGTCGACTCGGTCGTCAACGATCTGGTCATGCCGATCATCGGCGCCCTGTCCGGCGGGCTCGATTTCACCAACCTGTTCATCGCGCTGGGCAGCGTGCCGGAGGGCGTCGGTGCGACGCTGGCGGAAGTCAAGAAAGCCGGCGTGCCGGTGTTTGCCTACGGCAGCTTCCTCACCATCCTGCTCAACTTCATCATCCTGGCTTTCATCGTGTTCTTGCTGGTGCGCCAGATGAACCGGTTGAAGCAGGCCGAAGCGCCTGCCGCGCCGCCGGCCACGCCGGAAGATGTGGTGCTGCTGCGCGAGATTCGCGACAGCTTGCGCAAGTAAATTGGGGTGTCAGCGCGCCCTGGCCTGCAGTTGCTGGAGCAGGGCGCGTGCCTCGGCCTCCTGCGGGAACGCCAGGCCGTTGCCCAGCAGGCGTTCGAGTTCGCTGCGCGCCCGCGCGGTATCGCCGGTCTGCGCGTAGGCTGCCGCCAGGTGGTACTGGATTTCCGCTGCATCGGGGGATTTGCTCAGCGCTTGCTGCAGCAGCTTGATGCCGCGCGCGGTTTGTTTCTGTTGCACCAGGATCCAGCCCAGCGTATCCATCACAGCCGGGTTGTTGGGCGCCAGCTTGAGTGCCTGCTCGGCATAGGTCGCGGCGCGCTTGTCTCCGCTTTCGAAGAGCGCCCAGGCCAGATTGTTGAGAATCAGCAAGTTGTTCGGGTTGCTGGCGTTGAGCAGCAGATAGTGTTCGCTGGCCGCGGCAAACTGTTTGCGCTTGATCAGGCTTTCGGCCAGCACGGCGCGGCTGCTGGTGTCTTTCGGTTGTGTGGCGAGCCAGGCGGCAAGACGCTTCTCGCCTTCTTTGGGGCGTTGCATTGCACTCAGCACTTTCAACTGGCGCGCCAGCAGGGCACCTGACGGAGCCAGCTGCTGGGCGCGTTCGAGTGCGGCGAGCGCAGCGGGGTAATCCTTGCGCGCATAGGCAACGTCGCCTTCCAGCACGTAGCCGGCCGGGTTGGCGGGTTTTTGCTGCTGCACCTGCCGGGCCTGCTTGAGGGCGTCATCCAGACGGGCGCCCTGGATATCGACGCCGACCAGCATGACTTGCGCATCCAGCAGATCGGGCTGGATCCGCAGCGCATCCTGCAGGGTCTTGCGTGCGCCCGCGAAATCCTTGGCGACGATTTGCGCGCCCGCCAGCTTGACCAGCGGCTCGGCCTTGCCGGGCTGGCGTTCGACCAGTTTGCGGTAGCTGTTGAGCGCGTTGGCGGTGTCGCCGAGCGATAGCTGGGTGGTGCCGAGCAATTCAAGTGCGGCCGCGTTGTCCGGCTGGGCATTCACGGCTTCGCGGGCGACGCTCAGCGCCTTGTTTCGGTCGCCTTTGGCAAGCAGGTAGCGCGCCAGCGCGATGCGCGGCTGCAGCGCCTGCGGATGAACGCTGGCGGCTTTTTCCAGCCAGGCGACATAGGCTTTTTCATCCTGCTCGCGCTGCGCCAGCTCGGCCAGCATCAGCATGGCGTTGAGGTGCTTGGGGTCGGCTTTGAGAATGCCCTCGAAACGCTGGCGTGCGGCGGCAGGCTGTTTGTCCTGCAGGTCGAGCTGCGCCAGATTGGCTGCCGCCGGGAAAAATGCGGGGTCGAGTTTGAGCGCCTGGCTGAGGCTTTCGCGGGCGCGGGCGTTGTCGCGTTTGCCCAGATAGGCCGCTGCCCGGTAATTCCAGGAGAGCGGGGTGGCCGCCTGTTTCTTTTCCAGGGCGTCGATGCTGGCAAGGGCCGCATCGAACTGCTTGCGTTTGAGCTGATCGAGGATGATGACGCTATCCGCGCGACTGCCGCCGCCCGCCATGTCGGACGCGCTTTGCAAATCGCCCAGCGCGCGGGCGTCGCCCTGCGCCAGACGCGAGATGCCGAGTTCGGTGCGGATGTCGGCGCTGCCGGGACTGAGCCGGGCGGCCTGTTCGAAATAGCCCGAAGCCTTGGGGAAATCCTTTTGGGCCAGTGCGATTTCGCCGGCCACAACCAGCACGCCGGCATCCACCTGCGCGGCCTTCAGCGCAGGCGCCAGGGTGCGCTCCGCGTCATCCGGACGGCCGAGGCGCAATTGTGCGGCTGCCAGCAGGCGCAGCGCATACACATTGCCCGGCGCGGCCTTGATCACCTTGTTGAGATGCGCTTCGGCGGTTTGCATGTTGCCGAGCGCGAACTCGATCGCGCCGCCGAGCAGCAGTGCCGGGACGAAATCGGGCGCGGTCTTGAGCACGGCGGCCAGGTGGTCGCGCGCACGTCCGGTTTTCTTTTCCTGAAAATCGATCAGGGCTTCGGTGTAGCGCGCCTGCAGGCTGTTGGGGGTGATTTTCAGCGCAGCGTCGACGTGCTTGCGGGCCTCGCTCAACTGGTTCTGCTTGATGGCGATGCCGGCCAAGGCGAGCCGGGTGTTGCTGTTTTGCGGGTTCAGCCGGATGACTTCGCGGTAAGCCGCAATGGCTTCGGTCTCCTGGCCGCTGGCGCGCAGCAGGTCGCCTTTCATGATCAGGGCATCTTCATGTTTGGGGTCGAGGCGCAGCGCCTGATCGGTCTCCTGCATCGCCAGGGCGAGATCGCGGTCCGCCAGGGCGAGCTGGGCCAGCGCCAGATGCACCCAGGGATTGTCGGGGGCGATCTGCTGCGCCCGTTTCAGGGTGTTGCGGGCGTCGTCTGCGCGTTGTAGTCCGAGTTCGGCTGTGGCGCGCAGCGCGAGCAGGGTTGCGGCCTCGTTGCTGCTGTCGCCGGGCGCGGGCAGTTCGTCGAGGATGCGCTGGTATTCCTGCTGCATCAGGAGCGTGCGGGCAATCAGCGGATTGACGGTGCCGGCAGCGATGCCGGCCTCGCGGGCGCGGCGGAACTCTTTTTCCGCGCTGGCCAGATCGAGCTGGGCAAGATAGAGCTTGCCCAGTTCAAAACGCGCTTCGGCGTTGTTGTCGTCCTGATCGATGGCGTTTTTGAGCTGGATCGTCGCGGCTTTGATATCCCCGGCAGCGATTTTCAGCTGGGCTTCTTTTACCAGCGTGGCGCTGTCCTCCCCGCCGCAGGCGGTCAACAGGCTGGCGCCCAGTATCAGGGCGAGCAGCAGGCGTGAGGCGGGAGGAGACGGGGGCATGGGGGCTCCGGAGGCGCGTGTGAATGGAAGGAAGCGTGCTTATTTCAGGCCGATTTTGGCCATCAGGTCGTACAGGGTCGGGCGCGTGATGCCCAGCAGTTCGGCCGCCTGCGCGACGCTGTTGTCGGTCTGGGTCAGTGCGCGGGTGATGGCCTGCCGTTCGGCGTTTTCGCGCGCCTGACGCAGGTTGAGCGGTTGCGGGTCGGCATGGCCGGGTTCGAGACTGAGATCGCTGGCGGTGATCTGGGTGCCGTCGGCCATGATGGTGGCGCGCTTGACCAGATTTTCCAGTTCCCGCACGTTGCCCGGCCAGGCGTGGCTCTCCAGCGCATTCAGCGCGTCGGGGCTGAAGCCGCGAATGTTGCGGCCGAGTTCCTGCGCGTTGCGTTCGAGAAAGGCTTGTGCGAGTAAAACAGCGTCGCCGGGACGTTCGCGCAGCGGCGGGATTTTGACGGTGATTTCGGAGAGCCGGTAGTACAGGTCTTCGCGGAAGCTGCCTTCCTTGATCATGCCGGTGAGATCGCGGTGAGTCGCGCAGACGACGCGTACGTCGACCGGGATTTCGCCGCGTCCGCCCAGCCGTTCGATCACCCGTTCCTGCAGGAAACGCAGGAATTTGGCCTGCAGCGGCAGCGGCAGGTCGCCGATTTCGTCGAGGAACAGGGTGCCTTCGTTGGCGTATTCGATGCGGCCGGCGGTCTGCTTGGCGGCGCCGGTGAAGGCACCTTTTTCATAGCCGAACAGTTCGGACTCCAGCAAGGTGTCGGGAATCGCCGCGCAGTTGATGGCGACGAAGCGCTTGCCGGCGCGCGGCGAAAGATCGTGCACGCCATGCGCCAGCACTTCCTTGCCGGTGCCAGACTCGCCCAGCAGCAGCACGGTGACATTGGCCGGGGCGACCTTTTCCACGGTGCGGCAGATTTTCAGCATCGAGTCGCTGCTGGTGATCAGGCCGCGCAGCGCCGACCCGCTCTGCTTCGCGAGCAGCATGCGGTTTTCGCTTTCCAGCGCATGCACGTGCAGCGCGCGGGCAATCATCAGCGCCAGCGTGTCGGGATCGAACGGCTTCTGGAAAAAGTCGTAGGCGCCCAGGCGGATGGCCTGCACGGCATTGCTGCGATCGAGATTGCCGGTGACGACGATGATCTTGGTGGTCGGGACGAGCGCCAGGATCTGCTGCAGGGTGGCCAGTCCTTCGGTTGCACCGTCGACATCCGGCGGCAGGCCGAGGTCAAGCAGCACCACCGCGGGTTCGTGGCGACGCAGCTGGGTGATGGCGCTGTCGCGGTCGTCGGCGACCACCAGTTCGTAATCGCCCAAGCTCCACTTGAGCTGCTTTTGCAAGCCGGGGTCGTCTTCGACCAGCAGTATTTTTGGTTTGGCGTCGCTCATGCGGCGTCTCCTTTAGAGTCGTTGTCCAGCGGTAAATTGAGTCGAAAGCGTGTGCCCTGCCCGGGGGTGCTGCTGACTTCGATGTTGCCATCGAGTGCGCGCAGGGTTTCCCGGCATTCGTAGGCGCCGATGCCCATGCCTGCGCCCTTGGTCGAATCGAAGGGCTGGAACAGGCGGGTGCGGATGAACTCCTCGTCCATGCCGCTGCCGGTATCGGTGATTTCGATGATCGCCTGCCCGGCTTCCTCGAATGCGTGCAAGGTCACGCTGCCGTTCGGCGGGGTCGCTTCCAGCGCATTTTGCAGCAGATGGCCGATGGCGCGGGTGAGGCGTTCGGGTTCGGCGCTGACCCGCAATTCAACGGGCGGCAATATCAGGGTGGGGCGCAGCTTGAACGCCTGTTTGCTGGCCACCGCGTCGTTCAGGATATCGGTCAGGCTGACCGGGTGGTTGCGGGTTGGGTTGCCGTCGCGGCGCAATTGTCTGAGCACCTTGTTCATGCGGGTGACGGCGTTGTCCACGGTGTCCAGCATGTCGGCCTGAAACTCGGGGTTGTCCTTGTGCTTTTCGGCGTTGGCCAGCAGCAGCGAGAGCTGGGCGACCAGATTTTTCAGATCGTGAATGACGAACGTGGTGGTGCGGTTGAACGATTCGAACTGGCGCGCCACGATGAGTTCATTGGATGCGCGCATTTGCGCCAGATGTGCGGCTGCCTGACGCGCCGCCACCTTGAGTAGGTCGCTCACTTCCCAGTTGAAACTGATTTTGCCCAGCGAATGTTTCAGCACGACAAAGCCCAGCAGTTCGTCGTGCAGCAACAATGGCACCACCAGCCACGCGTCGGCGGTCTGCTGCAGCCAGACCGGCGCGTTGAGCTCGCCGTAGAGGTCGCGGCGGGTCTGCATTTCGTCCAGATCCATCACCCACTGGGTGCGGGTGAGCCATTGCACGAATTCGGAATCGGCCGGCTCGGCGCCCTGAATGTCGGCCCAGTTCCAGTGGCTGGCGCGCTGGTAGCTGCCGGGGCTTTCACGCATCCACAGTGCGCCGCCCGGACTTTCAAGCAGCTTGGCCAGCGCTTCGACTGCGCGCTCGCACAGTTGCTCGCCAGGCCGGCCTTCGGTGAGGGTGCGGGTGAATTTGAGCCATTCTTCGCGGTAGTCGTAGCGGTAGCTGAAGAAATGCTTGGACAGGAATACCCGCAGGCGCGCGCGCAGGGTGCCGGAAAACATCAGCAGCACCAGCAGCATGGCGGCGGCGAAAACGAACACGGTCTGCACCACGTCGCCCCACTCGCCGCCGAACAGTCGCAGGTAATAGCCGGCGCTGGCCATCAGAAGCAGATAGACGCCGGCGGCGAGCAGGCTGGCCGTGTGGAAGGCCATGCTGCGCGACAGCCCGACCGGCGCAGACCATTGCGGGTTGCGTGCGGCCGAGACGGCGATCAGCGGCGTGATCAGGGCAGCGGCATAGCCGCGCGCCGCCCATACCCGGAGATCGATCGCGCCAAACAGGGCGGCATTGGCGTAAAGATAGAAGTCGTAGACAAACAGGCCGCCGAGGCCGAGGCAGAGAAACTTGATGGCCCAGCGGTCCTCAGGACGCGAACTGCGATAGACCTGCTCGATCAGGACCAGCCCCATGACGGCAAGCAGCACCAGTCCCATGTGGCCCAGCCAGCGTACTTGCATCGCTTGCAGGGGCACGATCGCGGGCGCGGCGCTGATCAGCAGCAGGCCCAGTACCAGCGCGCCACCCAGCACGGCGATGAGTCGCAGTGGCGTGGGCATGGACGCGCCTTGCGGCAGGCGCAGATGCAGGATGTAGAGCAGCAGCGCGAGCCAGGCGCCATTGCGTGCAACTTCGGCCATCAGCCCCAGCCGGGGCGGCAGCCAGCCGCTTGCCGTCAGCATCGACAGCGTGCCCCAGAGGGCGCTCAGGCCGGTGGCCAGCACCAGCAGACGGCCTTGCGGGCGCTGCCGCCAGCTGGCGACGATGAGCCCCGACAGGCCCAGATAGGCCAGCGCAGCCAGTCCGTAGCCGATGGCGGCCAGAATGAACGGGGTGCTGGGCATGGGAGAAGTCAGGCGGGCGCGCTCAACGCACGCCTTTGCCCCACAGCACGACTTGTGCGGTCTGGAACAGGATCATGAGGTCAAGAAACAGGCTGTGGTTTTTGACGTAGTAGAGGTCGTACTGCAGTTTGTGCATGGCGTCTTCATCGGTCGCGCCGTAGGGGTAGCGGACCTGCGCCCAACCGGTGATGCCGGGCTTCACCGTATGGCGTACGCCGTAATAAGGGATTTTCTGGGTCAGGTCCTGCACGAAATAGGGCCGTTCCGGGCGCGGGCCGACAAAGCTCATGTCGCCGAAGAATACGTTGAATATCTGCGGCAGTTCGTCAATCCGGGTGCGCCGGATAAAGCGCCCGGTGAGCGTGACGCGGCTGTCGTTCTGTCCGGCCCAGCGCGGTTTGCCGTCTTTTTCGGCATCGACGCACATGCTGCGGAATTTCAGGATGGTGAAGTTGCGGCAGCCTTGTCCTACGCGTTCCTGGCGGTACAGCACCGGGCCGGGGCTTTCCATTTTGATCAAAAGGGCGGTGAGCGCGATCAGGGGCAGGGTTACCACCAGCATGGCGGCGCTGATCACCAGGTCGAACAGGCGCTTGACGGTGTCACGCATCATGCCCTGATGGAAACCGTCGGCCAGGATCATCCAGCTGGCGTTCATCGAGTCGAGCTGCAGATGGCCGTTTTCCCGCTCGAAGAAATTGGACAGTTCCAGAATGCGAACCCCCCGCAGTTTGCACTGCAGAAGATCCTGAACCGGCATGCCGCCATTGCGGCGGTCGCGCACGGCGATGATGATTTCGTTGATTTGCAGGCGTGTGGTGAGGTCAACCAGCGATTCCTGGGTGTCGATAATCCGGGCATGATCGACGAAATGATGACTCCCTCCCATCGGCAGATAGCCGACCACCTGGGTGTTGCTGGCATGGCCAAGCTTGGACAGCAACGCTTCGATATGCGCGGCGCGGCTGCTGGTGCCGATCACCAGGGTGCGGGTTTTGAGTGCACCGACCTGGGTCCAGTGAATGAACAGGGCGCGGCTGAGCAGGATGCCGCATAGCGCCAGTCCGAACGAGAGCAGGAACACCCCGCGACCAACCAGCAGGACGGGGAACAGGTAGAACAACAGGCTCATCGTCACCAGCCCCAGCCCGAAGCTGAGGCCGAGTCGTTGCAGTAGAGCGCGGATGCCGCCGCGCCATTCGGCTGCATAGAGGCCGCTTGCTGTCATCAGGCCCAGCATGACCGTGGTGAATGCCAGCGCCTTGGGCAGCAAGGGGTCGAGATCGTGCGGCGTGGCGCCGAGGTCGAGAAAACGTGCGCTGACGCCCAGATAGATGGCGCCGCCGAGAATCAGGGACTCGATCAGCAGCAGCATCAGTAGATTCAGCGGCACGTAGTGCCTGAAAAAGCGGATCACGGTGAGAGCTCGGTTGCGATATTTATATGGTGTGCTTGTGAGCAGCTTTCATGCCAATGAAGACGGTTGGGGCATGATTGGACTAAGTCAGCGCCCGCACTTGCGGCAGGCGCAGGCGGCGGGGGCTGCCATCCGCCTGCAGGCGTTTCATGTTGCGCAATTCTGCAGCGGGATAAACGACGAGATCAACTGGTGCGCGCGGATCGTTGATGAGGTAGCGCGGATGACCTTGCCCCGCGCCGTCCGGCGGGCGGAATTCCCCGGCCTGGTAAGGGGTGGGGAGCTGCATCAGCAGAAATTCCACTTCCTTCTGGTCGTCGGTAAACAGCTGCAGGTTGATGTCGGCATGCGGGCCGGCCGTGCCGTTGAGTACCGAGCCGGTCAGGTGGGGGTCAAACGCAGCCAGCTGCTCCATGTATTCCATCGCGGTTTGGCGCAGCAAGGCGAGCAGGGAACGGGTTTCATCCGCCTGGAACAGCGACTGGTAGCTGCGCAGGGCCTCTTCGACCTGCTGGTTGTCAGGCAGGCTGCCGCTGTCGGGCACGCCCAGCTGGCGTGCCGCTTTGCGTTTGGCGGTGCCGTAATCGAGCGCGCCTTCTTCGGCCAGGATGCGTGCCGCTGCGTGGGCGATGCGGCGGCGCATGTCTTGATGTTTCATGGAAGAAATCCTGGATCGGTGGTGGTCGGTTCGGCGGCGGGTGCCGGCTCGGCCGTCGCGGCAGGGTCTCCGTTGGGTGCAAGCGGTGCGCCTTCGGCAGGCAGAAACTCCTGATAAAAGTGTTCCACCATGCCTGGTGAGGATTTTTCCAACAGTAGCCCGAACAATTCGTCCGGGAGGGTCTCCGTCAGACGCCTGCCGGTATCCGGATTGATGCGGGCGGTGATGATTCCGCTCGGCATAGGCCAGGTTTTCTGGGGCAGGCCGCTCAGCGCCGCACCCATGAATTTGATCCAGATCGGCAGGGCGGTTTGCGCGCCGGTTTCTCCGCGGCCGAGTGAGCGCGGCTGGTCGTAACCCATCCAGGAAACAGCCACCAGATCAGGGGTGTAACCCGCAAACCAGGTGTCGCGCGCGTCGTTGGTCGTGCCGGTCTTGCCGGCCAGATCGCTGCGCCCCAACTGGCCGGCGCGCGCAGCGGTACCGTAGCGAACCACGTCCTGCATCATGTTAGTCATCAGCCAGGCATTGCGCGGGTCGATCACGCGCGGCGCCTTGCCGCCGACGGTCTGCGGGCTCGCCTGCATCAGCAGGCGGCCGTCCTTGTCGGTCACCCGGTCGATCAGATAGGGTTTGACGCCGAATCCGCCGTTGGCGAATACGCCGTACCCAGCCGCCAGCTGCAGCGGGGTGACGCTGCCGGCGCCCAGCGCCATGGTGAGATAGGGCGGATGGCGCGCCGGGTCGAAGCCGAAGCGGCGGATGTAGTCGCGCGCGTAATACGGGCCTATTCCCTGCAGAATGCGCACCGACACCAGATTGAGCGATTTGGTCAGCGCGCTGCGCATCCGTACCGGGCCGCTGCTGCTGCCGTCGTAGTTCTTCGGCTCCCAGGCGGTGCCGCCAGCTTCTTCGGCGGCCAGCGTCAGCGGCATGTTGTCGATCAAGGTGGCCGGGGTATAGCCTTTTTCCAGCGCGGCCGAATAAATGAAGGGTTTGAAGCTCGACCCGGGCTGGCGCCAGGCCTGGGTGACGTGGTTGAACTTGTTGCGGTTGAAATCAAACCCGCCTACCAGCGCGGTGATCGCGCCATTTGCCGGGTTCAGGGCAATCAGGGCAGCTTCCACGTCGGGTAGCTGGACCAGCCGCCATTGCTGGGACTTGCCCGCAGCTTGCACCCGGATCACGGCACCGCTTGCCAGCTTGCGGCCCTTTTTGCCGGCCACCCAGTTGTCCACCCATTTCAGCGAGTTTCCCGAAATATCGATGAGTTTGCCGTCGCGCAGCTGGGCGCGGATCGATTTCGGGCTGGTGCTGACGACCACGGCGGGCTGCATGTCGCTTACCGGCGCGATCTCTTCCAGCGCCTGGCTGATCGCCGTTGTCCGTGCATCTCTGTCCTGTGGCAGCGGGATGTGTTTTTCCGGACCCCGATAGCCGTGGCGTTGGTCGTAATCGGCAATCCCCTGCCAGACTGCCCGGTTGGCAGCAGACTGTTGCTTGCTGCGCAGCGTGGTGACGGCTTTGTAGCCCGAGCTGTAAATGGATTCCCCGTATTTCTCGAACAGGGCCTGGCGCACCATTTCGGTCGCGTAATCGGCGTCCACGTTGGTGTGCTGGCGTTCCTGGCGGATGACCAGTTTTTGTTTGACGGCGGCCTGGCGGGTGGCCTCGTCGATGAACTTCAGCGTGTACATGCGCTTGAGCACATATTCCTGGCGGGTTTTGGCACGCGGGAAATTCACCACCGGGTTGTAGCGCGACGGCGCCTTGGGCAAACCGGCCAACATGGCGAACTCGGCCAGCGAAAGATCGTGGATCGGCTTGCCGAAGTAAGTGCGCGCTGCGGCCTCAAAGCCGTAGGCACGCTGTCCGAGGTAAATCTGGTTGATGTAAAGCTCGAGGATTTTGTCCTTCGACAGGCTGTGTTCGATTTTCATCGCCAGCATGGCCTCCGACAGTTTGCGCGTCAGGGTTTTTTCGTTCGACAGGAAGAAATTGCGTGCTACCTGCATGGTGATGGTCGATGCGCCTTCCTTGGCGCCGCCCGACAGCAGATTGGAGCCGGCTGCACGCAGGATGCCCAGCGTATCGACGCCGCCGTGGCTGTAGAAGCGCTCGTCCTCGGCGGCAATGATGGCCTGCTTCATATAAGCCGGAACCTTGTCGATCGCAATGAAGGCGCGGCGCTCCTCGCCAAACTCACCGATCAGGACGCCGTCAGCCGTAAATATGCGCAGCGGCAGCTTGGGCTTGTAGTCGGTCAGGGCCTCGAGCGGAGGCAGATTGGGGTAAATCAGTGCGGCCGCCAGTCCGGCGAGTGCGGTACCGACCACGCCAAGGCTGATAACGAGTGCCAGTGCGTAATGCCACCATTTGGAAAACATCCGATCCCTTCTGAGCAAGCCTAAAGTTTCCGCCGATTATAGGCGTTAGTGGTGTTGGAAATTGGATACAGTTGTGGAGTGCCCGCCAAACGGCCGGGAAATAACTGTTAAAAACCGTGTGTTGTTGCTAGCATCTAAAAACAATAATAAGAAAAAGCGCCAACCCACAGAAGCGTAAAGGAAAAACTCTTGCACCTGAATATCAATCTAGATTGGTTGTCCGCCAAAGGGCTGCCCATCCTGGGTCTGGATATCAGTACGACTGCGATCAAACTGGTCGAGTTGTCCGATGCCGGTAAAGGGATGTTGCGGGTCGAGCGCTATGTGATCGAACCCTTGCCCAAGGACGCGGTGATGGATGGCAATATTGCCAACCTGGATCAAGTAGCCGATACCTTGCGGTCTGCCTGGAAGAATCTGGGCTCGCGAATCAAGAACGTGGCGCTGGCGCTGCCTTCGTCGGCCGTGATCACCAAAAAGATTCTGGCACCTGCGAGCCTTACCGGGCTCGATCTGGAAAACCAGGTGGAAACCGAGGCCAACCAGGTCATTCCGTTTTCACTGGATGAAGTGAATCTGGATTTTCAGGTACTGGGCCCCTCGCCCGGTAGTCCAGACGACGTGCAGATCCTGCTGGCTGCCGCGCGCAAGGAAAAGGTCGAGGACCGTGTGGCTGCCGTGCAGGCAGCCGGACTCAAGGCGATGATCATGGACGTCGAGTCCTATGCAACGCAAACGGCCTACGAACAGATCGCCCACCTGATGCCCAGTGGCGGCGCGGGGATCACCGTAGCGATCATTGATGTCGGTGCGCAAAACATGCATATCAACATTCTTCACAACAACGACTCGGTTTATTTGCGCGAACATGGATTCGGCGGCACTCAGCTCAACAACGAAATTGCCCGCCGTTACGGCATGAGCGGAGAAGAGGCCGAAAATGCCAAGCGCAAGGGCACGCTGCCCGAAAGCTATGACGTGGAAGTGCTGCAACCCTATAGCGAAACGCTGGCGATGGAAATCGGGCGGGCGATGCAGCTGTTCACGACCTCCACCCAATATCGCAAGGTCGACCAGATTCTGCTGGCCGGTGGCGGCGCGATGATTCCGGGTGTCGACGAAGTGGTTGCCCAACGCACTGGAACGCCGACCATGGTGGTCAACCCGTTTGCCAACATGGCTGTGGGCGCCAAAATCCGGCCCCAGGCATTGACCGCCGATGCACCTTCCCTCTTTGTTGCCTGTGGCCTTGCCATGCGGAGGTTCGATCCCCAATGATCCGCATTAACCTACTCCCCCACCGCGAACTGGCGCGTGCTTCCCGCCGCCGTCAGTTCACTGTTCTATTTGGCGTCGCCGTGGCTGCGGGTCTGGTCGCGGTCATTCTTGGGCATCTCGTGATTGCGGCCCGGCAGTCCAACCAGGATGCACGCAATGCGTTCCTGACTGAAGAGATCGCCAAGCTGGATACGCAGATTGGCGAGATCAAAAAAATCCGTGAACAGACCCAGGCCCTGCTGGCGCGCAAGCAGGTTGTGGAAACCTTGCAATCCAATCGTACTGAAGTCGTGCATCTGTTCGATCAGATGATCCGTCTGTTGCCGGATGGGCTGTATCTCAAATCCTTCAAGCAAGCAGGGGATCTTGTCACCATTACGGGTTACACGCAGTCGAGTGCACGTGTTTCCACGCTGATGCGGTCGCTGGATGACTCGCCCTGGTTCGAGTCGGCCAGTCTGATCGAAATCAAGTCGGCTACAGTCAACAATCTGCGCGCCAACGAATTTGTATTGACGGTCAAGCAAACACGCCAACAGGCCGATGATGCAACCGAAAAGGGGCCCAAAGCATGACCCTGGACGAACTTAACAAACTGGATTTGAAAACGCTGGCCGACTGGCCGTTGCCAAGCAAGCTGGCGGCGCTGGCTTTGCTGTGCGTGGCGATTGTGGGCGCGGGCTGGTGGTTCGACTGGCGCGGCGGTATGGAAACCCTGGATGCGGCCAAGCAGAAAGAAACCGAGTTGCGTGGTGTGTTCACCACCAAGAAAGTTCAGGCGATCAATCTGGAGGCTTACAAAAAGCAACTGGCCGACATCGAGCAGGCATTCGGCGCACTGTTGAAACAATTGCCGAACAAGCAGGAGATGGATGCGTTGATTACTGACGTAAACCAGGCCGGTTTGGGTCGGGGTCTGCAATTTGAACTGTTCAAGCCGGAGGCTGAAACGGTGTCGGAGTTCTACGCTGAAACGCCGATTCGCGTCAAAATCACTGGGGGCTATCACGATGCGGCAGCTTTTGTCAGCGATGTGTCCAAGCTCTCGCGCATCGTCACCTTGCAGGATATCGTCATGGAACCGGGCAAGGACGGGGGGCTGAACATGGATGCTATCGTCAAAACCTATCGGTATCTGGACGACGAAGAAATCATCGCCAGCAAGAAGAAAACCAAGGAGCAGCCCAAATGAAGCGCTTGCCCATTGTGTTGATTGTGTTGGGTTTGAGTGGCTGCGGCGGCGGCAACATGGAAGACCTGCATACCTTTGTTGCCGAGACCGGAAAAGAAATGCAGGGCAAGATCGAGCCGCTGCCCGAGGTCAAGGTTTACGAACCCTTTACATATAACGCGTTCGATCTGCCCGATCCGTTCAAGCCGAGAAAGCTGTCTATGGGCGGCGGCGGTGGAATGCAGCCCGACCTCACCCGACCGAAAGAACCGCTGGAAGCGTTTTCATTGGAAACGCTGAAAATGGTGGGTGTGCTGTCCAAAAATGGCACCGTTCATGCGGTGGTCAAGACGCCTGACAACGCGATTTATCACGTCAAAAAAGGCAATTACATGGGCCAGAATTTTGGCCTGATCACGCAGATCAACGAGAACGAAGTGGGTTTGCGTGAAATTGTCCAGGATAGCGCCGGAGACTGGTCCGAGCGTTCCAGCACCCTGGTTTTGCAAGAGTGATTTGTAGTACTGAATATATATAGAGGCTGACATGAACGCACTGCCGAAGATTGCCCAGAAAATGACCCGTCACCTGTTCGGGATCGCCCTGCTCACCAGCTTGGTGTTGCCTTTTGCCGCGCGTGCGGCCGACACGCCGCCCACCGGTAACGCGGTGCAGAGCGTCGAAACGACTACGCAGCCAGGCGGAAAGGTCGTGGTGCGCGTCAAGCTCAAAAATGCACTGACTGCGACGCCAGCAGGATTTACCGTGGGCAATCCGCCGCGCATTGCACTGGACTTGCCGGATACCGGAAATGCGCTCGGGCGCAATACCGTGGAGGCTAACCTTGGGCCGCTGACAAGCGTGAACGTGGTGCAGGCGGGTACGCGTTCCCGCCTGGTGCTGAATCTGAACAAGTCGGTGGAATATGACACACAGATAGACGGCAACTCGCTGCTGATTTCCCTGGGCGATACCGGTGCCGGGGCCGCGCCAGTGAATACCAACCCCAGGTTTGCAGAAGCGGCACCGGGCGCAGCCGCTCACAGCATTCGCAATGTCGATTTCCGGCGCGGTGTGACGGGCGAGGCGCGCGTCGTCACGACGCTGTCGGACTCCCAGGCGGGCATCAATATCCGCCAGCAGTCCGGCGGCGTGGTGGTTGACTTCATCGGAACCGATTTGCCCAAGTCCTTGCAGCGTCGAATGGATGTGGCCGATTTCGGCACGCCCGTGCAGACCATCGAAACCTACAAGCTGGGCGAAAACACCCGCATGGTGATCCAGCCCAAGGGCGGCTGGGAGTATTCGGCGTATCAGACCGACAACAACTTCATTGTCGAAGTCAAAAAGAGCGACGATGCCCAGAAGAAAACAGCTGACGGCAAGGTGAAGTACACCGGTGAGAAACTGTCCCTCAATTTCCAGAATGTCGAAGTGCGTTCGGTGCTGCAGGTGATCGCAGACTTCACCGGCCTGAACATCATCGCCAGCGATACGGTGACCGGAAACCTGACCCTGCGTTTGAAAGATGTGCCGTGGGATCAGGCGCTTGAACTCATCATGCAGACCAAGGGGCTGGACAAGCGCCAGAACGGCAACGTGATCTGGATTGCGCCCAAGGACGAGCTGCTGACCAAGGAAAAGCTCGAGTATGAAGCGCGCTCTGCGGTCGCCGATCTGGAGCCCCTGTCTACCGAGTACATTCAGCTCAACTACATGCGGGCGGATGAAGCGCAAACCATGTTGTACGGTTTTTCCATGGGTGCCTTCCTGAACTCGGCTGGGGGTGGCGTCAACTGCTCGGCGCAGGCTCAGGGCCTGGGTGGGGGGGCTGTGGCGCAAGCCTCGCAGCAGGGTGAGGGCAAGAGCGATCAGAAGGTTCTAACCAAGCGTGGCCGTGCGACCTATGAACTGAAAAGCAACACGCTGATCATTACTGACACCCCGCGCAAAATTCAGGAAATACGAGAATTGTTGACCCGCCTGGATGTGCCCGCGCGTCAGGTCATGATCGAGGCGCGAGTCGTGTTGGCCAACGATGGCTGGAGCCGTGATTTGGGTACGCGTCTGAGTTTTGCAGTGGGCGGAAGCAACCCCAGCAAAGCCAGTGGCAGCAGCGTCGGGCTCTTGCCGGGCGCATCTCCTGGTCTCGCATCCAATTTCCTCGTCAATCTGCTTGACCCCGCGAGTGGCAACCTGCTGAATCTTGAGTTGTTGGCGCTGGAAGAAGAGAATCGGGGCAAGGTCATTTCCAATCCTCGCGTGATGACCACCAACCAGAAGCCGGCAGTCATTCTGAACGGTACGCAAATTCCGTACATTACCCCGGGTACGGCGAACAATCCGGCTACGGTCACGTTCAAGGACGCTTTCCTGTGCTTGCTGGTCGATCCACAGATCCTCAACAATGACTCGGTCATCCTGACGGTCGAGGTGCAAAAGGACTCGGTGCGAAATGCTTCGCTGGTTTTGCAGGACAACCCTGCCATCGATACCAAGCGGATCAAGACCCAGGTTCGTGTGAACAACGGTGAAACCCTGGTGTTGGGCGGAATTTTCGATGGTGAAGAGCTTTCGACCGTGAGCAAGGTGCCGCTGCTGGGCGACATACCCGGACTCGGCTGGATGTTCAAGTACACGACTAAAGATACCACCAAGACCGAGCTGATCATCTTCCTGACACCGCGGATTCTCGACGAGCGCTTGTCACTGCGTTAATCGCGTACACACCCAAAGCGCGGGTTTCATACCCGCGCTTTTTTTCGTTTAAAGCACCCGTATTTTCATGCTGTGGCATACCTGTCGGCAGTCAGTCGTCCTTTACAATGCGGCCATGAGCAAGCAAGACAATCTTTTTCTCGTGGGGCTGATGGGCGCGGGCAAGACCACGGTTGGTCGGTTGCTGGCCAAGCATTACGGGTGTGGGTTTTTCGATTCGGATCACGAAATCGAGGCGCACACCGGGGTCAAGATTCCGGTCATATTCGAAATCGAGGGTGAAGCGGGTTTCCGTAAACGTGAAGAAACGGCGATTGCAGAACTGACAGCCTTGTCTGGCGTGGTGCTTGCCACGGGCGGCGGGGCGGTTTTGTCGCCTAACAATCGCGACAGGCTGCGCAAAAACGGGGTTGTGGTTTATTTGCGCGGTACGCCAGAACACTTGTACGAACGCACCCGGCATGACCGCAGCCGCCCCCTGCTGCAAACTGAAAACCCCTTGGCCCGCTTGCGCGAACTGTATGCACAACGTGATCCCTTGTATCGCGAAGTGGCGGATATCGTTGTGGATACCGGGCGGCAAAGCGTGTCTGGCATGTTGCGCGTGCTGTACGGGAAAGTGGATTTACTGAGGAGCGGTTTGCCGTCTCCCGACAAGGGGGACTGAGTGCTGCGCATCGTCTGGGCGTGGCTTTTTTGTCACCTGGCGGCGCCTGCTGCCATGGCAATCGATTACCACGCAGGCCCGGACGATTATCGGGCGTATCTGCAGCGCCTGCAGCCAGGTGACCGTTTGCTGCTGCAGCCGGGCGATTACCATCATGGTTTGCCATTGCATCGTCTGTCGGGTGAGGCGGGACAGCCCATCGTCATCGCCGCCGCCAACTCTGCCGCACCACCCCGGTTCATTGCCCGGCCGCGCGCCAATACGCTCAGCCTGGTCGATGTGCGGCATATCAGCGTGCGCGATCTGGAGCTCGATGGACAGAACCTGCCGGTGGACGCGGTCAAGGCTGAAGGCCACAGCCGCTTTGCCGATTTCATTACGCTGGAGCGGCTGCATATCCATGACCACGCTGCATCGCAACAGAATGTGGGGATATCGACCAAGTGTCCGGCATACGGCTGGGAGATCCGGGATAACCGTATCGAGCGGGTTGGCACCGGCATGTATCTGGGTGACTCGGATGGTTCGGATGCCTTCATCGGCGGACGTATCGAGGGCAACCGGATTACGCATACGCTGGGATATTCCCTGCAGATCAAACATCAGAAAAGCCGGCCGGCGGAGTTTTCCGGGCGCCATGACACGCTGATTCGCTACAACATATTTTCCAAGCAGGGCAGCTTGCCCGGCCCGCAGGCACGCCCCAATGTTTTGCTGGGGCACTTCCCGTTGAGCGGTGCGGGGAGCGAGGATCGCTATCTGATCCAGGGCAACCTGTTTGCGCACAATTCCAGCGAAGCGCTGTTGCAGGCTGAGGGGCGGATCGCGCTGTACGACAATCTGTTCGTCAATGGCAACGGCGACGCGATTCATATTCAGCCGCATAACGATGTGCCGCGCGATATGGCCATTTTTTCCAACACCGTATTGTCCTCGGGGACCGGGATACAGGTGCGCAGCACCGGGGGTACGGCCTATCGCCAGCGGGTGGTCGGCAATCTCGTGGTAGCGGCGCAGCCCTTGCAGGGGGGAGCGACGAGCCACAACCAGACGCTGGCGTATCGCGCCGCCTGCCTGGATGTTCATCCAGCCGAATTGAACCGCTGCCTGCTTGCCGGAAGTCGGCCGCCGCCTCGCTTGCCGAGTGAACTCGCGCGCGAGCTGGCAGCTTACCCGGAGTGGAATCCGGCAACCGCTTCGTACGGCGCCCGGATCCCTGCGGGCTTGTTGCTGACGCTCGATAAGGCCGGGCCATGAGTCGCCAGGCAGATCGATTCGCTTCGCTTCAAGGGCTGCTGTGGCTGGGTGCGCTGGCTTACACGGCGTTCGTGATTTACGGCAGTCTGGTGCCGCTGGATTTCAGGACTTTGCCGTGGGAAGAGGCCGTTGCCCGCTTTAGCCGGATTCCTTTCCTCAAACTCGGTATCGGGTCGCGCGCCGACTGGATGGCCAACCTGCTGTTGTTCATTCCGCTGGCATTTTTGTGGATGGGCGCGTTGTCGGCCGGTTCCGGCACGCTGGCAAAAGGGCTGGCCACTCTGGCGCTGATTCCCGCGGCCACCGCCCTGAGTGTGGGCATCGAGTTTACCCAGCTGTATTTCCCACAGCGCACCGTGTCGCAAAACGACATCCTGGCCGAAACCCTGGGCGGTCTCATCGGGGTGCTGACCTGGTGGGTGGCCGGCGACCGTTTTCTGGCGTGGCTGCAATCGTGGCAGCACCAGCACGCGCAGGCGGCCCTGGCGGAAAGGCTGGCCTGGGTGTATTGGGCGGCCGTGCTTGTTTACAACGTTCTGCCGCTCGATCTGACCATCAGCCTGGTCGAGATTTTTCACAAATGGCAGAGCGGCATGGTCAATCTGATTCCGTTCGGCCGCTTGCCGGATGATGCCGCCTATGCGCTGTACGAAATCGCCACCGATGCCTTGATCTGGTTTCCGCTTGCTCTGCTGTGGCGGCTCGATGGCACGCGCAGTGCTTGGCGGGCGTGGGGCATGACGCTGGCGACCGCCGTGTTGCTGGAATGCATGCAGCTGTTCGTGTTTTCACGGGTGAGCGATGTCACCGACCTGTTCACTGCGGCAGCCGGCGCGGCACTGGGCGGTCTTGCGGGCGGACGTCTGGTTGCCCGCGCAATACCGCACGATGAAGCGCTGCCGTGGGCCAGATGGCTGTCATTCGTTCTGGCGGCAGCCTGGATGGCTGTCTTGTGTTTCGTGTTCTGGTTCCCCTTCGACTTTCGCACTGATGGCGCTTTCATCAAGAGCCGGCTCGACTTTGTGCAGCGGGTGCCGTTCGAGGTGTATTACTTTGGCACCGAATACCGCGCCATCACCGAGGTGCTGCGCAAAACCCTGTTCTTTGCCCCGCTCGGCGGCTTGCTGGCCTGGGGCGTCGCGCGCCAGCCGTGGCGCTGGCGCAGTCCGTTGTTTGGATTGTCGATGCTGGTGCTGATGGGGATGCCTGCCCTGATCGAGTTCGGGCAACTGATGTTGCCGCACAAAATCGTGGACACCACAGACTGGCTGCTGGCCTGGCTGGGCGGGCTGGCGGGCTATGCGGTCGCGCGCCGCATGCTGCGGGCACCACGTCAGCCCTTCGCAGCGGTGGAATCGGCCGCACCACGCACCCGGGCCGCTGCCCCGGCGTTCGCCGCGCGTGGCTATTTCATCGGTGTGGTGCTGGGCCTGAGTGGCTTGTTCTGGGGCATGGCGCATATGCCTTTCGTGCCCTACAACGTGCGCGAACTGCTGGGGCAGGATACGGGCGGATGGGCAGCGCCCTTGCTTGCGCTGGCTTGTGTCTGGCTGGCGGTGTGGCCGGTGTGGCTGGCGCGGCGTCAGGTGTCGGGGCGTGTACGTATGCTGCAACTGCCCTTCGGCTTGCTGGTGTATGGCATGGTGCTGTTCGGCCTGTTGCAGGCGGCGGTGCCGGATGAAAGCCTGCACGATCTGGTCGGCAGCCCGGTGCTGGGCTGGTCGGGACAATGGGAAACCGGTGTGCGCTGGGTCGCGTTGGCGGCGATGCCCGGCGCCTTGTTGTATCTGGCCGCACAAACTGCGCGTCGCTGGCGCGGCTTGCGCCTCGGTGTGCTGCATTTTTGGGCGGCGCTTCCGGTGCTGCTGTTTGCATACTGGGGCGTGGTGGTCGCCGCGGCGACCGACAACTTGATCGAGCTGATCGCAGCTCCGCAGCCGCTGGCGTTTACCGCATTGTGCGCCTGGCTGTACAGCCTGTTTCTCGCTGCTGCCCTACTGGCTTCGCCGGTTGACGCGGCATTGCGACGGACGCGATGGGTCGTCCTGGCCGCTTCGCTGCCCTTGGCCATTGGCTTGCTGCAGCTTGGGCTGGCAGGCGAAATCGACAAATACGGCCAGCGGTTTTCGGCCCTGCAGTTCCTGCTGAGCAGCGATCGCCAGCACTACGCCGCACTGCCTGTCATCTGGCTGCGCTACAGTGCGCTGCACATGCTTGTCATTGCTGCGCTTGCCTTCATACAATGGCCCACCTTCCGTTCTCCGCGAACCGCTCGCTCCGCACCGACCCATGGCACTGATTGACGTTTTTAATGGCGATGCCGATGGCATCTGCGCCTTGCACCAGTTGCGCCTGAGCGCCCCCGCCGATTCCGAGCTTGTGACCGGCCCCAAGCGCGATATCAGCCTGTTGAAACGGGTGCGGGCGCAGGCGGGCGACGAGGTCACGGTGCTCGATATCGCGTTGTCGAAAAACCGCGATGCGCTCGACCGTCTGCTCGAAGCGGGCGCGCGGGTCCGTTACTTCGATCATCACCAGCCGGGCGACATTCCGGTTCACCCTCATTTCGAACCGCATATCGACACCGATGCCAATGTCTGCAGCAGCCTGCTGGTGGACCAGTATCTGGGCGGCAAGCAGCGCGTATGGGCGGTGACCGCGGCATTCGGCGACAATCTGGCCGATGCCGCGCGGCAGGCAGCGGCGCCGTTGAATTTGTCTGCCAGCCAGCTGGCGCAGTTGCAGTCGCTCGGCGAATGTCTCAACTACAACGGCTACGGTGAAACGCTCGACGATCTGTTCTTCGACCCGGCCGAGCTGTATCGCCAGCTGCGCCCCTACGCTGACCCGTTCGCTTTTATCGCCGAGTCGGCGGCCTATCCAACCCTGAATACCGGCTATCAGAGCGATATGGCACGCGCGGTGGCGGTGCCCGCGGCAGAGGCGCGCAGCAGCGGACGCATCTTCATGCTGCCGGCGGAAAAATGGGCGCGACGGATTTCCGGCGTGTTCGGTAACCAACTCGCGGTCGAGTCGCCCGCACAGGCGCATGCCGTGTTGACTGCCAAACCGGAAGGCGGCTACGTCGTGAGCGTGCGTGCGCCGCTCGCCAATAAGTCAGGCGCCGATACCTTGTGCAGTCAGTTCGAAACCGGCGGCGGGCGCAAGGGCGCAGCCGGTATCAATCATTTGCCCGAAGCTGAACTGGCCCGCTTCAATGCCGCTTTCTTCGACATTTATCGCTGAACTTTCCGGACCCGACATGAACCAGCTCATCGCACCTTACGGCGGCACTCTCGTTAACCTGATCGACCCCGAGAAAGGCGAGTCGCTCAAGCAGGAGGCCCTGGGCCTGCCTTCGCTTGACCTCGACTGGAGGCAGCAATGCGAGCTGGAAATGCTGATGACCGGCGCCTATTCGCCGCTTGCCGGTTTCATGACACAGGCCCAGTGCGCGCGAGTCGAAGCCGAACAGCAGCTTGATGACGGCAGCTTCTGGCCACTACCGGTCAGTCTCGTCAGCCGGCAGAAAGCCGCAGCCGAACTCAAGGCCGGCGACCGGGTGGCGCTGCGCGATGGCGAGGGCTTCATGCTCGCCGTGTTGACGGTCAGCGATGCCTGGGAAAATCGGGGCGTCTGGCATTTGGGTGGTGCGGTCGAGGGCGTGGCCTTGCCGCCGCACCCGGATTTCGTCGCCCTGCGCGCCACCCCGCTTGAATTGCGCGCCCTGTTTGCCAAGCGCGGCTGGCGCCGGGTGGTCGCCTGGCAGGCGCGCCAGCCGATGCACCGTGCGCAATTCGAGTTCTGCCTGAAAAGTGCGATCGAAAACGAAGCTAACTTGCTGCTGCACCCACAGGCCGGCGGCGATATCACCGATGCGCCGGCTTATTTTGGCCTGGTGCGCAGTTTCATTGCCATTCGCGAACGTTTTCCGGTGGCCTCCACCCAGTTGTCCCTACTGCCTGCACCGCCGCGCGAGGCAAGCGCCCAGGCCCTGCTCCTGCGCGCCATCGTTGCGCGCAACTACGGTTGCGGATTGTTGATTGCCGGCGGCGAACACCAGACCGATGGTGAATACCGGCGCGGCATCGACCTCGATCAACCGGAGGGCGCGGCTTCGCTGACCAGGCTGTCCGAGGCGATCGGCGTGCGCCTGATTGCTTATCCGCGCATGGTGTATGTGGAAGATCGCGCCGAACACCTGCCCGAGTCCGAAGCTCCGACGGGTGCCCGGCAGCTGACGCTGAGTGGCGAAGAATTCCAGCGCCGTATGCAGTCCGGTCTGAAAATCCCGGACTGGTACAGTTTTCCCGAGGTGCTGGCGGAACTGCACCGTCAGAGTCCACCGCGTGAACGGCAGGGCTTTACGGTGTTTTTTACCGGCCTGTCCGGCGCGGGCAAATCCACCCTCGCGCGCTCGCTTGCGGCGCGCCTGATGGAAATGGGCGGACGCTGCGTCACCCTGCTCGACGGCGATATCGTGCGCCGCCATCTATCGTCTGAACTCGGGTTTACCAAGGCGCATCGCGACATCAACGTGCGCCGCATCGGCTTCGTGGCGAGCGAAATTACCAAGAACCGCGGCATTGCCATCTGCGCCCCGATCGCACCCTATCGTCAGACCCGCCGCGACGTGCGCGCCATGATCGAGTCGGTAGGCGGCTTCGTTGAAATCCACGTTGCCACGCCGATCGAAACTTGCGAAGGCCGCGACCGCAAAGGCTTGTATGCCAAAGCGCGGGCGGGGTTGATCCCCGAGTTCACCGGCGTGTCTGATCCCTACGAGGTGCCGGAAAAACCGGAACTGGCGATCGACACCACCGGACTCGGCATCGACGAAGCCGTGCAGCAGATTCTGCTCAAGCTGGAGCACGAGGGTTATCTGCGTTGACCGGGTCTGATCGGACGTAAAAAAAGCCGACGCATGCGTCGGCTTTTTTTGTGCTGCGAAGGGGCTATCAGGCGGCTTTGCGGCGACGCATGGCTGCCAGACCAGCCATGCCGATGCCCAGCAGAGCCAGGGAAGCGGGTTCAGGCACGCCATTGGTGGGCGGCAGGCTGCCTTGATCCAGCAGTGCGTATTTAATTTCGCCTCCGGCGACCAACACCTCACCTGATCCGGTCCCCCAGAATTGGACTTTCGTGAAGTCGCCCGAGTCATCAAAAGCGGCTACGAAAATCTCGTGCACGATGCTGCCGGCAGCATTCGGGAACTGGCCTTCTGTTTCAGTCGATGCAGAGGCCACCAGGATTGGGGCGCCGTCGTCGAACGAGATGTACAGATCTGTAGTCGGGTTGAAGCAGCAGGTCGCCCAATCGCCAACTTCAAATCCGAATGAGTTCACAGGGTTGTTGAAGGTGAAGGTGATGCCGCTGGCAATGGTCCCATTCGACCCAGGAAAGTTGCCATCAGGATTGATGCTGATAACTTGGCCAGACATTGAGCCGTAGGTGGTCGGGAAAAGGCTGCCACCGTTGTTGCGCGTAATGGTGTAATCCGTGCGGACGATGCTGGTGCCACCAGACGGCAGCGCAGCCCAAACGTCTGAAACAACTGTACCGCCTGCGCCGGTCACGGTGGCGTCAAACGAAGCCGAGCCGGTGGGGATGCCATCAAAAACGGTCAGGATGGTTGCATTGGCGATGCCGCTGAACAGCACGGTGGCTGCGATGGAAGCGGGAATAAGGTGCTTGAGTTTGAGGGTCATGCCAATCTCCTGAAGGTTGAATACATCGGATTCAAAAACTTGAAGCGAAAGAAGGCAGATACAAAGTTCAAGCCCGTTTACCCAATTTCACTTGCTTGCCAGGAGATAAAGCACTAGTCGTGCCAAATGGACTTGTGTTTCAAAATATCAATTTTAAACAATGGGTTGCCTGTTGTTTTCCAAGCCGCGCCTATGCCGCGATTCAGGCGGGCGTAAAGTTTTTCGACACGCGGCTTTGCTGTTGACGAATGAATCCGCCGGCCAGCATGCCCGCTGCACTTGCAATCAGGCCGACGAACTGCGGCGGCAAGCTTGCTTCCGGTGCGATGAACTCCATCGCGATCCAGGCTATCAGACCCAGCGCAATCGACAGGCCGGCGCCGGCATTGTTGGCGCGTTTCCAGTAGAGCCCCGCCACCAGCGGTACAAACGCGCAGGCGAGGGTGATCTTGTAGGCGTTGGCGACCATGGTGTGGATGCTGGTTTCGCTTTGCAGCGACCACAGCGAATAATCGACGACCAGCAGGGTGAACGCGACTACGACGCTGCGGGTGATCCACAGCAGTTTTTTCTGACTCATGCGATGGCGCGGCATGAGTTCCTTGATGATGTTTTCCGAAATGGTGACCGACGGCGCAAGCAGGGTGCCCGAGGCAGTGGACATGATGACCGAGAGCAGGGCACCGTAAAAAATGATCTGCGCATACAGCGGCAGGTGGGCCTTGACGAAGGCGGGCAGCACTTGCTGGGCATCCTCGGCGAGCAGGGTCGCGGTCAGGGCCGGATCAACCAGGGTGGCGGCATAGGTCAGGTAGATCGGCACGGCGGCGAAGGCGAAATACAGCACGCCGCCGATGACTGTGCCCCACACGGCGACGCGCTCGTTTTTCGAGGCGTTGGCGCGCTGGAACACATCCTGCTGCGGGATCGAGCCCAGTCCCATGGTGAGCAGGCCGGCGACGAACGTGACAATGGCCGCCCACTCCAGCGGCGGCCAGAATTCGAACTTGCCGGCGGCGGCGGCGTGCTCGACCACCGGCGCGACGCCATTGACGGCGGGCATGTCGCCGACCAGCATCGCAATCCACAGCAGGCCGGCGACGATCACGGTCATCTGCACCAGGGTGGTCAGCGCTACCGACCACATGCCGCCGAACAAGGTGTAGAGCAGCACCACCGACGCGCCGATGTAGATACCCTGCTCCTGGGTAATGGCGCCGTCCGACAGCACGTTGAACACCAGACCCAGCGCCACCACCTGCGCCGATACCCAGCCCAGATAGGACAGCGCAATGGCCAGTGAAATCACCATTTCGACTGGACGGTTGTAGCGTTCGCGAAAGTAATCACCCAGTGTAATCAGCTTCATGCGATACAGCGGGCGCGCAATAAACAGGCCGAACAGGATCAGCGCGAGCGAGGCGCCGAAAGGATCTGAAATCGTGGCGCCGAGGTTTTCGTCGAGGAAGGTGGCCGGGATGCCGAGCACGGTCTCGGCGCCGAACCAGGTGGCGAACACCATCGCCACCACCACGATCATCGGCAGCGAGCGTCCGGCCGTGATGTAGTCACTGGCGCTGTGCACCTTGGTGGCGGCATAAAAGCCGATGCCGAGTGAAATGACAAGATAGGCAATGACAAAACCGATCAGCATGGCGAGTCCTTATCGCAAGATGAAATAGAGCGCAGCGGCCGTCAGGACGGCGAGCAGGCCGGCGATGACCGCCAGCCAGCGGTTGCGGGCGTGTTGTTGCTGCAGCATGAGGGTGAGGCCGGATTCCAGTTGCGTCAGGCGGTTTTCGTTCAAGGCCTGGTGCGCCAGCCGTGGTAGTTGCGGCAGCAGGGCGGCCCATTTGGGCGCTTCGGTCTGCAAGTTTTTCACCAGCGCGCGCCAACCCATCTGTTCGTTCATCCAGCGTTCGAGGAAGGGTTTGGCGGTTTTCCACAGATCGAGCTCGGGGTCGAGCTGACGGCCGAGGCCTTCGATGTTGAGCAGGGTTTTCTGCAATAAAACCAGCTGCGGCTGGATTTCCACGTTGAAGCGGCGCGAGGCCTGAAACAGCTGCAGCAGCACGCGGCCGAAGGAGATGTCCTTCAGCGGGCGGTCGAACACCGGTTCGCAGACTGCGCGCACCGCTGCTTCGAGTTCGTCGATGCGGGTGTCGGCCGGCACCCAGCCGGATTCCAGGTGAGCCAGCGCCACGCCCTTGTAGTCGCGGCGGAAGAAGGCGAGGAAATTGCGTGCGAGGTACTGCTTGTCGACCTCGGTGAGCGTGCCCATGATGCCGAAATCCAGCGCGATGTACTGCTCGGAACCCGCGCGCACCAGGATGTTTCCGGGGTGCATGTCGGCATGGAAAAAACCGTCGCGGAACACCTGGGTGAAGAAGATTTCCACCCCGGCCGCGGCGAGTTTGGGGATGTCGGTGCCGGATTCGCGCAAGCGCTCGATCTGGCTGATCGGCACGCCGTCCATGCGATCCATCACCATGACGTCGCGCGCGCAGTAGTCCCAATAGACCTGCGGCACCTGCAGCATCGGAGAATCCTTGAAGTTGCGGCGCAGCTGCGAGCAGTTGGCGGCTTCGCGCATCAGGTCGAGTTCGTCTTCCAGATGCTTTTCGAATTCGGCCACCACTTCGCGCGGACGCAGGCGGCGGCCGTCGGCGAACAGTTTTTCGAGCAGTCCAGCGGCAGCGTAGAGCAGCGACACGTCGTGCGCGATCACCGGCGCGATGCCGGGACGCAAGACTTTCACCGCGACGGCCGTGCCCTCATGCAGGCGCGCGAAATGCACCTGCGCCACCGAAGCCGATGCCACCGGCGTGGCGTCGAATTCGGCGAACACCTCGGCCAGCGGTTGGTGGTACGCGGCTTCCAGCGTGGCGATGGCTTCGTTCGAGGGGAAAGGCGGCACCCGGTCCTGCAGCAGAGCCAGTTCATCGGCGATGTCGAGCGGGATCAGGTCGCGCCGGGTAGAGAGCATCTGGCCGAACTTGACGAAGATCGGCCCCAGCGCTTCCAGCGCGAGACGCAGGCGTACCCCGCGCGGTTCGGTCAGCGGGCGCCAGAACAGCAGCGCACGCACCAGCCAGCGCAGCGGCCGCACCCGTTCGTGGCCGAGAAAAAACTCTTCGAGGCCGTAGCGCAGGCCGACGCTGAGTATGCGCAGCAGGCGCAGCAGTTTCATGGCTGGCGCGTTTCCAGCAGGCGTAGCCGCGCTTCCAGCCGCGCCGTATCGTCGGACAGGACATCGACCTCGCGGTTGAAGCGGCTAACATCGACGCCACGCGCCATCATGTCGGCTTCCTCCACCGCGTATTCGCTGGCATTGCGGCCCAAGGCTGCGGCGGCATCGGCAAGTCCGGCAAAGGCGCGGCGTCCGAAGGCGTGCAGGCGATGCGCGGCGATATCCCCGACCCACGGCGCGAGGTCGGCTTCGACATCCCATGACGCGGACTTGAATACGCGGTCGAGCGTGGCGAGCAATGCCGGGTCGCCGCTGTAATCGGCGTGGCGCAGCGCCTCGCGGCCAAAAAAGGGCAGACGGGCAATCAGCGCGGGCGTGGGTCGGATGGTGGCATCGGGGGTGTCGACGGGCGCTTCGGAAAAATAGCCGTCGTCGGCAATCCGGAAATCGGCCTGCGCCAGCGTCAGGTCGAAACGCACACCGGCACCCGCATGGCGCAACAGCGCGTCGGACGCGCCGGGCGTCTGGCGCAGCAGATGGTTCAGGCTGCGCTCGATCAGACCGGCTGTGATCAACCCTTGAAGCCCCGCGTCACAATTTAAAACCTCGGTGAAGCGCGACGACGCCTGCGGTCAGATTGTGATAACTGACCTTGGCGAAGCCCGCGGCTTCCATCATGGTCTTGAGTTCTTCCTGTCCCGGATGCATGCGGATCGATTCGGCCAGATATTGGTAGCTGCCGGCATCGTTGGCGACGAGCTTGCCCATCAGCGGCAGCAGCTTGAATGAATACAGGTCGTAGGCCGGCTCCAGCGGTTTCCACACCTTGGAGAACTCCAGCACCAGCAGGCGCCCGCCGGGCTTCAGCACGCGGTGCATCTCGGCCAGCGCCTGATCCTTGTGCGTCATGTTTCTGAGGCCGAAGGCCACCGACACGCAATCGAAATAGTTCGAGGGAAACGGCAGCCGCTCGCCGTCGCATTGCACGGCGGGCGGGGTTTTGCCTTCGTTCAGCATGCGGTCGCGGCCTTCGCGCAGCATCGAGAAATTGATGTCGGTCAGCAGTACGGTGCCCGTCGCGCCGACTTCCTTCAGGAACAGTCGGGTGAGGTCGGCGGTGCCGCCGGCCACGTCGAGCACTTTCATCCCCGGCCGCAGCCCCGCCTGCGCCACGGCAAAGCGCTTCCACAGACGGTGCAGGCCGGCCGACATCAGGTCGTTCATTACGTCGTACTGCGCCGCGACGGAGTGGAAGACTTCGGCGACCTTGGCGGCCTTGTCGGACTCGGCCACCTGCTGGTAGCCGAAATGAGTGGTTTTATCCATGGCAGACGGACTCTGGGAAACAGCTTGGAATTCTACCAGCGCACGGGCTGGCGCGGGTTTGACGTGCCCGGCGCGGGTGTCATTAATCATTCATATTACTGTCATAGTATGGCTATCTTTGAAACAGAGCTGGAGTCAGCATGGCTGCCAATATTTTGCTGGTCGAAGATGAACCGGGTATTCAGGAACTCCTCAAATTCAATCTTGCGCAGGCCGGCCACTCGGTGACGGTGACGGGCGATGCCGAGAATGCGCTGAAATTTCTCAAAAGCAGCCTGCCCGACGTGATCCTGCTCGACTGGATGCTGCCCGGCATGTCGGGTATCGATCTCTGCAAGCGCCTGCGCAGCGACGAACGTTATCAGCCGATTCCGATCATCATGCTGACCGCGCGCGGCGAGGAACGCGACAAGGTACTGGGTCTGGACACCGGCGCCGACGACTACATCACCAAGCCGTTTTCGCCGCGCGAACTGGTGTCGCGCATCAAGGCCGTGCTGCGCCGCCGCGCGCCGCAAATGACCGACGAACCGGTGGAGGTCAACGGCCTGCGGCTTGACCCGACCAGTCACCGGGTGATCGGCAAGGGCCAGTCGCTCGATCTGGGGCCGACCGAGTTCCGCCTGCTGCATTTCTTCATGACCCACACCGAGCGCGTCTATTCGCGTGCCCAACTGCTCGATCAGGTGTGGGGCGACGATGTATTTGTCGAGGAGCGCACGGTCGACGTGCACATTCGCCGCCTGCGACTGGCGCTCGAACCTTCCGGCCATTCCGAGCTGATCCAGACGGTGCGCGGCTCGGGCTATCGCTTCTCGGCTGAAGTGGGATAATCGCGGCACTCGGGGTTTCAAGGGGTGATCGACATGGGTTTCTGGTGGCGTCCGCTCAGCGTACTCGCTGGCGTGTTGCTGGTGGCACTGATGCTGTGGGCGGGCTCGGGTGCGGTGACCGCGCTGACGTTCCTGGTCGGTATCCAGGCCGCGGTGATGTTGCGCCGGTTGTGGCAGGAATACCGCCTGTCGCGCTGGCTGGAATCTCCCGATGAAGTGACCCCACCCGAAGCAATGGGCACCTGGGGCGATATTTTTTACCGCCTCGAAAAACTCCAACGCCGACAGCGCGACAGCCGCAGCGAACTCACCAACGCGCTGGAGCAGTTCGAGCACGCTGCCCAGGCGGTGCCCGACGGCATGGTCATCCTCAACGGCAACGACCAGATCGACTGGTGCAATCCCGCCTCGCGCAAATACATGGGCCTGGATTGCGAGCGCGACCGCGGCCAGTTCATTCGCTACCTGCTGCGTCAGGCGCACTTTCTGGAGTTTCTCGACGCCGCCGATTATTCACGGCGGTTGGTTTGCAAATCGCCGCTGAACCGCGAAATTACCCTGTCGCTACAACTGGTGCCGTTCGGCGAAGCCAAGAAATTGCTGGTGGCGCGCGACATCACCGAACTGGAACGCGTCGATGCCGTGCGGCGCGACTTCATCGCCAACGTCTCGCATGAACTGCGCACGCCGCTCACCGTCGTCGGCGGCTTCGTCGAAACCCTGGCCGATGCGACCACGCTGCCCGCCGCAGACACGCGCCGCTATTTTGCCCTGATGCTCGACAACACCCGGCGCATGCAGCACTTGCTGGATGACTTGCTGACCCTGTCGCGGCTGGAAAGCGCCGATCACAGCCTGAAGGACGAATCGGTCAACGTGCCGGAGCTGGCGCAGGCATTGGCGGCCGAGGCCGAATCGCTGAGCGGCGGCCGCCACCGGGTTCATCTCGAAGTCGCCAGCGATGCCAAACTGCGCGGCAGCCTGCAGGAAATCCGCAGCGCGCTCGGCAACCTGGTGTCCAATGCCGTGCGCTACACGCCGGACGGCGGCGACATCACGCTGTCCTGGCAGATGAAGGACAACGAAGGCGTGTTTGCCGTGACCGATACCGGTGAAGGCGTCGCCGCCGAACACATTCCACGCCTCACCGAGCGGTTTTACCGGGTGGACCGCAGTCGCTCGCGCGAAACCGGCGGCACCGGCCTCGGACTCGCCATCGTCAAGCACGTGCTCACGCGCCATAGCGCACGCCTGACCATCCAGTCGACCCCGGGCAAGGGCAGCACGTTTGCCGCGGTGTTCCCCAAATCGCGCCTGATCGAGGCGTCGCCTTCCGCTACGGTGATTCCGTTTCCGGCGCAAGCCGTCGGCTGAGGGCCGTTGCCAGCTGCATGAGGTCGGGCGCAGCGTGGCGTTTGCCATGAAGCGTTTTCTGCCCCCACACCGGGTTGGGGAAATGCGGATCATCGGCAAAACGCGGAATCACATGCCAGTGCAGATGCGGCACCACATTGCCGAGCGAGGCGAGGTTGATCTTGTCGGGCTGCATCACCTCCACCAGCGCCGCTTCGGTAGCGAACACCACGCGCATCAAAGTCGATTGATCGGCAGCGGACAGATCGGTCATTTCCTTCACGTGCGCATTCAGGATCACCCGCAAGAAGCCGGGGTAGTCCGGCTCGTCGGCCAGCACCACACGGCAGAAATCATTGCGCCACAACACCGTGCCAGCATCGGTCTGGCAGAGCGTGGTTCTTGACGCTTCAGCGTCTTTAGAACCACGGCCTACCCCTTGCGGGCAGAGCGGGCAAACGGGAAGCGTCATGGCGTCTCCTTGAACGAGGGGTCGATGCGCCGCCAGCGAAACGGCGCTTTCAGGATGGCCAGCAGCCCACGGCCCAGCAGCTCGCCGGAGCCGCGCGCCGATGTGCGGGTGGCGCGCAAGGCCATGTAGAACGCCAGCGAGAAGCTGACGCTGAGGTTGACCATGCCGATCAGCAGAACGCCGGCGATGGAGACCAGCACGACGTGCAGCGGCAGTTGCCAGTCGAGTATTTGCCAGGCGTAGCCAAGGTTGGCGGCCGAAAAGGCGATATGGCGGATGTCGAGCGGCAAACCGGCCAGCGCGCCGAAGGCACTGGTGAGGCCGAGATAGAAGCCGAAAAACACGTTGCCCATGACGCCGCCGAGATGCTCGCGCAGATAGTCGACAACGCGCGCCCACAAGCGCGCGCCCATGAGGCGTGGGGGCAACTTAAGCCGTAGCAGCCGCTCGGGAATGCGCTGGTAAATGGTTTTGTTGTCGTAGTAGCCGCTGACGATGCCGGAGAGGAACAGGCCGACGCCGGCCACCGCAGCGTAAAACAGGGTGCCGGTGCCGAGCGGATGTATCTCGGCCAGCAGATGATGGGCCTTGTCGATGCTCACCGCGTGATGGCCCGAGAAATCGAGCGCCAGCGCGATCGCAACCGCCGTGGCAAACGCGAACAGCATGTTGCCGAGGATGGCCGCAGCCTGGGAGCGCCACACCTTGTCGGCGAATTCGTCGATCAGTTTCTGCCTTGCCGCGTGGCTGCGTACTTCGGCCAGCGTGTGGGCGAACAGGCTGGCGGTCATCGCCGGCTGCTTGGTGGCAATGGTCAGGTGCAGCACATAGATCAGCACGAAGCCGAGCGCGTAATTCAGGCTGACCAGCAGGGCTTCCTGCAGCGGTGCAAGGTGCAGTGCGAGCACACGCGATTTCAGCAGAGCCATGCCGGCGATGACGACGCCCGCGCCGCTGGCCGACCAGAACATCCGCTTCAGCGCCGCGCTGCCTTCGGCCACGTAGTGTTCGCCGGTCTGGCTGGCGAACAGGCTGATCTGGCGCGCAAGACGGCCACCGGTGTCGCGCAGCAGGCTGCTGACGCGGTAGCGTTCGGCGCTGGTTTCGACCAGCTCGAAAAACAGCGCGACCAGCGGTGCGTAGTCGGCAACCGCACCGGCGGCCGCTTCATCGATCAGGCCGATCAGCGTACGCATGCGTCGCATTTGCTGAGACAGCCGCAGCGACTGCAGAGTGAGTTCGATGCTGGTGCCGGTTTCGTTCTTGCGGCGGCGCACCCGGTCGAGCGCGGATTCGCATTGATCGATCAGGACGTCGATCTGCCGGGTGTCGCCTGCCTCGCCGCGCAGCCAGTCGTCTACCTCGTGGTGCAGCGCGAGAAACGGTGAATCGTATTCTTCCAGTGCGGGCTCGATGCGCAGCAACTCGGGATCGAGTCCGCCTGCTGCAATGCGGTGGGCGAGCGAGCGGATGGCGTTGGTCAGTACCCCGGGCGGGTCGCGCTGGAACAGGCTATGCAACTGCAGCAATTCGCACAGGCGCGCCCACACGGCGGGATCGGAGTCGATCACCCACTCGCGGTCGCGCGGGGCGATTTGCGCATCGAGCCAGTCGCGTAGGTGGCTGGCGTCGTGCTCCGGCGGCAACAGCTTGAAGCCGATGCGGCGCTTGAGTTCGGCCGCAAACGAGCGGTAGGGCAGCAGACCCGCTTCGGTCAGCAGGCGGGTGGATTTCTTGGTGGCAAACAGGGTCGCCAGGTGTTCGCGCAACGCGTGGGTGTAGGCGGGCTGTTGCGTCAGGATGGTGACCAGCGTATCGAGCTTGGCGTGAGCGGCGGCGATCGGCTGGTTGGCGTGCAGACGCAGGTGAAACCACAGCCGCGTCAGCAGTGCGAGGTCGGCGGGTTGCGCCTCGGTCATGCGCTCCAGGGTCTGCGCGATGAAAGCGGCGGCTGGATTATCGAGGGCGGCGTCCCCGGGTTCGGCTACACCCATGCTTTAGGGCTCGTAAACGAATAACTTGCACGATTCTGGCCGCACTGACGGGCGCGCTGCCGCGTTGACAAACACTTGCATGGGACGGACATGCGGCGTGTTTGTCGCCTTGCATCGCATCCCGCCAGCACACCCATAATCGGCAAGCTATTCATTTACGAACCCTTACAGCAGCACCCGCTCGATTCCGCCGTTGCCGACTTTGGCCAGATAACTTTCCATCCAGTTGTCGCCCAGCAACTGCTTTGCCAGTTCGATCACGATGTAATCCGGTGTGGTGCCGGCGTCGTCGCTGTAGCGCGCCAGTCCCTGCAAGCAGGACGGGCAGGAGGTGAGGAGCTTGATCGGCGCCCCACCCGTGCCCAGCGCGGTGACACTGGAGCGGATTTCCTCTTCCTTGCGGAAGCGGATCTGCGTCGAGATGTCCGGGCGGGTGACGGCGAGCGTGCCGGATTCGCCGCAGCAGCGGTCGGACAAGGTTACACCGCCGCCGAGCAGGGCGTTGGCTACTTTCATCGGCGCGTGGGTCTTCATCGGCGTGTGACAGGGATCGTGATAAAGAAATTTCTCGCCGGCCACATTGTCGAGCTTGACGCCTTTTTCCATCAGGTATTCGTGGATGTCGAGCAGGCGGCAGCCGGGGAATATCTTCTCGAATTCGTATTTCAGCAGCTGGTCCATGCAGGTGCCGCACGACACGATCACGGTCTTGATGTCGAGATAGTTCAGCGTGTTGGCGACGCGGTGGAACAGCACGCGGTTGGCCGCGGTGATCGCCTCACCCTTGTCGGCCTGGCCGCCCGCGGTCTGCGGATAGCCACAGCACAGGTAGCCGGGCGGCAGCACGGTCTGTGCGCCGAGTTCGAACAGCATCGCCTGGGTGGCAAGGCCGACTTGCGAGAACAGCCGTTCCGAACCGCAGCCGGGGAAATAGAACACGGCGTCGGCGTCGTCCGACAGCTTGGCCGGGTTGCGCAGCACCGGCACGATCGACGCATCTTCCAGGCCCAGCAGCGCGCGTGAGGTCTTCTTCGGCAGGCCGCCCGGCATCGGCTTGTTGACCAGGTGGATCACCTGCGCCACCAGTTTGGGCTTGCCCAGCGAGGCGGGCGGGTTTTTGATCTGCGCCTGGATCAGCCCCAGGCGCTTGAACAGCGTGTTGCCCAGGCGCTGGCCGGCATAGCCCCACTCGATCAGCGGCTTGCGGATCGCCTTGATGGTGGTGGGATCGGTCGCGTTGAGGAAAGCCATCGACGCCCAGGTGCCGGGATTGAATTTCTTCTTGCCCTGCTTGCGCAGCATGTTGCGCATGGCGATCGAGACATCGCCGAAGTCGATGTCGACCGGGCAGGGGTTTTTGCACTTGTGGCACACCGTGCAGTGGTCGGCGACGTCGCTGAACTCGTCGAAATGCTTGATCGACACCCCGCGCCGGGTCTGTTCCTCGTACAGGAAGGCCTCAATCAGCAGCGAGGTGGCGAGAATCTTGTTGCGCGGGCTGTATAAAAGATTGGCGCGCGGGATATGGGTGTTGCACACCGGCTTGCACTTGCCGCAGCGCAGGCAGTCCTTGATCGAATCGGCGATGGCCTTGGTTTCGGAGGCTTCGAGGATGATCGACTCGGCTTCAAGCAGGCCGAACGAGGGTGTGTAGGCGTTGCGCAGATCGGCGCCGTGCAGCAGCTTGCCCTTGTTGAAGCGGCCTTGCGGATCGACCTTGGATTTGTAGTCGGCGAAGATCGCGATGGCGGCTTCGTCGAGGAATTCCAGCTTGGTCAAGCCGATGCCGTGCTCGCCCGAGATTACGCCGCCCAGATCGGTTGCCAGCGCCATGATGCGCGCGACCGCTGCATTGGCGGCCTGCAGCATGGCGTAGTCGTCGGAGTTGACCGGAATGTTGGTGTGCACGTTGCCGTCGCCGGCATGCATGTGCAGCGCGACGAAGACGCGGCTCTTCAATACGTCCTTGTGGAGGCTGTCGCAGGCTTCGAGGATGCGGGTGTATTCGCGGCCAACGAACAGCTGGTGCAGCTCGCGCCGCACTTCGCGCTTCCACGACACCCGGATGTGCTTGTCGCGCAGGGCCTCGAAGGTGGTGAGGGGTGAGGGGGAAGCGGTGAGGGGTTCGGCAGGGGCATCCAAATGATCGAGATAGCCCGCCCAACGTGATTGAACAGAGGCGATCAGCGCCTGCGCCTGCGCCTGCTTTTCCGCGACTTTGTCCGGGTCGGCGATGGTGTCTTCGTCTTCCAGCAAGGGCAGCGGCGCGGCGAAGAACCCGGCCAGCGCGTCGAGCAGCTTCAATTTGTTGGTGATCGACAGCTCGATGTTGATGCGCTCGATGCCGTCGGTGTAATCGCCCAGGCGCGGCAGCGGAATCACCACATCCTCGTTGATCTTGAAGGCATTGGTGTGCGCTGCGATGGCGGCGGTGCGGGCGCGGTCGAGCCAGAATTTCCTGCGGGTCTCGGCCGACACCGCGATGAAGCCTTCGCCGCCGCGCGCGTTGGCGAGCTGGACAATTTTGGATGCCGCTTCGCCGACCGCGATTGCGTTGTCCGACACCACGTCGATCAGCAGCACCATGTTTGGCCGCGTGCTGCGCGGCGCCTTGGTGGCGTAGCCGACCGCTTTCACGTAGCGCGCGTCGAGATGTTCCAGTCCGGCGAGCAGAACGTCGGGGTGGGCGTCGCAATAGTCCTTGATTTCGACAATTGCCGGCGTGGCTTCGCGTGCGCTGCCGAAAAACTCCAGGCACACGGTGCGGCCGTGCGCCGGCAGGCGATGCAGGATGAAGCGTGCGGAGGTGATCAGGCCGTCGCAGCCTTCCTTCTGGATGCCGGGCAGGCCGGCGAGGAATTTGTCGGTGACGTCCTTGCCGAGACCGGTTTTGCGGAACCGGCTGCCGGGGATGATGAGGATTTCCGGCGAACCTTTCGGCGTCTTGCCGTCGGCGGCGAAACGGCGAATTTCGAACGTGGCCGAGACGACATCGTGGATCTTGCCGAGGTTGTGGTCGAGCCGGCTGACTTCGATCCAGTCGGCGTCCGGCGTCACCATCTTCCACGACACCAGGTTGTCGAGCGCAGTGCCCCACAGCACCGCCTTCTTGCCGCCGGCGTTCATCGACACGTTGCCGCCAATGGTCGAGGCGTCGGCCGAGGTCGGGTCGACTGCGAACACTCGCCCGGCGGCGTCGGCCGCTTCCATCACCCGCTTGGTCACCACGCCGGCGCCGCAGTGGATGGTGGCAACCTCGAACTCGCAGCCCGGCAGGTGCTGCATTTCCACCGCGCTCATGAATTCCAGCTTTTCGGTGTTGATCACCGCAGCACTAGCGGTCAGCGGAATGGCGCCGCCGGTGTAGCCGGTGCCGCCGCCGCGCGGGATGATGGTGAGATCGAGCTCGACCAGCCCGGCCACCAGCGCCGCCATTTCGGTTTCGGTGTCGGGTGTCAGCACCACGAAGGGATATTCGACGCGCCAGTCGGTGGCGTCCGTAACGTGCGAGACGCGCGCCAGGCCGTCGAAGCCGATGTTGTCGCGGCGGGTGACGCCTGCCAGACGGCGCAGGATGCGCGCGCGCAGATCGGCAGTGTCGGCGAACCAGGCCTCGAATTCGCGGACGGCGCGTTCGGCGGCCGCCAGCAACTGACCCACCAGTTCGTTACCCTGGCGGCGCGTTTCGATGGCATGCAGCCGATGACGCAAGGCGTCGACCAGCATCTTGCGCCGCTTGGGATTGGCCAGCAGGTCGTCTTCCAGATAAGGGTTGCGCCGTACCACCCAGATGTCGCCCAGCACCTCGAACAGCATGCGTGCCGAACGCCCGGTCTTGCGCTCGCCGCGCAGCGTATTGAGCACGTTCCACGCGTCGCTGCCCAACAGGCGGATGACGATCTCGCGGTCGGAAAACGAGGTGTAGTTGTAGGGGATTTCGCGCAGGCGTGCGGTCATGCTGGCTGGGGTTCGGGCGTCGCGGGACGCGGCCGAATCGAACTGCTTCAAAGCAGCTATTTTACGGGATATGGACGCAAGCCGTGAGCCTCTGCCATCGTTAAAACCATCTGCGGCATAAGGGAAAAACGCCGCAGACCCCGTTGAATCCTTGAAAACTGGCTTTTGGCCAGCCAAAACGGCGATGTTTTAGGCTTGCGGCAGTAATTTCTCCGTCACACCATTCATTTGACCAAGCGTATGGCCGTATTAGAACAACGGGTACTAAGGAGATTGATTTGCGCTGGGGTTTGAGCACCAAGCTCATCGCTTACGTCACGGTTGGTGTGGTGGTCACGTCCGCCGGGATTGGCGTGCTGCGCGTACAGAATGAGCGTGGCCCCTTGGGCAAGCTGATTGACGAGGCCGGGCAGAGTGTTGCCAATGCCGCTGCTTCGGGTGCGGCTTCGCTGGTCGCCGGGTTTGACTATGGCAATCTGGAAATTCTGGCCCGGAACGTGTCCGCTCAGGCCCATGTGAAATACGTCACCATCCGCAACCAGGATGGTCGCGTCATGTCCGAGGCTGCAGGCAAAGATGGCCGGACGGCGGTCAAGAGATTCGAATCCCCGGTGGTGTTCGAGGGTCAGCCTATCGGCACGGTCACCGTCGACGTGTCCACCGAAACTTTGGACCGCGCGCTCGAAGCGCTCTACTGGCGGGTCTTTGTCGAGCAGCTTGGGTTTGGCGCCATTCTCGGCCTGATGGTGTACTTTTTTACCGCGCGCGGCATTGTCTCGCCGATCCGCAGACTCACCGCGACCATGGAGGAAACGGTCGCAAATGGAGGCTCCTACATCGCGCGCGATCTCGATGTGGGCAGCGCGGACGAGATCGGCCGGCTCGTGTCGGTATTCAATTCACTGAACAAGTCGCTCGCCAGTTACCACCAGCAGTTGCATAGCAAGATCGATTTTGCCAACGAGGAGCTTCGCGAAAAGAATATCCAGTTGGGTGGCCGCACGCGCGAGCTCGAGCATGCACTCGATCTGCTGAGCACCATGGCGACGACGGACTGGCTGACCGAACTGCCCAATCGCCGAAAATTTGATGAAACCCTGCTGCAGATGTTTCATCAATCCGAGCGTTTCTCGGAAACCATTACGCTGGTGCTGTTCGATCTCGATCACTTCAAGCAGGTTAACGACAGCCATGGCCACAGTGCGGGGGATGCGGTGCTGCGCGACATCGGCACGCTATTGCGCCTGCAGGTCCGCAAGTCCGATCTGCCGGCGCGTCTGGGCGGGGACGAATTTGGCATCGTGCTGTATCGCACCAATGCCGTGCAGGCTGAGTTGTTCGTCAAGGATTGGCTGGAGAGTGTGCGAAAGCATGCGTTTGTCCACGAGGGCAGCCGGCTCAAGGTCAGCATCAGCGTGGGAATTGCGCAGTACGATGCTTCGATGACGGTGCCACGTGCGCTCTACCATGCGGCTGATGAAGCGCTCTACCATGCAAAGAACGCTGGGCGCGACCGTTACAGTGTGTATTCGGAGGCCACCTGGCTGCCCGAGAGAAAAACATCATGAACCGAATCAAACTCATGCAAACCCTGGCGACGGCGTTACTGACCGGCGCGTTGCTGGCCCCCGCCTGGGCTGCGCCCTCGCCCAAAGCCGCCGAGGTGACGATGGGGTCGGTTGCCATGGATATCCCGGTCGAAATGATCAAGCGCATGAGTGTGCTCACCAACTATCTGGCGTTGAGCACCCAGCACAATGTGCGCTTCCGGCCCTCGCCCAACATGGGGTCGGCGGTGGATGACCTGGGCAAGGGGCAGACGCAGATTGCCTATCTCACCCCGGTGGCCTACATCGAGGCGCACAAGAAATATGGGGTGATCCCGCTGGTTGCGCCGACGACACAAGGACGCCCACATTTTTCTCTGGTCATCGGCGTCAAGGCCGGTTCGGGCATCACCACTCCGGCCATGCTCAAGGGCAAGCGCTTCGCCTTTGGCGATGAAAAGGCCCTGCTGCAAAAGGCTGCGGTCGAATCGATGGGGCTGGTGTCCACTGATTTTTCGACTTTCGCCTACCTCAAACATTACGACAACATTGCCAAGGCCGTGCTGGCGGGAGATTTCGAGGGCGGGATATTGAAAGACTCCGTGGCTGAAGCGTTCAAACCCAGCGGGATTAACGTGATCGGCAGCACCGCACCGCTGCCGGGTTACGTATTTGCTGTCCATCCCAGCATGCCAATGCCGCTGCGCAATTCATTGCGGGATGCGCTTCTGGCCTTGAAAAAGACGACTCCGGACATGGCCGCCACGCTGGAGGCCTTCGATGCGGCTTACGATGGCTTCGTCACCGTGGATGACCCGGCCTATGATCCGGTGCGCAAGCTGATCCAGCCTTATCAAAAATAGTTTGCTTTGGGGTTCAGGCGGGTTTGAGCAACCGTTTTGTTGCGCTGATTGCACCCAATACCAAGGCGCCGATTCCGATGCCGATGAGCGCGTCGGCCAGTAGCGGAACCAACACGGCGAGTACCCCGCTTGCTGGGGCGATGGCTGCGACTGCGTGATGCAGAACGGGGAGGCCGTGAACCAGGATGCCGCCGCCGACCAGGAACATCGCGGCGGTGCCCAGCACGGTCAACAGTTTCATCAGTTTGGGCGCGGCGGCCAGCAGCACCCGGCCGAATGCGCGTGCCGCCGCGTTGGCGCGCTGGCTCAGATACAACCCGGCGTCGTCGAGCTTGACGATGCCGGCGACCAGTCCGTAGACGCCGATGGTCATGACGATGGCGATGCCGGTGAGCACGGCGACCTGCTTGCCGAACGACGCGGCAGCCACGGTGCCGAGGGTGATGACGATGATCTCGGCCGACAGGATGAAGTCGGTGCGGATGGCGCCCTTGATCTTGTCCTTTTCCAGCGCCAGCAGATCGACCGTCGGGTCGGCCACGGCATGCATCAGTTCGACGCGGTGCACGCTGTCTTCGGTTTCGCTGTGCAGGTATTTGTGCGCCAGTTTTTCGAAGCCTTCATAACAGAGGAACGCACCCCCCAGCATCAGCAGCGGCGTGACCAGCCACGGCGCAAACGCGCTGATGGCGAGCGCCGCCGGCACCAGAATGGCCTTGTTGATGAATGAACCCTTGGCGACCGCCCACACCACCGGCAGTTCGCGATCGGCTTTGACGCCGGCTACCTGCTGGGCGTTGAGCGCAAGATCGTCGCCCAGCACCCCGGCGGTTTTTTTGGCGGCGACCTGGGTCATCGCCGATACATCGTCGAGGATGGTGGCGATGTCGTCGAGCAGCGCAAGCAAACTGGCTCCGGCCATACGCTTCAGTCCCCGAGCTGGATGTGGCCGGCTTTTTCGGCAGCGGCGAAATCCAGCATGCGCTGGATCGACAGCCGGGCCTTGGCGCGCACGGATTCTTCGATGAGGATTTCGTTGGCGCCTGGCGTGCCCGCTTCAGCGGATTCCAGCACGGCGGCCAGGTTGCGCAGGCCGTTCATCGCCATCCACGGGCAATGCGCGCACGACTGGCAGGTCGCGCCTTCGCCGGCGGTCGGCGCTTCGAGCAGCAGTTTGCCTGGCGCGGCGGCACGCATCTTGTGAAAAATGCCGTTGTCGGTGGCGACGATGAATTCGGGGTTCGGCAGGTTTTTCACCGCATCGATCAACTGCGTGGTCGACCCGACCACATCGGCCAGCGCGATCACCGCGGCGGGCGATTCGGGGTGCACCAGCACGGCGGCGGCAGGGTGTTCGGCATGCAGTTTTTTCAGCGCTTCGGCCTTGAAGGCTTCGTGCACGACGCATGAGCCCTGCCACAGCAGCATGTCGGCACCGCTGACGCGCTGCACGTAATCGCCGAGGTGGCGATCCGGCGCCCACAACAGCTTGTGGCCCTGCTGGTGCAGGTATTTGACGATCTTGACGGCGATGCCGGAGGTGACGACCCAGTCGGCACGCGCCTTCACCGCCGCACTGGTATTGGCGTAGACGACCGACAGGCGATCCGGATGGGCATCGCAAAAGGCTGCGAATTCGTCGGCCGGGCAGGCCAGATCGAGCGAGCAGTCGGCTTTGAGGTCGGGCATCAGCACGCGCTTTTCCGGATTGAGGATCTTGGCCGTTTCGCCCATGAACTTGACCCCGGCGACGATCAGCGTCTTCGCCGGATGAGCGTGGCCGAAGCGCGCCATTTCCAGCGAATCCGACACGCAACCGCCGGTTTCTTCGGCCAGATCCTGCAGGTCGGCCGAGGTGTAGTAATGCGCCACCAGCACCGCGTCCTGCTGTTTCATCAGCGTCTTGATACGCGCCTTCAGCGCAGCGCGCTCTTCGGCGCCGAGCACTTCCTCCACCATTGGCGGCGGCTGGATCAGGTGTTTAAGGGGAACGGGGAAAGCGAGGCTCATCGAATCGAACGCAGGGAGCGGCAAAACGCAAAGTATAGCCGTGCATGGCGGTCGCCCATACGCCCGGAGCGGGCGATTTCACCCGGCCATCCGGTCTGTGGCACGCCTCCGGACACCCCGCTCGGGGACAAGTGCTTTATCCTTGCGCCCCTATGCGTCAGCTCCTGCTCGATATCCGCCCGCCCGCCCGCCCCGATCTCGCCCGTTTCGTGGCGGGCCGCAATGGCGAGCTCGTCGCGCAGCTCGGCGCCATGCTCGATGGCACGGCAGATGAGCGCATGGTGTATGTGTGGGGCGCGCCGGGGAGCGGCAAGAGCTATCTGCTGGCGGCGTGGACGGCTGCGTGCGAGGCGCGCGGCCGCAAGGTGGTGCAGGGCGGCGCGGCGGCTGGCGAGGTGGTGGTGGCGGATGCGGTGGAAAGCTGGGACGCTGCCCGGCAACAGGCCGGATTTGCGGCTTTCAATCAGGTGCGCGAGCAGGGCGGACTGTGGCTGGCGGCAGGCAGCGCGCCGCCCGCCGTGCTGCCGTTGATGCCGGAGCTGAAAACCCGCTTGGGCTGGGGACTGGTGTTCCAGATGCAGCCGCTGAACGATGCGGAAAAGCGCACTGCCTTGCAGCAGCACGCCGAAACCCTGGGCTTCAAGCTTGATCCGCAGGTGGCGGATTATCTGCTGACCCGCGCTGCGCGGGACATGCAAAGCCTGCTGGCAGTGCTGGAAGCGCTCGACCGGGTCAGTCTGGAAACGCGCCGCCCGATCACGCTGCCGCTGGCGCGGCAGCTGCTCAATCAATCTGCCTGAGACTCAGGCCTGGGACTGCGTTTGCTGCTCGGCGATGTCCTTGTGGACCTGCGCCATGTCCAGACCCATCACCTGTTCGATCAGACCGTCGAGTGCATGGGCGGGCAGCGAGCCAGATTCGGAGTACAGAATGACCTGTTCGCGGAACACCATCAGGGTGGGGATGGAGCGAATCTGGAAGAAACCGGCCAGTTCCTGTTCGACTTCGGTATTGACCTTGGCGAACACGATGTTGGCGTGTTTCTCGGCAGCCGCCTCGAAAATGGGAGCAAAACCGCGACAGGGGCCGCACCAGGGTGCCCAGAAGTCGACGACGACAACATCGTTGTTCTGGATGGTGGACTCGAAATTTGCCTGAGTAAGTTCGATGACGGCCATGCTGATTCCTGATGATGAAGAAAAGAAAGGGCGCAAGGACGAGTCCTTGCGCCACAGTTCGCCACCCTATCATGGATGGCGCGCCGCCGCCAATGCGGGGCTTATCGTAAAGGCAGATCAGGCCTGGCTGCCTGCTACCTGGGTACGACCGAAGCCGGTCGCCCGAAAAGTGGTGTCAGATCAAACGTGAAAGAAACCGTGGCGGGTGGTTTGTTGCTGGCCGCTGCGCACCATGTTCTGGCTGTGCTTGAGGTTGTTGCGCACTTCGGCGCGGTTGACGGCCATGATGAGTTCGGTCGCCAGCACGCGGGCCTGATGCGGCGTCAGACTGAGTTCGCAGCCCTGCTGAGATGCGAGCGCCAGGATCACGCTGTCGCGGCCTTGGGCATCTTCTTTCAGGGTGACGTCCAGTGAACCGCCCTGGTTGAGTTCAATCATGTTGTCTGCTCCTTGCGTTGGGTATGCCAAGGTATATGCAGTGTCCATGCCAGCCTCCGGATTGCGCGAAATCGCGTGAAAACCGAATTAAATCAGGGAGGTTTGACAGCCTGATGAATGCGGCGCGCACTTGCCTTGACGAAGCCTCGTCAGGGCAAGTGGCGAATTCATCATTTCTATTGCTGGGGGGTGGGTACCGCAGCCGCGGCGCGGGCAGTCGGGTTGCGTGTCAGCAGGGTGTAGGCGACCGGAATCACGAACAGTGTCAACAAGGTGCCGAGCAGCAGGCCGCCGACGATGACCCAGCCGATCGGCGAGCGCGATTCCGCCCCGGCGCCGGCGGCCAGCGCCAGCGGCACCGCGCCCAGCACCATCGCCGCGGTGGTCATCAGAATGGGGCGCAGACGCAGGCTGGCCGCCTCGATCACCGCTTCCATCTTGTTTTTGCCGCGCGCGCGCAACTGATTGGCGAATTCGACGATCAGAATGCCGTGCTTGGTGATCAGGCCGACCAGCATCACCAGCCCGATCTGGCTATATACATTGAGCGTGGCGCCGGTCAGTTTCAGCGCCAGCAGGGCGCCGGTGGCGGCGAGCGGCACGGTAAGCAAGATGATGAAGGGCGCGACGAAGCTTTCGAACTGCGCCGCCAGTACCAGATAGATGATGATCAGCGCCAGCGCGAAGGTGATCGCCAGCGTCTGGCCGGATTCGCCGAACTCGCGCGACTGGCCGTCGAGCGCGGTGCGCGCGCTGGGCGGCAGCGTTTCCTTGGCCGCCTGGTCCATGAAGACGAGCGCCTCGCCCAAGGTGTAGCCGGGGGCGATGTTGGCCGAGATGATGGCGGCACGCTGGCGGTTGAAGTGGTTGAGTTCCTTCGGCGCGACGGTTTCGGTGACGGCGACCAGATTGGACAGCGCGGTGAGGTTGCCGCCTTCGCCGCGCACGTACAGCGCGGTGAGGTCGCGCGGGGTGGCGCGCACGGCAGGGTCGAGCTGGACGACGACGTTGTATTGTTCGCCTGCCTGCTTGTAGCGCGTGACTTCGCGGCCGCCGAGCAGGGTTTCCAGAGTGCGGCCGATGGTGTCGACGCCGACGCCCATCTGTGCCGCCTTGTCGCGGTTGATGGCGACCTTGAGCTGCGGCTTGTTGAGCTTGAGGTCGCTGTCGGCGTTGACTAGCCCCGGATAGGCGCGCACCTTGGCCATCAGCGCTTCGACCGACTTGTCGAGTTCGGCATAGTTCGGCGCCTGCACCACGAACTGCAGCGGCGGGTTGCGGAAACTCTGGCCGAGCGAGGGCGGGTTGATCGGGAAGGCCAGCACGCCCGGCATCCCCATGAACATTTGCGGGCCGAGGGCGGCGGTGATGTCCATCTGGCTGCGGCTGCGTTCTTCCCACGGCTTCAGCATCACGAAGGAGAGTGAGCTGTTCACCGGGTTGGGGCGCTCCAGGCCGGGCGCGACGACAACGAAAGCGGTATTCACCTCGGGCACGCCTTGATACAGGCCTTCGAGTTGGCGCGCATAGCTGTCGGTGTATTGCAGGGTGGACCCTTCGGGCGCCAGCATGAAACCGATGAAAAAGCCGCGATCCTCGGTCGGCGCGAGTTCCGATTTCAGCGACTTCAGCAGGCCGTAAGCGGCGCCCGCCACCAGCACGAACACCAGCGCGACGATCAACGGATGCTTCACCACGCGGGTGAGGCCACGGGTATAGGCGCTGTTGAGACCGTGCAACACGCGTTCGCCCAAGTTGAACAGAGCGTTGTGGCGGGTTTCATGGCGCAGGATGCGGCTCGCCATCATCGGCGTCAGCGTCAGCGCGACAAAGCCGGACACCAGCACCGCCGCCGCCACCGTGAGGGCGAATTCGGTGAACAGCTTGCCGGTGTTGCCCTCGGCGAAGGCCAGCGGGGCGAACACGGCAGCCAGCGTCAGGGTCATCGCCACCACCGCGAAGCCGATTTCCTGTGCGCCCTTGATCGCCGCGTCGAACGGCGGCATGCCTTCCTCGATATGGCGGTAGATGTTTTCCAGCATCACGATGGCGTCGTCGACGACGAGGCCGATGGCGAGCACCAGCCCGAGCAGGGTCAGCACATTGATGGTGAAGCCCATCGCGTAGAGGAAGATGAAGGCGCCGATCAGCGACACCGGGATGGTGACGAAGGGAATCAGGGTGGCGCGCCAGTTGCGCAGGAACAGGAAAATCACGCCGACCACCAGCACCATGGCCTCGATCATGGTTTTGTACACGGCCTCGATCGATTTTTCGATGAAGATCGAGCTGTCGAAGCCGACCTTGATCTGCATTCCGGGCGGCAGCGCGCCCTGCAGGCGCGGCAGTTCGGCCTTCACGGCGCGGGCGACTTCCAGCGTGTTGGCAGTCGACTGCTTGACGATGCCCAGGCCCACCGCGGCGCGGCCGTTGACGCGCACGATGTTGCGCTCGTCCTCGGCGCCGACCTCGGCGCGGCCGATGTCGGCCAGCCGCACCAGCGCGCCGCCGCTGTCGCGGATGATGACCTGCTCGAATTCAGCCGGGCTTTTCAGATCGGTTTCGGCCAGCACCGAAAATTCGCGCATCTGGCCCTCGATTCGCCCTGACGGCAGCTCGGTGTTCTGGCTGCGCAGCGCGGTTTCCACGTCCTGCACCGTCACCCCCAGCGCCGCCATGCGGTCGGGGTCGAGCCACACCCGCATGGCGTAGCGGCGTTCGCCGCCGATGATGACCGAAGCGACGCCGGGCAGGGTTTTCAGCTGGTCGGCCACCACGCGGTCGGCGTAGTCGGTGATTTCCAGCGGAGACTGGCGGTCGCTGGAAAACGCCAGCCAGATGATGGCCTGGGCATCAGCCTCGATCTTGGCCACTACCGGGTCTTCGGCTTCGTTGGGCAACTGGCCGCGTACCCGCGCCACGCGGTCGCGGGCGTCGTTGGCAGCGGCCTCGGGGTCGCGCGACTGCACAAATTCCACCGTGATCTGGCTGACTTCCTCGCGGCTGACCGACTTGATGGTGCGGATGCCCTCGATGCCGGACAGCGAATCTTCCAGCGGCTTGGTGATCTGGCTTTCCATCACCTCGGCCGAGGCGCCAGGGTAGACCGTGCGCACCGATACCACCGGCGCGTCGATGTTGGGGTATTCGCGTACCGGCAGGCGGTCGAAGGCAATCAGGCCGATCAGCATGATCAGCAGGCTCATCACGGTGGCCAGCACCGGGCGGCGGATAGAGAGGTCGGAAAGGATCATGGCTCAGTCTTTATCAAGGTGTGGCCAGATCAGCGCGGCTTGCCGGTCTGCATTTTCTTCATCATCTGCGCCGCCTGTTCCAGCGTGACGACGGGCACCCCGGGGCGCAGCTTGATCTGGCCGTCGAGCACGACGGTATCGCCGACCGCCACGCCGGAGACGATCTCGACCCGGCCCGGCTCGCGTTTGCCCAGTTTGACCTTGCGTAGTTCGGCCTTGCCGTCGACGGCAAGGAACACATAGCTGCCATCCGGTTTGGGCACGATCACCTGCTCGGGCAGCAGGATCGTGCTGGTCTTGCCACCCAGATTGGCGGTGGCGCGGGCGAACATGCCGGGTTTGAGCTGCCCCTTCGGGTTGGCGATGCGCGCGCGCACCCGCACGTTGCGGCTGGCCGGATCGACCACCGGGTCGATGGCGTGCACCTTGCCGCTGAACGTCTGTCCGGGCAGGGCATCGATGGTCAGGGTGATCGGCAGACCGATGCGCACCAGCGGCAGATAGGTTTCCGGTACCGGCACTTCGAGCTTCAGGCTGCCGAGTGCGTCCAGCTGCACCAGATCGTCGCCCTTGTTGACGTAGGCGCCGGGGCTGACGTTGCGCAAGCCGGCTACCGCATTGAAGGGTGCGCGGATCCGGGTTTTGTCGAGCGCTACCTGTTCCTGCTGCAGGCGTGCACGCAGGATGTCGAGGTTGGCGCGTGCCTCGTCGAGCGCCTGTTTCGAGATGAAATTCTGCGCGAGCAGTTCTTCGTTGCGTTTGTAGCGGCTTTGCGCCAGCGTCATGTCGGCCTGGGCGGCCGCCACACGCGCGCGCTGTTCGGCGGAGTCGAGCACCACCAGCACCGCGCCCTTTTTCACCGGCTGGCCTTCCTTGAACAGCAGCGTCTCGATGCGGCCGTCGATTTCCGGACGCAGCACCACGCTGTCTTCGGCGATCAGCGCGCCCACGGCGTTGACCGTGCTGGACACCGGCGAGGCGGTGACCTTCATCATGTTGACCGGAATGAAAGGCGGACCGCCGGCCTGGGCAAAAGCAAGGAGCGGAACGAACAGCAGGATGAACAGGGCGCGCATGGGGGGATTCCGCAGAAAGAACAGTGATATACGATGGCTCTGCACCATATCAGTTCCGTACGAAAACCAAAATCTTGGAGCGGACGTGATATCCGCGTCAGGCATACGCATAAAAAAAACGGGGGCCAGGCCCCCGTTTCAGATTGGGTCGTACCCGATCTGTCAGAGCCCGAAAGGCTTGATTACCGGTGCAGCCGGTGCCGGTGCGGCGGCAGGAGCCGGGGCGGGTTTGGCCACAGGAGCGGCTTTCTTCGCGACCGGCTTTTTCACGGCGGGTTTGGCTGCAACCTTGGGTGCTGCCGGCTTCGCTGCGACTTTCTTGACGACGGGCTTTTTGGCAGCGGGCTTGGCGACTGCTTTTTTAGCGACGGGCTTGGCTGCGACTTTCTTGACAGCGGCTTTGGCGACGGGCTTTTTGGCAGCGGGCTTGGCTGCTGCTTTTTTAGCGACGGGCTTGGCTGCGACTTTCTTGACTGCGGCCTTGGCGACGGGCTTTTTGGCAGCGGGCTTGGCTGCTGCTTTTTTAGCGACGGGCTTGGCTGCGACTTTCTTGACTGCGGCCTTGGCGACGGGCTTTTTGGCAGCGGGCTTGGCGACCGCTTTTTTAACGGCAGGCTTGGCTACTGCTTTTTTGGCTGCCGGTTTGGCTGCGGCCTTTTTAACTGCTGGTTTGGCTGCGGCCTTTTTAACTGCAGGTTTGGCAGCGGGGGCTGCCTTCTTGACCGCCGGTTTGGCGGCGGGTTTTTTTACTGTTGCCATTTGTCACTCCTTAGAAGTTGAACACATCACTTAACTACTACAGCTTGAAGCCACGTGCAGTCAGAAATTGCACTTCCAAAGCGTGGTACCGACAGGCCAATTTGCCCGAAACCCGCGTGTTACGGGCGATACCGAGGCTCCGCTTGGTGAGCCTCATTCTAGTGAGTTTTTTCGGTGGTTCAATGAATAGGTAGAGAGGGGCAAAAATAATTCGCTGAAAAATGTAGCGATCAAACAAAACGTAGCGAGTCGATACCACATTGGGTGGATTTATCCGTCACCCGATTGTTCATGAATTCAATCAGGGAGCCGCTCTCCAGCCATCATGCCGGTTTGCGTTTCGCGTTCGCGGATGAGGTGAATTTCATTCTTGTCGATCAGGATTTCTGCTGCGCGAGGCCGTGAATTGTAGTTTGACGCCATACTCATGCCGTATGCACCAGCCGAAAGCAGTGCGAGCAGGTCGCCTTCCCCGATCGCCAGGTCGCGCGCAAAGCCAAGAAAGTCGCCGGTTTCGCAGATCGGGCCGACCACGTCGTAGCGCTTGGCCGGCGTGTCGCGCTCGCTGACGGCGACGATGTCGTGATACGCCTCGTATAGCGCCGGACGCATCAGGTCATTCATCGCCGCATCGACGATGGCGAAATTTTTATCCTCGCCCGGCTTCAGGTATTCGACCCGGGTCAGCAGCAGGCCGGCGTTGCCGACCAGCGAGCGCCCCGGTTCCAGCAGCAGTTTTTCGCTGCGGCCCTTAAAGCGTGCTGCCAGCACGCGGCCGTAGGCGACGAGGTCGGGTGGGGTTTCGTCGTGGTAGCGGATGCCGACGCCGCCGCCCAGATCAATGTGATGCAGCATGATGCCCTCGGCCGCCAGCGTATCGACCAGCGCCAGCACGCGGTCGGCCGCATCGGCCAGCGGCGACAGGTCGGTCAGCTGGGAGCCGATGTGGCAGTCGATGCCGGTGACGGTGAGGTTGGGCAGGCTGGCGGCCAGCCGGTACAGCGCGGGCGCGTCGGCGATCGGTATGCCGAATTTGTTTTCCTTGAGCCCGGTCGAGATATAGGGGTGCGTTTTAGGATCGACGTCCGGATTGACCCGGAACGAAACCGGCGCGCGCTTGCCCGTTTCGCCAGCGACCTGGTTGAGCCGGTGCAGTTCGCTGACCGACTCGACGTTGAAACAGAGAATGCCGGCTTGCAGGGCGGCGCGCATTTCGCTTGCCGTTTTGCCGACGCCGGAGAACACCACTTTGGCCGGGTCGCCGCCGGCAGCCAGCACGCGTGCCAGTTCGCCGCCGGAGACGATGTCGAACCCTGCGCCCAGGCGGGCGAACAGATTGAGGATGGCCAGACTGGAATTGGCCTTGACGGCGTAGCAGACCAGATGCGGAGTGTCGGCAAACGCCTCGGCATAGGCCTGGTAAGCGGATTCAAGTGCCTGCCGGGAATAGACGTAAAGCGGCGTACCGAAACGTTCGGCGAGTTCGTTGAGCGCCACGCCTTCGAGATGAAGCTGGCCGTCGAGTCTGTGCAGGGTATTCAATTGGAGGTCCGTTGCGGTGCGGGGGGATTTTCGGGAAGATACAGGGGGCCCTTGATGCCGCAGGCGGTCAAACCCAGTCCGCACAGCAGCAGGGACACTATATATATGGTGCGCAATTTCATGCGCGAAATGTTAGCACGGGACCCCATGACACCTATTGAATCAAGCGAGGCCGACTTCAACCGGGCCGCCGGCGCAACGCTGGCACACATCGAGCAGGCGCTGGAAGCAGCCGACCTCGATTTCGAAACGCCCGCCGACGGCATTATCGAGGTCGAGTTCGAGGATGGCAGCAAGCTCATCATCAACCGCCATGGCGTGGCCCGCGAAATCTGGGTGGCCGCGCGTTCGGGCGGCTTTCATTTCAAACCGCAGAACGGCGACTGGGTCGATACCAAGGACGGTACGCCGCTTTATACCAAGCTGACTGCGCTGGTTGCAGCCCAGGGCGGCGGTACGATCCAGCTGTAATCCGCAGTGAAAAGCCAGGCGCTCACCCTGTTTGATCTGGTCGAGCGTCTGTCTTTGCTGACGCGTGCGGGCTTGCGGCAGGCGGGCGCCGCGCAGGGCTTGCAGCCGGTCCATCTGCACGTACTGTTTTATCTCAATCAGGCCAATCGCTTCAGCAACACGCCGCTGGCAATCACCGATTATCTGGGACTGACCAAGGGCACGGTGTCGCAGACCATCCTGGTGCTGGCGCGTCGCCGGCTGCTGTCGCGCTATGCCGACCCGCAGGATGGCCGGGTCGTGCGCCTGGTACTGACCGAAGCGGGCGGCGCCCTGTTGAACACCCTGAATTCGGCCGGCGCTTGGCGCGAAGCGGTGCGAACCGCCAGTCCGGCGCGCGTGACCTCTGCAATGGTCGTGCTGCGGCAGGTGCTGACGCAGGTGCAGTCACAGAGCGGAAAACGCAGCTTCGGCGTGTGTTCGACCTGCCGCCATAACCAGCGGCTCGGGCCGCGCAGTTACTTTTGCGGACTGATGCAGGAAAAACTGAGCAGCCCCGAGGTGCGGCGCATCTGTCGCGAGCATGCGGCCCCAGTCGCGGCCGGAGCCATTTGACGCGTCCGCGATCCTGTCTTGATGGGAGGACAAACTCACTTTCCCCTGTGGGCGGTATGGAGTAGGCTTGGCTTCCTTTTACGTACCGAAGGATCAGCCATGATCGCCGCACGTTTTGCCCCCTTTCTCTTCGCTGTGTTCGTTGTCTTGCCCGGTCTTTCGATGGTGGACAGCACGCGTGCAGCCAGCACGAAAATAACAAATTGAACTGAAACATCAGTGTGACACCCTGCGCGGACCGCTGCGCACTCGCTTTATCGACGGAGACTGAATATGACCTTCCTGAGTTTTTCGCACCGACCATCGAGCCGGGTCGCGCGGCGGCTTTTGCCATGCCTGGCCGGCATCGTGTTTGCGTGCGCGGTGCCGTGGGCTCACGCGGCGGAAAGCGCGACAAGCACTGCGAGCACTGTTGCCCCCACCTTCAGCACCGAAGAGTTGGACCAGATGCTGGCACCCATCGCCTTGTATCCTGACTCGCTGCTGGCGCAGGTATTGATGGCGTCGACTTACCCGGCCGACGTGGCCGAGGCGGCGAAATGGTCGAAAGCGAATCCGAAAATGGAAGGCGATGCTGCGGTGACGGCGGTGCAGTCCAAAAACTGGGACCCGAGCGTGCAGTCACTGGCGGCGTTTCCGCAAGTGCTCGCCATGATGGGCGAGAAGCCGGGCGATGTGCAGCGCCTGGGCGATGCCTTCCTGGCTGATCCGGCACGGGTGATGGACCGGGTGCAGTTCATGCGCAAGAAAGCGCAGGAGGCCGGCAATCTCAAAACCACCGAGCAGCAGAAAGTCAGTACGCAGACGGATAACGGCCAGACGGCGATCATCATCGAGCCGGCGCAGCCGGAGAAGGTTTACGTTCCGGTCTACCAGCCGACAGTGGTGTACGGTGCCTGGTGGTATCCCGCCTATCCGCCTTACTACTGGGCGCCGCCGCCGTATTACTACCCTGCTTACTACAGCGGCGGTGCCTTCGTAGCGGGGGTATTCTGGGGCGCGGCGGTTGTCGGTATCAGCAACGGCCTGTGGGGCGGCTGCAACTGGGGGCATGGCGACGTCGACATCAACGTCAACCGCTACAACAACATCAACGTCAACAACAAGCTCAACAATGTGAGCGGGAATACCAACTGGAATCACAACGCCGCCAACCGCAAGGGCGTGCCCTACCGCGACGAGAAGACGCGGCAACAACACGACCGCAAGTCTGCCGGCGCCGACAACCGGAGCGACTATCGGGGACGCGACACCCAGCGCGACGCCAGCCGCGACAAGGCGCAGGCCACCATGAAGGATCGCGGGATCGATCCGGCAGCCGGGCGCGACCAGTTGCGTAACGACCCGCAAACCCGTGATCGCGTCAATCAGGCTACGCGAGACACGAATCGCGGCCAGGCCGACCGTGGGCAGATGGATCGCAGCCAGGACCGTGCCCAAGCGCAAAACATGGAGCGCAGCCAGGCCAGTCGCTCCAATGCGTCGTCGAACTGGGGCGGCGATAACGCGTTCAAGGGCGCGGGCAACGCCGGCCAGAGCCGGGACAGCATCAACCGCGGCAGCTCGAGCCGTCAGTCGGCCGCCAGTTACGGTGGCGGCAGTCGCTCCATGAGTAGTGGCGGGGCGCGCTCGGGTGGCGGCGCGCGCGCTGGTGGCGGCGGACGTAGACGTTAAGGCGGGGGGAACGAATATGGTGATCAAGAAAATGCGTATGAATTTGAAGGGATTGCTGGGCGCGGCGTTGACTGGCGCGGCCCTGCTCGCACCGCTTGCGGCGGCAGCTCAACAGGCTTTTCCTACTCCGGATGCGGCGGCGACTGCGCTGGTCGATGCGATTGTGCAGATCGATGAGGATGCACAGCGCAAGATACTGGGGCAAGACTGGAGGAAATTCATTCCAACCGAGACCCTGGATCGTCGCGATATTGATGCCTTTCTGGGGGGCTGGGCGACTTCGCACAAGATCGTGATCGATCCGGCGCATACGGCCCATCTGGCAGTCGGCGCGCAGGAATGGGTGCTACCGATTCCGATGGTCGAGAAAAACGGGGCATGGCATTTCGATGCGCGCGCGGCTGCGGACGAGATCCGGACCCGCCGCATCGGCCGCAATGAGCTCGCTGCAATGCAGGCGACATTTGCCTACTACGATGCGCAAAAGGAATACGCCAGCAAAGACCACAACGGCGATGGTGTGCTCGAATACGCGTACAAGCTCATCAGCACCCCCGGCAAGCAGGATGGACTCTACTGGGCGGCGCTGGATGGCGAGACCGAGAGCCCCTTGGGCCCTCTGTTCGGCGACGGCGAACCGAGTGGACGCGGTTACTACGGTTACCATTACCGCATCCTGACCGCGCAAGGCAGTAAAGCGCCCGGCGGCGCCTACGATTACCTGATCAAGAACCGCCTGTCCGCTGGATTCGCCCTGGTGGCATGGCCCGTCAAATATGGCGACAGCGGCGTCATGAGTTTTATCGTCAGTCATGACGGTGTGCTGTACGAAAAAGACCTGGGGCCCAAATCCAGCGCCACCGCGCGCGCCATGAGCCAATTCAACCCGGATGACAGCTGGAAAAAGGTGAACCCATGAACGCACGTATTGCATCCCTCGCGCTGGTCGTCGCGCTGCTCGGCAGCTGCACCTACTACCAGACTGCGCCCGGCACCTATTCGACGACGCCGGTCAGCAGTTTCGACCGTTCGTGGGGCGCCGCGCAAGCCGCCCTGGCCGATCAGGGCGTGCCCGTTGCGCGGGCGGATCGCGCAGCGGGCGTGGTGAGCGGCACCCGCGATGGCATTACCGTGACGGCCAACGTGCGCACCCAGGCCGATGGCAGCGTACGGGTGGAATTCAGGACCGATGGCGCAACCTCACGCGACCCGGACCTCATCAATCGGGTCATCGCGGCCTACAACCGCAACATGGGGCGCTGAACCGCCGCTATTTTCCGCAGCAGAGCCGTCCTGCACGCAAGGGTCAGGACACGCCCCGTGTGAGATTTTCTGCGCGCACTATTTACTGGCACGGTTTAATCGTGCGTCTTGCCCACTCAATCCGTAAATCAGCGCCGCACTTAAAACTTGAGTCCGCTCAGGAAGGTAACTTTTTCGATGATGAATAAACACAGTCATTTTCCCGGCCTGATGGCCTTGATACTCATCAGTTTGCCGGCCGTGGCCGTTGGGGTAGCGGACGGGCTGGATCGCACAGTGCTGCCAATCCACGTCCCGGATGCGCCGCTCTACGACGAACTGGATGCGCGCAATGCGACACCGCCGCCCCGCGTCGAGATCAAGGCGCCGAAGAATGCCCCCAATGTGCTGATCATCCTGCTCGACGACATGGGGTTCGGCGTGCCCAGCACCTTCGGCGGCCCGGCCCGAATGCCCACACTGGATCGTCTGGCGAACGAGGGTTTGCGCTTCAACCAGTTCCATACCACCGCGTTGTGCGCACCCACGCGCACGGCGCTGCTTAGCGGGCGCAATCACCACATGAACAACATGGGGTCGATCACCGAAACCGCGACCGCCTTTCCCGGCAATACCGGCCAGCGTCCGGACAACGTGGCGCCTTTGGCTGCGATGTTGCGCTACAACGGCTACAGCACCGCGCATATTGGTAAGAACCACGAAACCGCCGCGTGGGAGATCAGCCCCTCCGGACCCACCGATCGCTGGCCGATACGTAACGGCTTCGACAAGTTCTACGGCTTTTTCGGTGGTGAAACCAATCAATGGTCGCCGCTGGTGTATGACGGCATGACGCCGGTGGAATTGCCGAACGATCCGAAGTACAACTTCATGACCGACATGACCAACAGGGCCGTGGAATGGGTGAACTATCAACAGGCGCTGACGCCGGACAAACCGTTCTTCATGTACTTTGCGCCGGGCGCCACGCACGCCCCGCACCACGTGCCGCCGGAGTGGATTGCCAAATACAAGGGCAAATTCGATCAGGGCTGGGACAAGCTGCGCGAAGAAACCCTGGCGCGCCAGATCAAGCTCGGCGTGGTGCCTAAAGGCACCCAACTCGCACCGATGCCGGATGCCATCAAGCAGTGGGCGTCGCTGTCGGCCAACGAGAAAAAACTGTTTGCGCGGCAGATGGAAACCTTTGCCGCGTTTGCGGAATATGCCGATGCTGAGATTGGTCGTCTGCTCAAGGCCGTCGACGATCTGGGCGAACTCGACAACACGCTGGTTTTCTACATTGCCGGCGACAACGGCACCAGCGCCGAAGGCGGCATGAACGGCATGTTCAACGAATACACCTACCTCAACGGCGTGCCGGAAACCGTCGAAGATCAGCTCCAGCATTTCGATCACTGGGGCGACGCCACCACCTATCCGCACATGGCTGCCGGCTGGGCCATCGCCGGTGATACGCCGTTTGCCTGGTCGAAACAAATCGGTTCCGATTTTGGCGGCACCCGCAATGGCATGGTGGTGCGCTGGCCGAAGGGCATCAAGGCCAAGGGCGAACTGCGCAGCCAGTTCACCCATGTCATCGACGTCACGCCGACCATTCTCGAAGCCGCCGGGCTACCCGAGCCGACCGAGGTCAATGGCATCAAGCAAGTACCCATCCAGGGCAAGAGCATGCTGAGCGCCTTTGCCGATGGCAAAGCGCCGATGCGCAGTTCCCAGTATTTCGAAATCATCGGCAATCGTGCGATCTATCGCGACGGCTGGTTTGCCCGCGTCATTCACAAAGCCCCCTGGGAACAGGCGCCCCGCGCCAAACTGAAGGAAGATACCTGGGAGCTGTTCGACACGCGTAACGACTTTAGTCTGGTCAACAATCTCGCGGCCAAAAATCCGCAGAAGCTGAAAGCGTTGCAGGAACTGTTCATGCGGGAAGCCAGGGTCAACCACGTGCTGCCGATTGACGATCGCGGCATCGAACGGCTGAATCCGCAACTCGCGGGCCGGCCTGATCTGATGGGCGGCCGTACTTCACTGACGCTGTACAGCGGCATGAAAGACCTGAGCGAAAACGTGTTCATCAACATCAAGAACAAATCGCACGCGATCATCGCCGAGGTGGACATTCCTGCCAGTGGCGCGGAGGGCGTGGTGCTGGCGCAAGGCGGGCGTTTCGGTGGCTGGTCTTTCCATGTCAAGGACGGCAAACCGAGTTACACCTACAATTTCCTCGGCATGAATCGGAGCACGATCGGTGCCAACAAGGTGCTGCCGGCCGGCAAACATACCCTGCGCTATGAATTCACCTACGATGGCGGCGGTATTGGGAAAGGCGGCACCGGCAAGATTCTGGTCGATGGTAAAACCGTGGCGGAAGGCCGCATCGAGCGCACCCAGGGGATGATCTTCTCGCTCGATGAAAGCGCCGATGTGGGCATGGACAACGCTACTCCGGTGCTGGAAGACTACAAAGCGTCGCATGGCGTGTTTGCCGGAAAAGTCAACAAAGTTACGGTGGACGTGACGCCTGCAAACAAGAATGCTCTTTGAATGAGCGCAGCATGCGCACCGTGTTGCGGTGCGCATGCTGGCCGATGCAGGCACATTTCCAATTGAACGATTGCACGATGGATTCCATCCCGTCCCCTCAATACTGGCCCCTCCACAAACTGCTGATTCTTCGCATCGGCTTGACCGCGCTACTGCTTGCCGGACTGGCCGCGGCGACGGTGTATTGGGTCGAGCGCCAGCAACTGCATCGGGCGGCAGTGGAACTGGCGCAGCAACGCGCGGCTGAATTCGTCGCAGTAGCAGGCGATGTGCTCGATGCGCCAGGGTCTGAGACGAATGGCGCGGTGCAGGCGCGGCTGGACCGGTTTGTTCGCGGCCGTTCGATGCCGCGCGATGGCGGGCTGGTCGCCGCCACGATTTTCGATGCCGGCGGCGTCGCGGTTGCGCACGTTGAACACCCCGACTATGCCGGGCATGCAGACGCACTGACCCGGTTGGCTTCGCAATCCGTGGCGGCAGGCCGCAATGCCAGGACGGACGCGAGCCCGGAGCAGATCGATGGTGCGCGGGTCTACTTCCTGCAGGTTCCGCTCGAGAAGGCTGACAGGCGTGCGCTCGGCCGGGTCGCCGCACTGTACGCGCCGAGCGCCGCCTATCTGGCGGAATTCGATCGCCGTCTGGCGCGCGCCATCCTGTTTGCCTTCATCGCGGTGCTGCTGACCGCAGCGATTCTTTATCCCGTCATTCAGCGCCTGATGCGCCGGGTGATCGAGCTGTCCGCCAGCCTGCGCGATGCCAACCTCGAAATGCTGAGCGTGCTCGGCAGCGCCATTGCCAAGCGCGACGCCGATACCGATGCCCACAATTACCGGGTCACCCTCTACTCGGTGTGTCTGGCCGAGACGGTCGGGGTCGATCTCAAGACCATGCAGGCGCTGATCAAGGGCGCGTTCCTGCATGACGTCGGCAAGATCGGCATTCCCGATCACATTCTGCTCAAGCCCGGCAAGCTGGATGAGGAGGAGTACGCCCAGATGAAGCAGCACGTGGCGCACGGTCTTGATATCGTGCGCCGTGCCGCCTGGCTGGCCGACGCCGAGGCGGTGGTGGGCGGCCACCATGAGAAATTCGACGGCGGCGGCTATGACGGCCACCACAAGGCGGGGGAAATCCCCGTCGTCGCGCGCATTTTCGCCATCGCCGACGTCTTCGATGCGCTGACTTCGCACCGCCCCTACAAGGCGCCGCTGAGCTTCGACGCCTCGATGGAAATCCTTTCGCGCGACCGCGGCACCCATTTCGACCCGCAACTGCTCGATGCCTTTGCGGCGATTGCGCGGCCGCTGCACGAAGCGCTGACCACGCGTGGCGAAGACTATTCGCATCGGGAGCTGCAGCGCGTGCTGACGCGCTACTTCCGGATGGATATCGAAACGCTGCTGGCTCGCGTTCCGAGCTGATGGGCGCATTTACGCGCTGCACTGCAAACTGCCCGGCCCAGCGGATCGTAAGGATGCATCCGGTTCACTAAACTTCGAGTATCTAACCCTCCCATTTCGCCAGTCGTGCGCCCGATGAAAACATCCGCTTCCAAACCCCTTCCCGATCCTGATGCTGGAACCCAAGCCCCGCCCCGTCGCATAGCGCGCTGGGGATGGGCCGTGCTTGCGCTGGTCGCATTGGGCTTGCTGCTGGCATCGTGGAGCCTGTCCGGTGTGGGCGATGCTGAAACCGCATCCGTCGATTCGCCCGCCACAACGCGCGTGCAGCAGGCCCGCTTCGTGGGGGGCAAGGCTTGCATCAGCTGCCACGCAAGCGCGGTGCGCGAGTGGAAAGGCTCGCATCACGATCTGGCGATGCAGGACGTCAGCGAGCAAACCGTGCTCGGCGATTTCAACCAGGCGCGCTTCAATTACGCGGGCGTGACCTCCACATTCTTCAAGCGCGACGGCCGGTTTTTCGTCAACACCGACGGACCCGACGGCAAGCTGGCGGATTTCCAGATCCGCTATGCCTTCGGCGTCAGCCCCTTGCAGCAGTACCTGATCGAATTGCCCGGCGGCAGATTGCAGGCCTTGTCGATCGCTTGGGACAGCCGGGCCCGGGAAGCGGGCGGCCAGCGCTGGTTCCATCTGTATCCGGGTGAAAAGGTGGACCACAAGGACGTGCTGCACTGGACCCGGCGTTCGCAGAACTGGAACCACATGTGTGCCGAGTGCCATTCGACCGACCTGCGCAAAAACTACGACGCCAGCACGCAGCGCTTTCACACCACGTGGACCGACATCAATGTGTCGTGCGAGGCCTGCCATGGCCCGGGCTCGAATCATCTGGCCTGGGCGAAGCGCGCAGGCGGCTGGAACGCCATCCCGGACAAGGGGCTGGCCGTGCGGTTCGACGAACGCCGCAATGTGCACTGGACCATCGACCCGGCCAGTGGTAATGCAAAGCGCAGTGCCAGGCGCACTACCCAGAAGGAAATCGAAACCTGCGCCCGCTGCCATTCGCGGCGCAGCCAGTTGTCCGAAGACTTCGTGCACGGCCGTCCGTTGATGGACACCCATGCGCCCGCTGCCCTGCAAAGCGGCCTGTATCACGTCGATGGCCAGATCCGGGACGAAGTGTATGAATACGCCTCGTTCAGGCAGAGCAAGATGTATTCGAAAGGTGTGACGTGCAGCGACTGCCACAATCCGCATTCACTCAAGCTGAAAGCCAGCGGCAGCGCGGTCTGCATGCAGTGTCACGCAGCAGTCAAATACACCAGCACGGCGCATCACCACCACAGGGCAGGCAGTGCGGGATCGGATTGCCTCGCCTGCCACATGCCGACGAAAACCTACATGGGCGTCGATGTGCGGCGCGACCACAGCTTGCGCGTGCCGCGCCCCGACCAGTCGGTCAGTCTCGGCACCCCCAATGCCTGTACCGCCTGTCATACCGACAAATCCGCTGTCTGGGCGGCTGCAGCCGTGCGCGGCTGGCTCGGACGCGATGCCCGCGGTTTCCAGACCTTCGCGCCGGCGCTCGCCGCTGCGCGCAAACGTGCGCCCAATGCCGAAGCCGGCCTGCTGGCCTTGCTCGATGATCCGCTGCAGCCGGCCGTGGTGCGTGCCATCGCCGCGGAAGAGCTCGGCGCCTGGTTGTCGCCGCAGTCGGTTCCGGCGCTGGCGCGTGCGCTGAACGACCCCGATCCGCAAGTGCGCGGCGGCGCACTGGCCGGACTGATAGACCTGCCGCTGGAACAGCGCTGGCGTCTGGCCGCGCCACTGTTGCACGACGACGTGCGCACGCTGCGTATCGAAGCGGCGGGCCAGTTTGCCGGCGTGCCGCTTGAACAGATGACGCCGCAACAGCGTGCCGACATGGAACGCGCCAGTGCCGAGTACCTGGCGGCGCAAAAGCAGTATGCCGATACGCCGGAAGGCCAGGTCAATCTGGGCAACTACTATGCCGCGCGCGGCGAGTTCGCCGCCGCCGAGGCGGCCTACCGGACAGCCGCCGTGCGCGACCCCGACTGGGTTCCCGCGTACGTGAATCTGGCCGACCTGCAGCGCCAGATGCAGCGCGACGACGCGGCCGAACAAACCCTGCGCGCCGGGCTCAAGCAGCAAGCGGACGCCGCTGTGCTGCACTACAGCCTGGGATTGTTGCAGGTACGCGCCAAGCAGATGGAAGCAGCGCTGGCCTCGCTTGAGCGGGCGGCCAAACTGGAACCGGAGAACGCGAACTACAGCTACGTTTATGTAGTGGCCCTGCATAGCAATGGCCAGACCCGGGCAGCGCAGGCCGCGCTCAGACAGGCGCTGTCGCGGATGCCGGGCGAACCTGTCCTGATCGAGCTGAAAGGGCAGCTGGCAGCCACGCCCTGAGGCCGCGTTAAGCGGGCAGGTTTTAGTCTGACGGGGCGTGCCTGTCTTTATCCTGGTCTTCCACACCCGCCTCGTCAGCCGCGGGCCTTCGACAAAAATGTGCGTGGTTTTGCTGTCGGACTTGCGGTGTGCCTCTGGTAGCAACGCCGGCAGCGGGCGGTGGTTCAGGCAGCCAAACGGGGTAGAACAGTCGTGGACAGGGCGCGGGAATGGAAAAGCGCTATCCCCGGCAGGTGCATTGATCGCTTTGAATGGCCGTATCATCTGCCCCGCGACCCCGTCGGCGTGGGCGCCAGAGCGTTTTCCGCCGGCCCTGAAACGCGCCAATTTTCAATTCTGGATACAAGGAATACTCAATGATCTCGATCCCTACCCGAATGCTGCTGGTTGGCGCCTGTGCGCTGCTGACGCTGAGCGCGTGCGACTCGAAAGACAAAGCTGCCACACCGGCAGTGAAAGAAGAAGTCGTCGCCACGGTCAACGGCAAGACCATCAGCAAGAGCCGGGTTGACATGATTCTTCAGCAGAGCGGTCACGCCGGCCAGGCAGACAGCCCCGAAGCCAGGCAGGCAGTGACCGACCAGCTGATCATGCAGATGCTGATTGCCGAAGAGGCCACCAAAAAGGGGCTCGACAAATCGAAGGAAGTGGTCGAGCAGCTCGATCTCGTCAAGCTGACTGTTCTGTCCAATGCCTATGTCATGGATTACATCAAAACCCATCAGCCCAGCGATCAGGAACTGAAAGCCGAATACGACCGGATCAAGGCCAGCATTGGCGCGGGCGAATACAAGGCGCGCCATATCCTGGTGGCAACCGAGGCCGAGGCCAGCGACATCATCGCGAAGCTCAAGCAGGCGCCGGGCGATTTTGAAAAACTGGCCAAGGAAAAATCGATGGACCCGGGCTCCAGGGAAAATGGGGGCGATCTGGGCTGGTTCGAGCAGGGCCGGATGGTCCCGGAGTTCAGCACCGCTCTGGCCAAAATGGCGAAGGGGCAATTCAGCGAAGTGCCGGTCAAGACACAGTACGGCTATCACGTCATTCTGCTGGAAGACACCAAGCCGATCGAGGCGCCCGCGTTTGAAGTGGTCAAACCCCAGCTGGCAGAAGGTCTGCAACAGCAGAATCTGAAAAAGCAGATGGACGAGATCAAGGCCAAGGCCAAGATCGAAATGCCCGCCGCAGCTGCGCCCGCCAAGTAAGCCGGGCGCGGCTACGCCGGAGTCGTTAGCGGGGCTGACAGGGGGTCAAGCTGGCAGGCTGATCTCCGCCACCACCGGCGCGTGATCCGATGGCCGTTCCAGCTTGCGCATGTCACGGTCGATGGTCGATGCGGTGCAGGCGGCTGCCAGCGGCGCGGTCAGCAGGATGTGGTCGATGCGCAGCCCCTGGTTGCGGCGGAAGCCCATCATGCGGTAATCCCACCAGCTGAAGGTTTTTTCGGGTTGCTCGAACAGGCGGAAGCTGTCCTGCAGGCCCAGCGCGAGCAGGCTTTGAAAGCGGCTGCGCTCGGGTTCCGACACCAGCACGCAGTCTTTCCAGACGGCGGGATCGTGCACGTCGCGGTCGTCCGGTGCGATGTTGTAGTCACCGAGCAGGGCCAGCCTGGGGTGGCGTGTGAGTTCGTCTTTCAGCCAGCCGATGAGCGCGTCGAACCAGGCGAGCTTGTAGGGGTACTTGTCGGAATCCAGGCTTTGTCCGTTGGGGCAATACACGCACACCACCCGCACCCCGTCGACCGTGGCGGCGAGGAAGCGTTTCTGCTCATCAGCAAAACCGGGAATGCCGGCGACGACGTCGCTGGCTTCGCTGCGGCTGACGATGGCGACGCCGTTGTAGGTTTTCTGCCCGGCGAACACCACGCGATAGCCCGCTGCCTCGATTTCGGCACGCGGGAAGTTGTCGTCGGTGAGTTTGGTTTCCTGCAGGCACACCGTGTCGGGCTGACGGGTGGCGAGAAAGTCCAGCAGTTGCGGCAGGCGGACTTTGAGTGAATTGACGTTCCAGGCGGCGATTTTCATGCCGCGAAGTTTACCGCAGCCCGGTTTTCCGGGGCGGGCTGCAGGCTGCTGCTATTTGGGTGCGGCCGGTGCACCCGCCGTGGGGGCGGGCGCGGCGGCTGCAGGCTTGCTGCCCGGCGGGGCGGACTTGGGATAGCCTGCACGGTCGAGTGCGGCGTTCCATTGCCCGGCCTCAAAACCATCGATTTTGTCGCTGCCGATAGCAAGCACCGGTACGCTGAGCCTGCCGGTGAGCTTTTTGAGCGCGGCCTGGGCCTCGGGGCTGGATTGCGGATCCTTGTTGCTGAACGGAATGCCGCGCGCGGTGAGCAGCGCGCGCGCTTCGTCGCACGGGATGCCGCAGGCGCTGGCGTACAGGGTGACGGGATATTTTTCGCGTGCGGTTTTGGTCGCGTAGGACTCGCCCGTTTCGATGAGGTTACCCTTGAACGATTTTTGCTGGGCATTGGCGACGTTGGGCGGGGGCGGCTGGTCGCTGTACATGGTGCGACCCTGCGCATCTTTCCACTGGTACAGCTGGGCAGCGGCAAGCGGCGCGCTGGCCGTAGCGATGCAGACTGCGATCAAGATGAGCCTGGTTTTCATGCGGTACTCCCTAACGATTGAATCATCGGTGACGTAATCAACCGCACTAACGGCCATGGGCGGCAAAAGTTTAAGCCTGGCAGGCGCGCTGGCAGGGCTAGCTGCGTTGCCGGGTGGCTTGTGCGAAGACCGCGAAAGCGTCCGGGGAAAGCGGCTTGCTGTAGTAATAGCCTTGCACTTCGTCGCATCCCTGTTCGCGCAGAAAATCCAGCTGGCCTTCGGTTTCCACGCCTTCTGCAATGGTGGCGAGGCCGAGACTTTTCGCCATCTGGATGATGGCGCTGACGATGGCTTTATCTTCCGGGTCGGTACGGATGTCGCGCACGAAGGACTGGTCGATCTTGAGTTTGTACACGTTGAATTTCTTCAGGTATCCAAGCGACGAATAGCCGGTGCCAAAATCGTCGATGGACATGCGCACGCCGCGTTCGTGCAGCTTGTTCATCACCGCGATGGCGCCTTGCGGGTCGTGCATCGCCACGCTTTCGGTGAGCTCCAGTTCGAGGTATTCGGGCGGCAGGCCGGCTTCGTCGAGGATGCGGGCGACCAGGTCGGGCAGAGTGGGATGGCGAAACTGCACGGCGGACAGGTTTACCGCCATGACAAGCGGCGGCAGGCCGGCCTCCAGCCATGTTTTGGCCTGCTGTACCGCATGCCGCAGCACCCACTCCCCGATATGCAGGATGAAGCCGTTGTCTTCGGCGACCGGGATGAATTCCGCGGGCGACACCTGGCCGAGTTCGGGATGCTGCCAGCGCAGCAAGGCTTCGGCGCCGACGACGCAACCGTCTTCCAGCGTCAGTTGCGGCTGGTACTGCACGCTGAACTCCTGGCGTTCCAGCGCATGGCGCAAGGCGTTGCCCAGTTGCAGGTGGCGCGCCGAGCGCGCCTGCATCTCCGTGGTGAAAAAACGATAGCTGTTGCGGCCTTCCTGCTTGGCGCGATACATCGCGGTATCGGCTCTTTGGGACAGCGATGCCAGATCCTCGCCATCGCCGGGAAAAAGGGCGATGCCGATCGAGGCGGTCACGCAGAGGTCGTGGTGGTCGACGACATACGGCACGCTGATGGCGTCGAGCAGTTTTTGCGCAACATGGGCGGCGCTGCGCTCATCCTGATCGGGCAGCATGACGAAAAACTCGTCCCCGCCCGAACGGGATACCACGTCTTCTTCGCGCAGCACCGTGAACAGGCGCTTGGCCAGTTCGATCAACAAGGCGTCGCCGATGCTGTGGCCGAGGGTGTCGTTGATGTCCTTGAAATGGTCGAGATCGATGAACATCAGGGCCAGGCGTCCGTTGCGGCGCTTCGCCACGCTGATGGCATATTTCACGTGATCGTCCAGCTGGGTACGGTTGGGCAGCCCGGTCAGGACGTCGAAATTGGCCAGGTACTGGATGTGTTCCTCGGCCTGCCGGCTGGCCGTGATATCGAGCAGATGGCCGAGATAGTGCGTGACCTGCCCTTGTGAATCGCGAATCACCAGCGAGTGATCCAGCAGCCAAACCACTGACCCGTCGCGCCGCGTGATCCGGTAAGGCTCGTGTTCGACGTTGATGACATGCGCTTCGCTGGCGGCGTTGATTTCCAGCATCACCCGCTCGATGTCGTCCGGATGCACCAGTGCGCTGTAGCCGATGCGCCCGCTCAGGAAATCGTCTGCCGGATACCCCAGCAGCTTTTCCACATTGGGCGAAACGATCTCCACAGGCCAGCCCGGCGCATTGCGCCACTTGAACAACACGACTGCGCCGCTGATGAACAGGTCGCGCTGCTGGCGGATTTCGTTTGCCATCTTTTCGCGTTCGGTCTCGATCCGGCTCAGCTTGTTCTGGGTTTCCGACAGCCAGCCCATCACGCTGTTTTCCATGCCCGGCGCAACCGGAATGGCGGATGAAATGTCGCCGCTGCCGAGACGGGCAATGCGTTCATACAGGGCGCCCGCCGAGTCGCCAAGCGTGGTTTTCAGCGTGCGATAGGCGCGCCACAGGGTGAGCAGCAACACCAGAACGAGTCCGACGAACAGCGCGCGAAACAGCGTGGCGATCGTCTCGCGCCCCTCTACGGTTGCCCGGGTGCGCGTCTCCACCCGGGTATAGAACGCATCGATCGGCTGCATGATGGCCCGCTTGGCCTGATGGTAGGACGAGTCATGCAGCATCAAGGTAGCCCGGTTGCGGACTGCGCCCGTCACCGGGGCCGCGGACTCGATCAGGTCCATGGCAGCATACTCGGTCCGGGTCAGCGCATCGGAATGGGCTTTGGCCTGTTCCAGCAGGGCAAATTCTTCAGCGGTGAATCCGGCTTGGCGCATCCGTTGCAGCAGGGAAACGGATGGTCCGGTCGCGCGCTCGCGCGGCTGGCCGGGCAGTATCAGATCCCAGTAGATATTCTGGTAATTGGGCGGACGCGGCAGCTTGCCGTCGCGGATGGCGAGCACTTCCTCGTATTGCTGCTTGTAGATGGGGTCGCTGGTGGCCACATAGGTGCGCACCATGCGGGTCAGGTCGTCGGACGACTGCCGCAGTTCGTCCGCCAGCAAGAAAGACTGCAGGCGGGATTCGTGGGCGCGGTCGATCTGTTTTTCGGCGCGCACATACACCGCGAAAGCAAGCGCAACGGCCACCAGCGCGGCCAGACTCAACCAGAGCTCGCGGGTAAAGCGGGACGGGTGCGGTCTGTCGGGTGTCATGGCGTTCCGGCGTGCGACGGGGTGAGGCTCATGCCATCGCAAATCCGACCAGCGCGATTTCGTCGCCGTCCTTGACCGGCGCAGATTTTTCGACGAACTGCTTGTTGATCGTGATGTTGAGCTTGGGATTGCCCAGCAGCATTTTTTTCCACATTTCGCCGCGCCGCGACAGCATGAAAAGCAGACGTTCGACATCGGTGATGTCGGCCGGCAGTTCGACTTCGTCGCTGGCCATGCCCAGCGCATCGACCAGATCGCCGAAAAACAAAATCTTCACCATCCTGCCCCCTTTATAATTCACGATTGCCGCCCGATTCTACCCCCGTATGTTTGCCGACTTGCTGGAAAATCTGAACCCCGAACAGCGTGCGGCGGTGACGCTGCCGCATGAATCCGCGCTGATTCTGGCGGGCGCGGGCTCGGGCAAGACGCGTGTGCTGACCACCCGCATGGTGTGGCTGATCCAGAGCGGGCAGGTGTCGCCGCACGGCATCCTCGCGGTGACCTTCACCAACAAGGCGGCGAAGGAAATGATGACGCGCATTGCGGCGATGCTGCCGATCAATACGCGCGGCATGTGGGTGGGCACCTTTCACGGTCTCGCCAACCGGCTGCTGCGCACGCATTACCGCGAGGCGGGATTGCCGCAGTCGTTCCAGATTCTGGACAGCCAGGATCAGCTGTCGGCGATCAAGCGCCTGATGAAGTCGATGAACATCGACACCGAAAAGTATGAGCCAAAGAAAGTGCAGCGCTTCATCGGCGCCAACAAGGAGGCCGGACTGCGGGCGCGCGACGTCGAGGCGTTCGACGCCTACTCGACCCGGCTGGTGGAGATTTTCGAGGCCTACGACGCGCAATGCCAGCGCGAGGGCGTCGCCGATTTCACCGAGCTGCTGCTGCGCTCGTATGAGCTGCTGTATCGCAACGAGCCCTTGCGCGAACACTACCGCGACCGTTTCAAGCACATCCTGGTCGATGAGTTCCAGGACACCAATACGCTGCAATACCGCTGGCTCAAGCTGTTTGCCGGGCCCGGCACCGCGTTGTTCGCAGTGGGCGACGACGACCAGTCGATCTATGCGTTTCGCGGTGCCAATACCGCCAACATGGCCGAGTTCGAGCGCGAGTTCGCGCACGGCAACGTGATCAAGCTGGAGCAGAACTACCGCAGCCACGGCCACATTCTCACCGCCGCCAACACGCTCATTTCGCAGAACGCGCACCGTCTCGGCAAGAACCTGTGGACGGCCGAGGGCGAGGGCGAGCCGATTCGCGTCTACGACGCCTATTCGGATCAGGACGAAGCCAGCTTCGTGGTCGACGAGGTGAGGGCGCTCAACCGCGAAGGCATCAATCTGTCGGACATGGCGCTGCTGTACCGCTCCAACGCGCAGTCGCGGGTGCTGGAGCACGCGCTGTTTTCCGCCAGCGTGCCGTATCGCGTGTACGGCGGGCTGCGCTTTTTCGAGCGTCTGGAAATCAAGCACGCGCTGGCCTACCTGCGCCTGCTGACCAATCCGGAGGACGACGGCGCTTTTATCCGCGTGGTGAACTTCCCCGCGCGCGGGATCGGTGCGCGCACGCTGGAATTGCTGGCGGCCAGCGCGGCGCAGTCCGGCGCCAGCCTGTGGCAGGCGGCCTGTACCGCCAGCGGCAAGGTCGCCGGATTCGCCAAGTTGATCGAGGCGATCAAACAGGCCACCCGCGAACTGCCGCTGGCCGAGGTGATCGACCACGTGATCGAAGCCAGCGGGCTGGCGGACTATTACCGCGCCGACAAGGACGGCACCGACCGCCTGGAGAACCTCAATGAACTGGTCAATGCTGCGGCGCTGTTTGCTCAGGAGGCCGAAGAAAACACGCTGGATGCCTTCCTCGCCCATGCTGCGCTGGAAGCGGGCGAACATCAGGCGGGCGCCGGGCACGATGCCCTGCAGCTAATGACGGTGCACGCCGCCAAGGGGCTGGAATTTCACGCGGTGTTCATCACCGGGCTGGAAGAAAGCCTGTTTCCGCACGAGCAGAGTGCGAACGAGGAAAACGGCCTGGAAGAAGAGCGGCGGTTGATGTATGTGGCGATCACCCGCGCGCGACGGCGTTTGTATCTGTCGCACGCGCAGTCGCGCATGCTGCACGGCCAAGTCCGCTACGGCCTGCCATCGCGCTTTCTCGACGAATTGCCGGAGCAGGTGCTGAGCCCGCTCAACCGCCGCAACAGCGCGCCCCCGCCGCAAGGATTTGGCGCTACGCCGCCTGCCCGTCCGGCTGCGTCGCAAGGCAATGACACCGGTTACCGCATCGGGCAGAGCGTCGCCCACGCCAAGTTCGGCAGCGGCATCATCATCGATTTTGAAGGGCGCGGCGCCGACGCGCGGGTGCAGGTGATATTCCGCGACGCCGGTACCAAGTGGCTGGCGCTGGCTTACGCCAATTTGTCGGCTGCTTGATCGGCCTCGTCCGCCCACACCGCAAAAATCGCCTGGTAAGAGGCGTACAGCGAGCCGAACAGGACCGGCATCGCCACCAGCAGGCCGAGCAGCATCGGCACCAGCGCGGCAAAGAACAGCATCACCCCCAGTACCAGTCCGTTGACCAGCAGCGCCGCCCAGTTCTTGAGTACGGCCTTGAGGCTGACGCCGAGCGCGGTGCCGAGGCGCGCGCCGCCGAACAGGATCAGTGCCGGCGCATACCAGGTGGCCATGATGAGCGGGGTGAACAGCAGCAAGCCGGTGAGCACGGCGGGCAGCGACTGATTCATCAAGGCTTGCAGTTCGGCCGGGTTGGCCTTTTCGTTTTGCGCGGCCGCCATGATGACTTCGGGATCGAAACCCATGCTGTGCATGACCTGACCGATGGCGAGAGTGCCGAGCAGCTGCACGGCACCCATGGCCATCAGGGGAACTGCCGGCCCTGCCAGCAGGGGGCGTTTGACGCCGGCCAGGAAGTGCGGCAGTTCGAGGTCTTCGCCGTTGTCCAGCGCGCGGAAGGCCGCCATGAAACCCGCCACCATCAGCGGCGAGGCCAGCTCGGAGAGGGTGCCGCCGATACCGGGAATCAGGTTGAGCGCCATCACCAGCCCGAACAGCATGCCGAACGCGGCAGACAGCAGGAGCGGGTTTTTGCGGTACAGACGAAAGCCTTCGACAGCCCAGCGCCAGCCCTGGCTGGCCGCGACGGTACGCGGAATGTCTTGATTGGATGCGGAGGTCATCAGCTAAGCAGAAAAATCAGAAATCCTTGATCACCCATTGCGGCGGCTGCAGGCCGGGCAGGGTTTCCATGCGGTTGAAGCGGCCATTGCCGCTGGGGTCGACCAGGTAATAGGGCTTGCCGATTTTGGGGGTGACTTTGAGCATGTAGACTTGGCCGCCGGAACGGAATTCCTCGACGGCCCCCTCGTTGGTCGACTTGATGGTCACGGTGGGTGTGTCGTCGGCGCCGGGCGGGCCATCCGGAACCGGCGTGAGTTCGGGGGGCTGGTCGGACGGCGCGGCGGCCAGGGCTGCGCCGCTCAACAACAGGGTCAATAACAGGACGGGATAGCGCATGGCGGTCTCCGAAAAACAGGGTTGGTTGGTGTGGATACGGCCGCGCTGCAGGCGGCCATGCATCCGGTCTACAGATTGAGCTGGATTTCGCGTTCGGCCAGCGATGGCATGAAACCGCGTTTTTCGTAGTGGCTGAAGATGGCGTCGACCACCTGATCGGGTTCGTCGATGACCTGCATCAGGTCGAGATCCTCGGCTGCGATCATGCCCTCGTCCACCAGGGTGGTCTTGAACCAGTCGAGTAGTCCGCGCCAGAACTGCGAGCCGACCAGCACGATCGGAATGCGCGGAATCTTGCCGGTCTGCACCAGCGTCAGCGCCTCGCTCAGCTCGTCGAGCGTGCCGAAGCCGCCGGGCATCACGACATAGGCCGCGGCGAATTTGACGAACATGACCTTGCGCGCGAAAAAATGCTGGAAGGTCTGGCTGATGTCCTGATAGGGGTTGCCGGCCTGTTCGTGCGGCAGCTGAATGTTGAGGCCGACGCTGGGCGACTTGCCGAAATAGGCGCCCTTGTTGGCGGCTTCCATGATGCCGGGGCCGCCGCCGGAGATGACCGAGAAGCCGGCATCCGACAGCTTGCGTGCAATCTCCTCGGTGAGCATGTAATAGGCATGGTCGGGCGGCGTGCGCGCGCTGCCGAAGATCGAGACCGCCGGGCGAATCGAAGCCAGGCGTTCAGTTGCCTCGACGAACTCTGCCATAATTCCCAGCATGCGCCACGACTCGCGCGCCGAGTAGTCGATCTCGGCGGTGCGACCCGGATCGGCGGTAATCGGTAATTTATCCCCATGCATGTTTCGAGCGCCTCGTGATTGGTCTTAGTGTGAATCAAGTCCGTATGAATGCCCCCGTATGAGCGAGCCCCAAAAAACCCTGCTGCTGGTGGACGGTTCGTCCTATCTGTATCGCGCGTTCCATGCGCTGCCCGATCTACGCAACGCGGCGGGCGAGCCGACCAATGCGATCAAGGGCGTGCTGTCGATGTTGCGCAAGCTGCAGAAAGACTATGCGGCGGATTATATCGCCTGCGTGTTCGACGCGAAGGGCAAAACCTTTCGCGACGATCTCTACCCCGACTATAAAGCGCACCGCCCGCCGATGCCGGACGACCTGCGTTGCCAGATCGAGCCGCTGCACGAGCTGATCCGCGCCGAGGGCTGGCCGCTGGTGGTGATCGACGGCGTTGAAGCCGACGACGTGATCGGCACGCTGGTGGTGGAGGCCGCGCGCCACAACGTTCGCAGCATTGTGTCCACCGGCGACAAGGACATGGCGCAGCTGGTCAATGACCATGTGACGCTGGTCAACACCATGAGCGAGGAAACGCTCGACATCCCCGGCGTCAACGCCAAATTCGGCGTGCCGCCGGAGCGCATCATCGATTACCTCACGCTGATCGGTGACAGCGTCGACAACGTGCCCGGCGTGGCCAAGGTGGGGCCGAAAACTGCGGTGAAGTGGCTCGCCGAATTCGGCACGTTGGACAACCTGGTGGCGCATGCCGACGAAGTAAAGGGCGTGGTGGGCGAGAACCTGCGCGCAGCAGCCGACTGGCTGCCGCAGGCACGCGTGCTGATCACCATCAAGACCGACGTGGCGCTGCCGTTCACGCTCGATGCGCTGACCCTGCAGGCGCGCGACCTGGCCGCGCAGCGTAGTTTGTTCGAGCGTTTCGGCTTCCGTTCCTGGCTGCGCGAGCTGGATGCGGCGACGACGGATTTGCCGGCCATTCCCGAGCAGGACTGCAGCGGCGATCACCGCGCACACTACGCAACCCTCCTGACCAACGCCCAGCTGGACGACTGGATCGCGCGCCTCACTGTCGCACCGGCGTATGCGCTCGACACCGAAACCACCGGGCTCGATCCGATGCAGGCCGAGCTGGTCGGCATGTCCTTCGCCATCACCCCTGGCGAGGCCGCCTATCTGCCGCTGGCGCATTGTTACGCCGGGGCGCCGGCACAGCTGGATCGCGCCGCCACGCTGGCCAAATTAAAGCTGCTGCTGGAAAACCCTGCGCCCAAAATCATCGGCCAGAACCTCAAGTTCGATCGCCACATCTTTGCCAATGCCGGTATCGCGCTGGGCGGGGCCGTCGACGACACGCTGCTGCAGTCCTACGTGATCGAGGCGCACCAGTCGCACGAACTGGGCAATCTGGCGCTGCGCCATCTGGGGCTGGCGACCATCAGCTACGATGACGTCACCGGCAAGGGGGCTGCGCGCATCGGCTTCGAGCAGGTGGCGATCGAGCGCGCCAGTGAATACGCAGCCGAAGACGCCGACGTGACCCTGCGCGTGCGCGACGCGCTGGCGCCGCAGATCGCCGCCTCCGACAAGCTCGATTACGTCTATCGCCAGATCGAACTGCCGGTGGCGGGCATTCTGTTCCGCATGGAGCGCACTGGCGTGTTGCTGGACAAGCAATTGCTCGCGGTGCAAAGCGGCGAACTCGGCAGGAAGATGCTGGAACTCGAACAGCGCGCCTATCAGGAGGCCGGACAACCCTTCAACATGAGCTCGCCCAAGCAGATCGGCGACATCCTGTTTACTCAAAAGGGCCTGCCGGTCATCAAGAAAACACCGGGCGGCGCGCCGTCCACCGACGAAGACACACTGGAACAACTGGCGCTCGACCACCCCATCGCGCGCGCGATCCTCGACTACCGCGGCATGGCCAAGCTGAAGTCGACCTATACCGACAAGCTGCCGCAGATGATCCATCCGGTCACCGGGCGCGTCCACACCAGCTATTCGCAGGCCACCGCCGTCACCGGGCGCCTGTCCAGTTCCGAGCCGAATCTGCAGAACATTCCCGCGCGTACCGCCGAGGGTCGCCGTATCCGCGAAGCCTTCATCGCTCCGCCCGGGCATCAGCTGGTGTCGGCCGATTACTCGCAGATTGAACTGCGCATCATGGCCCACCTGTCGGACGACGCCGGTTTGCTGACCGCGTTTGCCGAAGATCGCGACATCCACACCGCTACTGCCGCCGAAGTGTTCGGCGTGCCGCTGCTTGATGTGAACAGCGAACAGCGGCGCATGGCCAAGGTCATCAACTTCGGCCTGATCTACGGCATGTCGGCCTTCGGTCTGGCGTCGCAGCTCAATCTGGAACGCTCGGCCGCGCAGGCCTATATCGATCGCTATTTCGCGCGCTATCCGGGGGTGGCCGACTACATGCAGCGTACCCGCGAAGCCGCGCGCCGCCAGGGCTATGTCGAAACCGTGTTCGGCCGCCGGCTCTATCTGCCGGAGATCAACGCCAAAAATCCGCAACGCCGCCAGGGTGCCGAGCGCGCCGCGATCAATGCGCCGATGCAGGGTACCGCCGCCGACCTTATCAAGTTGGCGATGATTGCCGTGCAGGGCTGGCTCGACCGCGAGAAACTGGCCAGCCGCCTGCTGCTGCAAGTGCACGACGAACTGATCCTCGAAGTGCCCGAGCACGAACTCGACCGCGTGCGCACCGAATTGCCGGCGTACATGTGCAATGTCGCCGCGCTCAAGGTGCCGTTGCGGGTGGGCGTGGGGGCGGGACATAATTGGGAAGCTGCACACTAATGATGATGATTGAAGGCGCTGTTGGCGCAGCGCCTTCTCAATGGAGCCGAGATAAATGACCAAACACCCCGTTGCCCTGGCGATTGCACTTGCCCTGTCTGTCGCCGTCGCGCTTCCTGGCTGCGACAGCACGGCCAACCTGACCGAGCAGGAACACATCCAGCGCGCCAAGGACTTCGAGGACAAGGGCAATCTCAAGGCCAGCATCGTCGAGCTGAAAAATGCGATCCAGAAAAACCCGGACAGCCCGCAGGCGCGTTTGCTGCTGGGGCAGGTTTATCTGAAAGCAGGCATGGGGGCCGAAGCGGAAAAGGAACTCAGCCAGGCCGAAAAGCTGGGGGTGAACCCGGAGTCGATCAAACCCCAGCTTGGCGAAGCCTTGTTACTGATGGGCGAATACAAGCGGCTGCTCGACACGATCCAGCCCGGCGAGCAAACCTCGAAAACCAATCTGGCGCGCATTCTGCAACTGCGCGCCGACGCAATGCTCAGACAGGGCGGCATGCTGAAGGAGGCCTGCAACCTGTTCCAGCAATCCCTCGATACCGCCACGGGCAATCCGCCGACTTACTGGGGCCTGGCGCAATGCGCGATTGCCGTGCGGGACATGCCCAAAGCCCGGAAATGGCTTGATGATGCGCTCAAGATCAAGGAGCGCCAGGCGCAGACATGGGGTTATATCGGCGACTGGGAGCAGCTCAGCAAGAATCAGCCCGCGGCCCTGGTTGCCTACGGCAAGGCGCTGGAAATCGAACCCAACAATCTCAAGGCGCTGCAGGACCGCGCCACGCTGAGCATTGCGATGGGGAAACTGGAACAGGCCCGGCTGGACATCGAGAAGACCCACAAGCTTGCACCGAAAGCGCTTGGTAGCATTTATCTGCAAGCCCTGTACGACTTCCAGCAGAAAAAATTCCCCGAAACGCGCGATGGCCTGCAGGAAGTGCTCAAGATTTCGCCCGATCACATGCCGAGCGTGCTGCTCGCCGGGACGACTGCCTACGCGATGGAGGCTTATCAGCAGTCGGAAAGCTATCTGCAGCGTTTTTTGGCGCGCTATCCTGCGCATGCGTTTGCGCGCAGGATCATGGCCGCCACCCAGATCAAACTGAATCAGCCCGACAAGGCGCTGGAAACCCTGGCGCCGCTGATCACGCTTGACTCGCAGGATGCGCAGGCCCTGGCGATGGCCAGTGATGCCTATCGCATCAAGGGAGAGAACATGAATGCGGCGGCCCTGCTCGAACGCGCCGCGCTGATCGACCCGACTAATGCCGCCATTCAAACCCAGCTCGGGATCACCCATCTGACGACGGGCGACAGCCTGCAGGCGATTACCAAGCTGGAATCGGCCGCAGCACTGGATGCCCATCAATACAAGGCAGAAAGCCTGCTGGTTCAGACTTACCTGGGCCGCCGCGAGTTCGACAAGGCGCTGAGCGCAATCGATGCGCTCGAGAAGAAGTTGCCGGACAGCGCGATCACGCACAATCTGCGCGGCAATGCCTATCTGGGGAAACGAGATCCAACCAATGCCCGCAAGAGCTTCGAGCAAGCGGTCAAGGTTGATCCGCGCTTTTTCCCGGCGGTGGCCAGTCTGGCTCAACTCGATCTCGCAGACAAAAAGCCCGATGCCGCCCGCAAGCGCTTCGAGCACGTGCTTGAGAGCGACAAGAACAACCTGCAGGCCATGATGGCGCTGGCCGCGTTGGCTGGCCTGGAAAAGCGGGATCAGGACTATGTCGGCTGGCTGGAAAAGGCTCAAAAAGCCCACACTCAGGCCATTCCGCCGCGCACGGCACTGGTCGCCCATTACCTCGCCAAGCGCGCCTTTCCCGACGCGCTCAAGGTGGCGAGCGAGGCCGTCAATCTCAACCCGGAGAGCACCGCAGCGCTGGTCTTGCTGGGCAACACCCAGATGGCCGTGGGCGAGCGGGCCAAGGCCGTGCAGACGTTCTCCAAGCTGGCACAAAAATCGGAGCACGCGCCGGATGCCTTCCTGCAGCTTGCCATGGCCCAGATTGCCAACAAGCAATATAAGGAGGCCCGCATCAGCCTGCAGAAGTCGCTCAAGCTCAAGGCCGATTACCTGCCCAGCCAGGAGGCCTTGATTCGGCTGGAAATGACCGAGAACAAGCCCGAGGCCGCCCTGCAGGTGGCCCGCAGCATGCAGGTGCAACAACCGAAGTCACCGCTGGGATTCGACCGCGAAGGCGATCTCCAGCTTGCGCTCAACCACGTGCCCGAGGCCGTTGCGGCGTATCGGCTGGCACTTGAAAAAGGCGCGGGCGGAGCCGGCCTCGTCAAGCTGTTCCGCGCCCAGGTCATCGTGCAGCCGAAGGTTGCCGAGCAGGGGCTGCAGGACTGGATACGAAAATACCCGAGAGATGCGGCGGTGCGTGCGTTTGCCGCCGAGTTTTACATGCGCAATGGGCGCAACCAGGAGGCCATCGCCGAGTACGAAGCGGTCAATCGGCTGGTGCCTAACAAGGTCCTTTTGCTGAACAACCTTGCCAATCTGTATGCGCGTGAAAAGGACCCGCGCGCGCTGGCAACGGCTGAGCAGGCGATCAAACTGGCACCCGACAACCCGGGCGTACAGGACACGCTGGGCTGGATTCTGGTGGGGCAGGGTCAGGCGTCGAAGGGGCTCGTCTGGTTGAACAAGGCGTTGGCCAAAGCGCCGAAAAATCCGGCAGTACGCTACCACCATGCGGCCGCCCTGGCGCTCACCGGCAACCCGGCGCAGGCGCGCAAGGAAATCCAGGCCTTGCTGGCAGACAAACCGCAGTTTTCCGAACTGGCCGATGCACAAGCCCTGCTCAAGCGACTTTAAAGCGGCAGCCGGGGCATTGAAGCGCGGTCAGACCGGTTTCGCACGCAGAAACGAGGCATGAAATGGCTGAGTCTGCCCGCGCAAGCACGCCGTCATGGGACTCGCAGCCGCTCGACACCTGGACGGCCCGATACGCGCCAGGCCAGCTGATTTGCCTCAATGGCAAACAAACCCATTACGTGGTGAAAGGTACGGGCAAGCCGGTCATTCTGCTGCACGGCTTTTTCTTCGACGGCACGCTGTGGTGTCGCAATCTTGATGCACTTGCCCAGTCATTTAAAGTCTATGTGCTCGATTTGTGGGGCTTTGGCTATAGCGAACGCATTACCGAGCCTAGCTATGAACGTTATGTAGAGCAGCTCGCAGCTTTCATGCAGGCGCTCGACATCGAGAAGGCCAGCCTGATTGGGCAGTCCCTGGGAGGCGGTGTGGCGATGCAGTTCAGCGTGCAATTTCCGGGCAAGGTCGACCAGCTGGTGCTGGTGGATAGCGCGGGTTTGCCCAATCCGGAGCCATTTTCTGCACGCCTGTTTAAAATCAGGGGCGTGGGCGAATGTTTGATGGCCATTCCGGGCAATGCGATACGCAGCCGAATGCTCAGGGACTTTTTTCTGTACCGGGCAGAAGCTGTTCCCCCGGACCTGTTCAGACGCCTGACCTGGTTCCAGCGGATCGCGGGAACATCGGCGGCCGCTCTGGCCTTGATGCGGCTTGGTTTTGCCGACAAGCTGGAAGCCGTCGTACAACGCCTGGCTGCGCTCGATCTGCCTGTCCTGGTGGTCTGGGGTGCGCAGGATCGCGCGATTCCCCTGGCATTGGGGCGGCGCATTCACCAGATGCTGCCGCGTTCAGCACTTGCGGTCATTTCGGATGCGGGACATGTCCCCAACCTGGAGCAGCCCGATGCCTTCAATTCGCAGATCGTCCCCTTTTTGCGCGGACAGTGATTCATCCGCGTCCCCACTTAACCGGACCCGAACATGACAGCATTCGATTACAAGCAGGCCTTTTCGAGAAACATCGGCTGGGTGACCGCTGACGAACAGGAAAAGCTGCGGCACAAAAAAGTGGCCATCGCCGGCATGGGGGGGGTGGGCGGCAGTCACCTGATCGTGCTGGCGCGCCTGGGCATAGGCAAGTTCCACATCGCCGATCTGGACGTGTTCGAGCAGGCCAACTTCAATCGCCAGTTTGGCGCGTCCATGTCGACCCTCAATGCACCCAAGGCCGCGACGATGGCAGCCGCAGTCAAGGACATCAATCCGGAAGCCGATGTGACAAGCTTCGATCACGGTGTCACACTGGAAAATCTCGATGCTTTCCTGGACGGCGTGGATATCTATGTCGATAGCCTGGATATTTTCGCCCTGGATATCCGGCGGGCGGTGTTTGCCCGTTGTTATGCCAAAGGCATTCCGACCATTACCGCGGCGCCCATGGGTATGGGGACGGCCTTCCTGATCTTCATGCCAGGCAAGATGAGTTTCGAAGAGTATTTCTGTCTGGACGGCTATGCATTCGAGGATCAGATCATCAAGTTCGTGATCGGCGTTTCGCCTTCGGTCCAGCAGCGCCATTATTTGGTTGACCGCAGTTCGGTCAATTTTCTGAAAAAGAAAGTACCGTCAACCGCCATGGGGATCGAATTGGCTGCAGGCGCCGCCTGCACCAATGTGTTGAAGATATTGCTGGGGCGCGGCGAAATCATCTGCGCACCCCGTAGCCTGCATTTCGATGCCTACCGTAACCGTTTGCTGAAATGCTGGCGGCCGTTCGGCAACCGCCATCCTATGCAGCGATTGATGTTCTGGTACGTCAAACGCTTGCTGGCGCGCGAGGCTGCCGGCAAGCGCTGACACGCCCCAAGCGGGCTAGCTGACCAGCAGGTAAAAAAAACGGCACCCGAAGGTGCCGTTTTGATTTTTCCACCACGAGGGTGGGAAGGTTTAAGCCTTCTTGTTGCGGCGAGCCATGCCACCCATCAGGATCAGCGAGCCGCCCAGCAGAGCCAGGGTGCCCGGTTCCGGCACCGAGAAGGTTGCGCTGCCATCGTGGTTCGAAGTCAGCTTGAAGGTGTCGGTAACAGGATCGTATGTGAAATCGCTCACGAAGATGTTGGTGTCGAAGCTGGCGAAGAACTGGATGTCGGTACCGGTACCGCAGTTCGTCCAGATGTCGAAGAAGCTGTCCGAACCCAGGCAGCTTTCGGTGCCCGAGTGGATCAGGTCGTTATAACCTGCATCAACGCTGGTGAAATCGGCTTTGCCCAGCAGGATGGTGCTGACGCCGGTTGCGCCGCCGCCGGTGATGGCAACGTCCATGAAGTTGTTAAACGTCACACCGTCAAAGGTCACGAACAGTTCCATCAGGCCGGGGCCGTAGGAGAAGGTCGGAACACCACCGCCCGTCACGCCGTTGACAATACCACCCAAGCCGCTCACCGAGAAGCTGATCAGGTAGTTGGAGGCACCATAACCATTGTTGCTGTTGGTGCCAAAAGCCTCGTTGGGGTTGAAGCCGTTGACTTGGTTGTTGCCCAAGCCGGCTATATTAAAGCCGCCGACCGCCAAGCCGCCGTCCGTGCTCAGCAGATCGCCAGCACCGATGGCGTTGTCGTTAACCGTATCGGAAATGGTGGTGGTGGATTGATAGGTGAAGGTGAATTCATCTTTCATCGAGGTACAGGTCGGGCACACCTGGCCGCCTGCGGGGCCGTAGCTGGTGCCGATGTCCAGGTAGAACGGGTCGGCGGATGCGCTGCCAGCTGCCAGCAGGATTGACATCGTCAAAAGTGATTTTTTCATTTCAAGACTCCTCTAAATAAAACCGGATTAAGGATATAAACGTTGTACCCACCAACTAAAGCAACATCCGTTCCACTACTTTTAACACTATGTAATGAAAAGGATTTTCGAATTTCGCGCTGCAAATGGCTTCGGTAATGAGTGAAAACTGTAAAATTTACCGACACTGCCCAACTCGAAGTTCTTAGCGTGTTGATGGAGTGGCTTAACTTGGGTGCTCTCAATCAAACCAACGCTATTGCCGAGCAATAAAGCACGTGGCGTGCCAGCGTGTTGAGTGCATTGAAAATAAAGGTGAATTCATGTTTGAATAGTGGGATTGGCGAGATGTTTGAGATTTTTTGTAAAATTTTCCGACAGGCTGCTTGTGCTAAAAAACAGGTGGTAGCGTTCTGTCAAGATTGGTTTGGAATGGGCGTTAAGCCTTTACGATGCACTACACATTATTGAGGTCAGCATGAATCTCCCCCGCATCTCATTACTGCCCACCTTCCTGCGGGAATTGTTGAGCGACCAGACTTTGCCGCGCGAGCCCGAGCCGGATGCCATCATGGAAGATGTTGATCAGGTGGCGGCATTTTCAGAAACAGGGCGTGCTGAAAGCACCTTGGCAGCATCCTATTTGTTTCACACCGCGCGAGCTTCGCAGGCCCTCCAGGGGTGTAAGAGGGTGGTCGATCTTGGGTGCGGCCCGGCAACCCAGTTGATTCAAATTGCAACGATCAATCCCGAGATCGAGTTTGTTGGCGTTGACATGTCGCAGGAGATGCTCAGGCATGCCCGCACCCACGCGGATGAAGCCGGTGTGCGCAATGTCAGCTTCATGACCGGTGACATTACGAAGCTGGATGCGTTTGAGCCGCAATCGGTGGATGGGGTCATCAGCACGGTTTCCTTGCATCACTTGCCGACGGCGGGGCATCTCGAAGGGTGTTTCCGCGAAATCCAGCGCATATTGAAGCCGGGGGGTGCGCTGTATCTGGCTGATTTCGGGCGCCTCAAGTCATTGAAATCAGTGATTTTCTTCGCTTATATGAATCGCGATCGCGACCCTCATCAACTGCTGCTTGATTACGAGCGCTCGTTGCGGGCCGCGTTTCTGCTTTCGGATTTCCAGAGGCTGGCGAAAGGGTTTCTGGGCGGGGCGGTCAATGTGTTCAGCACGTTCAAGGTGCCGTTGCTGATTGTGCTCAAAACCCCAGACAAGGATTTGCCCGCCGAGAAGATCGCGATCCTGAACCGTATGCGCGATGGCCTGAATCCCCGTTTCAAGTACGACCTGGACGACATGCGGACGTTTTTCAAGCTTGGCGGGCTCAAGAACGACGTTTTCCATTAGCCGTGCCCCGCTGGCGGGAATAACGGCCTGATTTTCAGTCTTGGCGGCCTGTTACCCGCCGTGCGTCACGCGATTGGTGATCCCGATCTCGTCCGTTTTGCTGAAGAAATAAGGGTAAAGTGAACGCTCGCCTTGGGCGCTCTCGGTCTTTCCGCCCAGCAATTCGATTTGCCGGTCAACGTAATCGAGTTCCAGTCGCAGCAGGACGGCCGGGGCATTCACACGGCTGCAGAGCCTTTCCGGCCCGAACTCGGTGAATCCCAGCATGCGTTTGTAGAATGCGGCATGGCGGGGATTCACCTCAATGACGACATCGGTGTAGCCCTGCATGACCCGACCATAAATATAGGCGATGTGGAATAGCGAGGCCAGGATGTGCTTGGAGCCGTGGGTTTGGTCAACGGCCAGCTTGGTCAATTCGCAGACTTTGCGGCCGGCCTGACGCAGGTTGTCGATTTCCTGTTTGTATAACTCCTCGACCAAGAGTCCGTGAGGCGTATCCAGTCCCAAGGTGAGTGTCCCGATCACCTTGTCGTTCTGTGATGCCATCAGGGTGATGCGCTCGGGCGACTTGTTGAAATCATTGGTTTTATAGCCGCGTCCGGCATATTTACGCTGCACCAGCATGCTGGCTGAGCTAACCCGCTCGGTGGAATGTGCCAAACGAATCTTAAATGCCTGCTCTTCAATTTTTTCGCCCGATTGATGTGCAGCGCTCAGTGGTTCTGGCAGAACCAGATCCTTGAGTTGGTAGGGCGAGATGGCGACAATGGTTTTGTCCCATTCCTCTGCAGCTTTGCTGCGCTGCGTAAAGCCGGTGAAGCCTTTGGGGATGTTGACGGACATAAGTTAGCCGAAAAAAGAAGAAAACATAGGAGCACCCGTCATATTTGATTATCGCTGACCGCCCTCGCGCTGCATGCAGACCGGTCGGGGGCAGGCCCCCGTTTTACACTACGTGTTGATCCAGCGCGCCACATCGCGCGCAAAGTAGGTCAGCACACCATCTGCGCCTGCACGCTTGAACGCCAGCAAGGCCTCAAGCACGCAAGCACGCTCATCCAGCCACCCATTTTGCGCGGCTGCTTTCAACATAGCGTATTCGCCGCTCACCTGATAGGCATATGTCGGCGCGCCATAGGTTTCCTTTACACGGCGGATGATGTCGAGATAGGGCATGCCTGGCTTGATCATTACCATGTCGGCCCCTTCCTGCAAATCGAGGCCGACCTCCCACAGCGCCTCGTTGCTGTTGGCAGGGTCCATCTGGTAGGTGGATTTATTGCCTTTTCCGAGATTGGCGGCCGAGCCGACGGCATCACGGAACGGCCCATAAAAGCTGGAAGCGTACTTGGCGGCATACGCCAGGATACGGGTATGGATCTGGCCGGCATCTTCGAGCGCGGCACGAATGGCGACGACGCGACCATCCATCATGTCCGAGGGGGCGACGATATCCGCGCCGGCCCGGGCATGGACAACGGCCTGCTGGGCCAGGACGACGACGGTTTCATCGTTCATCACGTAACCGTTTGCGTCGATCAGGCCGTCCTGACCGTGGCTGGTATAGGGGTCCAGCGCCACGTCGGTGATGATGCCAAGTTCGGGAAAGCGGCTTTTCAGGGCGGCGACGGTACGCGGGACCAGTCCTTCCGGATTGAGTGCTTCTTCGGCGCCCGGGGATTTCAGGCCGGCGTCAATGACCGGAAACAAGGCCAGTGCCGGGATACCCAGTTGCACACATTCCTCGGCAACGGGCAGCAACAAGTCGAGGCTCAAGCGCTCGACGCCCGGCATCGAAGCCACGGCTTCGCGCTTGTTCTGGCCGTCCAGCACAAATACCGGATATATAAGGTCATTGGCCGTCAGCGTGTGTTCGCGCATCAGGCGACGGGAAAAGTCATCACGCCGCATGCGGCGCATACGGGCGGCGGGAAATGCGCCAAATGGCAGGGTCACACACGTCTCCAAAAAAATGCGGGTTGATGTCGGAACTATTTCCGGGCAAGTCTGCTCATTATCAATAGACGGTGTTTCACCGTCCCCCGCTTCTCCTCCCTGAGCGGGGTGCCTTAACGCATTAAGGCATCTTTAGCCCCGATCCTTCGTGTGGTCGGGGCTTTCTTTTTGCATACCGGACGCGTTTTGCACTTCCGCCGGCCCAGGTTCGCCCTGTTGGGCTTGGCTAAACCAGTTCTCGAGCAATGTCGTCGCATCTTCGGCCCCCAGGCGGGACAGGCTGGAAAACAGCTGTACCGAAACATGGGGAAGGGCCGACAGTTCCTGTTTGACGCGGCGCAAAGTTAACGCACGCTCGCCGTTGGATAGTTTGTCGGCCTTGGACAGCAGGATGTGCACCGGTTTGCCGGTTGGGGTGAACCAGTCAAGCATTTGCCGGTCCAGCGGGGTGAGTGGGTGGCGCGCATCCATGATCAGCACCATGCCGGCCAGTGCGTCGCGTTCCTGCAGGTAGCGCGACAACAATCCTTCCCACTTTGCCTTGACTGCGGGCGGAACTTTCGCATATCCGTAACCCGGCAGGTCGACCAGATAGGTGTCGGCGTCGACCGCGAAAAAGTTGATCAGCTGGGTCCGGCCGGGCGTTTTTGAGGTGTAGGCGAGCCGGTTAATCCGCGTTAACAGATTGATTGCACTTGACTTTCCGGCATTTGAGCGTCCGGCAAACGCAATTTCGGCGCGACTGTAAGGCAGATCACGCAACTGGGCGACCGAGGTGTGGAAGTGGGCACGATTAAGCACAGGCTTGGCAGTCATATTAGTTGCCGCTAAACTACCCGCTTCACCAAATTTTGCAATCCCCTGGTTTTGCAAGCTTCAGGAGCTTTAGATGAAATTCTTCGCCTCTCTGGTTGCCGTTTTGGCCACCACTTCTGCTTTTGCCAACGCACCTGCTGCCACTCCGGCAAGCAAAGGCGACCCCAAGGCGGCAGAATCCATCGTCAATCAGGTGTGCGCGGGCTGCCACTCGGTGGATGGCAACAGCGTTGCGGCTGAAAACCCCAAGCTGGCGGGTCTGAATGCCGAATACATCAACAAGCAGCTGACCGAGTTCAAGTCGGGCGCGCGCAAAAACGCCATCATGTCGGGCATGGTTGCCAGCCTGACGCCACAGGACATGCTGAACCTGTCTGCTTATTTCAGCTCCCAGCAACCCAAACCCGGCACCTCGAAGGACCAGGCACTGGCCTTGCAGGGGCAAAAGATTTTCCGCGGCGGTGTGATGGGCGCCGGCGTGCCGGCTTGCGCTTCGTGCCACGGCCCGCAGGGCAAAGGCATTCCCGCGCAGTTCCCGCGTCTGGCTGGCCAGCATAGCAATTACATTTACACGCAGTTGAATGCATTCCGCGTTGACGCACGTGCGAACGATGCGGCCAAGATGATGCGCAATATCGCAGTCAAGATGAGCGATGCGGACATGAAGGCGGTTGCGGCTTATATTCAGGGTCTGCGTTGAACTGATTGCCTTGGCTTGTGTCCATTCAAGCCTGAGCCTGTTCAAAGGGTGACGCAAGTCACCCTTTTTATTTTTGCCCTTTGGGTATTGTGCTTGTAGGGTTTTATGCCCTTTGGGTCATGTTGAGCAAATGAATACCGTTCCCCATTCCTTTGGCAAGTCGCTGTTCGAGCTGATGAGCTCGATGCGCTTTGCCATCAGCCTGCTGTCGATCCTCGCGGTTGCGTCGATCATCGGTACGGTGCTGAAACAGGCCGAGCCCTACGGCAACTATCTCATCCAGCTCGGTCCGTTCTGGTTCGAGGTGTTCGAGAAACTGGGGCTGTACGATGTTTATCATGCCGCCTGGTTCCTGCTCATCCTGACGTTTCTGGTCGCTTCGACCAGCGTGTGCATTTTCCGTAATGCGCCGAACTTTGTGCGCGAGATGAAAAGCTTTCGCGAACACGTGAGCGAGCAATCGCTGAATGCTTTCAAGCACAAGCACGAGGCCGTCACGCAACTCGCGCCGACTGCGCTGGCCGCCAGTGCGCAGCGTTACCTTGAAGGGCAAGGCTACAAGGTCAAGAACCTGACGCGCGAGGAGGGGGTGCTGCTTGCCGCCAAGGCGGGCAGCTGGAACCGTCTCGGCTATTTGCTGGCGCATTCGGCGATCGTGCTGATCTGTGTCGGCGGGCTGCTCGACGGCAACATGGTGTTCAAGGTGCAGCAGTTGCTTGGATACAAGAAGATCGAGACGCGCGACATTCCGCAAAGCCAGGTGCCGGCGATTTCGCGCCTGGGGCCCTCCAACCCGTCGTTTCGCGGCAGTGTGCAGATTCCCGAGGGCTCCAGCGCCGATGTGGTTTTCCTCAACGTCGCCGACGGCTATCTGGTGCAGGATCTGCCGTTCACCGTGGGGCTGAAGCAGTTCCGCATCGAGCACTACACCACCGGCCAGCCGAAAAGCTTCGAAAGCGATATCGAACTGTTCGACAAGTCCGGCCAGAAGATCAAGGAAGCCACCATCGCCGTCAACCATCCGCTGGTATACGACGGTGTCGCGATTTACCAGGCCAGTTTCGCCGATGGCGGCACCCGCATGAGCCTGCGCGGCTGGAACCTGTTTGCGCCGACAGCTTCGTCTTTTCCGGTCGAAGGCGTTGTCCAGCAAAGCACCGCGCTCTCCAGTGGCGCGGGGGAATACACCCTCGAGTTCACCGACTTCCGTCCGTTCAACATCGAGAACATGGGCGGCGACATTGCACCGGCGGGCGACGCCATGGGCGTGCTCGGCAGCAGCCCGGTCAGCGACAACAAGCATCTGCGCAATGTCGGCCCCAGCGTCCAGTTCAAGCTGCGCGATGCGCGCGGGCAGGCACGCGAGTTCAGCAACTACATGTTGCCGCTGGAGTTGAATGGCCGCTGGTACATGATGACCGGCGTGCGCGAGTCGCCCAACGAGGCCTTCCGCTATATGCGCATGCCGCTCGACGCCGAAGGCAATATCGAGAGCTTCATGCGTTTGCGCGGCGCCTTGCTGAACGCCGAATTGCGCCCGCAGATCGCTGCCCGTTTCGCCCGCCAGGCGCTGCCGCAAAATGCCTGGGGCACCGAGATCGAGGACAAGCTTAAATTCAGCGCGACCCAGATGCTGGCCTTGTTCGCCGAGGGTGGCTTCCAGTCGCTGGGGCGTTTCATCGAAGAAAAGGTGCCTGCGGCCGAGCGCGACAAGGCGGCCGGCACGTACCTGCGTATTATCGAGCTGGCGGCATTCGAGGCGCTGCAGATCGCCAACAGCCAGGCCGGGCTGCCCCCGCCGCCGGCCGATGAGGCCACCGGCTGGCTGGTGCGCGATTCACTCAACAGCATCAGCGACATGTTTGTTTACGGCGCGCCGATCTATCTGCAACTCATGCAATACGATGAAGTCAAAGCCAGCGGCCTGCAGCTCACTCGCTCGCCCGGCCAGAACGTGGTCTATTTCGGTTCGCTGTTGCTGACGCTCGGCGTGTTTTTCATGCTCTATGTGCGCGAGCGCCGGGTGTGGCTGCGCGTCAAGCCGGGCAGCGCGCTGCTGGCCATGTCGTCGGCCAAGCACAGCATTGATTTCGAGAAGGAGTTTGCGCAACATGCGCAAGCGCTCGATACCCTGGTCAAATAAACCGCTGTTTGTGAAGTAAGCCGGAGAAACATCATGGAACTCGCCCTCAACCAACCTGCCCCGTTGTTCAAGCGCCTGTCGTGGTTCGACTGGCTGTTCGCCGCCATCGTGGCCGCGGGCGCCCTGTTCGCCCTGTCGCGCTTTGGCGACTACATGGATATCTACGAAAAAGCCATCCTGCTGGCTGCGATCCCCTCACTGGCGGTGTTCGGCTGGTTCTGGAAACCGTTCCGTCCGCTGTTCATCGGGGTGGGGCTCATCAGCCTGTTTGCGATCAGCCAGTATCAGGGCGATCTTACCCGCATGGAGCAGGCGTTTTTCCTCAAATACCTGATTTCAAGCCAGGCCGCGATCATGTGGATGTGCGCGCTGTTCGGGCTGGCGACGCTGGCGTACTGGGCGGGGTTGCTGACGCGTTCGGAATTCACGATGAAGACGGGCAGCACCCTGAGCTGGGCTGCCATCACGCTGGGTTTTGTCGGCCTGATGGTGCGCTGGTACGAGTCCTACCTGATCGGCGTCGATGTCGGCCACATCCCGGTATCCAACCTGTACGAAGTGTTCGTGCTGTTTTGCCTGATCACCGCGATGATGTACCTGTACTACGAAGCGCGTTACCAGACCCGCCAGCTCGGCGCGCTGGTGTTGCTGGTGATTTCGGCGGCAGTTGGCTTCATCCTCTGGTACACCTTCGACCGCCAGGCGCATGAAATCCAGCCGCTGGTCCCCGCGCTCAAATCCTGGTGGATGAAATTGCATGTGCCCGCCAACTTCATCGGCTACGGTTCGTTCTCGCTGTCGGCCATGCTGGGTGTCGGCTATTTGCTGTCGTCGCGCGGCATCCTGTCCAGCCGTCTGCCCAGTCTCGAAGTCATCGACGACATGATGTACAAGGCGATTGCCATCGGCTTCGCGTTCTTCACCATCGCGACGATCCTCGGCGCGATGTGGGCGGCTGAAGCCTGGGGCGGTTACTGGAGCTGGGACCCGAAGGAAACCTGGGCGCTGATCGTGTGGCTGAACTATGCGGCCTGGCTGCATATCCGTCTGGTCAAGGGGCTGCGCGGCCCGATGCTGGCATGGTGGGCGGTGATCGGTTTGTTCGTCACGACCTTTGCATTCCTGGGCGTGAACATGTTCCTGTCGGGTCTGCATTCTTACGGGGAGCTGTGAGCGGGGAGGGCGGATCGGCCGTCAATTGCCGGTCTGGATCAGGGCGTGAATAAATCCCTGCTCTATGCCATTCCCCTCGCCGTCCTCGCGCTGGTTGCGGGGATATGGCTGGCGCAAACCCGTTACGCGCCGCAAGCGCCGGCGCTTCCTGTCGCGGTGCTGTGGCAGCTCACTTACCCGGATACGCAGGGCCGGCCCCAGGCCCTGTCGCAATGGCGCGGTCGGGTGCTGGTGCTGAATTTCTGGGCCAGCTGGTGTGCGCCGTGCCGAGAGGAAATACCCGACTTTGTTGCCTTGCGTACGCAATACACGGCCAAGGGCGTCGAATTCGTCGGCATTGCCGTTGATAATCAGGCCAACGTTGCGCAGTTCATGCAGCGCCAGGCAGTCAACTACCCGATCCTGATCGGTGAAGGGGCGGCCAACAACCTGGCGCGGCAATTGGGTAACCCGAGCGGTGCATTGCCCTACACGATTGTGCTCGATCGCGAAGGCAACATCGTGCTCAAACACCTCGGGCGGCTGCCCCGTGCGAGGCTGGAAGCAGTTTTGGCCAAAATGGGGGCGGCCTGAATCCGCAACATAGATGCGATCTGGCGTCAATATCTGGACAATTCACCCCTATCTACGGCAAACTTGCAGCTATGACGACTAAACGAACCGGCCGCGTTGCGGCCAAATCGGCTTCCAGTCTGCATCCGCATGTTCTGGTTATGCACGGCCCCAATCTGAATCTGCTGGGCACCCGTGAACCCAAGCATTACGGACTCGCCACGCTCGACGATATCAATCGTGCGCTGGTGGGCCGCGGGGATGCCGCCAGTGCGTTTATCGAAACCTTCCAGCACAACCACGAAGGGGCGCTGGTCGAACGCATTCATCAGGCCAGTCGCGATCATGTCGACTTCATCGTGATCAATCCGGCGGCGTATACCCATACCAGCGTGGCGATTCGCGATGCGCTGGCGGCGGTATCCATTCCTTTCGTCGAAGTGCATCTTTCCAATATCTACGCACGCGAATCCTTCCGTCATCACTCGTATCTGTCCGATCTCGCGGTCGGCGTGGTGTCGGGGCTGGGCGCGTTCGGCTACGAACTGGCGCTGGAATACGCGCTGCGTCACCTCCAAAACAGGACTCCTCATGGATCTCAGAAAACTGAAAAAGCTCATTGACCTGGTCGAAGCCTCCGGCATTGCCGAGCTTGAAATCACCGAGGGCGAAGAAAAAGTCCGCATCGCCAAGAGCATTGCGGGCGCGCCGATGATGATGTCGCATATGCCGCAGCACATGATGCACGCACCGGCGCCGGTGGCAGCCGCGCCCGCCGCAGTTGCAGCACCGGCGGAAGACGCGTTGCCCGAGGGCCACGTGGTGCGTTCGCCCATGGTCGGCACGTTCTACCGTGCGCCGGCGCCGGGTGCCAAGAACTTTGCCGAAGTGGGGCAGAGCGTGAGCGCAGGGGATACGCTGTGCCTGATCGAAGCGATGAAGCTGCTGAACGAAATCGAAACCGACGTGGCCGGCGTCATCAAGGCCATCCTGGTCGAAAACGGTCAGCCCGTGGAATACGGCGAGCCGCTGTTCGTGATTGGTTGAGGCGTGAGGCGTCAGGCGCCTGCACACCCCCTCCCTCAAACTTCACCGAGCCTCAACGATCATGTTTGAAAAAATCCTCATCGCCAACCGTGGCGAAATTGCCCTAAGAATCCAGCGTGCCTGTCGTGAGATGGGCATTAAAACGGTCGTCGTCTATTCCGAAGCCGACCGCGACGCGAAGTATGTGAAGCTGGCCGACGAATCGGTGTGTATCGGCCCGGCGGCCTCAGCGCAGAGTTATCTGCATGTGCCGTCGATCATCGCTGCGGCGGAAGTCACCGATGCCGAGGCGATTCACCCCGGTTATGGCTTCCTGTCGGAAAACGCCAATTTCGCCGAACGCGTCGAGTCGTCCGGTTTTGCGTTCATCGGCCCGCGTCCCGAAAACATCCGCCTGATGGGCGACAAGGTCACCGCCAAGCAGGCCATGATCGAAGCCAAGGTGCCGTGCGTGCCCGGTTCCGAAGGCGCGATGCCGGACGATCCGGACGAGATCATCAAGATTGCCGCCAAGATCGGCTACCCGGTCATCATCAAGGCAGCGGGCGGCGGCGGCGGGCGCGGCATGCGCGTGGTGCACAGCGAGGCCGCGCTGCTGAACGCCGTGGCCATGACCAGCTCCGAAGCGCAGAGCTTCTTCGGCAACCCCATGGTTTACATGGAAAAGTTCCTGCAAACGCCACGTCATATCGAGATCCAGATTCTCGCCGACGAGCACGGCAATGCCGTCCACCTGGGCGAACGCGACTGCTCGATGCAGCGCCGCCACCAGAAAGTGCTGGAAGAAGCGCCTGCGCCGGGGCTCGATCCCAAGCTGCGCGACAAGATCGGCGAACGCTGCGCCGAAGCCTGCCGCAAGATCGGCTACCGCGGCGCCGGCACCTTCGAGTTCCTGTACGAAAACGGCGAGTTCTACTTCATCGAAATGAATACCCGGGTGCAGGTCGAACACCCGGTGACCGAACTCATCACCGGCATCGACATCGTGCAGACGCAGATCCGTGTTGCCGCGGGCGAAAAACTGCCGTGGAAGCAGAAAGACATCCAGTTCCGCGGGCATGCCATCGAGTGCCGCATCAACGCCGAGCACCCGGCCACGTTCGTGCCCAGCCCCGGCAAGCTGACCAACTATCATGCGCCCGGCGGCCCTGGCATCCGCGTCGACTCGCATGTGTATCACGGCTATTACGTGCCGCCGCACTACGACTCGATGATCGGCAAGCTGATTGCCTATGGCGACACGCGCAATCAAGCCATCGCACGCATGCGCGGCGCACTGATGGAAATGGTGGTCGAGGGCATCCACACCAATATTCCGTTGCACCAGAACCTGATGCACGATGCGGCGTTCATCGCCGGCGGCACCAGCATCCACTATCTGGAGCACAAGCTGGCGGAGGACAAGGCGGAAGCGGCAGGCGGCGAACATTAAGGGGGCAACTCCGTTCACCGCCCACTGCTTCCTGCTCACACCATGTCCTGGCAATCCGTCCGCATCCTCGTTGATTCAAAAACCGCTGAGCCGCTATCCGATGCGCTGATGGAAGTGGGGGCACTGTCGGTGTCGCTGGAAGACGCCGATGCCGGCACCGTCGACGAAACCCCGCTGTTCGGCGAGCCGGATTACCCGACAGCCGAACTGTGGCCGCACAGCATCGCGGTCGTGTTGCTGGAAGCGGACGCCGACGTGGCCGCCATCCTCGCCGCGGCGGCTGAACTTGCCGGTATCACCGCGCCCACTCAATACACGGTGGAAACGGTGGCCGAGCAGGACTGGGTGCGGCTGACGCAGTCGCAATTCGACCCGATCCCGATCTCGCCGCGCTTGTGGATCGTCCCCACTTGGCACGACGCGCCCGACAGCAGCGCGATCAACCTCAAGCTGGACCCCGGTCTGGCTTTCGGCACGGGCAGTCACCCCACCACCCGGCTTTGCCTGCGCTGGCTCGACGAAAACCTGCGTGGCGGCGAAACCCTGCTCGACTACGGCTGCGGCTCCGGGATCCTGGCCATTGCCGCGGTCAAGCTAGGCGCGGCGCGGGTGGACGGCGTCGATATCGACGCGCAGGCCGTCACCGCCTCGTGCGACAACGCCGCGCTCAACGAGGTCAGCGCACATTTTTGCCTGCCGAACGCATTTGCGCCCGGACAATACGATATCGTCGTCGCCAACATTCTGACCAATCCGCTCAAGGGCATGGCACCGCTGCTGGCGGGGCGCGTCCGCAGCGGTGGAAAACTGGTGCTGTCAGGCATTCTTGCCGAACAGGCCGAGGACGTGATGGCGGTGTATCGCGAATGGTTTGCGTTTGATGCGCCCACACTCGACGAGGGCTGGGTGCGCCTGTCTGGAATCAAGCAGTGAGCTTTCGCACCACCTGCCCCGCATGCGCAAGCGTGTTCCGTCTAGGGCAGGATCAACTCGATGCCGCGCAGGGCTGGGTGCAATGCAGCGTCTGCGGCGCCGCTTTCGATGCCTATCCCAGCCTGTTGATGGCCGACGGTTCACCTCGGGTGAGCGAACCGGAACCGGAACCCGAGCCTGAAGCCGAAACCGACGCGCTTCCGCCCTCGCCCTTCCCGTTCACGCGACATGCGCCCGATGAGGTGCGCGAGATCGAGCAGGCCGTACGCGAAGCCGCCATCCCCAGCGGCATTGCCCAGCGCGAAAGCGCGCTCGAATTGCCCTCGATCATTCTCATCGACCCCGACATTCCGGTGCCGGACGACCTTGGGCCGCTGCCGCAATTCGAGCCCGAGCACCCCGCTGCGCCGGTTTTCACCGCAACGGAGCCGCCCGTCGCCCGTATCGAATATGCCACGCCGCCGCCCGAAAGCGTGCCGGCGGTGCTGGCCGCGCCGCGCCGCCTCAAGCCCTGGGTGTGGGGCTTGAGCAGCGCGCTGCTGCTGATCGTGCTGCTGGCACAAATGGCTTACTTCCTGCGCGATAGCCTGGTTGCACGGTGGCCGCAGGCGCGCCCCGCTGTTGAGCAGGTCTGTTCGCTGCTGGGCTGCAGCGTGTCGCTGCCGCAAAACCTGGCGCAGCTGCAGATCATCGGCAGCGACCTGCAGACCGAAACCCCCACTCGGCTCAAACTGGTGCTGACTCTTGGCAATCGTGCCGATCAGGCCCAGGCCTGGCCGATGCTGGTGTTGACACTCACCGACCAGCGCGAGCGGCCGCTGGCACGGCGCAGCTTCGCGCCCAGCGAGTATCTCGATGACCCGCAGCGCATCGCCGCGGGCATTCCGCCGCGCAGCGAACAGCCGCTGAGCCTGCCTTTGACCATCCGCGACGTGGCGCCGATGGGCTTCGATCTGAAGCTGACTTATTGAGCCGGCGCGGGTCTGGCGCAAGGCTAGCCGCTCCCCCGCTTCTTCGGTATAGTTCGGCCTCCCGTTGCGGGAGAGCGCATGCCTTGCATGCCGCCGAAGGCGTAACCCACCCGGAATCGCTCAGGCAAAAGGACCGCAACCCCCAATCGATATTTGTATTGGGAAAATACTCTGGAGAGCGTGACGCTGGGTTCAATTCAAACCCGGCAGATCACCACCGAAGGGGCAGCGGTTGCGCCAGACTCGATCCGGCACAACCGTAATCTCTCAGGTACCAAGGACAGAGGGGTGGAGCGCAAGCGTGCATCCCTTAAATTTTTGGTCACCGTCATGTCAAATCAAGCCGCGTCTACTCCAGCAGCGCTCAAGCACACTCCGCTCAACGCCACCCATCGCGAGCTGTCCGCCAAAATGGTCGATTTCGGCGGCTGGGACATGCCGGTCAATTACGGCTCGCAAATCGAAGAACATCATGCGGTGCGCACCGGCTGCGGTCTGTTCGATGTCTCCCACATGCTGCCGCTCGACATCAGGGGCGCCAACGTACGCCCGTTTTTGCGCCGGCTGGTGGCCAACAACGTCGACAAACTGCAGGTCTCCGGCAAGGCGCTGTATTCATGCATGCTCAATGAAGCCGGCGGGGTGATCGACGATCTCATCATCTATTTCATGGACGAGTCCTGGTTCCGCCTGGTGGTCAATGCCGGTACCGCGGAAAAGGATCTCGCCTGGATGGAAAAAATGAATGCCGAGTGGGGCATGGGACTCACTCTGACGCCGCGCCGCGACCTCGCGATGATCGCGATTCAGGGGCCGGCTGCGACGCCGGCGCTGAACAACGCGCTGCCTGGCGTCGATTCCATCACCGCCCATCTCAAGCCTTTCAACGCCGCTGCAATGGGCGAGATGTTTATCGCGCGCACCGGCTACACCGGCGAAGACGGCTATGAAGTGATGGTGCTGGCGAAATCCGCGCCCTTCTTCTGGAAGGCGTTGATGGAAGCCGGTGGCAAGCCGATCGGCCTGGGTGCGCGCGATACCCTGCGGCTCGAAGCCGGCATGAACCTCTACGGCCAGGACATGGATGAAACCGCTTCGCCGCTGGAATCCGGCCTGGCGTGGACAGTGGACATGAAAACCGCGCGCGATTTTGTCGGCCGGGCTGCGCTGGAAAAGAGCGAAATCACGAAACAGCTGGTTGGCCTGTTGCTGCTCGACAAGGGCGTGCTGCGCGGTCATCAAAAAGTGCTGACCAAGCATGGCGAGGGCGAAATCACCTCCGGCACGTTTTCGCCGACGATGCAGCAATCGATCGCGCTGGCTCGCATCCCGCTTGGCATCGCACCGGGCGAGGAAGTCGAAGTCGAGATCCGCGACAAGAAACTGAAAGCCAAAGTGGTTAAATATCCATTCGTGCGTAACGGCAAAATTTTAATTTCGTGAGGCGTAACGGGGCAGGTGCACAGCACCGCTCCTCAAGCCCAACCCCTTACCTGGAGAAATCATGAGCATTCCCGCAGACCTCAAATACACCCCCAGCCACGAATGGGTGCGCGTCGAAGCCGACGGCACGCTGACGGTCGGCATTACCCACCACGCACAGGATTTGCTGGGCGACATGGTGTTCATCGAAAACCCCGCCGCAGGCCGCAGCCTGGCGAAGGGCGAAGAATGCGCCGTGGTCGAGTCGGTGAAAGCCGCATCCGACGTGTACGCGCCGGTTGCGGGCGAAGTCATCGCCGCCAACGCCGACGTCGAATCCAGCCCCGAAGCCATCAACAAGGATGCTTACAGCGCGTGGATGTTCAAGCTGAAGCCCGCCAATGCCGCCGATGTTGCCGAACTGATGGACGCTGCCGCGTACCAGAAGCTGGTTGAGTCGGAAGCGCACTGAGGAGGGGCCAGGATTCAGGGGTCAGGGAATGTGCGGCTGCGCCGCGCCTACCTTGAACCGGGCACTGAATCCCCCCTGAATCCTGATCCCTGAATCCTGACCCCTGACAAAATGCCCTTCATCCCCCACACTCCTGAAGACGTCTCCGCCATGCTGGGTGCCATTGGCGCGGCCAGCATCGAAGACCTGTTCGACGAAATCCCGTCCGCGCTGAAAACCGGCAAGCTCAAAGACGTGCCCGACGGCCTGCCCGAAATGGCGGTGACGCGTTTGATGCAGGAGCGCGCGTCGGCTGACGGCTTCTGGTCCAACTTCATCGGTGCGGGGGTCTACGAGCATCACATTCCGGCAGCGATCTGGCAGATCACCACACGCGGCGAGTTCTATTCCGCCTACACGCCGTATCAGGCCGAAGCCAGCCAGGGCACGCTGCAGCTGATCTACGAATACCAGACAATGATGACCCGGCTGACCGGGCTCGATGTGTCGAATGCCTCCCTGTACGACGGCGCCTCGGCGCTGGCCGAAGCCGTGCTGATGGCGGTGCGCGCGCACAAGAGCTCGCGCCGCGTGCTGGTGCCGAAGAGCGTGCATTCGATCTACCGCAAGGTGGTGCTGACCACGGTGAAGAACCAGGGCATCGAACTGGTCGAACTCGATTACGACGCCGCCAGCGGCCAGACCGTGCTGCCGGCCGACCCCGGTGCGTTTGCCGGTCTGGTGATTCCGCAGCCTGGTTTCTTCGGCGTACTGGAAGACGTCCATGCGATGACCGACTGGGCCCATGCCCAGGGCGCGCTGGCGATCGGCCTGGTCAACCCGACCACGCTGGCAGTGCTGGAAGCCCCCGGCAAGTGGGGGACGAAGGGGGCGGATATCGCCGTCGGCGAAGGCCAGCCGCTGGGCGCGCCGATGGCTTCGGGCGGACCGTACTTCGGCTTCATGTGCTGTCGCCAGGAATTCGTGCGGCAGATGCCGGGGCGCATCGTCGGACGTACTGTCGATCTCGACGGCAAGCCGGGTTTCTCGCTGACGCTGCAGGCGCGCGAGCAGCACATCCGCCGCTCCAAGGCCACCTCCAATATCTGTACCAACCAGGGGCTGGTCGTCACCGCTGCCACCCAATACATGGCGTTGCTGGGGCCGCAAGGTCTGGCGAAAGTCGCGTCAGCCAGCCACGCCAACACAGTGGCGCTGGCCGACAAGCTGACGGCGATTCCCGGGGTGACGCGCGCCTTCGCTGCGCCGTATTTCCACGAAGTCGTGCTCAAGCTCGATGACAACATGCTGAAGGGCACAAGCGCGAAAGATGTGCTGCGCGCGCTGCAGGCACAGGGCATCCTCGGCGGGCTGGATATTTCCGGCTGGTATCCCGAACTCGGGCAGGCGATTCTGGTCTGTGTCACTGAAACCAAGACTGCCGCCGACCTTGACCATTACGCGCAACAATTGGAACGTATCCTGTCCAAGCGCCGCGAAGCGCCGCCGTGCGCGTACAAGAACTGATCGGAAAACCATGAGCGACATGCCGCAAGACAAGGAATTCTACGAACTCGCCGACGCGTATATCGCGCTGTGCAACACCCACATGGGCAAGGTCAAACCGGCCAGGGTGAGCGCGGCCATGCTGTTCGCTGCGGCACGCTTCAACGCCTTCGTGATCTACGCCAGCAGCGAGAACAAGGCGCAGTTCCTGCTCGAAAAAGAATCTGCGATCGCTTACTTCATGCAGGTATATGAAAAATACCTGCGCGAGAATATCGACGAGCATTTGTCGCGATACGAAGACCCCGCGGGCTGATTGCCAGACTGATTGACCCCGCATCCCTACGTTTGTTAATTCAGGAGAAACATCATGGCAGTGACCCTCGGCGGCAACCCCATCGACGTATCCGGTAACTTCCCCAAGGTCGGCGACACCGCGCCGGACTTCAAACTGGTCAGCGGCGATCTGTCCGACGTCTCGCTGGCGGATTTCGTCGGCAAGAAAAAGTTGTTGAACATCGTGCCGAGCCTGGACACCGGCGTCTGCGCGACCTCGACCAGGAAATTCAATGATGCCGCGTTGAACGGCGCCGTGCTGATGGTGATTTCGGCCGACCTGCCGTTTGCGCAAGGCCGTTTCTGCACCGCCGAAGGCACCAGCAATGCGGTGACGCTGTCGACCATGCGCGGCGCGGAGTTCAAGCGCAACTACGGCGTCGACATCACCTCCGGCCCGCTGGCCGGCGTAACCGCGCGTGCCGTGGTGGTGCTGGATGAGAACAACAAGGTACTGCACGCCGAGCTCGTTCCCGAGATCAAGCAGGAACCCAACTACGATGCCGCGCTGGCTGCTTTGAAATAAGGGGATCAGGATTCAGGGGTCAGGATTCAGGGGATGTGCGGCTATGCCGCGCCCTCTGCGTCAGGCACTTGAGTTCTTCCTTGATCCCTGACCCCTGAATCCCGACCCCTGAAGTCATGCTGATATTCGACCATTCCCGTCCCGGCCGCACGGCCACCTCGCAACTTCCTGCTGCTGGCGGCAGCCTCGACGATCTGCCGGCCGCGTTGCGCCGCAAGGCCGCACCGGCCTTGCCCGAGGTGTCCGAGCTCGACGTGGTGCGCCACTACACGCGACTGAGCCAGAAGAACTTCTCGATCGACACGCAGTTCTACCCGCTCGGTTCGTGCACCATGAAATACAACCCGCGCGCGTGCAATTCGCTGGCGATGCTGCCGCAGTTTCTGGCGCGCCATCCGGCCAGCCCGGACGAGACGGGGCAGGGTTTTCTTGCCAGCATGTTCGAGCTGCAGGAAATGCTGAAGGACGTCACCGGCATGGCGGGCGTGTCGATGGCGCCGATGGCCGGCGCGCACGGCGAGTTCGCCGGGGTGGCGATGATCCGCGCCTACCACGACGCGCGTGGCGACACGGCCCGGCGCGAGATCATCGTGCCGGATGCGGCACACGGTACCAACCCGGCCACCGCCACGATGTGTGGTTATACCGTGAAGGAAATCCCTACGGATGCCTCCGGCGCGGTCAACCTGGACGCGCTGCGCGCCGCGGTCGGCCCGCAAACGGCCGGGCTGATGCTGACCAACCCGTCGACGCTGGGTGTGTTCGAAAAAACCATTACCGACATCCAGAAAATCGTTCACGACGCCGGCGGTCTGCTGTACTACGACGGCGCCAACCTCAACGCCATTCTCGGCAAGGTGCGTCCGGGCGACATGGGTTTCGACGTCATCCACATGAACCTGCACAAGACCTTCTCCACCCCGCACGGTGGCGGCGGGCCGGGCGCGGGCCCGGTGGGTGTGGCGGAGCGGCTGTTGCCTTTCATGCCGATCCCGCTGGTGCTCAACGACAACGGCCTCTATCGCCTGGCGACCGAGATCGATCTGCCACAATCCATCGGCCGCCTGTCGGCCAATATGGGCAATGCCGGCGTGCTGATGCGTGCCTACATTTACGCCCGCCTGCTGGGGGGCGAGGGGATGCATCGCGTCGCCGAATACGCCACGCTCAACGCCAACTATCTGATGGCGGAACTGCGCAAGGCGGGCTTTGAACTGGCGTACCCCGAGCGTCGCGCCAGCCACGAGTTCATCGTCACGCTGAAAAAGCTGAAAGACGCCACCGGCGTGTCGGCGATGGACTTCGCCAAGCGCCTGCTCGACTACGGCTACCATGCCCCGACCACCTACTTCCCGTTGCTGGTGCCGGAGTGTCTGCTGATCGAGCCGACCGAGACCGAGAGCCGCGAAACCCTCGATGGCTTCATCGAGGCGATGAAAATCATCAAGCACGAAGCCGAAACCAACGCCGAACTGGTCAAGGGCGCGCCCTACAGCCTGCCGGTGCGGCGGCTGGATGACGTCAAGGCGGCGCGCGAACTCGACCTGACGTATAAGCCTGCGACATGACCGAGCCTGTCAGCCCTTACAAGGGAAAGACCGGCCTGCGGCGTTTGCTGAACGCCATCGGCTACACCTGGGACGGCTTGCGCGCCGCGTTCAAGCATGAGGATGCGTTCCGTCAGGAAGTGTTCCTGGCGCTGTTGCTGATTCCGCTGGCCCTGTATCTGGGGTCGACCGGGGTCGAACGCGCGCTGATGATCGCCGCCGTGCTAGGCGTGCTGATGGTCGAATTGCTCAATTCGGCCGTCGAAGCTGCGGTGGATCGGATTTCGCTGGAACACCATCTGCTGATCAAGCGCGCCAAGGACATGGGTAGTGCGGCGGTCATGATCGCGCTGGTCAATGCCGTGGTGGTGTGGGCGCTGGTGCTGGTGGGATAAAGTCAGGCGCTGTTGGGGTCATCTCCGGCGCTGTTGCGGTAAACTCCGGCGCATGCCAGCCAAAAAGCATGCCATCTGCGGGAACCGCCTCAAGTTGCAGGGTTTTTCGCCCGAATATCATGCATATAGTGCCTCCACCCGTAATCATGTGAACTTGAAAACTGCCTGCCTCCTGCTGGGTTTGTGTCATGCCGGTTTTGCCGCAGCGCTCGGACTGGGGGACGTCAGCGTGCGCTCGTATCTGGGACAGCCCCTGCATGCTGTTGTCCCGCTGATTGGTGCGACGGATTCGACCACGACGGAATGCATCAGCATGAGTCCTTTCCCGGGCGGGATCGCGCCCTTGCCGCGCGCCGAACTGACGATCGAGCCCGCCGGCGGCCAGACCCTGTTGCATATCCGCACGACCCAGAGCGTCAATGATCCGGTGGCGCAGTTTGTGTTGATCTCCGAATGCGAGGCGCGCCTGCAACGGGAATATGCCGTTCTGCTCGACCCGCCCGGGCAGTTGATGGAATCCGCCAGCAGCAGCGCGATTCCCGGCGTCGCGCCGCCAACCCGGGCCGAACCGGAAACGTCGGCGGTGGCCCCTGCACCGGAACGCCGCCCAGCCAGACGCGCCACGCCCGCACCTGCCCGCGCTGCGGTCACCACGCAGCGCGCCCCAGCGAAGCAGCCTCGCGCAGCGGCCCCGGCGCAACCGCGCCTGGTGCTGTCGGGCAAACGAGCGGGCGTGGGCTCGCCCCTCGCACTGCGTCTCGATACCCAACTGTCCGAACCCGGGCAGCCCGTTGCTGAAACCCTGAATCCGACCGACCTGTCGGACGAAAACACGGCACTCAACCGCAAGATCGCCTATCTGGAAACGCAGTTGCTGGCCTTGCAGGAACGCAACGCCCAGCTCGACCATGCACGCGCCGCTACGCCGGTTGCCGTGCCCCCGCCTGTGGCAAAGCTGTCGCCACAATGGCCGCTGTACCTGCTGGCCGCCGGTTTGCTGGTGGGGGCGGGCGCCCTGATCGTCGCCTTGCGTCGCCGCAGCCGTGGCCGTTCGCAGGCGGTCAATCTCATCGACGACAACTGGGCGCAGCCGGATCTGGATTCAACGCGCGGATCGCCGGAGTCTGACCTCGATGCCATTCCGCCGGTGATTCCCCAGCGCATGGCGGACATGGCGGCCCCGCCAAGTGATGATGGCACCGAATTGAAAGAGGACATTCTGGATCAGGCCGAAGTCTTCATGGCGCACGGCCATGGCGAACTCGCGATCCACCTGCTGCAGGAACACCTGCGCGAAGCGCCGACCGAGTCGCCGGTGCCGTGGCTGCTGCTGCTCGATCTGTTGCATCGTGCCGGCGACACGGCGGGTTACGTCGCCGCCAGTACCGAATGCCGGCGCTACTTCAACGTGAACCTGGATGGCCGCGCCTTTTTCAACGAAGACGACAACGGCCAGGGTCTCGAGGCCTATCCCCACTTGCTGGAGAAAATGGTGCAGGTGTGGAATACGCCCGACATCAAGGCCTTTTTCGACGAACTGGTTTTCGACCATCGCGGCGGCACCCGCATCGGTTTCGAGCCGGGCGCCTATCGCGACATCCTGCTGTTGCGCAGCATCTCCCAGGATATTGCGCCGGTGCAGCAGGCGGCCTGACAGCAGGGTCCGTTCAAGCGACCCCAAGCCGAACAACTTTCCGCCAATTTTCCCTGAACACGCGCGGTCAAATGGCGCCCTGAATTGCCTGGGTGCTTGGTACGCTACTCAATACTGCACAACGACCGGATCGAGGCTGCGCCACAAATACCAGGTGGCGACAGTGCGCCAGGGCGCGTGCCGCGCGCCGTGCTGGCGTAGCAGGCTCGGCGTAGGCCGCTCGCCCGCCAGATAGTGCAGAGCGACGGCTTTCTGCAGGCCGATATCGTCCAGCGGCCATACATCCGGGCGACGCAGGCTGAAGATCAGAAACATCTCGGCCGTCCAGCGGCCGATGCCGCGTACGTCGGTCAGTTCGGCGATCACCGCTTCATCATCCAGGCCTTTCCAGCGCGCCGGTTCGACCCGGCCGTCGACGAAATGCCCCGCCAGATCACGTAAATATTCAGCCTTGCGGCGCGACAGGCCGCAGGCCGCAAGCGCGTCGAGCTCAAGCGTGGCGATGTGTTCGGGCTGGATGTGCTGCGCGTAATCGGCAAAGCGCATCCATATGCTGTCGGCCGCTGTGACCGATATCTGCTGGCCGACGATGGCGCGCGCCAGGGTCTGAAACGGATCGCCCCGGTCGCCGAGAATTGCGTCGGGATAGCGTTCGATGAGTGCAGCCATCACCGGGTCGACAGCGGCGAGTTCGGCGCAGGCGGTGTGCCAGTAGGTGGGAGGCGTAGTGTTCACGAAAGCCCGCTCAGGCGGTCACAGCAGGATGATGTCGTACTGTTCCTGCGGATAGCTGGTTTCGACCTGCAGCGAGACGGGCTTGCCGATGAAGTCGATCAACTGGGCGAGGCTGCCGGACTCTTCGTCGAGGAACTGGTCGATGACGCTTTGTGCGGCGGCGATGCGGTATTCGCGGGCGTCGAACTGGCGCGCTTCGCGCAGGATTTCGCGCAGGATGTCGTAGCACACGGTTTGCGCGGTCTTGATTTCGCCGCGTCCGCCGCAGGTGGGGCAGGGCTCGCACAGCACGTGCGCCAGCGATTCACGGGTGCGCTTGCGCGTCATTTCGACCAGGCCCAGGGCGGAGAAACCGCTGACACTGGTGCGGGTGGGATCGCGCGCGAGGGTTTTCCTCAACTCGGTGAGCACCGCCTCCTGGTGCTCGGCGTTGTCCATGTCGATGAAATCCATGATGACGATGCCGCCGAGGTTGCGTAGGCGCAGCTGGCGGGCGATCGATTGCGCGGCTTCGAGGTTGGTCTTGAAGATGGTGTCGTCGAAGTTGCGCGCGCCGACGAAACCGCCGGTGTTGACGTCCACCGTGGTGAGCGCTTCGGTCTGGTCGATGATCAGATAGCCGCCCGACTTGAGATCGACCCGGCGTCCCAGCGCCCGGGCGATTTCGTCATCGATGGCGTGCAGGTCGAACAGCGGCCGCCCGGCGCTGTAGTGCTGCAGCTTGTCGAACACCGCATGGGTGTAGTTCTCCGCGAAATCGGCCATGCGCTGATAGGTTTCGCGCGAGTCGATGAGGATGCGGGTCGTGTCGCTGTTGACGAAGTCGCGCAGCACGCGCAGCGACAGGTCGAGGTCCTGATACAGCAGGCAGGGCGCTTCGCAATTGACGCGCGACTGGATGTTGGTCCACAGGCGGCGCAGGTATTCGATATCGGCGCCGATCTCGGCGTCCTCGGCGGTTTCCGCCATGGTGCGCACGATGAAGCCGCCGCGGGCGCCTTCCGGCATCAGCTGGTGCAGTTTCTGGCGCAATAGTTCGCGCTCTTCTTCGCCCTCGATTTTTTGCGAGATGCCGATGTGGGTTTCCTGCGGCAGGTAGACCAGGTAGCGCCCGGCAAAACTGATCTGGGTCGACAGGCGCGCGCCCTTGGTGCCGATCGGGTCCTTGATCACCTGCACCATCAGGGTCTGGCTTTCGTGCAGGATCTGTTCTATCGGCCGCTCGGGTTCGCTGCCGTGGCGTTCTTCCCAGATGTCGGCCACATGCAGAAAAGCCGCGCGTTCCAGGCCGATGTCGATGAAAGCCGACTGCATCCCCGGCAACACGCGCACCACCCGTCCCATGTAGATGTTGCCGACCAGCCCGCGGCACTGCGCGCGCTCGATATGGAGTTCCTGTACCGAGCCGAGATGCAGCACGGCGACGCGGGTTTCCTGCGGAGTGACGTTGACGAGGATTTCTTCGCTCATGATGGGTGGGATCGCACGTCAGACGGCGAAACCGAAGACTCTCAGTAAGACAGCAGTGCCATATAACGGCAGTCCCATGACGCCGCTGTAGCTGCCTTCGAGATGTTCGACGAATGCGCCCGCGCGGCCCTGGATGCCGTAGGCGCCAGCCTTGCCGATGTGTTCGCCGGTATCCAGGTAGCGGGCGATGGTGAGCGGGCTGAGTTCGGCGAAGCGGATCACGCTGGTCGACAGGCACTGTTCGATTCGCCCTTCCTGCTTGATGGCGACTGCGGTGTGGACCAGGTGCAGGCGGCCGGACAGGCGCGACAGCATGGCCTCGGCATCGCTGCGGTCTGCTGGCTTGCCGAGAATGGCGCCGTCCAGTTCCACCACGGTATCGGCACCCAGCACCGGGAAGCGCAGCACGTGACGCGCGTCCACCGCGCGCCAGCCGCACGCGGCCTTTTCGATGGCCATGCGCTGTGCAAAATCGGGGGCCGTTTCGCCGGGTTGGGGGATCTCGACCACGTCCATGCGCCCCGCCACCGCGCGCAGGGGCAACATGTCGAAGGCCACGCCGAGCTGTTTCAGCAGCTCGCGCCGGCGCGGCGATTGCGAAGCCAGATAGATCCTTTTATCAACCAGCATGATTCGTGTTTTCCTCAATCCCGATGGTAGGGGTGCCCCTTGATTATGCACACGGAACGGTACAGTTGCTCGGCCAGCATGACCCGCGCCATGGCATGCGGCAGGGTCAGTTTCGACAGGCCGAGCAATTTGACCGCACGCGTCTTGACGCTGTCGTCGAGGCCGTCCGCCCCGCCGATGACAAACGCCGGCGATACGCCTTCCGCCATCCAGCCCTGCAGCCATGCGGCCAGTTCGCGTGTGGTGACCTGCGCGCCGCGCTCGTCGAGCGCCACCGGCACGCAGCCCGCAGGCAGGGCGGCGAGGATGCGCTCGGCTTCGAGCTGGCGGGCCCGCGCACCGTCCTCGCCCGCCACGCGATGGCCGGGCTTGATCTCGGTCAGCAGCAGCGGCAGGTCGGGCGGCATCCGCCGCGCGTAATCGTCGTAACCGCTGTTGATCCAGCCGGGCATTTTGTGGCCGACGGCGAGCAGGTGCAGTTTCATCTAGTGCCGCATCGCCGCCATGGCGAAACCGATGGATTCATGACCTAGTGATCGGCCTGGATATGCCGGGTGCGTGCCGCTTCGGCCGCGCCCCAGAGCTCCTCCAGGTTGTAATGCGCGCGGACGGCGGGCAGCATCACATGCACGATCACGTCGCCGAGATCGAGCAGCACCCATTCGCCGCTGTCTTCGCCTTCGGTGTTGCCGACGTATTCGCCAGCCTCTTTCACCTTGACGTGCACGTTGTCGGCCAGCGCGCGCGTCTGCCGGTTGGAAGTGCCGCTGGCGATGACCATGCGTTCGAACAGTGCGGTGAGCTTGCTGGTGTTGAGGATGGCGATGTCCTGCGCCTTGAGGTCTTCAAGTGCGGCGACGATCAGTTTGAGCTTGTCTTCGATATTCATGAGTGTAGGTACAGTTGATGTTGGTGAATGTAGTCGAGCACGGCGTCGGGCAGCAGATATCGCGCGCTGCCCTGCCGTGCCAGGATGGCGCGGATCCGGCTGGCTGAAATGTCCAGCGCCGTCATGTTTTGCAACACCACTGCGCCGGCCGGGCCTGTAGCCGACCCGGCCGGCACCTGGCGGTGCGAGAGTTCCTGTTTCAGTTCTGCGGCCAGCGTGTCAGGCTGGGCCGTGTGGTCGTTGGAGCCGGGGCGCGTGGTGACGGCGATATGGGCCAGCGCAAACAGCTGTTGCCACCGATGCCAGGCGGGCAACCCGGCAAAAGCGTCGGCGCCCAGCAACAGCCACAGCGGTTGATGCGGCCCGAGCTCGGCGCGCAGCGCGGTCAGGGTGTCGACCGTGTAGCTGGGCGCCGGCTGTTCGACTTCGCGCGCGTCCACCGTAAAACGGGGGTTGCCGGCCACGGCGCGGCGCACCATTTCCAGCCGGTGCAGCGCGCTGGTGTGCGGCATGTCACGGTGCGGCGGCTGCCCGGCGGGGATGAAACGCACCTGATCCAGGTCCAGCGCCTCGGCCATTTCCTCGGCCAGTCGCAGATGGCCCAGATGGATCGGGTCGAAGGTGCCGCCCATCACGCCGATGGCGTGTTGGTGAGCGGGGAGCGGGGAGCGGTGAACGGAAAAACCCGTGTCGTGCCCGACTCCGCTTCCCACTCCCCGCTCACCGCTCACCATTTAACCCCGCACATGCCCATCCCCCAGCACGATCCATTTTTGCGAGGTCAGGCCTTCCAGCCCGACCGGGCCGCGCGCGTGGATCTTGTCGGTGGAAATGCCGATTTCCGCGCCGAGGCCGTATTCGAAGCCGTCGGCAAAGCGGGTCGAGGCGTTGACCACCACGCTGGCCGAATCGACCTCGCGCAGGAAGCGTCGCGCGCGACCATAGTCTTCGGTGACGATGGCATCGGTGTGCTGCGAACCGTTGGCGTTGATGTGGGCAATCGCGGCGTCGAGATCGGCCACGATTTTGACCGCGATGATGGGGCCGAGATATTCCTCGTGCCAGTCGGCCGCGACGGCGGCGCGCAGCTTGTCTTCGGCGATGCCGGCGACCTTGAGGATGGCCAGCGACTCGACGCAGCCGCGCATTTCCACCCCTTTGCCCGCCAGCATCCGGCCGATTTCAGGCAGTACCGCCATCGCCACGCTGCGCGCCACCAGCAGCGATTCGGCGGTGTTGCAGGTGCCGTAGCGCTGGGTCTTGGCGTTCTCGACGATTTTCACCGCCTTCGCCTGATCGGCGCGGTCGTCCACGTAGACGTGGCAGTTGCCGTGCAGATGCTTGATCACCGGCACCCGCGCCTCGCCGGTGATGCGTTCGATCAGGCCCTTGCCGCCGCGCGGCACGATCACATCGACGTAATCCTTCATGGTGATGAGTTCGCCCACCGCGGCGCGGTCGGTGGTCTCGATCACCTGCACCACGGTGGCGGGCAGGCCGGCGGCCGCGAGGCCTTCGCGCACGCAGGCGGCCACCGCCTGGTTCGAGTGCAGCGCCTCGGAGCCGCCGCGCAGGATCGCCGCGTTGCCGGACTTCAGGCACAGCCCGGCGGCATCCGCGGTCACGTTGGGACGCGCTTCGTAAATGATGCCGATGACGCCGAGCGGCACCCGCATCTTGCCGACCTGGATGCCGGAGGGACGGTATTTGAGGTCGGTGATCTCGCCGACCGGGTCGGGCAATGCGGCGATCTGCTCCAGTCCTTCGGCCATGCCAGCCACGGCTTTTTCATCGATCTGCAGGCGGTCGAGCAGCGCGGCGTCGAGTCCGCTGGCGCGCGCGTGATCCATGTCGCGCGCGTTGGCCTCCAGCAGTTTGGCGGCATCGCGCCGGATCGCGGCAGCGATCGCCAGCAAGGCACGGTTTTTCTGGTTGGTGTCGGCGCGGGCGATCGCACGCGAGGCTTCGCGCGCCTGTTTGCCCACCGTTTGCATGTAGTTTTTGATATCCATCGCTTTAACGTCGATCTCGTTGTCCATTTCGTGCCGGTTCAGCCAGCGTCATTCCCACCCGCAGCAAGGTGTCCCACGGGTCGCCCACGCGCTCCAGGCCCTTGGCCTGGCGGTCGATCAGGGCGAGGTCGGCCAGAGCGGATTCGACCTGCGTCAGGCCCAATCGTTTCAGCGCCCGCTCGATTTGCGGTGCGCGTTGCTTGTCGCGTCCCCACAGCGTCCGCATCACGCCGGGCAGGCTGTCGCCCTGCGCTACCGCCAATTTTAACCGCAGCAGCAATTGCACCGCGGATGCGACTTGCCACAGGATGGCGGGCACCGCCTCGCCGCTGTCCTTGAGGTCCGCCACGATCTGCGCGAAGCGGGTGCCATCGCCCGCATACAGCGCATCGGCCAGTTCGTCGGCTTCCAGCCGGCTGACGTCGACCACCGCGTGTTCGACGTCGGCCAACGTCACGTCACCCGGCGGCAGCAGCAGCGCGAGCTTGTCGATTTCCTGCTGCGCGGCGAGCAGGTTGCCTTCTACCTGCTCCGCCAGAAACGCCAGCGCGGCGCGTTCGGCACGCAAACCCTGTTTCGCCAATCGCCGTTCGATCCAGCCGGGCAGGGCCGTGCGGTCGATGGGCTTCGCCTCGATCACCACGCCGGCCTTCGCCAGCGCGGCAAACCAGCGGCTTTGCATGGCTTTCCAGTCCATCCCCGGCAGATTGATCAGGGTGAGGGTGTCGGCGGGCAATTTGGCCGCGTAGGTTTCCAGCGCCTTGGCGCCATCGACGCCGGGCTTGCCGGAGGGGATGCGGATTTCGGTGAGGCGGCGTTCGGCGAACAGCGACAGGTTGTCGCCGCTGGCAAAAATGCCCTGCCAGTTGTAGCGCCCCTGCACGGTAAACACATTGCGCTCGCTGTGGCCGGCCGCGCGCGCCGCTGCGCGGATGGCGTCGCTGGCTTCTTGTGCCGCCAGCGGCTCGTCGCCCACCACCACGTAGAGCGCGGCGAGGCCGCGGCTCAATTGATCGGGCAGACGTTCGGCCGGAATGTTCACTGACTGGTGTCGGCAGGTTTGAGCGTCTGCATGCGTCGCACGATCCGCAGCGCGGCATTTTCGTCCATGTCGCGATACAGCAGTTGCTCCTCGGCACCCTTGGCCAGGTGCAGCGAATCGTCGTAGGTCATGCTGCGCACCAGCTCGAAGTTTTCGGGCGCGGCCAGTTCAGCCCCGTCCTTGCCGACGACGGCATAGCTGATTTTCAGCGTCAGCCTGTATTCGGATACGCGGCCGCCGCCCGTCAGCGTGAGGATGGATTTGACGCGTTCCTCCCGGGTGATCTTGAGCACGGCCGCCGCTTCGGCCGCGGTTGCGGTCAGCCGGATGGACTTGTCGCTCGCCAGCATGGTGCGCAGGCGTTGCGCCACCGCGCTGCCACCGGGCGGATCGAGGTAGAGGCTGGCGAACGGCAAGCCGTCGTAACGGCGCAGTTGAAAGCCACAGCCTGCGGCCAGCGCGGCGGGAATCAGGGCAAGAAACAGGCGGCGGTTCATACGACGATATTCACCAGACGTCCCGGCACCACCACCACTTTTTTCGGCGGCTGGCCTTCGAGATATTTTTGGACCGACTCGCTGGCCAGCGCGGCGGCTTCGATGCTGGCTTTGTCCGCCGTCGCCGATACGCGGATCTGCCCGCGCAGCTTGCCGTTCACCTGCAGCATCAGCTCGATTTCATCCTGCACCAGCGCGCTGGCATCGACCGTCGGCCAGGTCATCGTTGCCCCCGGCCGGAGTTCGGCACCGGGTTTAAGTTCAGCATAGAGCGCCTCGGCAATATGCGGCACCATCGGCGCGAGCAGGGCGGCGGCGGCTTCCAGCACTTCCTGCCGCACGCTGCGGGTGGTGGCGTCGTCGCCTTCCAGCTTCGCCAGCGCGTTCATCAGTTCCATCACCGCGGCGATCGCGGTGTTGAACTGCTTGCGGCGCTCGATGTCGTCGCTGACTTTCTGGATGGTCTGGTGCAGCTGGCGGCGCAGGGCTTTGGCGGCATCGCCCAGTTCGCCACCGGCATACGCCGCAACCGCGCCTGCCTGCAGGTGTTCGTGGCCGGCCTTCCACAAGCGCCGCAAAAAGCGGTGCGCGCCTTCCACCCCTGCGTCCGACCATTCCAGGCTCTGCTCCGGCGGGGCGGCGAACATCGTGAACAGGCGTGCGGTGTCGGCGCCGTAGAGGTCGATCAGCGCCTGCGGATCGACGCCGTTGTTCTTCGACTTCGACATTTTCTCGGTGCCGCCGACGATCACCGGCTGGCCATCGGTTTTACAGGTCGCTACGCCGTCGCGCAGCTCGACGTCGGCCGGGTTGAACCAGGTTTTCTTGCCGCTGGCGTCTTCGCGGTAAAACGTGTCGGCGATCACCATGCCCTGCGTGAGCAGGTTCTGGAACGGCTCGTCGCTGGAAACCAGGCCCTCGTCGCGCATCAGTTTGTGGAAGAAGCGCGCGTAGAGCAGGTGCAGGATCGCGTGTTCGATGCCGCCGATGTACTGGTCGACCGGCAGCCATTTGTTTGCGCGCGCGTCGAGCATACCGCCGGCAAAATCGGGGCAGGCGTAGCGCGCGTAATACCACGACGACTCGACGAAGGTGTCCATCGTGTCGGTCTCGCGCCGCGCCGGTGCACCGCACTTGGGGCAGGTGCAGTTGACGAAATCGGCGCGCTTGTTGAGCGGGTTGCCGGAGCCATCCGGCACCACATCCTCCGGCAGCACCACCGGCAGCTGGTCAGCCGGCACCGGCACGTCGCCGCAGCTGTCGCAGTGGATGATCGGGATCGGACAGCCCCAGTAGCGCTGGCGCGAAATGCCCCAGTCGCGCAGGCGGAACTGGGTCTTCTTTTCGCCGAGGTTCAGCGCGGCGAGGTCGGAAGCAATAGCGTCGACCGCTGCCGTGTAGTCGAGACCGTCGTATTTGCTGGAATTGACGCAGCGGCCGCGCATCTTGTCGCCGTACCATTCGGCCCAAGCGTCGAGCGAGAAGGTCTCGCCCTCGACGTCGATGACCTGTTTGATCGGCAGGTCGTACTTTTGCGCAAAGCCAAAATCGCGTTCGTCGTGCGCCGGCACCGCCATCACCGCACCTTCGCCGTAGCTCATCAGCACGTAGTTTCCGACCCACACCGGGATCGCTTCGCCGGTGAGCGGATGGGTCACCTTGAGGCCGGTGTCCATGCCCTTCTTTTCCATCGTCGCCATGTCGGCTTCGGCGACGCTGCCCTGCTTGCACTCTGCGATGAAGGCGGCGAGTTCGGGGTTGTCGGCTGCCGCGCGGGTGGCGAGCGGGTGTTCGGCGGCGACAGCGCAGAAGGTCACGCCCATGATGGTGTCGGCGCGGGTGGTGAACACCCAGAGTTTTTCATCCCTGCCGTCGAGCGTGTACGGGAAGGCAAAGCGCACGCCGACGCTCTTGCCGATCCAGTTGGCCTGCATGGTCTTCACCCGCTCGGGCCAGCCTGGCAGGGTGTCGAGCCCGCTCAGCAGCTCGTCGGCATACTGGGTGATGCGGAAGAAATACATCGGGATGTCGCGCTTTTCGACCAAGGCGCCTGAGCGCCAGCCGCGGCCCTCGATCACCTGCTCGTTGGCGAGCACGGTCTGGTCGATCGGGTCCCAGTTCACCGTCGCCATCTTCTTGTAGATCACGCCCTTTTCGAACAGGCGGGTGAACAGCCATTGTTCCCAGCGGTAGTAATCCGGCTTGCAGGTGGCGAGTTCGCGCGACCAGTCGATGGCAAAGCCCAGCGCCTGCAACTGCGTGCGCATGTGGTCGATGTTGGCGTAGGTCCAGGCGGCGGGCGGCACGTTGTTGGCGATGGCGGCGTTTTCCGCCGGCAGGCCGAAGGCATCCCAGCCCATCGGCTGCATCACGTTGAAGCCGCGCATCGCGTGGTAGCGCGCCAGCACGTCGCCGATGGTGTAGTTGCGCACGTGGCCCATGTGCAGTTTTCCCGACGGGTAGGGGAACATCGACAGGCAATAGTATTTGGGGCGATCGGACGTCTCGCTGGCGCGATAAGTCTGGCTGGCGGTCCATCGCGCCTGCGCCGCGTGTTCGATTTCCGAGGGAAGGTATTTTTCTTGCATGAAAACTGCTCAAATGGGTAAAAGTGCCGACCGACAATTATACCTACCCTCCCGTCAGCCGCCGCCTGGCCGTTGCCAGGCCCCACATATCTGAAAGTGCGCCATGTCAAACCGGATTTCCCGCTTGTTGCTGATCATTCTGCTGGCCGGGTGGCAGGGGGCCTGGGCGGATATGGCGCCGGCGACGGCCGCCCCTGCCGCCGCGGCGCCCGAGGCCGAAGCCATCTTGCAGCAAATGCAGGCGGCGCCCGCGCGCGGCCTGCTCTATGCCATCAGCAAGCAGGGCCAAACCGCCTATCTGTTCGGCACCATCCATGTCGGTCGCGCCGATTTTTTTCCGCTGGATCTGATCGCCACGCAGGCGATGGTGCAATCGAGCGAACTGGTGGTGGAACTCGACGCCAGCCAAATCGACAAGATGCAGGCCGGGCTGCAGCGCTATGCCGCCTTGCCGCCGCCGCAAACGCTCGACACCCTGCTGCCGCCCGCCCTGCGGCAGCGCCTGCATACCCAGCTCGATGCCCTGGCGATTCCGCGCGAAACGGTGCAAGGCTGGAAGCCCTGGATGGCGAGCCTGACCCTGACCGTGGGCGCGCTGAAAAAGCTCGGTTACGGCTTTGAATACGCCACCGAGTTTTATTTCATCGGCATTGCGAACGCGCTCGGCAAGCCGGTGACCGAGCTGGAAGGCATCGATTACCAGTTCCAGTTGTTCGACAGCATCCCGCCGCAGGACCAGCTCGTCTATCTCGACGAATCGCTCGGCTATCTGGAAACCGACGACATGCGGGCCGACACCCAGGCGCTGATCGACGCCTGGCTTGCCCATGATCCGGCGGCGCTACAGCAGATCACCGTCAAGTCGCTCCAGCGCGCCCCGCGTTCCGCCGACTGGATGAAGCAAAAGCTGTTCACCGAACGCAACCTGCGTATGAGCGATAAAATCGAACAGATGCTGGCGGACGGGAAAACGCCGTTCGTGGCCGTCGGCGCATTGCATCTCACGGGGGCGGACGGCCTGCCCGCATTGCTGGAAAAACGCGGTTACCGCGTCACCTCGCTTTACCCCTGATGAATCGAAGGAGACCGTCATGAAGCCCCAGCTTTTGATTGCCTTGCTTGCCGCGTCCGTGTCCGCTCATGCCGCCCAGCCCGATGTGCTGCAAGTCAAGCAGATCGGTCTGGAACTGGCGCGCGACATCGCCATGGGCGCGGTCGAGGCCTGCCGCCAGAACGGCTATAACGTCTCGGTCGCGGTGCTGGATCGTGCCGGCAACCTGCAGGTTGCGCTGCGCGACACCCTGGCGGCGCGCCACACCCTCGAAATCGCCGAACGCAAGGCCGGCATGGTCATCATGTCGGGCATCGATAGCGCCGAATTTCGCGCTGCGCGCGGCGATATCCGGCCCGAACTCAACCATATCGACGGCCTGATCGTGATGGAAGGCGGTCTGCCGATCCGGGCTGCGGGCAGCCTGATCGGCGCGGTGGGCGTATCGGGCGCACCGGGCGGCGATAAGGATGCCGCCTGTGCTGCCGCCGCGCTGAAAAAACTCGAAGAACGGCTCGAATTTGCCCTGTAGCCAGGGAAACCGCATCCCGACGTGCGAGTGACAAGCCCGACCCGGCGCGGGTAAAATGCTAGGGTTTCGCTTTCATTCCTAATTATTACCTCTTCAGGGAGTCCCAGCATGTCCAAGAAACATCCCGTCATCGCGGTCACGGGTTCGTCCGGCGCCGGCACCACCACCGTCAAGCGCGCGTTCGAACACATTTTCTTCCGTGAAAAAATCAATGCAGCCGTGATCGAAGGCGACAGCTTTCACAGCCTGTCGCGCGTGGATTTCAAGGAGGCTGTCAAAAAAGCCGAAGCCGAAGGCAACATGTCGTTCAGCCACTTCGGTCCGCAGTCCAACCATTTCGGCAAGCTGGCCGAACTGTTCGAAACCTACGGCAAGACCGGCGGCGGCAAAAAGCGCTTCTACATCCACAGCGATGCCGAAGCGGCCGATCACAACAAGCGTCTCGGCAGCAGCCTCAATCCCGGTGAGTTCACTCCGTGGGAAGACGTGCCCGCCGGCTCCGACGTACTGTTCTACGAAGGCCTGCATGGCCTGGTGAAAACCGATGACATCGACGTTGCCCAGCACGTCGACCTCGGCATCGGCGTGGTGCCCATCGTCAACCTCGAATGGATCCAGAAAATCCACCGCGACAGCGCCGAGCGCGGCTATTCGGCCGACGTGATCGTCGACACCATCCTGCGCCGCATGCCGGATTACGTGAACTACATCACGCCGCAGTTCTCGCGCACCGACATCAACTTCCAGCGCGTCTCCACGGTCGACACCTCCAACCCCTTCATCACGCGCGACATCCCGACGCCGGACGAAAGCTTCATCGTCATCCGCTTCCGCGAGCCCAAGGGCGTCGACTTCCCCTACCTGCTGAACATGATCCCGAACTCCTTCATGTCGCGCCGCAACACCTTCGTGGTGCCGGGTGCCAAGATGGGTTTCGCCATGGAGCTGATCCTGGCGCCGATCATTCAGGAAATGATCGCGAACAAGAACTAAGTAACGGGCTGTACCTGCCGTGAAAAGCCCCCGCTTGCGGGGGCTTTTGTTTGCAGGCGCCATGGGTGCCGCTGCCAGAGTGCTTGTTTCCCAATGGGTTAAGAAAGCTCGCGTGGGCAACGTCTGGCGGCCGCGCAATAAAAACGGGTGCGTGCACCCGTTTTTATTGCCTGATCGGGGATGTCTGATCCCCGACACGCTTATTTCACCTGGACGATTACCTCCGGGATGCGCCCGGTGAAGCGCGACCGGGCTTCCGCCCCGATGGATTCCACGACCGGTGTGCCAAGATCTATGCCCACGTCGGCGGTCTCGTCGGCCGAAAAGATGGCTGCCTGGGTATGCTCAATGCGGCCTTCACCGACTTTCTCGTCGTTCACATACAGGGTTCCCAGTCCGCCCTTGCCCATTCCGCCACCGTCGTAGGCGAAATCGAAGCGGATCGTGTTCTTGCCGGGCGCGAGCTTCCTGGAGGCGGCGATCGAACTGCGCTGCAGGCCGAGGAAGTTGTAGTCGTAGGCAGGTATGCCGTCCTTCACATACAGCGACCAGCCGCCGAAGCGCCCGCCCTGCGCCAGGATGGTGCCGTTCGCACCGTCCTGTGGTACCTCGATTACCGCAGTCAGGGTCTTGGATTTGTTCTTCACGTTGATGAAGACGTTTTCCATCATGCCGGTCATGCCTTCGGCCAGCGTCAGCGAGGTGCGCTTGCCCATGGGATCGGGGCGGCCAACGGCTTCAGCCAGCGTACGCTCGAACAGGCGGTCGTCGATTGGCAACACGTGGTATTTGGCGGCTTCCCGCATGAACAGCGCCTGCATCTCGGCGAGTTTCTTCGGATTCTTCGCGGCCAGATCGGTGCTCAGGCTGAAGTCGGTGCGCACATCGTAAAGTTCCCACACATCGTCCTTCAAGGGGCGGCGAACTTCGCGCTCCCAGGCTGCCCGGTGAATCGTGCGCGCCAGCCAGCCGTCGTGGTAGAGGGCGCGGTTGCCGGCAATTTCGAAGTATTGCGTGGCATGGCGTTCCCGGGCCTTGGCATCGTCGAAGCTGTAGACCATGCTGGTGCCTTCCATGGGAATCTGCGGCGTGCCGTTGACTACCCTGGGTTCGGGCAGGCCGGCGGCCTGCAGGATGGTCGGCGCCACGTCGATCACATGGCTGAACTGGGTGCGCTGCTCGTTCTTCGCCTTGATTCCCTTCGGCCAGTGCACCACCAGGCCATTGCGGGTGCCGCCAAAATCCGCGGCGACCTGCTTGGTCCAGGCGAAAGGCGTATCCATCGCAACCGCCCAGCCCGAAGCGAAGTGCGGGTAGGTCTCGGGGCCGCCCCACTTGTCCATCACCTTCAGCATGTCGGCGACCTTTTCCTGAACACCATTGAAATAGGTCATCTCGCTGAACATGCCGTGCTCGCCACCCTCAGCGCTGGCGCCGTTGTCGCCCGCAATATAGAAAACAAGGGTGTTGTCGGCCTGACCGGTGCTGTCGACTGCCTTGAGCATGCGGCCGATTTCATGATCGGTGTAATCGAGATAGGCGGCGAATACTTCCATCTGGCGGGCGTACAGACGCTTTTCGTCGGCAGACAGCCTGTCCCAATCGCGAATTGCCGCTGGTTTCGGCGCCAGCTGTGTGCCGGCCGTGATCACGCCTGTCTTGAGCTGGCGTTCATAGGTGGCCTGACGCATCGCATCCCAGCCCTGGTCGAACTTGCCTTTCCACTTGTCGATCCAGGCTTTGGGCGCATGGTGAGGCGCATGCGTGGCACCCGGAGCGAAGTAGACAAAAAACGGTTTTTCGGGCGACAGCGCTTTCTGGTATTTCACCCAGGCAACCGCTTTGTCGGTCATGTCAGTCATGAAATGGTAGTTGGGGTCGCTCGGCAGTTCGACCTGGGTGACGCCATCGAAGAGGTAAGGCGCCCACTGATTGGTTTCGCCGCCGATGAAGCCGTAGAACTTGTCGAAGCCCTGACGTGTCGGCCAGCGGTCGTACGGGCCGGAGATCCCGGTTTCCCAGACGGCGGTTTCATGCCATTTGCCGAAGGCTGCCGTGTTGTAACCGTTGAGCCTCAGCATTTCCGCCAGCGGAGCGGTTGCATCCGGAATCTGGCCGGTATTGCCCGGCATGCCAGTTGCCATCTCCGTAATGAAGCCCATGTTGACCGTGTGATGGTTGCGTCCGGACTTGAGTGCGGCGCGGGTTGGCGAGCACAGCGCGGTGGTGTGGAAATTGTTGTAGCGCAGGCCGTTTTGCGCCAGTTTGTCCAGGGTCGGCGTGGCAATCGGACCGCCGAAAGTGCTGGTGGCGCCAAAGCCGAGATCGTCGATCAGCACAATCACCACGTTGGGCGCGCCTGCGGGCGCCTTGACCTCGAAATGCGATGGTGTCTTGACGTTGCGGATATCGAGTTCCGTGTAGACCGGCCGCTTTGGCGCCTGGATCGGCAGCACGCTGCGGTCGAGCGAACGGGGCGTGGGTGATGCGGACACCGCAGGCAGGCTCGCCGTTGCCAGTAGCCCGATTGTCAGGAAATGAGTAATAAGACGCATCGTCATTTTTCCTCCCTTATTAAAGAACCTGGTTTTGTATTTCTGTCCGGCGTTAGCCAACAACGGCTGGATCAAAGTTCAATATACAACATGAAATGTGACCTGCTGACGATGCCAGGGCTATTCGCCGGCCTGTCGAGCCCGATGATTTCGGGGGGATTTGCAATCGCCGGAAAGGACCCGGCTTTGGGCAATAAAAAACGGAACCGTGGGGCTCCGTTTTTATTGATTTGAACGTCCTGCCTGATGCGCTTCAAGCCATGCCGTTATGCCGCAACAGCGCGTCGATGGTTGGCTCGCGGCCGCGGAAGGCCTTGAACGATTCGAGCGCCGGGCGGGCGCCGCCTTGGGCGAGGATTTCGCTCCAGAAGCGGTGGCCAACTTCGGAGTTCAGTACGCCGCCGTAGCCTTCGGCCTCGTCTTCGAACAGTGCGTAGGCGTCGGCCGATAGCACTTCAGCCCACTTGTAGCTGTAGTAGCCCGCCGCGTAGCCGCCAGCGAAGATGTGCGAGAAACTGTTGGGGGAGCGGTTGTACGCGGGCGGTACGATCACCGCGACCCGCTTGCGAATATCGTTCAGCAGGTCCATCGCGCTGCGGCCACCGTTGGGGTCGAAATCGTCGTGCAGGCGCATGTCGAAGCTGGCAAACTCAATCTGGCGCAGGGTATCCAGGCCGGACTGGAAGTTCTTCGCCGCCAGCATTTTGTCGAACAATTCCTTGGGCAGCGCCGCGCCGGTGTCGACGTGCGCGGTCATGTGCTTCAGCACGTCCCACTCCCAGCAGAAATTTTCCATGAACTGGCTCGGCAGCTCGACCGCATCCCATTCGACGCCGTTGAGGCCGGAGACACCCAATTCCTCGATCTGTGTGAGCAGGTGGTGCAGGCCGTGGCCGGTTTCGTGGAACAGGGTAATGACTTCGTCGTGGGTGAACAGCGCGGGCTTGCCGCCGACTGGTGAGGAGAAGTTGCAGTTCAGGTAGGCCACCGGCGTCTGGATGCCGTCTGCTTTCCGACGCCGCGTGATGACGTCGCCCATCCAGGCTCCGCCGCGCTTGGAGGCGCGTGCGTAGAGGTCGAGGTAGAACTGACCGACCTTTTGTCCGGCGTGGTCGGTCAGCGTGTAGAACTTCACGTCGGGATGCCACACCGGCGCCTTGTCTTCGCGGATGTACAGGCCGTAGAGCGTTTCGACCAGCTTGAACAGCCCGGCCAGCACGCGGTGTTCGGGGAAATACTGCTTCACTTCCTGATCGGAAAAGCTGTAGCGCGCGACGCGCAGTTTTTCCGAGGCGTAGGCGTTGTCCCACGCCTGCAGGTCGGCGATGCCGAGTTCGGATGCGGCGAATGCCTTGAGTTCGGCAAAGTCCTTTTCCGCGTAGGGGCGGGCGCGGGCGCCGAGCTCGTCGAGGAACTTCAGTACCTCGGCCGGAGTGTCGGCCATCTTCGCGGCGAGCGACAACTCGGCGTAGCTCTTGAAGCCGAGTAGTTCGGCGGCTTCGCGGCGCAGCTTGAGGATGCGCGCGATCAGCGGCGTGTTGTCCAGCTTGATCTTGCCGAATTCGGACGCGAGGGTGACGTAGGCGCGGTAGACCTGCTCACGCAGGGCGCGGTTGTCAGCGTACTGCATGACCGGCCCGAACGATGGTGCATGTAGCGTAATTATCCAGCCGGTCTTGCCCTCAGCCTCTGCGGTCGCTTGCATCATCACCCGCACGTCGTTTGGGATGCCTTCGAGTTGCGCGGCATCGTCGATCAACAGCGCGAAGTCTTTTTTCGCATCGAGCAAGTTCTCCTCAAACTTGGTGGATAGTTTCGCTTCTTCTTCCTGAATTGCCATGAAAGAGACCTTCTTGTCCGCCGGCAGTTCGGCGCCGCCGAGGCGGAAGTCGCGCAGCTCGTTTTCGACGATCTTTTTCTGCGCCGCGTTCAGCGTGGCGAATCCGGCGCTGGCGGCCAGCGCCTTGAATTTGCCGAACAGCGCTTCGTTTTGCCCCAGTTCGGCGTAATAGATCGTGATCTTGGGCAGGTTGGCGTTGTACACCTCGCGCAACTCGGGTGAATCCATCACCGAATGCAGGTGCGACACCTGACCCCAGGCGCGGCCCAGTTTCTCGTTGGCGTCGTCGAGCGGGCTGACGAAGGCATCCCATTCGGCGGGCGTCGCAGCATCCATCGCCCGTTCGACCGCGGCGCGGCAGTCGGCCAGCAGCTGGTCGACGGCGGGGGTGACGAATTCGGGCTTGAATTCGGCAAATCGCGGCAGGCCGGAAAAATCGAGCAGGGGATTGGTGCTGTTCATGAAGGTTCTTTCGTAAAGGGCGCTTGGAAGGGGGCAACGACGTGCACGGATTATAATTTGGGCCTGTACCTGCAGTATTTCAACCCTCGGTCAATTATGGACTTGGATTCGGTCGTCCCGCACCACGGCATTCATCCGCAACTCGCCCCCGGCGCGTGGGTGCATCCGCGCGCCACGGTGATCGGCGAAGTCACGCTGGGCGCCGACGCCTCGGTGTGGCCGGGCGCGGTGCTCCGCGGCGACGTCAATTCGATCGCGATTGGCGATGCCACCAACATCCAGGACGGCAGCGTGCTGCACGTATCGCACAAAACCCCGGCCAACCCGGCGGGCGGCGCGCTCGTCATCGGCGCGCGCGTCACTGTCGGCCACCTCGTGATCCTGCATGCCTGCACGATCGAAGACGCATGCCTGATCGGCATGGGCAGCATCATTCTCGACCGCGCGGTGATTCAGAAACACGTGCTGCTGGGCGCCGGCTCGCTGGTGCCGGAAGGCAAGGTGCTCGAATCTGGTTATTTGTATCTGGGACGTCCCGCCAAACAGGTGCGTCTGCTCAGCGACGAAGAGATTGCCTATTTCGACTATTCCGCCCGTCACTATGTCGCGCTTGCCCAGTCCTACCGCTAAGCTTCCCGTTCACCGCTCACTACCCTTATGAAATACGCCAAACCCGCTGCCCTTTTTACTATCGCCCTGATTGTGGTTGCCGCGCTCGCATACGCGATGCTGAGCAAACCCGCCGCGCCCGCCGCCACCTTCGTGACGCTTGAGGGCCAGCCGATCCAGCTCGACAGCCTGCGCGGCAAGGTTGTGCTGGTGAACTTCTGGGCAACCTCCTGCCCCGGATGCATCAAGGAAATGCCCGGCATGGTCGAGACCTACAACCAGTACAAGGCCAAGGGCTTCGAGATCATCGCAGTGGCCATGGCCTACGATCCGCCCAGCCATGTGGTCAACTTCACGCAAACCCGCCAGCTGCCGTTTCCGGTTGCGCTCGACGTGAAAGGAGAACTGGCGCAGGCGTTCGGCGATGTGCGGCTGACGCCCACCAGCTTCATCATTGGCAAGAAAGGGCAGATCCTGGAACAAAAGCTGGGTGAGCTCGATTTCGTCAAACTCAAGGCGCTGCTCGACAAGGAGTTGTCGTGATGTTTGCCTGACCGCTCACGGCGTGGCCCCAGGGACGCGCCACTCATTACACCGCATCCCTTTCTGATTTTTTCCGGACTTCCTGATTCATGGCGCAATACGTGTATTCCCTCAACCGCGTCGGCAAGATCGTGCCGCCGAAGCGGCAGATTCTCAAAGACATTTCCCTCAGCTTTTTTCCGGGTGCGAAGATCGGCCTGCTGGGCCTGAACGGCTCCGGCAAGTCCTCGCTGATCCGCATCATGGCGGGGGTCGACAAGGATATCGAAGGCGAGGCGATCCCGATGCCGGGCATCCGCATCGGCTACCTGCCGCAGGAGCCGCAGCTCGATCCGGCCCACACCGTGCGGCAGGCAGTGGAAGCCGGTCTCGGCGAAATTGTCGCGGCGAAGAACGAGCTGGAAACCATTTACGCAGCCTACGCCGAGCCCGATGCCGACTTCGACAAGTTGGCAGAAGCGCAGGCGCGCTGCGAGGCCATTCTCGCCACCGCCGGCGCCGACCTCGACACGCAGATGGAAATTGCGGCCGATGCCTTGCGGCTGGCGCCGTGGGATGCGGTGATCGGCAACCTGTCGGGCGGCGAAAAGCGCCGCGTCGCGCTGTGCCAGCTGTTGCTGTCCAACCCAGACATGCTGTTGCTCGACGAGCCCACCAACCACCTCGACGCCGAGTCGGTCGAGTGGCTGGAGCAGTTCCTCGTGCGCTATCCCGGCACCGTGGTGGCGGTGACGCACGACCGCTACTTCCTCGACAACGCCGCCGAGTGGATACTCGAACTCGACCGCGGCCACGGCATTCCGTGGAAGGGCAACTACACCAGCTGGCTGGAGCAGAAGGAAGCGCGGCTGGAAACCGAGGGCAAACAGGAAGCCGGCCGCATCAAGACGATGAAGCAGGAGCTCGAATGGGTGCGCCAGAACCCCAAGGCGCGCCAGGCCAAGTCGAAGGCGCGCTTGTCACGCTTCGAGGAACTGAACTCGGTCGAATACCAGAAGCGCAACGAGACGCAGGAAATCTTCATCCCGGTCGGCGAGCGTCTGGGTGACAAGGTGATCGAATTCAACGGCGTGAGCAAAGCCTTCGGCGACCGCCTGCTGATCGATAACCTGAGCTTCAGCGTGCCGCCCGGCGCCATCGTCGGCATCATCGGCCCCAACGGCGCCGGCAAATCGACTTTCTTCAAAATGATCACGGGTCTGGAAAAACCGGATTCCGGCGAGGTCGTCATCGGCCAGACCGTGAAAATGGCCTACGTCGATCAAAGCCGCGATGCGCTGGCCGCAAATAAAACCGTGTTCGACGAAGTGGCAGAAGGCCGCGACATCCTGACCGTGGGCCGCTACGAGATTCCGTCGCGCGCCTACCTCGGTCGCTTCAATTTCAAGGGCGGCGACCAGCAGAAAATCGTCGGCAATTTGTCCGGCGGCGAACGCGGCCGGCTGCATCTGGCGAAGACGCTGATCGCCGGCGGCAACGTGCTGCTGCTCGACGAACCGTCCAACGACCTCGACGTGGAAACCCTGCGCGCGCTGGAAGATGCGCTGCTCGAATTCGCCGGCTGCGTGATGGTGATCTCGCACGACCGCTGGTTCCTCGACCGCATCGCCACCCACATCCTCGCTTTCGAGGGCGATTCTCAGGTGGTGTTCTTCCCCGGCAACTACCAGGAGTACGAAGCCGACAAGAAGAAGCGTCTGGGCGAAGAAGGCGCGAAACCCAAGCGGATTCGCTACAAGCCGATCAGCCGTTAAGCCATCGATGCAGCCCCTCCGCACGATTCCTGCCGCATCGCGCGTGCTGCCCTGGGCAGCGGGCGTCGTGGCAGCGTGCGCAATCTGGGCGGTGTTGCAGACCTTCGTCTGGCTGGATCAGGACCGGCGCAATCAGGCCGAGCACGCCATGCTGCAGGCTGAAGCCGCCACCGTGCGGGCGCGGCTGGAGTCGTCGCTGAATGCCACGCTGTCGATGAGCCTGGGCCTGCCGACCTTTGTGCTCACCAAGCCGGATTTCACCGAAGCCGATCTGGCGCCGATCGCGGCCTCGCTGATCCGGCTGCAGCCGGCGATACGCAACGTGGCGATCGCACCGGACAACGAGATCAGCTTTGTATACCCACGCAAGGGGAACGAAAAGGCGCTCGGCCTGCGCTATCTTCACACGCCCAACCAGCGCGAAGCCGTGCTGCGGCTGATGCGCGAGCTGCGGCCGATCACGGCCGGCCCGCTCGAACTGGCACAGGGCGGCGTCGGCATCATCAACCGCATCCCGATCGTGTTTACCCGGGCCGACGGCACTTCGCGTTACTGGGGTCTGGCTTCGGTGATGGTCGATCCGCGGCCCATTTTCGAACAGGCGGGCCTGCTCGATCCGCACTCGGGCGTGCGTTTTGCCCTGCGCGGCAAGGACGGGCTGGGTGCGCGCGGCGCGGTTTTTCTCGGCGACGCCGCGCTGTTCGACAAGCCGGATGCGGTGCGGATGGACATCACCATTCCAGGGGGAACCTGGCAGCTGGCCGCTTCTCAGGCCGTACCAACGGAGCGCCGCGGCATGGGCCTGCAAGCGCTGCTGCTTCTGCTGGCCGCCGGCGTGGGCGGACTGGTGGGCTATTCGCTGTCGGCGCACCAGCGCATTCGCAACATGGCCATGCACGACGGCCTCACCGGGTTAGCCAATCGCCATCAGTTCAATCTGCGTGGGCACGACATGTTTGCGCTGGCCAAGCGCAGCGGGCGGCCGCTCACGCTGCTCAATATCGACGTCGATGATTTCAAGTCGGTCAACGACACCTTCGGACACGTGGCGGGCGATACCGTGCTGATCCAGGTCGCCCACACCCTGCGCGACTGCTTCCGCGAGACCGACCTGCTGGCGCGGCTCGGCGGCGACGAATTCGTGGTCTTGCTGCCGGACACGTCGAAAGGACCGGCGCTGGATGCATTGCTCGACCGCCTGCGCAACGCCGTCGAAGTCGAGTTGCCGGGTTCGGCGCCGGTGCGGCAGGGTCTCAGCGTCGGCGTCGCCGTTTGCGGCGCGCACACGGCATCGCTGGACTCGCTGATGCGCCAGGCGGACGAGGCGATGTACCTGTACAAGGAACGCGCGCAGCAGGTGCGTCCGGCGACTTGATCGCGCTGCCGTCATAACCCGAGTCCTTCAGCATGATTATCGACAAACTGATTTGCGCCGACCGCTACACCTGCCTGCATCCTTTGTTTGCCCGGGCTTTTGCGTTCCTGCGCGACACCGATCTGGGCCAGCTGCAGCCGGGCAGGCACGCGGTGCAGGGCGACGCGATTTTCGCCATCGTCGAGGCGTGTCACGGGCGCAGCCGGGCGGAGGCGCAGCTGGAATGCCATCGCCGCTACATCGATATCCAGCTGGTGCTCGAAGGCGTCGACGAAATGGGCTGGAAGCCGCTGGCCGAATGCCTAAGCCCGGCGACGGACTACGATGCCGCGCGCGATATCCAGTTCTTCACGGACGCGCCGGCGAGCTGGATCGCCACCCCTGCGGGCGCGTTCTGCCTGTTTTTTCCGGAGGATGCGCATGCGCCGCTGGTGAGTACCCTGAAGGGCACAAGTACGGGCTTCATCCGCAAGGTGGTGGTGAAGATCGCGGTGGAGTGAGCGGCGTCAGTAGTGCGGCGGTATCTCGTCGCGCAGGCTGCGCGACTCGTCCGGCGTGACATCTTTGATGCGTTGATGTAGCAGCCGCAGCTGCTGTTGCATCGAGTCGAGCTGCGCCTGCTGGCGAATCACGGTCTGGTTGAGCGTGTCGATCAGGTCTTCGGCAAATGCGAGTTTGGCTTCGACTTCGGTGAGCCGGGCCTGTGCCCAAGCCGCAAGGCTGTCGGGTAATTCGGTCATGGCGGCGTGGCTTTCAGTAAGGGCAACACCAGCTTTTCCAATCGTGCTGAATGCAGTTGTCCGGCGACGGTGTGGCGGAGGTGGCCGTCGGCATCGACGATGAACGAGGTGGGCACGCTCGACACGTCGCCGAATGCCGCTGCGACCGAGGCGTTGGTCGGCGCGGCCATGAATGCGTAGCCCTTGTCTTTCATCCAGGCAGCGATTTTTTCCGGCGTGTCGTCGACGCTGATCGAGATAACTTCGAAGCCCTTGTCGCGATAGTCGCTCCAGAAATCGTCGATCACCGGCTTTTCCTTGCGGCAATAGGGGCACCAGGTCGCCCAGAAATTCACCAGCACGACTTTTCCCTTGAGCGCTTCGCTGCTCAGCACGCGGCCATCGGGCAGCGTGACCTGCCAGGGCGGCAGGGCGCGATTCCCGTCGCTGACCTCGGCCGGCGGCCGAAACCACAGCCAGGCGATCAAACCCAGTAAAATCAGGGTCAGCGGACTTGGCGTCCATTTATTGATCAGGGCTTGTCTATCCATGCTGTGGCTGAAAGCGTTTCATATCGTGATGGTGGTGAGCTGGTTCGCCGGACTGTTTTACCTGCCGCGCATCTTCGTCAATCTGGCGATGGAAAGTCACGATGCAGCCTATGACCGCCTGTTGCTGATGGCGCGCAAATTGTATCGCTTCGTTACGCCTATCATGTGGCTGACGCTGATTACCGGCAGCTGGTTGTGGCTGGCGTATTTCCCGCTCAGCATGAACTGGCTGTGGGCCAAGCTCGCGCTGGTGGCCGGCCTGATCGGCTATCACCACGTCTGCGGCAAGCGTCTGCGCCAGTTCGAAGCCCGTGAGAACCCCCATTCGCACGTATGGTTCCGCTGGTTCAATGAAATCCCGGTGATCGTGCTGCTGGCGATCGTGCTGCTGGTGGTGTTGAAGCCGTTTTAATTCCTTTTTGAAAGTCTTGTTTGAAACCCCAACCCTCTCAATCCTCGCCCCGTCGTCCCAAGAAGCCGCACCCCGTCCGCCCCGAGCGCGACGTGCTGCCGCCCGCCAGCCATTTCGCCACCTGCCCGCGCGGGCTGGAGCCCCTGCTGGAGGCCGAGCTCATCGCCGCGGGCGCGCAGATCGTGCGCGCTTTGCCCGCCGGCGTGCTGTTCATGGCCGATGCCGCCGCCGAGATGCGCGCCAACCTCACCTCAAGGATTGCCACGCGCATCCTGCGCAAGGTGGGCTTCACGCGTTATCAGAAGGAGGAGCATATCTACCGTGCGGCGCTCGAACTGCCGTGGCCGTCGTGGTTTGGTGTCGACAAGACCATCGCGGTGAAAGTCGGCGCGCAGAACGCGTCGCTGAAAAGCCTCAACTTCATCACGCTGAAAATCAAGGACGCGATCTGCGATCGCTTCCGCGAGGAAACGCGCGAACGCCCGAGCGTCGACACCGAAGCGCCTGATGTGCCGGTGTATGCATTCTTTACGCCGGATGCGGTGACTTTCTACCTGGATACCAGTGGCGCGCCGCTGTTCAAGCGCGGTTTCAAGACCGAAGCGAGCGCCGCCTCGATCAAGGAGAATCTCGCCGCCGGGCTGTTGATGCTGTCCGGCTGGGAACCCGGCACGCCGCTGCTCGACCCGATGTGCGGCGCCGGCACCATTCTGATCGAGGCGGCCGACATGGCGCTGAATCGCGCGCCGGGGCGCGCGCGGCATTTTGCATTCGAGCACTATCGCGACTTCGATGCGGCTTTGTGGAAGCGCATCAAGGCCGAGGCCCGTGCACTGGAAAAGCCGCTCAGGAAACTGCCGATTTTCGGTTCCGATCTGGATCGTTGGGTGGTCGACAAGGCGCGCAACAATCTGGCTGCCGCAGGCTATGCCGATGTCATCGAACTCAAAGTGTCGGATGCGCTCGAACTGACGCCGCCCGCGCCGGTCGGCACGCTCGTCACCAACCCGCCCTATGGCGAACGTCTGGGCGAAGCCGAAGACCTGGCCGACTGGTACCCGCAACTGGGCGACTGGCTGAAGAAGGGCTTCAGCGGCTGGGACGCCTGGATCATTTCGGGCGATCCCCTGCTGCCCAAGCTGATGGGGCTGAAAGCCAGCCGCCGCATTCCCCTGTTCAACGGCATGATCGAAACCCGTTTCCTGCATTACAAGCTGATAGCCGGCTCGATGCGGCCGCTCAAACCGGCGCCTTCGGCAGGCTGAAAACCTTGCGTCCGGGGTGGACGAAAGCCACGCAAACGCGCACGATTAAGCCGAGAAAAGCTTCAATATCAATAATCGGAGCAGGCCTATGCCCAATTTGTCGGGCGAAATGAGATATTTCATCATCGAGCTGGATGCGGCCGTGGAGGCGCATCTGGACTGGACGCGTCGCGTGATGCGTTGCGCTGTGCTGCAAGCCTCACCTGGAGACGATGTGCTGTCGAGCCAGGCGCACCAATTGTGCCGGTTCGGGCACTGGATCGGCTTGCAGCGGCCCCGTTTCGAGAAACTGAGCGTGCTCAAGACGCGACAGCTCGAGGCCGCGCATCAGGCCATGCACGATGCCATTCGGGCCCTGTGTACCAATATTCTGGACGGAAAGCCGGGGGGGGGCGCTGACCTGGAAGTGTTCGAACAGAGCCAGTCCGAGCTGATCGGCCTGTTGGCCTGGTTCAAGACGCAATTCCTGGCCGAGGCCATGTGCAACGACCCGCTGACCGGCCTGCCCTTGCGCTACGGTATCGAAGACGAGTTTATACAGGCGCAGAAAGCGGTGCGGCGGGAACAGACCCAACTTTATGTGGCGATGATCGACGTCGATCATTTCAAGGACGTCAACGATCAATATGGTCATGCGGTGGGCGACAAGGCTTTGCAGCATTTGACGCGCAGCCTTAGCAACGCGTTGCGGCCAAACGAGCCTCTATTCCGTTTTGGCGGGGAGGAATTTCTGTTGATGATGCAGTGTCCATCGCCCGAGGCCGCGACCATTGCGGCGAAACGCATCGTCGAGCAGGTGCGCAATTCACCGATGCCGCTGGACCACTTTGCAGAGCCGATCCGGATGACCATCACCCTGGGGCTGACCCTGGTGCAGAACGGCGAACTTCTCGATGAGGTGGTTGAGCGGGCCGATCGAGCCCTCTACGCGGGCAAGAACAGTGGCCGCGACCGTTTTGTCATGCTGAATGGATGACGCGGAGGCGGCGGCGCTGAAAGCGGCCGCCGGGGCAATCAAGTCCCGGACATAAGCGCCGGCATCAACCCGGGTTAAGACCGCGGGTCAGACGATGCCGAGGTGATCCAGCCCGGCCATCATGTCGCGGCCTTTGGCTTCCTGCCCGTGCAGCTTGATCTGCAGGCGTAGGTCGTTGAGGCTGTCGGCGTTCCGCAGTGCATCCTCGTAGCTGATCATGCCCGCCTCGTAGAGATCGAACAGCGCCTGGTCGAAGGTTTGCATGCCGAGCTCGCGCGATTTCGACATGATTTCCTTGATCTCATGCACCTGCCCCTTGAAGATCAGGTCGGCGATCAGCGGCGAGTTGAGCAGGATCTCGACCGCGGCCACGCGCCCGGCCACGCCCTTGCGCGGGATCAGGCGTTGCGAGATGAAGGCCTTAAGGTTGAGCGACAGGTCCATCAGCAACTGGTCGCGCCGCTCCTCCGGGAAGAAGTTGATGATGCGGTCGAGCGCCTGGTTGGCGCTGTTGGCGTGCAGCGTCGACAAGCAGAGGTGGCCGGTTTCGGCGAAGGCGATGGCGTATTCCATGGTCTCGCGATCGCGGATCTCGCCGATCAGAATGACGTCGGGCGCCTGCCGCAGGGTGTTCTTCAGCGCGGAGAACCAGTTGTCCGTGTCGATGCCGACTTCGCGCTGGGTGATGATGGATTTGTTGTGCTCGTGCACGTATTCGATCGGATCTTCGACCGTGATGATGTGGTCTGCCGCGTTCTCGTTGCGATGCCCGATCAGGGCGGCGAGCGAGGTGGATTTGCCGGAACCGGTGGCGCCGACGAAAATCACCAGGCCACGTTTGATCATGGCGACATCGCGCATGATCGGCGGCAGGTTGAGGTCGGCCATTTTGGGGATCTTGGTCACGATCGTCCGCATCACGATGCCGACGCGTCCCTGCTGGACGAACACGTTGACCCGGAAACGGCCGATTTCGGGCGGGCTGATGGCGAAGTTGGACTCGTTGGTCGCCTCGAAATCGCTCCATTGCCGTTCGTTCATGATCGAGCGCGCCAGTTCGCTGGTGTGCGCGGGCGTCAGGGTCTGATTCGACACCGGGGTGATCTTGCCGTCGACCTTGAACGCGGGCGGGAAACCTGCGGTGATGAACAGGTCGGACGCATTCTTCGCCAGCATCAGGCGCAGCAGGTCGTGGATGGTTTTTTCAGCATTCATGACAAATTCCTCAACCGAAGAAGGCATCCTTGTTTTGCGCGGCATTGCGTGCAACGCCGGAAGCAACGATGTTGCGTTTTACCAGATCCTGCAGGCATTGATCGAGCGTCTGCATGCCGATGTTGCCGCCGGTCTGGATGGCGGAATACATCTGCGCCACCTTGCCTTCGCGGATCAGGTTGCGGATCGCCGGGGTGCCGATCATGATCTCGTGTGCCGCCACGCGGCCGTTGCCGTCCTTGGTCTTCAACAGCGTCTGCGAGATCACCGCACGCAGCGATTCAGACAGCATCGAACGCACCATTTCCTTTTCCGCTGCCGGGAACACGTCGACCACGCGGTCGATGGTTTTCGCCGCCGACGAGGTGTGCAGGGTGCCGAACACCAGGTGGCCGGTTTCGGCAGCAGTCAGCGCGAGACGGATGGTTTCCAGGTCGCGCAATTCGCCCACCAGGATCACGTCGGGGTCTTCACGCAGTGCCGAACGCAAGGCATTGTTGAACGACAGCGTGTGCGGCCCGACTTCGCGCTGGTTGATCAGGCATTTCTTGCTCTGGTGCACGAATTCGATCGGGTCTTCGACGGTGAGGATGTGCGCGTAGTTGTTCTCGTTGATGTAATCCATCATCGCCGCCAGCGTGGTCGACTTGCCCGAGCCGGTCGGCCCGGTCACCAGCACGATGCCGCGCGGCTGGTCGGAAATCTCTTTGAAAATTTGCGGACAGTTGAGCTCTTCCAGCGACAGCACCTTGGACGGAATGGTACGGAACACCGCGCCGGCGCCGTATTGCTGGTTGAAAGCATTGACGCGGAAGCGCGCCAGCGAGGGGATCTCGAACGAGAAGTCGATCTCCAGCGTTTCCTCATACACCTTGCGCTGGCCGTCGTTCATGATGTCGTACACCATGCGGTGCACGTCCTTGTGTTCCATCGGCGGCAGGTTGATGCGGCGGACGTCGCCATTGACCCGGATCATCGGGGGCAGGCTGGCGGACAGGTGCAGGTCGGACGCTTTGTTCTTGACGGAAAAAGCCAATAATTCGGAAATATCCACGTGAGCCTCGGCGGGTGTGTTTTGAAAGATAATAAGCGCAATGGATAACGGTCTTAAAACAGGCGAACTTGAGCCTGCGTTGCCGTCTGCGCAGGACGCTCCCGGTCAGCGCTTATGCCGCGTGCAGGCGCGGATCGCGCAGGCGCTTGCCGATGCAGGACGCGATGCGGCGGCGGTGCGTCTGCTGGCAGTCAGCAAGACCTTCGATGCTGTAGCCGTGCGTGAACTGGCGGTCTGCGGGCAGCGGGCATTCGGTGAAAACTACGTGCAGGAAGCGCTCGACAAGCAGCAGGCCTTGCGCGATCTGGCTCTGGAATGGCATTTCATCGGACCGATCCAGAGCAACAAGACCCGCCCCATCACGGAAAACTTCAGCTGGGTACACAGCCTCGACCGGCTGAAAATCGCCGAGCGGCTGTCGGCGCAGCGCCCCGCCGGCTTGCCGTCCCTGCAGGTGTGCATCGAGTTGAACGTGAGCGGCGAGGCGAGCAAGGGCGGGGTGTCGGTCGCTGAGCTGCCGGCGCTGGCCGCCGCCGTGTCCGCGTTGCCGCGCCTGCAGTTGCGCGGCCTGATGGCGATTCCGGCGCCGGTGGCCGACCAGGCCGCCCAGCGCGCCGCGTTCCGACAAGTGCGCCAGGCGTTCGATGCGCTGGTCGCGCGCGGCCATGCGCTCGACACCCTGTCGATGGGCATGTCGGCCGATCTGGAAGCCGCCATACTGGAAGGCGCGACTATCGTGCGGGTGGGCACCGCACTTTTTGGTGAAAGGATTACCCCGGATGATTCATAAATTGACGCACGCCCTCGCTGGTCTTTTGTTTCATATGGAAACTTTACTCAGTCGGGCGTATGAGTCACTACGCCACTCCTTCACAAACTTCCCCTATAAAACAAAATCCTGCGCGATCATCGCGCGAATTCATGAAACATCCGAGGTGAACAATGCATAAAGTCAGTTTCATCGGGGGCGGCAACATGGCCGCTGCCATCATCGGCGGCCTCATCGCCAGCGGCACGCAACCCACCGATATCGAGGTGGTGGAAATCAATGCCGACGCACGCGCACAGCTGGCTGCGCGCTTTGGCGTGGTGACCCACACCGACTTGTCGCAGGCGCGGCTGCACGCGCTGATCGTGCTGGCGGTCAAGCCGCAATCCCTGCCGGAGGTGGCGGCCACGCTGTCGACGCGGCTTGCCGGCCAACTGGTGGTGTCGATCGCCGCTGGGGTGCGGGTGGCCGACCTCACCCGCTGGCTGGGCGGCCACAGCCGCATCGTGCGCGCCATGCCGAATACCCCGGCGCTGGTCCAGGCCGGCATCGCCGGGCTCTACGCGCCTGCTGCCGTCAATCCGGATGCGCGCTCGCAGGCCGAAACGGTGCTGCGCGCGGTGGGCGGGGTCGTGTGGGTGGAAAGCGAATCCCAGCTGGATGCCGTGACGGCGGTGTCGGGCAGCGGCCCAGCCTACGTGTTTTATTGCATCGAATCGCTGGAGGCGGCAGGCGTGGCGCAGGGTCTGTCGGCCGCGACCGCGCGTCAGCTGGCGCTGCAAACGTTTTTTGGTGCGGCCAAGCTGGCGCTGGAGTCGGGTGAGGAACCGGCGCTGCTGCGTAGCCGCGTCACCTCCAAGGGCGGCACCACCGAGCGCGGCATTGCTGCGCTGGAAACCGCCGGCGTCAAGGCGGCCTTCGGCCAGGCTGTGGATGCCGCCAGCCTGCGCAGTGCCGAACTAGGCGATGAACTGGGGCGACTGGCGTGATCGCAGGCGCACTGGCATTTCTGATCCAGACCCTCGGCAATCTGTTCGTGATTGCGGTACTGCTGCGTTTCATGATGCAGTTGTTCCGGGTGCCGTTCCGCAATCCCTTTGCCCAGTTCATCGTTGCCCTCACCGACTTTGCGGTGAAGCCTCTGCGCCGCGTGGTGCCGGGGTTTCTGGGGCTCGACTGGGCATGTCTGCTGCTGGCCTGGCTGGTCGAACTGGTGGTGGTGCTCACGAGCTACTGGTTGAACGACTTTCCGTTTGCGCTGGCGGGCGGCCAGGTGTGGCCGGTGATGCTGGGACTGGCGGTGGTGCGGCTGCTGAGTCTGACGGTTTACCTGATCATCGGCCTGACGCTGGCGCGCGCGGTGCTGTCGTGGGTGAACACCAGCACGCCGCTGGCGCCGGTGGTGTATGAGCTCTCCGAACCCTTCCTGCGGCCGTTGCGGCGCATCGTGCCGATGGTGGCAAACGTCGATCTGACGCCGATCGTGCTGTTCATCCTGTGCCAGCTGGTACTGATGGTGCCGATACTGGCGGTGGAGCAGGCGCTCCTTGGCGCCCTCTGAGCCGGCCTGGCGGCGTCGTCAGGGCGACGACTGGCTGCTGGAACTGCATGTGCAACCGGGCGCGAAGGTGTCGGCCGTCGTCGGCGAGCACGATGGTCGCCTGAAATTAAAGATCGCTGCCCCGGCGGTCGATAACAAGGCGAATGCCGCGCTGCTGACCTGGTTGGCCGCGCAACTGTGCGTGCCGAAATCGGCGGTGCGGCTGGTTCGAGGGGAAACTTCACGTAAAAAAACAGTCGCTGTGCGAAGCGACCCTGCGCCTTGGCGTGATTTGGAAAAGAACCATCAATCATGAGTATCCATCTGGAACAGGAAGTCTCCGACTTCAGCGAGCGCCGCTTGCGTCTGGCGGGCGCGATCACGGATTATTCCAATTGGCTGGACAAGCAGCACGGCATTGACGCCGAGCGTTCGCTGCGCCTGACCGATGCGGCGACCAGCCTGCGTCAGGACAAGCTGGTGGTGGCGTTCGTCGCCGAGTTTTCGCGCGGCAAGACCGAGCTGATCAATGCACTGTTTTTCTCCGACCACGGCCAGCGTTTGCTGCCGTCGGATGCCGGCCGTACCACCATGTGCCCGACCGAGCTGTTCTTCAACGCGGGCGAAGCCCCTGCCCTGAGCCTGTTGCCGATCGAGACGCGCCGCCGCGAGGAGTCGCTGACGACGCTCAAACACATGCCCATCGAGTGGTGCCGGGTTTCGCTCGACCCCACCGATCCGCGCCAGATGCAGCAATGCCTGCAAAAACTGACCGAAACCCGGCCGATGCCGGCGGTGGAAGCCATTGAACTCGGTTTGTGGAGTGGCGAGGATGCTAGCGAGCGGCATCAACTGCGTGCGGACGGTACGGTGGAAGTTCCCGCCTGGCGCTATGCCATGGTCAATTACCCGCATCCGCTGCTGCAGGCCGGCCTCATCATTCTCGACACCCCGGGCCTCAACGCGCTGGGGGCCGAACCCGAGCTCACCCTGTCAGTGATTCCCAGCGCGCACGCAGTGATGTATCTGCTGGCGACCGACACCGGAGTGACGCGCTCGGACCTGGAAATCTGGCAAAAGCACGTACATCGCCACGCCAACTATCACGTGGCCGTACTGAACAAGATCGACATGCTGTGGGACGAGCTCAAGAGCGATGCCGAGGTGCAGGCCGCGATCGAGCGTCAGGCCGAGGAAACCGCGCGCGTGCTGAAGCTGCCGCGCAGCCGGGTGTTTACCGTGTCGGCGCAAAAGGCCCTGGTGGCCACCATCAAGCATGACGCGGCTTTGCGGTTACGCTCCGGCATCGAGTCGCTGGAATACCTGCTGGCGCATCAGGTGATCCCGTCGCGCCGCGACATGCTGCATCACGCCGTCAGCCGCGAGGTGATGGGTTCGCTGGAAGAAAGCCGCAGCGATCTGGACGCTCGTCTCAAGCGCAGCAGCGACGAGCTGGTCCAACTGACCCAGCTGTCCGGCAAGAACCGCGAACTGATTGAGCAGACCCGCGCCAGCCTGCAGCAGGAAAAGGACAGTTACGATGCCACCGCAGTGCATTTCCGGATTACCCGCAAAATGCTGCAGGGACAGGGCGAGCAGTTAATGGCGAACCTGTCGGACGCCACGCTGGACGATATATGCAGCGCCGGCCGCGCCGTCATGGAGGGCAGCTGGACCACGCACGGCCTGACCCACGGCATCCGCCAGATGAGCGAGCAGATGAACGACCGTCTGCTGCAGGCCACCAAGATGGCCGACAGCATGCTGGAGTCGCTGGAACGGGCGTACGTCCGTTTTCACCGCGACCATCATTTGCCCAAGATGCAGGTGCCGAGGCTGGATCTGGGTGCCTATCGCCATCGCCTGAAAATCCTGATGCAGGAGACCGATGCGTTTTGCCGCGATCCCGCCAACTTGCTGCTGGAAAAGAACTTCATGATCCGGCGCTTCTACGGCGGGCTGGTCGAAGCGGCGCGCAAGGCCTTCAGCCTGGCGCGCACCGAAGCGGAACGCTGGTTGCGGATTGCGCTTGATCCGGTCATGACGCGTATTCGCGAGCACAAGCAGTATCTCGACACCCGCCTTTCCAGCCTGCAGCGCATCCTCGAAAACATGGGCACGCTGCACAACCGGATGGCGCAGATCAAGCAGGAGGTCAGCGACATGCGCCACGACAAGGTGGCGCTGTCCCGCATCGCCGCGCAACTGGTGGCCTGACTTCAAGTCCGCCGGGCTGTTTGTCAGAGCCTAGCTGTTGAGGCGGCCTAGCAGCTGGGCGGTTTTGTCGGGGTCGGTGTTTTTCAGCAGGCGCTGCGTCAACGGCGCCAATTCTTCGAGCTGGGCCTTCAGCACCTGCTGCTTGACCTGCAGCAGACTGGCCGCCTGCATCGAAAACGTCCGCAATCCCAATCCCAGCAGCAGTCGCGTCAATTGCGGATCGCCCGCCATTTCGCCGCAGACCGATACCGGCTTGCCCGCCTTGGCGCCGGCGCGGATGGTGTGCTGAATCAGGTTGAGCACCGCCGGATGCAGTGGGTCGTACAGATGCGCCACGCTGTCGTCGGCGCGGTCGATCGCCAGCGTGTACTGGATCAGGTCGTTGGTGCCGATCGACAGAAAATCCAGTTGCTCGGCGAAAAACGGCGCTGACAGGGCGGCCGCGGGGATTTCGATCATGCCGCCGACGGCAATGCCCTCGTCGAATTTCAGACCGTCCTTGCGCAGCGAGGCCTTGGCTGTGTCGATGTGCTGCAGGGTCTGGCGCAGTTCGATAAAGCTGGCCAGCATCGGAATGAGGATGTTGACCCGGCCATGGTGCGAGGCGCGCAGGATCGCCCGCAACTGGGTCTGGAACAGTCCCGGCTCGGCCAGGCACAGGCGGATCGCGCGCAGGCCGAGCGCCGGGTTATCGGCCACCGAGTGGCCCCACGGCGCCTGTTTGTCGGCGCCGAGGTCGAGGGTGCGGATGGTGACCGGTTTGCCGTCGAGCGACTCGGTGACGGTTTTGTAGAATTCGTATTGTTCGTCTTCGCTCGGCAGGTCGCTGCGGTTGAGGAACATGAATTCGCTGCGAAACAGGCCGATGCCCTGCGCGCCGGCTGCCTTCACGGCGTCGAGGTCGGAGAGCAGTTCGATGTTCGCCATCAGCGCGATTGGCGTGCCGTCGAGGGTGGCCGATTTGCTGCTCTTGATGCGCTTGAGCTTTTCGGTATCGATGCGCCACTGGTTTTGCCGCAGCCGGTATTCGGCCAGTGCGGATTCGTCCGGATTGACGATCACCACGCCATCGCGGCCGTCGACGATCAGCAGGTCGTGGTCGCGGATCAGGCCGCGTGCATTGTGCAGCGCCATCACCGACGGGATCGCCATGCTGCGCGCGAGAATCGCCGTGTGCGAGGTGGTGCCGCCGAGATCGGTGATGAAGGCGGCGAAGCGCACGCTCTTGAACAGGATCATGTCGGCGGGCGACAGCTCGTGCGCCACCAGGATGCGTTCTTCGTCGAAATTGACGTCCAGCGGCAAATGGCTCGGGTGACCGAGCAGGACCTTGAGCACGCGTTGAACCACCTGCACCACGTCGTCCTGGCGACTGCGCAGATAGGGATCTTCGATTTCTTCAAAGCGCGCCACCAGCGCTTCCATCTGCTGCGCCAGCGCCCATTCCGCGTTGCACTGGGTTTCACTGATCAAGCGCTTGGGCTCTTCGGCGATGGTCGAGTCGCCGAGGAACATCAGGTGCATGTCGAGAAAGGCCGACAGCTCGGCAGGCGCGTGCGCGGGAATGTGCAGCCGCAGCGTTTCGAGTTCTTCACGGGTGGTGAGGATGGCCGCGTCGAAGCGCGCCAGTTCCTCGTCGATGTACTGGCGATCCAGCATGTACTGCGGCACTTCGACTCGTGCACTCGAAGTGATGTGCGCATAGCCGATGGCGATCCCGCTGGAAACGCCGATGCCGTGCAGGGAAAAGCTCATAGTTCTTCCCCGAAGCCGCTGGCGATCAGTTCAGCCAGCGCGTCCATCGCAGCGACTTCGTCTTCGCCTTCGGTTTCCAGCGTGATGACGCTGCCCTTGGCGGCGGCCAGCATCATCACGCCCATGATGCTCTTGGCATTGATGCGGCGGCCGTTGCGCGTCATGAATACCTGGCTTTTGAAGCCGGAGACGAGTTGGGTGAGCTTGGCCGACGGGCGCGCATGCAGCCCGAGCTTGTTAACGATTTCAACGTCCCTTTGCTGCATTGCACATGGTCTCGGAAATATGATTGATGCTGTTGCGTCCGCCATCGACGATGCGCTCGACGAGTTGTTGCAGATTCAGCGTGTCGCGGTAATTCAGGGCTTTCAGCAGCATCGGCAGATTGACGCCGGAAACGCCTTCGATGTGGGCAGGTTCGAGCAGCCGGCATAGCGTATTGCTGGGCGTTGCGCCGTATACGTCCACCAGCACCAGCACGCCGTCGCCCTCGTCGATTTCGGCCAGCCGCGCCTGCAGCGCCTTCTGCCGCTCGTCCGGATCGGCATGGCCGATGAAGTCGAGCGTGGCGAGTCCGCGTGCGCGTTGTCCCAGCACATGAGTCGAGCAGTCGACCAGACTGTCGGCGAGGGTGCCGTGGGCGACGATGAGGATGCCTATCATGGTGAAATGGTGTGGATCAAAGCAAAGTCGATATTCTAGTGGAGTCGCGCCGCCAGTGTGGGCGCGACCAGGGTTTTGCCGCGGGCGTCGACCGCCAGGTAGTCGGTGATCCCTAGTTGTGCCGCATGTTTGGCCAGGTACGCCGCGCCGTCGATGAACAGCGGCTTCGACAGCGCGTCCGAACGGGTCCCCGCGTGCGCACCACGCAGCAGGATCGTCACCGACTGCACGCCGTTGGCCGGCCAGCCGCTGCGCGGGTCGATCAGGTGGCTGTAGCGTTTGCCGCCGGCCTCGAAAAAGCGCTGGTAATCCCCCGAGGTGCCGATTGCTTCGCCGTCCAGCAGATCCAGCGTCGCCAGCGTACCCGGCTTGCGCGGATGCTGGATGCCAACGCGCCAGGGGCGCTCGCCGTGTTGCCCCAGCGCGATCACGTTGCCGCCGATGTTTACCAGCGCATTCTGGATGCCATGCGATTTCAGGATCGCGACGGCATCGTCGAGCGCGCGGCCCTTGGCATAGCCACCGAGGTCGAGTTGCAGCGCCGGGTTGTCGCTCCAGACCGTATTGCGTTCAATGTGCAGATCTCGCATGCGCGGTTGACGCTGCACCCATCCCGCAATCGTGGCCGCATCCGGTACCCGCGATTGCGGCGCGTCGGCATGAAATCCCCACAATGCGATCAAGCCGCCGATGGCCGGGTTGAACAGGTCGCCGGACTGGACCGAGAGCGCTTGCGCATCGCGCAGCATGGCGGCCAGTTCGGGCGTGACGCTTGTACGCTCGCCTTTCGCCAGCGCCGTGTTCAGCCGCGACAGTTCACTGGGTTGCCAGGCATGCAGTTGCTGGTGCAGCGCATCGAAGCGCGCCAGTACCGCTGCCGTCGCCGTTCTGGCCTGCGCTTCCGGCGTGCCGTAAACGCTGATTTCGACCAGCGTGCCGAACACATACGATTGCTGCTGTAGCAGCGGCGGTGCACCGCAGCCAGCGAGCAGAAACAGGAGCAGCAGGCCCAGGCTGATGCGCGCAGACTGCATGCGCAGGCTGGGCTTCAAGGACAAATCGTGGTGCTGCATCCACGCTCGATCGCGCTGATGAATTGCGCGGCCACATCATGACCCGTCTGCGCGGTGATTTCCTGAAAGCCGGTGGGACTGGTGACGTTGATTTCGGTCAGGCAGTCGCCGATCACATCGAGGCCGGCGAGAAAAATGCCGTGGTCCTTTGCCCACGGCGCGATCGTCTCGGCAATTTTCTGGTCGCGTGCGGACAGCGGTTGCGCGCGTGCGGTGCCACCGGCGGCCAGGTTGCCGCGCGTTTCGCCAGCCTTGGGAATGCGCGCGAGCGCCCACGGCACGATTTCGCCGTCGATCAGGAGGATGCGTTTGTCGCCTTCGCTGATCGCGGGCAGATAGCGTTGCGCCATGATGGCCCGACGGCCATGGTGGGCCAGGGTTTCCAGAATGGCGTTGCGGTTGGGGTCGGCCAGCGTGAGGCGGAAGATGCCGCTGCCGCCCATTTCAGTCAGCGGCTTGACGATGATGTCCTGGTGCTCGGCAAGGAAGCTGCCGATGGCGGTTGCGTCGGCCGATATCAGCGTGGGCGCGATGAATTGCGGGAAATTCAGGATGGCGAGTTTTTCGTTGAAGTCGCGCAGGCATGCCGGGCGATTCAGAATACGCGCGCCGTTGCTTTCGGCAACGCCGAGCAGATGGGTCGCCAACAAATAATCGGTATCGACTGGCGGGTCGGTGCGCATCACCACGGCATCAAAATCCTTCAGCAGCCAGTCGCGGGTTTCGATCACGCGATACCAGTCGTCATCGGCGCGCACATCGAGCGTGCTGCAGGTGGCGTGGGCGGTGCCGTGCTGGACGTTGAGCTGGCGCGCTTCGACCGCAAACAAGGCGTGGCCACGTAGCGTCGCCGCGCGCATCATCGCCACGCTCGAATCCTTGTACGGCTTGAGCCCGGCCAGTGGGTCGACGATGAACAGCAGTTTCATGCGGCGGCGTTTTCAGCGTTTTCAGCGGCGTCGAGGGCTTCATCGAGCTCGATGCTGGCGGCCAGCATCGCCAGCCGGGCGATCACGCCGTAGGCGTAAAAACGGTTCGGGCTGGCATCGGGGTTGGCGCTGCGATCGGGCATCACGCAGGTTTCGTCGAACGCCAGCGGCACGAAATGCATGCCGGGGCTGTTGAGGTTTTCGTCGATGCCGCGCGCGGTGTGGACGCGGTAAAAGCCGCCGACGACGTAGTTGTCGAGCATGTAGACCACCGGCTCGGCGATCGCGTCGTTGATGCTTTCGAAGGTGTAGACGCCTTCCTGGATCAGCACCTCGCTGACGTCCATGCCTTCCTTGCCGACCGCCATTTTGTTCCGCTGCTTGCGGTTGAGTTCGCGCACATCGTCGGGCGACTTCACGGTCATGATGCCCATGCCGTAGGTGCCGGCGTCGGCCTTGACGATGACGAAAGGCGGCTGGTCGATGCCGTACTCGGCGTACTTGAGCTTGATCTTGTCGAGCAGCTTGCCGACTTTTTCGGCCAGACAATCCTCGCCCTGACGCGCGTGGAAATCGATCTTGCCGCAGTGATCGAAGTAGGGGTCGATCAGCCACGGATCGATCCCGACCAGCCGCGCGAACTCGCCGGCGACATGCTGGTAGGCCTTGAAATGCAGCGACTTGCGGCGGGTGGCCCAGCCCGCATGCAGCGGCGGCATGATGGTCTGCTCGATGTCTTTGAGAATGTCCGGCACGCCGGCCGACAGGTCATTGTTGAGCAGCACGGCGCAGGGGTCGAAGCCCTCAAGACCGATGCGGTCGCCTTTGCGCACCAACGGCTCCAGCGTGAGGCGGCCGCCGCCGGGCAGCTCCAGCGTGGTCGGCTGGGTGATTTCGGGGATCAGCGTACCGATGCGCACGATCAGTCCGGTCTGGCGCAGGATGTGCGCGAGCACGGCGACGTTCTGCAGGTAGAACATGTTGCGGGTGTGGTTCTCGGGGATCAGCAACAAGCGCTGCGCGTCGGGGCAGATTTTTTCCACCGCGCCCATTGCCGCGTGGATGGAAAGCGACATGAAGGCGGGGTTCAGATTGTTGAAGCCGCCGGGAAACAGATTGGTGTCCACCGGCGCGACCTTGAAGCCGGCGTTGCGGATATCCACCGAGGTGTAGAACGGCGCAGACTGTTCCTGCCATTGCTGGCGAAACCAGTGCTCGATGGTCGGCTGGGCATCGAGCAGGCGTTTTTCCAGTTCGAGCAGCGGGCCGGTGAGTGCTGTGGTGAGGTAGGGAACCATACAATGCGCCTTTCGTAAGAACCGTCATTTTAGGTCATTGCCGATGTTTGATATCGTTTTGTACCAACCCGAAATCCCGCCCAACACCGGCAACCTCATCCGGCTGGCCGCCAACACCGGCTGCCGGCTGCACCTGATCGAGCCTATGGGCTTTGACCTGTCCGACAAGCAGGTGGCGCGGGCCGGGCTGGACTATCACGACATGGCCTGCGTGCGGGTGCATGCGGACTGGGCCGCGGCGCAGGCGGCGCTGCCGGGACGCTGGTTCGCGTTCACCACCAAGGGTAGTGCCTTTCATGCCAGCGTGCGTTTCCAGCCGGGCGACGTGCTGGTGTTCGGTCCCGAGTCGCGCGGGTTGCCGGCTGAGCTTCTGGCGACTTTCGACGTCGGCCACCGCCTGCGTTTGCCCATGCTGCCCGATTCGCGCAGCATGAACCTGTCGAATGCGGTGAGCGTGACGGTGTTCGAGGCCTGGCGACAAAACGGGTTTGCAGGAGGCGTTTGAGTGACCTATCTGGAATGGCTGGAAGCGGCCAGCTACATCGTGACCGTCGTCGGTTTGCCGTTCGCAATCGGGGTCTATCTGCTCGACCAGCGACGCGAGCGGCAGACCGACGAGGAGGAAATCTTCCTGCGCTTGTCGGACGAGTACGCCGATTTCATGCGGTTGGTGATCGACAACGCCGACCTGAATCTGCTGTCGCCGGTGGCCAAGGGCGAGCTCAACGAAGAGCAGCGCGAACGCAAGCGCGCGCTGTTCGCCATTCTCGTCAGCCTGTTCGAACGCGCCTATGTGCTGGTCTATGAGGACAAGATGAGCCGCCAGCAGGCGCGCTTGTGGACATCCTGGGAGGACTACATGACCGAGTGGTGCGAGCGGGAAGACTTTCGAGCCACGCTGCCCGGGTTGCTGCATGGCGAAGACCCCGGCTTTGTCGCCACCATCGAACGCATCGCGCGCGAGGCGGCGGGCGCCGCTACGCGGCGTTGACCGGGGCGGTTTGTTTCAGCCAGGCGATCAGTTCGTCCAGCGGCAGCGGCCGGCTGAGGTAATAGCCCTGCGCCTGGTCGCAGCCCATCTCCTGCAGCATGCCCAGCAGTTTGGCGTTTTCCACGCCCTCGGCGATCACCTTGAGTCCGAGACCGTGAGCCATGGCGACGGTAGAGCGCACGATGGTGGCGTCCTGCGAGTTGTCGGCCATGCCCATGACGAATGAGCGGTCGATCTTGAGCGCGGAGAGCGGCAGCCTGCGCAGGTAGGCGAGCGACGAGTAGCCGGTGCCGAAGTCGTCCACGGCAATGTTGACCCCGGTCGCGGCGATGGACCGGAGCAGGGCCACCGAACTGTCAGGGTCGTGCATGAGGGCGGTTTCGGTCAGTTCGAGTTCGACTTCCTGGTGCGGCAGGCCGAAGCTGACGATGGCGTGTTCGAGATGGGCCACGAAGCGCCCATCCATCAGGTTACGCGCCGACAGATTGATGGCGACAGGCTGCGTGTAGCCGAGGTCGTGCAGGCGGCGCTTGTCGGTCAGGGCCAGGTGCAGGATGGTCTGGGTGAAGGGGTGGATGACCTCGTTCATTTCCACCAGATGGATGAAGGCATCGGGATACAGCATGCCGAGCCGCGGGTTCTGCCAGCGCGCCAGCGCTTCGAAACCGATGATCTGCCGGCTGGCGATATCGAGCTTGGGCTGGTAGTGCAGCACCATCTCGTCGTTTTGCAGGGCATGGGTCAGTTCGCCCGCGAGTGCGAGGCGTTCCGGGCTGTGGGTGTCGTAGCTGCGATCGTAGACCACTACGCCGGCGGACAGTTTTTTCGCCTGATACATGGCCACGTCGGCTGCGCGCAGCAGGGCGTGGCTGTTGTCGCCGTGTTCCGGATAAAAGGCGACGCCGATGCTGCCGCCAATCTGCAGCGCGATGCCTTCGATCATGAAGGGGCGGCGCAGCGCATCGGTGAGGTGTTGCGCCCACTCAACCACCGCATTCCTGTCGTCCAGCCCGGTCAGCAGAATGGCGAATTCGTCACCGCCCAGACGGCAGATCAGGGTGTGCAGACCGGCGAGGGTTTGTTCCAGGCGTGGGCCGATTCCGGTCAGCAGCTGATCGCCGATGTGGTGTCCCAGCGTGTCGTTGATTTCCTTGAAGCGGTCCAGGTCCAGCAACAGCAATGCGGCGGTTTTGCCCGGCTGGCGTTCGAAGCGTTCGATCAGTTCCTGATGCAGGACCGTACGGTTGGGCAACAGGGTGAGGCTATCGTGGCGCGCCTGAAAAGCCAGGCTGATGACATGGCGCGAATTGGCAATCGCCAGCGCCACGGCATTGCTGAAGGCGTTCAGGGTTTCCAGCTCGGTTTCGCTGAAAGGCTTGTGTTCGCGATACAGCAGGCTGAGGCAACCGAGGGCCTGCTTGTTGTAGGTGATCGGAATCGAGACGCCCGCGTGCAGTCCCGCTGCGTCCAGTGCGTTTCTGATGCCGGCTTGCAAGCGTTCGTCTGCCGCAAAGTGCTCGCTGACCAGCGCGTGCTGATGGGTGAGCGCCAGCCCGCACAGGCTGCCGGCGACGGAGATTCGGGTGATCTGCCGCAACAGGCTGGGATCGAAACCGTGGCTTGCCACCAGATCCAGTTGCGCCCCTTCCGCATCTTGCAGATAGATGGCAATGTTGGGCGCGTGGCTGAGGCCGAGCAGCGCGTTCATGGCCTCCTTCAGGATGTCGTCCAGCGCCAGCGATGCGTGGAGATGGGTGGACAGCCGGTTGATCAGGCGCAGGCTTTCGTTGCCTTCGATCAGGGCCTGGCGCGACTGTGCCAGCTCGGCTTCGGCTTTCTTGCGCTGGCTGATGTTGCGCACGGTGGCGAGGATGTGTGGCTGGCCGTCGATCAGGATGATGTTCAGCGTCACTTCCGCATCGAAAACCTTGCCGTCGAGGCGCTGGTGCTGCCACTCGAACACCTGGGTTTGCCCAGCGAACGCAGCGCCGATTTTCTCCAGCGCGGCTTCCTGCGACGGCCGTCCGTCCGCTTGAAAGGGAGGCGAAAAACGGTACGGCGTGGTGCCGATGATCTGCTCGCGGGTGCAGCCGAACATGTCCAGCGTGGCCGGGTTGCAGTCGACGAATAGGTCGCCCTGCATCAGGAAAATGCTGTCGCCGGCATGCTCGAACAGGATGCGGTAGCGCGCCAGGCTGTCGCGCAGACTAGCCTGGGCCTGCTTCTGTTCGGTCAGGTCGGCGGCGATGCCGAGGAAGCCTTCTATTTCGCCCGATGGCCCATGCAGGGCGGTGATCGAGAGGCGCACCGGGAAAGGGCTGCCATCCTTGTGCAGATGGAGCCATTCGCGTTCATCGGCTCCGCCGCGCCGGGCTTTCGCGACGAAAACGTCGAACCCCGGCTCAATGGGTTCGCCCAGTTCCTGACTGAGTTCGGCCGCGCGCTGGCGGACCTCGTCCGGGTCGTGAAATATCTCGGGATTGGCCTTGCCGATCATTTCGTCGGCGCTGTAGCCCAGCATGCGCTCGGCTGCGGCATTGAAGCTGACAATGGTGCCTGCGGTGTCGGTGGAAATGATGCTGTAATCGGCGCCGTCCAGCACCGCCTTTTGCCATGCCAAGAGGTGTCCGACGACGGCATCGGACTCGGATTGGCGGATCAGGGCGCGGCGGTAAATCAGCGTGCCGCCGATCAGGCAGGCCAGCAGCAGGAGCGTCGGCAACACGATCCGCTGCAGCCACTCGAATACGATGGTTCGGCAGGGGACGAACGCTGCCGCAGTCAGCCCGTATTCGTCGATTCGCTCGTACGCGACGTAGTGCCTGCCGTTCAGGCGCGGCAGATCGATGGTCGTGATCCCCTTGCTGGAATGGAGCGCGGCGACTTGCTGGATGGTTTTGGGGTGTACCGGTCGTTGGTAGACCCTTTCGTAAACAGTTTGCCGGGGTCCCGCAGGCAGCGGTTGCAGATGTTGAACGTAATGGTCGTCGCGCAGCAGGGCGATATCGACATCGGGCGGCAGGACCGTATTGGCCAGCAGGGCGGTGCCGCCGTCGATGGAATAACCAGCGGTCATCACCGCAATGATCTTGTCCTGGGCGTCGACGATAGGCACACGCACCGGACTGACCCAGAGTTTGAGCAAGGGCATGAAATACGGGCGGCCAATCTGCAGGTGGCCCGTGCTGAGACTTTTGCGGAAACTGTCGCGGGTTTCGGCTTGCTGCAGCAGATTCGGCAAGGCCGTATCGTCCGGGACGCCGGTGACCAGCAGCAGCTGCCCGTTTGGCCGGGCCAGGCCCAGCCCCGCCATGCCCGGGTCGATTGCACCCATTCGTTCGATCAGCGCGCGGCCGTTTGAGGGTTTGTCCAGCGCACCCAGCGCAACCAGTTCGCTGCCCAGGCCGCGCAGCACCAGTTCGTAGTTGCGCAGGGTGGTGCGCGTGTTTTCGACCAGGGTGCTGCGGATGTACTGCAGTTGTGTCTCAGCATCGCGCCGGGTGTCGAACCAATGCCAGGTAAGCGAGAAGGCATAGGCCAGCAGGGCAAATCCGATCAGGACACGAAACAGCCCGCGCAACTGTTCGTTGCGCGGGCGTTTCGGGTTGACGGGGATGTCCGGGCTTTGGCTCAAGCTGGCAGTTCTCACATGTTGACTGTATTAATTAAAATTAACTAAACCCGGGCCAGGCGCACGGTGGCGTCGAGGGCGTGCGCGCCTCAGCGCTGCGAACGCTATGTTTACGGCTAAACCCGCAGAAAACAATAGGGGTGTGGTCGGCCAGACGGCCGGCGGCTCCGGACAGCGTTAAAACTCGGACCTGATGTCCCGGTTCAGCAGCGCGTCGACCGCCTGCGCGGCAGGCAGCCCCTCGAACAGCATCTGGCAGACCGTGCGGGTAATCGGCATGTCGACGCCCTGTTCGCTGGCAAGGGCGGCGACTTCGCGCGCGGTGGTGACGCCTTCGGCGACATGGCCGAGTTCGCTGAGTATGGTGTCGAGATTCTGGCCGCGCGCCAGACGCAGCCCCACTTGGCGGTTGCGCGAGAGGTCGCCGGTCGTGGTGAGGATCAGGTCGCCGAGTCCGGACAGCCCCATGAAGGTTTCGACGTGGCCGCCGAGCTGGACGCCGAGGCGGGTCATTTCAGCCAGTCCGCGTGTAATCAGCGCGGCGCGCGCGTTGTGCCCGAGCTGCAGGCCGTCGCAAATGCCGGCGGCGATCGCCATGACGTTTTTCAGTGCGCCGCCGATCTCGACTCCGATGACGTCGTCATGGGCATAGATGCGCAGGCGCTGGCCGGACAATGCTGCGGCCAGGCGTTGCGCCAGTACGCGGTCATGCGAGGCGAGGGTGAGCGCAGTGGGGTAGCCCTGTGCCACTTCCTGAGCAAAGCTGGGGCCGGATAGCGCGCCGGATTGCGCGTGGGCGGGCAGCAGCTCAGCAATCAGCTGGTGCGGCAGCTTGCGGCTGCCGGGTTCGAAGCCCTTGCACACCCACAGCAGCGGCGGCAGTGCGGGATGCTGCGCGAGGGCCGCGAGGGTGGGGCGCAGCGCGCCGCTGGGCACGGCGATGACAATCAGCTCGGCGGCGTCGACGACAGCGGTGAAATCCGGGTTGAATCGCAGACTGTCCGGCAACGGGCAGCCGGGCAGATAGCGGGTGTTGACGTGCTGGGCGCGCATGGCGTCGAGTTCGCCCGCATTGCGTCCCCACAGACTGACGCTGTGGTGGGACGCCCAGCTGGCCGCCAGCGCGGTGCCCCAGGCGCCGGCGCCGAGTACGCCAAGTTTCATGCTCATAAGCGGGCCCGCGCCATGCGTTTACCGGCCCCAGGCTTCGTGTGCGGGCAGCCAGCCGGTCAGGCCGTCGGCATGCTTCACCGGCAGCCAGCCGAAGGCATCGGCGGGACCGGTCAGCTGGAGCAGCACGCCGCGCGCGACTTGCGCCACCGCTTCGGCGTCCGCTCGCGGCTGCTTGCGCAGCGTGCTGGTTTCAGCCTTGACCATGACGGTTTTTGCGCCGCCCAGTGCCGATTTCTCGACCCAGCTCAGGCGGCCGCTGGCGTCGCGCACCTTGATCCATGCGTCGGTGTCGACCACCACCTCCAGCGGCACGCCACTGCCCGCGACGGCGATTTTGCCGGCAGCGGTGGAAGGCGCGTCGTAAAGCAGGGCAGGCCGCGCGGTGCTGCGATATTCCAGCGCGCTGGCCGGATGCGCCAGCGCCAGCAGAAAACCGGCCGTGAGCAGCGGTTTCAACAAGCCCGGCTCAATGCGTTTGGGCGGGGGCGGCTTGCTGCTGCTGGGCCTGCTGTTGCTGGGCGTACAGCGCTTCGAAATTGACCGGGTTCAGCAGCAGGGGCGGGAAGCCTGCGCGGATCACCACGTCGGACACGGTTTCACGCAGGTAGGGGAACACGATGTTGGGGCAGCCGATGCCGAGCACCATCGGAATCTGTTCCTGCGGCACGTTCTGGATGCGGAACACGCCGGCCTGGGTGCACTCGACCAGGAACATGGTCTTGTCGCTGATCTTGGAGGTGACGGTGACGGTGATGCTGGTGTGGTACATGTCGTCGCCGAGCGGGCGGCTTTCGGTCGACATGTTGACTTCAATTTGCGGCGCTTCGCGTTCGAGGTAAATGGCGGGGGCGTTGGGTACTTCCACCGACAGATCCTTGACGTAGAGTTTTTCGATATTGAATGTGGGCTGCAGTGCGTCGGTCATGATGGTTTCCTGGGTCAATAAAAACCGGAGCGCACGCTCCGGGACAGGCGGTATTTTACACGCGCTTGTTACATGCCTTGTGTCAACAGCCAGCGCTTCAGCGCGTTGGCTTCCATCGCGCCCGACACGCGCGCCACTTCCTCGCCATTTTTGAACAGGATCAGGCTGGGGATGCCCTTGATGTGGTGACGCATCGAGACCTGCGGATTGGCCTCGGTGTCGACCTTGGCAAAACGCACCCGCGTGGCCATGTCGGCGGCGACCTGCTGGAATACCGGCGCCATCATCTTGCAGGGGCCGCACCAGTCGGCCCAGAAATCGACCAGAACCGGCAAGCCGGCCTTGGCGATGAAGCGGTCAAAACTGCTGGCGTTGAGGTCGACCGGCTTGCCGGGCAGCAGCAGCGTGCCGCATTGGCCGCATTTGGGGCCGTCGGCGAGGCGTTCGTCCGGCACGCGATTGAGCGCCAGGCAGTGGGGGCAGGCAAGTTCCATCAGGATTCCTTGAGGCAAATGATCGTTGCCTCAAGGTGGAGGCGCGCGCCATGAATTCAAGCGCAGGCTTCTGGGATCAGGCGCTGGCGAGCAACGGCACCAGACCGCCGGCCGCATCCAGCGCGGCGGTGTCGTCGAAACCGCCGACATGGGTGTCGCCGATGAATACTTGCGGCACGGTGCGGCGGCCGCTACGGGCGATCATTTCGTCCTGTTTTGCCGGATCGAGGTCGATGCGGATTTTTTCGATGTCGGTGACGCCGCGGCTTTTGAGCAGGCGCTCGGCCGAGACGCAATACGGGCAAACGGCGGTGCAATACATGACAACTTTAGCCATGGTGGCTCCTTCTCGGTGAATGGGTTATTTGGTGACGGGCAGGTTGGCGCGTTCCCACGCGATGATGCCGCCCGCCTGGTTGTAGACGGTCTCGAATCCGGCTTTTTTCAGCATGCCGCAGGCGCGCGCCGAGCGCTGGCCGCTGCGGCAGGTGACCAGAACCGGTTTGCCCTTGAATTTGTCGAGTTCCTTGAGGCGACCGGACAACTGCCCGAGCGGAATATGCTTCGCCTTGGGGATGTGGCCGGCAGCGAATTCCTTGTCTTCGCGCACGTCCAGCACCAGCGCGTCGTCGTTGAAGAGGCGGGTGGCCTTCAGCGTGTCGGCTTCCTCGATGCCGGAGATTTTGCTGCCGATGAATGACCAGATCAGCATGGCGCCGGACACCGCCGCCAGTGAGGCGAGCATCCAGTTGTCTTGTATGAATTGCATGTCCATAAGAAGTCTTCTCGTTTAGAGGCCGCAGCCCTGTTTGACGCCGGCTTTTTTCAGCACGATGTCCAGCGGGCAGAAGCGGGTAAAGCCGGATTGAAACAGGTTGAAACCGACGAAGGCAGTAAACCACAGCCACGAAGGCTGGGCCAGGTCGGCGCTGCCGGAGGCATGCGCCAGCGCCAGCGACAGCATGATGAAAAAACCGGCAATGATACGAACGATGCGTTCGACGGTCATGGTGAAGCTCCTATTGAGGTGAGGAATGTTTGCGGTAATTCGTGGCGTAATACAGCACCGGGATCACCACCAGAGTAAGCAGGGTGGAGACGAAGATACCGAATATCAAGGACACTGCGAGCCCTGAAAAAATCGGGTCGTCGAGTATGAAAAAGGCCCCCATCATGGCGGCAGCGCCGGTCAGCACGATCGGCTTGGCGCGGGTGGCGCCGGCCTGGATCACCGCTTCCTGAAAGTCCATTCCGGCATCGACCTGTTGGTTGATGAAGTCGACCAGCAGGATGGAGTTGCGCACGATGATGCCGGCCAGCGCGATCATGCCGATCATCGAGGTGGCGGTGAACTGCACGCCGAGCAGCGCGTGGCCGGGCATCACGCCGATGACGGTGAGCGGAATCGGCGCCATGATGATGAGCGGCGTGAGGTAGCTCTTGAACTGGGCGACCACCAGGATGTAGATCAGCATCAGGCCGACCGCGTAGGCGATGCCCATGTCGCGGAAGGTCTCGTAGGTCACCTGCCATTCGCCGTCCCATTTGAGCGCGAAGCCGCTATAGGGGTCGTCGGGCTGCTTGATGAAATATTCCGCCAGCGTGCCGCCTTCCTTCAGCGCTTTGCCGTTGAGGTCGCCGCGCATTTCGAACAGGCCATATAGCGGCGAATCGAGCGCGCCGCCGGTGTCGCCGACGACGAACACCACCGGCAGCAAGTCCTTGTGATAGATGGTCTTTTCGCGCGTGCCGGGAAGGATCTCGACCAGTTCGGACAGCGGGACGAGGTGGCCGTCGTTGCCGCGCACGGTGAGCTTCAGCAGTTCGTCGAGGCTGCTCAGGCGTTCCGGCGGCAGGGTGATGCGCACCGGGACTTCGTATTTGGCGCCGCTGCCGTGGATCGGCGTGACGTTCTCGCCCGACAGCCCCATCTTCATCGCGGCGACGATATCTTTCTGCGCCACGCCCGCCATCGCGGCCTTGTTCTGCAGCACGCGCAGCACGAAGCGCTGGGCGTCGTCCTCCACCGTGTCGTCGATGGCGACGATGCCTTCGGATTGCTCGAACACGCCGCGTACCTGCTTGGCAACGGCGATTTGCGCGTCGTAGTCGGGGCCGTAGATCTCGGCAACGATGGGCGACATCACCGGCGGGCCGGGCGGTACTTCGACGACTTTGACGTCGGCGCCATGTTTTTTTGCGATGGCTTCGACGGTCGGGCGGATGCCCTGTGCGATGGCGTGGCTTTTGCGGTCGCGCAGATGCTTGTCGACCAGGTTGACCTGCAGGTCGCCGATTTCGGGGCCGCTGCGCAAATAGTACTGGCGCACCAGTCCGTTGAAATTGATCGGCGCCGCGGTACCGGCATAGGCCTGGTAGTCGGTGACTTCCGGCAGCGCGGCGACCGCTGTCCCCATTTCAGCGAGCACCTGCGCGGTTTTCTCCAGCGGCGTGCCGACCGGCATGTCGACGATGATCTGGAATTCCGACTTGTTGTCGAACGGCAGCATTTTCATGATCACCAGCTGCACCACCGGCAACGCGACCGAGATCAGGATGGCCAGCCCGATGCCGAGCCATAGCAAGCGGCGCGAGCGCATGCCGGTTGCGCCGCGCAAAAACGGGGTGAGGCGGGTGCGGAACAGGGCGAGCAGTTTGTCATCGCCGTCGTGCCCGGCATGCGCCTCCTGTTTGATCAGTTTCAGCGCCAGCCATGGGGTGACGATGAAGGCGATGGCGAGCGAGATCAGCATGCCGATCGAGGCATTGATCGGGATCGGGCTCATGTACGGCCCCATCAGGCCGGAGACGAAGGCCATCGGCAGCAGCGCGGCAATGACGGTCAGGGTGGCGAGAATGGTTGGGCCGCCGACCTCATCGACCGCGCGCGGGATGATCGCCTCGAGTCCATCGTGGTCCAGCTTCATGCGGCGATGGATGTTCTCCACCACCACGATGGCGTCGTCGACCAGAATGCCGATCGAGAAAATCAGCGCGAACAGCGACACCCGGTTGAGCGTGAAACCCCACGCCCACGAAGCGAACAGGGTGGCGGCCAGGGTCAGCAATACCGCCGCGCCGACGATCAGCGCTTCGCGCTTGCCGATGGCGAACAGCACCAGCAGCACTACCGAGGCGGTGGCGAAGATCAGTTTCTGGATCAGTTTTTTGGCCTTGTCGTCTGCCGTGGCACCGTAGTTGCGGGTGACGCTGGCCTCGACGCCTTCGGGCAGCACGCTGTTTTGCAGCGCATTGACGCGCGCGATGACTTTCTCCGCAACCTCTACCGCGTTTTCGCCCGGTTTCTTGGAGATCGCCAGGGTGACGGCGGGAAAAGTCTGCCCTTTGTCGGCCTGATGTGCACTGCCCGTGCCGGGGCCGTTCCAGACGTAGTTCGCCGGCTGGTCGGGACCGGCGGCGATGGTGGCGATGTCGCTCATGTAGACCGGCCGCCCTTGCGCCACGCCGACGACCAGCTGTTTCACGTCGTCGGCGCCCGCCAGGAAGGTGCCGGTCTGGACGAGGATTTCCTGATTGTTCGACACCAGCGTGCCGGACGGCTGCGCGGCGTTGGACACCTGCAGGGCATCTCGGATGTCCTTGGCCGAGACGTTGAAGGCCGCCATGCGGTCGGGGTCCATCATCACCCGCACGACTCGCCCGGGGCCGCCGACGGTGGTGACTTCGCGCGTTCCCGCGATGCGCTTCAACTCCGTTTCCGCGGCGTGTGCTGCCTGTTCGAGTTCGAACGCGCCGCGCGCCGGGTCGCGGGTCCACAGGGTCACGGTGACGATGGGCACGTCGTCGATGCCGAGCGGCTTGATGATGGGCTCGCCGACCCCGAGTTCGGGCGAGACCCAGTCGCGGTTGGCCTGGATGGTGTCGTACAGCCGCACCAGCGCCTGGGTGCGGTCCTGCCCCACCAGATACTGCACGGTCAGCACCGCCATGCCGGGCTTGGACACCGAGTAGATGTGCTCGATGCCGGCGATCTGCGACAGCACCTGCTCGGCCGGTGTGGCCACCAGCGCCTCCACATCCTTTGCCGAGGCGCCGGGGAAGGGGATGAACACGTTGGCCATGGTCACGTTGATCTGCGGCTCTTCTTCGCGCGGCGTGACCAGAATGGCGAACAGCCCCAGCAAGGCCGCGATCAGGGCGATCAGCGGCGTCAGCTGGGAAGTGAGGAAAAAGCGGGCGATGCGTCCGGAGGGTCCCATGCGCGTCACCGATCAGTTTTGAGGGGCGTTGGCAGGGCTTTTGGCGTAGATGCCGGCTTTGACCGCTTCCAGCGCGATGATTTCGCCCGGGTTCAGGCCGGCCAGCACTTCAACCTGACCGCTTGCATCCGGCGTGCCGAGACGCACCTGACGCAGGCTGACGTGATCGCCTTTCACCACGTAGACGGCCGTGATCTCGGAACGCCGCACCAGCGCGCTCGCCGGAATACTGAGCTTGCGGGCCTTGCCCATTGCAAAATGCGCACGCGCGAACATGCCGGGAATCACGCCTTCGAGGTTGGCCGGCATGTTGAGGCGCACCTTGACCGTGTGGGTGGCGGTGTCGGCCGACGGCAGCACGGTCACGCCGGTGGCCTCGATCCATTTGTTGAGCGAGGGGATTTCCACCGCAACCGTGGCCGCGGTTCTGACGTCGGCCAGCTTGTATTGCGGAATGCTCGCAATGACCCGCATGTCTTTCGGGTCGAAGCCGGTCATCAGCGGCTTGCCGGGCGTCACGGACTCGCCCACTTCGACCAGGCGGGCGGAAACCACCCCGGAAAAAGGCGCGACGATGGTGGTGTAGCTGGACAGTGCGGTCGACTGTCCGACGCCGGCGCGCGCGGCGAGCGCGGCCGCTTCGGCGGCACGATAGTCGGACGTGGCGCGGTCAAGCGCGGCCTGGCTGATGAATTTTTGCTGGAAGAGCTGTTTCTGGCGTTCGTAATTGGCACGCGCATTGGTCAGATTGGCGCTGGCCTGAGCCACTTGCGCCTGGCTGCCCGCAACCGCAGAGGACAACTCCTGTGCCGAGAGGCGGATCAGCACTGCGCCCGCCTTGACCGTATCCCCAGCATCGAAATTGACCGCCACCACGCGCCCCGATACCTGGGCGGTGAGCGTCGATTGCTTGACCGCCTCGACCACTGCTTCGGTGGAATAGCCGCTGGCCGCAGTTCGGTATTGCACCGGCGCGACAGCAAACGGCAGGGCGGCCCAGGTTGCCTGGGCCGGCAGCAGGGCGCAGGCGTACAAAAACAAACGGGCGGGACTCAATGCAGGCACGGACGACTCTCCTGAAACTGTCTATTAGAATACGCTAATTAACTATTATTATCAATTGCTTGTGCTTGTTTTTCAGCCTTGCGGTGGCGCAAGGCGCTGCCAGTATGCGCTACAAGCGCGCACCTAGCCACTCTGTCTCATGGTGCGTTTGTGCTCTGTTCCGTGTAGGTAAACTGTGCCTTGCGGCAATAAAAAAGACCCGGTACGCCAGCGCGTCCGGGTCTTTCTGTGTGCGGGGGATTACTTGGTGAAACCGCAGAAAACGTCGCGCATCATCCCCAGCAATTTGAGCGTGCGGGTGTCGCCTACCCGGTAAAACACCCGGTTGGCATCCTTGCGGGTACGCAATACGCCCTTGTCGCGCAGGATGGCCAAGTGCTGGGAAATGTTGCTTTGCGACGTGCCGACATGGTCGACGATATCCTGCACGCTGACTTCCTTGTCGCCCAGCACGCAGAGGATTTTCAGGCGCAGGGGGTGCGACATGGCCTTCATTGCGCGCGACGCCTGCTCGATGTGTTCGTCCTTGTCCATCAGGTCCACTTCGTCCCACTCTGCTGCCATATTCGTTACCTTGTTCCCGTTCGTGTAGTACTCTTGATGCGCGGTGATTTCCTGGAAAGGCCTTGGAAAATTTACGGCCAAACGCCCATTGTCGAGCTGAAAACTGCCCCGATTTGATGGGCTGCGTATAGATTAGAAATCATGCATATATTAAACTAATCCCACAAAAACGAGTTAGGCAATAGAAATTTCTTCATGAAGACCACGCCGGTTCTCCTCATCATTCTCGATGGTTTTGGCTGTCGCGCCGAGCGCGCCGACAATGCGATCGCGCAGGCTGACAAGCCCAATTTCGATCGCCTGTGGAAAGAAAATCCCCACACCCTGATTCACGCATCGGAGTCGGAAGTGGGGCTGCCCAAGGGGCAAATGGGGAACTCCGAGGTGGGGCATCTGAATATCGGTGCGGGACGCGTGGTGTATCAGGAATTTACCCGTATCGACCGGGCGATCGAATCGGGCTATTTTTTCACCAACCCGGCGCTGCTGAATGCCATCCATCTGGCGCGGGACAACAACAAGACGCTGCATATCCTGGGGCTGCTGTCGGATGGCGGCGTGCATAGCCACGAATTGCATTTCCATGCCTTGCTGGAACTGGCAGCGCGACAAGGGCTGCACAAAGTGTGTTTGCACGTATTTGTGGATGGCCGGGATACGCCGCCGAAAAGCGCCGAAATCTATCTGCGCCGGCTGAGCGAAAAAATCGAACAGACCGGGGTCGGGCATATCGCGTCGATGATTGGCCGTTATTACGCCATGGATCGCGACCGTCGCTGGCAGCGGGTTCAGGCGGCCTACGACCTGCTGACGCTGGGGCGTGCCGAGTTTCTCGCCGACTCTCCGCTGGCCGGCCTTGAAGCGGCATACGCACGCGGTGAATCGGATGAGTTCGTGAAGGCGACGGCCATCGCTTCGCCGGACGGCAAGCCGGTCAAGATGGAAGATGGCGATTCGGTCGTGTTCCTCAATTTCCGCTCCGACCGCGCACGCCAGTTGTCGCGGCCGTTCATCGAGCCTGATTTCTGTGAGTTCGAGCGCGAGGTCACCCCGCGTCTGGCAACCTATTGCACCCTGACCGGCTATAGTGATGATTTCGTGGTGTCGGTGGCTTTTCCGCCCGAGCGGATCAAGAACGGCCTGGGCGAATATCTCGCCAATAGGGGACTGCGACAGTTGCGGATTGCCGAAACCGAGAAATACCCCCACGTCACCTTCTTTTTCAACGGTGGCGAGGAAGCTTCCTTTCCCGGTGAAGACCGCGTGCTGGTGCCCTCGCCGGACGTGGCCACGTACGATCTGAAGCCCGAGATGAGCGCGTATGAGGTCACCGACAAACTGGTCGCGGCAATCGAGGGCAAGCAGTACGACCTCATCGTCTGCAACTTTGCCAATCCGGATATGGTCGGGCACTCCGGCAACCTGCAGGCGGCCATCAAGGCGATCGAGACCGTCGATGTCTGTCTGGGTAAGGTCGTCGCGGCCCAGCGCGCGCGCGGCGGCGAAGTGCTGGTGACGGCCGATCACGGCAATGCCGAATTGATGCTCGATCCAGTCACCGGCCAGGCGCATACCGCGCATACCTTGAACCTGGTGCCGCTGATCTACGTTGGGCGGCGGCATGCCAGCCTGGCTGAAACCGGTGCACTCGAAGACATCAGCCCCACGCTGCTGAAAATGATGGGATTGCCGCAGCCTGCCGAAATGACCGGTGAAGCCCTGGTTCGTTTTGAGTAAACCCCAGGCGGCTGCCTTCCGCCACCTGCTCTTGCTGGCCTTGTGCTGGCCGCTGTGTGTTGGCGCCAATCAGGTCGATCGCACGCAATCCGAGTTGAAGGCGCTCAAACAGCGCCTCGATACCCTGCAGCAGGAATTCCGCAAAACCCAGACGCATCGCAAGGAAGCGGTGGATGAACTGCGCCAGTCCGAACAGGCCATCAGCAGTGGCGTTCGCCAACTGCGTCAGCTCGACGGCGAGCGGGTGCGAACCCGGGATGAACTGCTGAGCTTGCAGCAGCAGGCCGATGCGACAGCGGCAAGCATTCGCCAGCAGCAGGCGCACCTCGCGCAGGCACTCCGCTCGGCTTACCAGCGTGGCCAGGGCGATGCGCTGAAGTTGATGCTCAATGGCGCAGACCCGAATCAGCTTGCGCGCGATTTGCGCTACTTGTCGCATGTGTCGCGTGCCCAGCACGAACAGATCGAAGCGCTGCGCGCCGAACTTGCGCAACTGGCCGCATTGCAACAGGCGGTCAGCGAGAAATCCTCCGAGTTGTCGCAGTTGCAGGCTGCGCGCGAAAGTGAGAACCGGCAATTGCTGTCAGAAAAGCGTGCGCGCGAACAGTTGCTGAGCAAGTTGTCTGTGCAGATCCAGCAGCAGCAGCGCGAGATTTCCACGCTCAAGCGTGACGAACGCAGTCTGACCCAGCTGGTTCAGCGTCTGAACCGTGTGATGGCACAGCAGGCGGCGCGTGAAGCCGCGCGTGCCCGCGCCGCTCAGCAGGCCAAAAATGCGCAAAAATCCCGGCAGGCCGCGAAAAGTACCGGCGGTCAGCCGCGCAAGGCCGTGGCGGTCAATACTGAAACGCCGGTTGCCTTCAACTCGGGGCGCCCGTTCTCGAGCTTGAAAGGTTCATTGCGGCTGCCCGTTGCCGGGGAACTCATGAACCGCTTTGGTGCTCCGAGAGAGGGTGGCGGGGTGAGCTGGAAAGGACTTTTCATCCGGGCCGGGCAAGGCGCTGCGGTGAAGGCGATTGCTGCGGGACAAGTGGTGTTTGCCGAGTGGCTGCGCGGCTTTGGCAACCTCATAATTGTTGACCACGGCGAGGGCTATATGAGTCTGTACAGCAATAATGAAAGTCTGTATAAGCAGGTGGGCGAACGGGTTCAGCCCGGCGATCCGATTGCGGCCGTGGGCAATAGTGGCGGCCAGCCCGACACGGGTTTGTACTTCGAAATGCGGCACCAAAGCCGTCCTGTTAATCCCCTCCTATGGGTGAAGTGAAATGACACAAAAGGCGAAATTCATACTCGTCGGTCTGGCCGGCGTGATGGCTGGCGCGGCGTTAACCGTCAACCTCTCGGCAATGGCCGACAAGGATGCTGCTACAGCGCTGCCGGTCGAAGAGTTGCGCGCCTTTACCGATGTGTTTGCCCGCATCAAGAACGATTATGTCGAGCCAGTCGAAGACAAGAAGCTGATCGACGGCGCGATCAATGGCATGTTGACCGGACTGGACCCGCATTCGACTTATCTCGATGTCGAGGGCTTCAAGGACTTGCAGGTCGGGACCCAGGGCGAGTTCGGCGGTTTGGGTATCGAGGTCGGCATGGAAGACGGCTTCGTCAAGGTGGTCTCGCCAATCGAGGACACGCCCGCATTCAAGGCCGGCGTCAAACCGGGCGACCTGATCATCAAGCTCGACGATACGCCGGTGAAGGGCTTGTCGCTGAACGATGCTGTGAAGCGGATGCGTGGCAAGCCAGGCTCGACGATCAAGTTGACCATCGCCCGCAAGGGTACGGACAAGCCCATCGTGCTGAGCCTGACCCGCGCCGTCATCAAGATCCGCAGTGTCAAATCCCAGCTGCTGGAAAACGGCTACGGTTATATCCGTGTGACGCAATTTCAGGAGCACACCGGCGAGCTGCTGGCCGACGCACTCAACGCGCTGTACAAGGAAAACAAGGCGCCACTCAAGGGCATGATCCTGGATTTGCGCAATGATCCGGGTGGTTTGCTGAACGGCGCGGTGGCGGTGACCGCGGCTTTCGTCAAGCCCGACAGTCTGGTGGTATACACCGAAGGCCGCACCGAAGACGCCAAGATGCGCCTGACCGCGAGCCGTGAGTTTTATCTGCGCCCGATGCAGGCGGATTACCTCGCCAAACTGCCCGAGGGCGTGAAGCAGGTGCCCATGGTGGTGCTGGTCAACAGCGGCTCTGCATCGGCATCGGAAATCGTCGCCGGTGCGTTGCAGGATCACAAACGTGCGGTGGTCATGGGAACCCGTACCTTCGGCAAGGGCTCGGTACAAACCATTCTGCCGATCGGCAATGGTACGGCGATCAAGCTCACCACGGCCCGCTACTTCACTCCGAACGGCCGCTCCATCCAGGCCAAGGGGATTGAGCCCGATATCGTGGTGCAGGATCCGAGCCTGCCGAGCGAGGAGGAAAGCCTGGGGGTGCGCGAGGCCGATCTCGACAAGCATCTGAGCAACCCGAACGGGGGCGAGGAACCCGCCAAACCGGACAGCGAAATCAAGGCGCCGCCAGCCGGCAAGCCGGGCAAGGATGGCAAGGAAACTGCGCCAGTGAAACCGGTCACGTTGGAGCCAGGCGAGGTTGTATCGAAGAACGATTATCAAGTGAACCAGGCGCTGAATCTGCTGAAGGGCTTGCAGATTCTGCAGGGGCGGTAAGTTGAGCCGCTGGCTGTGGCTATAAGCGCCGCGGCTAGTCCGCTATACTGGCCCTGTAAACATCAGGCTTGGGCCTGCCAGGAGTGTTATGCGTCCGTGTGACCTCGAAAAAGACCGTGAAATCGTGTTCCACGCCTTGCCAGAAGGGCAAGCCGAGCGCGCTTTGGCCCTGCTGGAGGGCATGGAAGGTCTGGCTGCCGTCGCCGGACGCGAGTCAAATTATCTGCTGGTACGTTACAACGTCTGCGAATACACCCTGGAAGGGCTGGAATTGGCGTTGAGCAATCAGGGGTTCCATCTCGACAACAGCCTGCTGTGCAAACTCAAGCGCGCACTGGCCTATTTCTGCGAGAGCGTGCAACGGCGCAACATCGCTGCAAACGAGCCTGACATCAAGTCGCAACAGGCATTTGTGAAAGTCTACGAGCGGCATTTGCATGGCGATCGTGACGAGACGCCAGAGGAATGGCGCGACTACAAGTAATCAGCCCGCAGTCCGTACCCCATGAACTTGACTGACGATCTTCTGCTGCGTTACAGCCGCCATATTCTGCTGCCTGAGGTTGGCGTGGCCGGACAAACACGTATTAGCGACGCCCGCGTGCTGATTGTCGGTGCGGGTGGCCTGGGTTGTCCGGTTGCGTTGTATCTGGGGGCGGCAGGGGTGGGGCAGTTGCTGCTGGCAGATGGCGATACGGTTGACCTCACCAATTTACAGCGCCAGATTGCGCACACCACTGCGGCGATCGGATTGAACAAGGCTGACTCGCTGGCGCGCAGTGTGCGTGCGATCAATCCGGAAATCGGGGTGAGGGCCATTCCTGAAGCCCTGGCGGGCGCCGCCCTGCGCGATGCCGTCGCGGCGGTTGATCTGGTGGTCGATGCATCGGACAATTTCGCCACCCGTCATGCTGTCAATCGCGCCTGCGTGCATGCTGGAAAACCCCTGGTTTCTGGGGCTGCAATCGGTTTTTCAGGGCAGCTCGCCGTATTTGATTCGGCGCGTGCCGGGAGTCCCTGCTACCACTGTCTGTTTCCAGAGCTTGCTGCCGGCGAACCCGAGATGCGCTGTGCCGAAGCAGGCGTGTTTGCGCCACTGGTAGGGGTGATTGGCGCGATGCAGGCGATGGAAGCGCTGAAATATCTGGCTCACGCAGGCGAGCCGATGGTCGGGAAATTGCTGTTGTGGGATGGCTTGCTTACGCAGGCGCGCGTGATGAAGGTGCCGCGCGATCCGGCCTGTCCGGTATGCGGGCAGGCGGCGTGTCAGGCAGGTTGAACGTCGAGTAGGCGCGCCAGCATCAGTTCGATATCGCCGCCCGGTGCGCGGGTGAATCCACTTTTGGTGAATTGATGCCAGCGCCCCACCACCATGCATTGCAGCAGATTGGCCAGCGGCGCGCTGAGTTCAGATTGTTTGCCGCCGCCGAGTCGCAGACATTGCCGCAATTGCGCTTCGATGCGGTCATGTAGCTGATTGATGCGCTTTTGCAGGCGCTCGTTTTCATGCACCAGCGCCTCGCCGATCAGTACCCGCGTCATTCCCGGATTCTTTGCCGAAAAGTTCAGCAGCATGGCGATGATGGCCTCGACCTGCGCAATTGGGGAAGACGTGTCCGTTGTGATACGTGCGATCAGTCCGAACAGGGTTTGTTCGATGAATTCGATCAGGCCCTCATACATCTGCGCCTTGCTGGAGAAATGGCGGTACAAGGCCGCTTCCGATACGCCGACGCGCGCAGCAAGCGCCGCCGTGGTGATTTTTTCGGGTTGGGGGTCCTGCAGCATCGCAGCCAGCGTTTGCAGAATTTGCAAGCGGCGCTCACCGGGCTTTTTGGCTTCTCCTGCCATCAGACACTCCTTTGTTTTTATAGGGGGTGATTCAGTGCGATGTTGAACCTGCGCAATTTTAGCAGTTTCAAGCGCCATCCATCTCAATATGCTTGCGTGCCCACTGGCAGCAAAGTACCAGTGTCTTGGCTGCGCTTTCGGGCTAGGGGCAAACAAAAACGCCCGCGTGAAGCGGGCGTTTTGCAGGACGGGCAAGGGCGCAGCTTATTCGGCTGCGGTACCTGCAACAGCCTTGGCCTTGCGGGCCGGCAGCTTTTCCTTGATGCGGGCGGACTTGCCGGAACGCTCGCGCAGGTAGTACAGCTTGGCGCGGCGTACGTCGCCACGACGCTTGACTTCGACGCTGGCGACCAGCGGCGAGTGGGTCTGGAAGGTACGTTCGACACCTTCGCCCGCGGAGATCTTGCGCACGGTGAAAGCGGAATTGAGGCCGCGGTTACGCTTGGCGATGACGACGCCTTCGTAGGCCTGCAGACGCTCACGGTTGCCTTCCTTGACCTTGACCTGGACAACGATGGTGTCGCCGGGGGCAAAGCTGGGGAGGGTTTTGTTCAGACGGGCGATTTCTTCCTGCTCGAGTTGCTCAATGATATTCATGATGTTTCCTTAACATCTGGCGGGAGAGGTGTACCCGGAAGTCGTCAGACTTCGGGCAGACATCACGCCGTTTCAAATAGACCCCGGTTGGGGTCGCTTATTCCCGGTCCGCGTCTTGCGACATCGAATCGAGGTAATTCTGTTCCAGCCTCGACAGCCCGCGCCTGGCCAGCAGATCGGGGCGCAGGGCTGCCGTGATCGTCAGGCTTTGCTGCAATCGCCATGTGGCGATTGCAGCGTGGTTGCCGCTGGTTAATACGTCCGGCACCGCCATGCCCTGCCACACTTCGGGCCGGGTGTAGTGCGGGCAGTCGAGCAAGCCGTTGGCGAAGGAATCTTCCACCGCCGAATCAGCGTCATTCAACGCGCCCGGCAGTTGCCGGATGAGCGCGTCCATCAATGCCAGCGCGGGAAGTTCGCCGCCCGACAACACAAAGTCGCCGAGCGAGATTTCTTCGTCCACGCGGCGCTGCAACAACCGCTCGTCTATCCCTTCGTAACGCCCGCACAATAAAACCAGTGCGGACTTTTCCCTCAATTCCATCACCCGCTGGTGGGTGAGCGGACGGCCGCGGGGGGAGAAATGCACCACCCAGGGCGATAAATTTTCGCCGGACAGATCCTGCTGCACTGTGTTCAACGCGCGATCCAGCGGTTCGGCCTGCATCAGCATCCCGGGCCCGCCGCCGTAAGGACGGTCGTCCACCGTGCGGTGCGGGTCGTCGGTGAAGTCGCGTGGGTTCCACGCCTTGAACCGATACAGCCCGCGATCCAGAGCCCGCCGGGTGATGCCGGAATCCAGCACGGCATCGAACATTTCCGGGAAAAGCGTGATGGCATCAAACCGCACCCGCTTCTCCTTTAATAATCTTCGCCCCAGTCCACTTCGATCCGGCCAGCCGCCACATCGACCTTGCCGACAAAGGCCGCGGCAAACGGAATCAGGTGTTCCCGCGATCCCTTTACGACCAACAGGTCGTGCGCGCCGGATTCCATCAGGCTGCTGACCGTGCCCAGCTCGATCCCCTCGCGATTGACCGCTTTGAGACCGATCAGGTCAGACCAGTAAAACTCGTCCTCCGCAGGCGGGGGCAGATTGCTGCGTTCGACCGATATTTCCTGGCCGCGCAAGGCAAAGGCCGCATCGCGATCGTCAATTCCCGCCAGTTTGGCCACCAGCGTATTGCTGTGATCCTGTATGGATTCGACCGGGTAATGCTTGTATTCGGTACCGCGCCCGACACGCCAGGACGCAAAGTCCATCAGCGTACCCGGGTCTTCGCTAAAAGCCTGAACCTTGACCCAGCCCTTGATGCCGAACGGGGCAGCAATGCGCCCCATTACGACCCAGTCGCTGTCCTGGGCCAACTCAGGCGGCAGCGGCTGCGGGTTTGTTCTGCTTGACCAGACGTGCGACGGTGTCGGACATCTGAGCGCCGTTGCTCACCCAGTAGCCAATGCGCTCGGCATTCAGGCGGATGGCTTCTGCGCCTTCGGCTGCGACCGGATTGTAGAAGCCGACGCGCTCGATGAAGCGGCCATCACGACGGCAACGGGAATCCGCAACCACCACATTGTAGAAAGGACGGTTTTTAGCGCCGCCGCGCGAAAGACGAATAACGACCATGATTTAACCCACCGGGCAAACGGAGAAAACCGAGAATTATACTCAAAATTCGCCGGCTTGCCAGTTCGGCGGCAATCGCGGGCTGGGAAAGGGAGAGCGGGCTCCGGGGGGCAACGAGATTACGCCTGGGCTCAGCGCATGCCAGGCATCATGCCTTTCATGCCCCGCATCATTTTGGACAGGCCGCCTTTGCCCATCATTTTCATCATTTTCTGCGCCTGCTCGAATTGGTTGAGCAGTTTATTGACTTCCTGCACCTGTACCCCCGCGCCGGCAGCGATGCGGCGTTTGCGGCTGGCTTTGATGAGCTCGGGCTTGCGGCGTTCCAGCGGGGTCATGCTGTTGATGATGCCTTCGACGCGATTGATCGCCTTGTCGTCGGCGCCCGCGGGCATCGCCATTTGCCCGGCGCCGGGCAGCTTGTCCATCAGTGCCGACAATCCGCCCATTTTTTTCATCTGCAGGATTTGTGCCTTGAAATCCTCAAGGTCGAAGTCTTTGCCCTTTTTGACCTTGTCCGCCAGCTTTTTGGCTTCGGCCATGTCGACCGAGCTGTGCGCCTGCTCGATCAGCGACAGCACGTCGCCCATGCCGAGGATGCGCTGCGCCATGCGCTCGGGGTGGAAAGCTTCGAGGCCGTTGGGTTTTTCGCCGACACCGATGAATTTGAGGGGCTTGCCGGTGATCTGGCGCACCGACAGCGCTGCGCCGCCGCGCGAGTCGCCATCGAGTTTGGTCAGCACGATGCCGGTCAGCGGCAAGGCTTCGTTGAACGCCTTGGCAACGTTGACAGCATCCTGGCCCTGCATGGCATCGACCACGAACAGGGTTTCGACCGGGTTGACGGCGGCGTGCAGCGCCTGGATCTCGGCCATCATCGCGGCGTCGATGGCCAGCCGTCCGGCGGTGTCGACGATCAGCACGTCGTAAAACTGCTTGCGCGCATGGTCCTGCGCGGCAGCAGCGATTTTGAGCGGATCGCGTTCGTCGCCCGCTTCAAAAAATGCGACGTCCAGTTGTTTGCCAAGCTGGCGCAGCTGGTCGATGGCGGCGGGACGGTAGACGTCGGCCGAGGCGAGCAGGACCTTTTTCTTGCGGTTCTTGAGCAGCAGCGCGAGCTTGCCGCTGGTGGTGGTTTTGCCCGAGCCCTGCAAGCCAGCCATCAGGATCACCGCAGGCGGGTTGGCGGCCAGGTTCAACTCGGCGTTGGCGCCACCCATCAAGCGGGTGAGCTCTTCGTGAACAATGCCGATCAGTGCCTGCCCGGGCGACAGGCTGGTCAGCACGTCCTGTCCCAGCGCACGTGTTTTGACGGCTTCGATGAACGCTTTGACCACCGGCAGGGCGACGTCGGCTTCCAGCAGTGCGAGCCGCACCTGACGCAGCGTGTCCTGCACGTTGGCTTCAGTGATGCGGGCCTGGCCGCGTAATTGTTTGACGACGCCGGCGAGGCGTCCGCTGAGGTTATCTAGCATGGTTTCCTTGTTGCCGCGGAGAGCGGCATGGATAATGAGCTGGCCGAAACATTTTCCATTTTAACGAATGTCACCGCTATTGCTGGTTACTTTATGCGTAAGCGCGCTCTATGGCTGGGTGGCCTGGCGCCTGCAGCGCACGCCGCCGTTCAAGATGGCTTGCGTGGCGCTGCCGCTGGCCTTGTTCGCACATGGCGCACTGATTTATCAATCCGTGCTGGGGCAGGGCGATATCCGGCTGGGATTCGGCAATTCCCTGTCGACGATCCTGTGGTTGACGGCGCTTACCTACTGGCTGTCCAGCAAGGGCACGCCGCTGGCGCGGATCCAGTCCTGGGTGAGCGGGCTGGCAGCCCTGTCCGTGCTGGGAATGCTGGTGTTTACAGAGGCCCATGTCATCCCGAGTTCACAGGCACTGAGCTTGCGCATGCATCTGGTGGTGTCGTTTCTGGCGTATGGCTTGCTGGCGGTGGCGGCATTGCACGCAGTGCTGATGACCATGCTGGAAAAACAATTGCATCGGGGCGGCATGCTGCAGAACGGCGCCCCGCCTTTGCTGACACTGGAAGCGATGCTGTTCAGGACTATCGGTATCGGTTTTGCCTTGTTGACGCTGTCGGTGTTCAGCGGCGTGTTCTTTTCCGAGGAATTGTTCGGGAAGCCCGTGCAGATTTCCCACAAAACCGTTTTTGCGATTCTGTCCTGGCTGGTATTCGGCGGATTGTTGCTGGGGCGGCATTTTCGCGGCTGGCGCGGACGCACGGCCCTGATCTGGACGATTACCGGCTTCACGCTGCTGTTGCTGGCCTATCTGGGGACGCAATTTGTGCTGGAAGTCATCCTCCGGCGTTGAGGCCATTCTGATTGGATAGCATTGCCACCAGCACGCTGTTTGCCGTGCTTGCCGTTTTACTGCTGAGCTCGGCCTTTTTTTCGGCATCCGAGACCGCGATGATGGCGATCAATCGCTATCGATTGCGCCATGCTGCAGATACCGGCCATCGTGGGGCCATGCGGGCGCAGGCCCTGCTCGATCGAACCGACAAGCTGCTGGGCGTGATCCTGCTCGGCAACAACCTGGTCAATGCGGCCTCGGGTACGCTGACGACGGTGCTGGCGATCCGGCTGTTCGGCGACGGTGAGGTGGCGCTGATGCTGGCGACCCTGCTGCTGACTTTCCTGATTCTGGTATTCAGTGAAGTGACGCCCAAGGTGCTGGGCGCAGCGTTTCCCGAGCGTGTCGCCTATCCGGCGACCTGGCTTCTGACGCCGCTGCTGAAGCTGGCGTATCCGGTGGTGTGGTTCGTCAATCTGTTTGTACAGGGCATTCTGCAGCTGTTGCGGATCAAGCAACCGGAGCCAGGGCAGGGCAATAGCCTGGGGCTGGAGGAGTTGCGCACCATCGTGCTGGAGTCGTCCGGCCGGATGCCGCGCGAACACCACCGGATCCTGATGAACATGCTGGAGCTGGAAGACATCACGGTGGACGACGTGATGACGCCGCGCAACCAGATCGAGGCGATCGACATCGAGGATGATCCCGAGCGGCTGCGCCAGCAGATTTCCACCAGCCATCACACCCGCCTGATCGTGCAGCAAGGTTCGCAGGACACCTTGCTCGGGGTGCTGCATGTGCGCCGGGTGCTGCATGCGCTGACCGGCGAGGAGCTCAACCCCGAGACGCTGAAGGAAAATCTGGAAGCGCCGTATTTCGTCCCGGCGGGAACGCCGCTGTTCACCCAGTTGCGCAATTTTCAGCAAGGCCGTCGCCGGCTGGCGCTGGTGGTGGATGAATACGGCGAACTGCAGGGTCTGGTGACGCTGGAAGACCTGCTCGAGGAAATGGTCGGCGAATTCACCACGCAGGCGCCTTCGGACATGGGCTACTTGCGGCGCGAGGCGGACGGCAGCTGGCTGGCCGAGGGAAGCGTGCTACTGCGTCATTTGAATCGCACTCTGGGCCTGGCGCTGCCGTTGGATGGTCCGAAAACCCTGAACGGCCTGTTGCTTGAGCAGTTCGAGGACATTCCCGAGGTGGGGGTGAGCCTGAAACTGGGCGATGTGCCGGTGGAGATCGTGCAAACGCAGGATCGGGCCGTCAAGATGGCACGCATTTACCTGCCGGCGCCAGATGCCGGAAGCGCCTCAACTTAAGCCTATCATTGCCGTTATAGCCTGTGATTCGCTATCGGCGGCCTGGCCGGTGCGGGCATTAATCTGACTCAGGACTTTTTGGAATCGAGCTATGGCCGATGCGTCTATCTCCAACAATTTAACCGGTCTGGCGCGCGCCATGGTCAACAACGGCTGGCTGTCCGAGGCCGAGGCCGATGGCGTTGGCAAGCGCGCCAGCCAGGCAGGCGAGTCTTTCGTAACCGAACTCATCAAGGGCAAGCGTTACAAGGCCGACCAGATCGCTGAATTTGCCGCGACCTCGTTCGGGTTTCCCTATCTCGACTTGAACGCCATGGACCCCGACAGCCTGCCGCAGGGGCTGCTCGATGACAAGCTGGTGCAGAAACGTCGGGTAATCGCGTTGTATCAGCGTGGCAACAAACTGTATGTCGCCACCTCTGACCCGACCCACCTGCAGGCGCTGGATGAAGTGAAATTCCAGACCAACCAGTCGGTGGAGCCGGTGGTGGTAGAAGACGACAAGCTCGCCAAGCTGATCAAGCTGGTAAGTGACGCGGCAGACAACACCATGGCGGTGATGAATGCAGAAGACCTGAATCTCGATTTTGTCGATGAGGAAGCCTCTGCCGCGCAGCAGGATGCGCCCGGCATCGAGATCGACGATGCACCTGTGGTGCGTTACCTGCAAAAAATCATGCTCGATGCGATCAACGCCGGGGCGTCCGACATCCATTTCGAGCCCTACGAAAAGTATTACCGCATCCGTTACCGGCGCGACGGCATTCTGGCCGAAGTGGCGCAGCCGCCGATGGCGATCAAGGACAAGGTCGCGTCGCGCATCAAGGTGCTGTCGCGGCTGGATATTTCGGAAAAACGCGTGCCGCAGGACGGCCGGATGAAAATGGTGTTGTCGAAAAGTCGGGCCATCGACTTTCGGGTCAGCACTTTGCCGACGTTGTATGGCGAAAAGATCGTCATGCGTATTCTCGATCCGACCAGCGCACAGCTCGGCATCGAGGCGCTGGGATATGAACCCTTCCAGAAGGAATTGCTGCTGAACGCGGTGCAGCGCCCCTATGGCATGGTGCTGGTGACCGGCCCGACGGGCTCCGGTAAAACGGTATCGCTCTACACCTGTCTGAATATTCTCAACAAGCCCGACGTGAATATTTCGACGGCGGAAGACCCGGCTGAAATCCAGTTGCCGGGCATCAATCAGGTCAACGTCAATGACAAGGCCGGGCTGACCTTCTCGGCGGCATTGAAGTCGTTCTTGCGGCAGGATCCCGACGTCATCATGGTCGGCGAGATCCGTGACCTGGAAACGGCGGATATTGCGATCAAGGCTGCGCAAACCGGCCACATGGTGATGTCCACCCTGCATACCAACGATGCGCCGGGTACGTTGACCCGTCTGCTCAACATGGGCGTGGCGCCATTCAACGTAGCGTCTTCCGTCATCCTGATTACCGCTCAGCGTCTGGCGCGCAAATTGTGTTCGTGCAAGCAGCCGACCGATCTGCCGCGTGAGGCGATGCTGGATGCCGGGTTTACTGAAGACCAGCTGGACGGCAGCTGGCGGCCCTACAAGCCTGTTGGCTGCGATATTTGCGGCGGTACCGGTTACAAGGGACGTCTTGGTATCTACCAGGTGATGCCCATCACCGACGCCATGACCCGAATCATCCTCAAGGGAGGCGATGAATCCGATATTGCCGATCAGGCGCGTCTCGAAGGCGTGGTCGATTTGCGGCAGGCTGGGTTGTTGAAAGTAAAAGCCGGGCTGACCTCGTTGGAAGAGGTCGAGGCCGTCACCAATCTTTAAGGAACACTTTTATGGCAACAGCGGCGAAAGCAGTAGCAGCAAAAGCAAAAGCAGCGAACAAGGATGCCACCTATCTGTGGGAGGGCATGGACAAACGCGGCAAGAAGGTCAAGGGCCAGATGCAGGCCGGCGGCGAGGCGGTGGTCAGTACGCTGCTTCGCAAGCAGGGCATTACGGTTGCCAAGATCAAGAAACAGAGCACTTTGTTCAGTGGCGCAAAGAAGGTCACCGACAAGGACATCACCCTGTTCACCCGTCAGTTGGCGACCATGATGAAAGCCGGCGTGCCCTTGCTGCAGGCATTCGAAATTGTGGGGCGCGGCCATTCCAACCCTTCGGTACAACGCTTGCTGGCCGAAATCAAGGCGGATATCGAAAAGGGCAGCAGCCTCACTCAGGCTTTCGGCCGCCATCCCCTGTATTTCGACGCCTTGTACTGCAATCTTGTGGGGGCAGGCGAGTCGGCCGGTATTCTTGAAGCCGTGCTGGATCGCCTGGCGGTGTACAAGGAAAAAATCCTCGCCATCAAGAGCAAGATCAAGTCGGCGCTGTTTTATCCAATCTCCATCATTGTGGTGGCCTTTGTCATTACCGCGGTCATCATGATTTTCGTGATCCCGGCGTTCAAGGATCTGTTCAGCAGTTTTGGCGCGGATTTGCCCGGCCCGACACTGGTGGTGATGGCGATGTCGGACTTCTTCGTCCAGTGGTGGTGGGTGATCTTTGGCGGCATCGGCGGCGGCATCTACTTTTTGCTGCAGGCCTGGAAGCGCTCGCGCAAGGTGCAGATGTTCATGGACCGCGTCTTGCTCAAACTGCCCATTTTTGGGGCGGTGATCGAGAAGGCCACCATCGCACGCTGGACCCGCACCCTGGCCACCATGTTCTCGGCAGGTGTGCCGCTGGTTGAAGCGCTTGAGTCGGTGGGCGGTGCCTCGGGCAATCAGGTGTACGTCGAGGCCACGCAAAAGATCAAGGCTGAAGTGTCGACCGGTACGGCCTTGACCGTGGCAATGCAGAACACCGAACTGTTCCCCAATATGGTCTTGCAGATGGCGGCGATCGGCGAGGAATCCGGTTCGCTGGACTCCATGCTCAACAAGGTCGCCGACTTTTACGAAGCCGAAGTGGACGATGCGGTCGCGGCCCTGTCGAGCCTGATGGAGCCCATCATCATGGTTGTGCTGGGCACGCTGATCGGCGGCATGGTGATTGCCATGTATCTGCCGATCTTCAAGATGGGTTCGGTTGTGTGATGGCGATGCTGTTGTCGGAGCCAGCCCTGTTCGCAGGGCTGGTTTTTTTATTCAGCCTGCTGGTCGGCAGTTTCCTCAATGTCGTCATTCATCGGCTGCCGAAGATGATGGAAACCGAGTGGCACGCGCAATGCGCCGAGTTGCGCGGCGAAACGCCGGCGGCGTCCCCGCCTTACAACCTTGCGCTTCCCCGTTCGGCATGCCCGCATTGCGGCCACCAGGTCACGGCACTGGAAAATATTCCCGTGCTGTCGTGGCTGTGGTTGCGTGGGCGCTGTTCTTCGTGCGCGGCGCCAATCGGCGCCCGTTATCCGCTGGTGGAGCTGCTCACCGCACTGTTGTCGGCGGCCGCCGCCTGGAAATGGGGGCTGAGTGTGCAGACCGGCGGCGCGCTGCTGCTGATCTGGACGCTGGTTGCACTGGCGTTCATCGACCTGGATACCACTCTGTTGCCGGACAGCCTGACCCAGCCGCTGTTGTGGCTGGGTCTGCTGTTCAATTTGAATGGCACCTACACCAGTTTGCCGGACGCGGTCATGGGCGCCGTGGCGGGCTATCTGGTGCTGTGGTCGGTGTACTGGCTGTTCAAGCTGGCCACTGGCAAGGAAGGCATGGGATACGGTGATTTCAAGCTGCTGGCCGCGCTGGGGGCGTGGCTGGGATGGCAGATGCTGCCAGTCACCCTGCTGTTGTCATCGGTGCTCGGGGCGGCTGTCGGCATTGCCATGATCGTGCTGGTGAAGCATGACCGCCGCGTGCCGATCCCGTTCGGCCCTTACCTGGCGGGGGGCGGCCTGGTCGCGTTGTTCTTCGGCGCCGATTTGACACAGGCCTATCTCGGCCAAATCTGATGTTTGTGGTGGCACTGACCGGCGGCATCGGATCGGGCAAATCGACGGTTGCCGATGCCTTCGCGGCGCTGGGGGTGCCGGTCATCGACACGGATGTCATCGCGCGCGAATTGACCGCACCTGGCGGCGCTGCGCTGAATCCGGTGCGTGAGGTGTTTGGTGACGCAGTGATGCAGCCGGACGGTACGCTTGATCGTGCCGCTTTGCGCCAGCGGGTGTTTTCCGATACCGAGGCTCGTCTTCGACTTGAAGCCATTCTGCATCCGCTGATTCGGCGGGGCGTCGAACAGGCCTTGTCCGGGCTGGCTGCGCGCTATGCATTGATCGTGGTTCCGCTGCTGGTTGAAACGGGCGCTTACCGCGATGTGCTCCAGCGCATTCTGGTGGTGGACTGCCCCGAATCGACCCAGGTCGAGCGGGTGATGGCGCGCAGCGGGCTCGCGCGCGAAGAGGTGGGGACGATCCTGGCAGCGCAGGCGACACGGGCAGAACGCCTGGCGATTGCCGACGACGTGATTGCCAATACCGCCACGCCGGAAGACTTGCGTGCCATGGTCGCGGCCCTGCATCAGCGCTATCTGGCGCTTGCGGCGGCCGCGTCGCCTTGATTTTTCACTCGGATCGGCGACAATCGGCCGATTCAAACCTGTGCGTCGCGGCGTGATCCATTACGAATATCCCTTGAGTGAACGCATCCGCACCCTGTTGCGGCTGGAAGACCTGTTCGACCGCTTCGATGCCTATGCCAGTTCACCCGATTCGCACGCTCACCATGCCGCGCTGCTGACCCTGTTCGAGCTGGCGGAAGTGGCTGCGCGCGCCGACCTCAAGTCGGATCTGTTGCAGGAACTGGATCGGCAGAAAAACGTCCTGACTGCATTGCGCGGCAATCCGCACGTGCAGGACAGCACCCTGGAACAGGTGCTGGCGTCGATCGAATCCACCCACCAGAAAATGTATCAGACCCCCGGCAAGGTCGGCATGCACTTGCGCGAAGACGAATGGTTGATGGCGATCAAGCAGCGCGCTGCGATACCCGGCGGCATGAGCGAGTTCGACCTGCCGTCCTACCATTACTGGCAGCACCGCCCGGCCGAAGAACGCATGCAGCAATTGCGGCGCTGGCTATTGCCGTTCGCGACCATCCATTCGGCGATCGATATCGTGCTGGGACTGCTGCGCGACAGCGGTCAGCCCGAGTTGCAGCATGTGGACAACGGCAGCTACCAGCGCATGCTGGAATCGCGCAATCCGCTGCTGATCCGCGTCACCCTCACCGACAGCCTGCCGTGCGTGCCGGAAATTTCCGCCAATAAATACATGCTCAACATCCGCTTTGTTCAGGCGGGGGTTGGGCAGATGCGCACCTGCTCCGATCTGGCGATCGATTTCGACCTGACCTTCTGCACGCTATGAAAATACCGGTGGTGAATTGCCCGACCTGCAACGCGCCGGTTGCGTGGATAGCCGAGAACCGCTGGAAGCCGTTTTGCAGCGAGCGTTGCAAGTTGATCGACCTGGGGCAGTGGGCGACCGGGAAGTATCGCGTGCCGGCCGAAGAACAGGAGCCGGAGGAAGAACCGCCGCTCCCGCAGTAAGCCGCAGACCTTATTCCATTTCCAGATTGAAAATCTCTTTGTCGGCTTCACCTTGCCGTGCTACAGCACTGTCTGTGGCTCGCCTTCGCGATCTTTTCAACTTGGAAATGGAATTACTGCTTTATTTCTTGTAGGTCTTGACGCCGCTGGCGGTGCCCAGCAGCAACACATCCGCGCCACGCCGCGCAAACAGGCCATTGGTAACCACGCCGACGATGTGATTGATCGCGGTTTCCAGCGACACCGGGTCGACGATCGACAGGCCGTGCACATCGAGAATGAGGTTGCCGTTGTCGGTGGTGAAGCCCTCGCGCAGGCGCGGTTGGCCGCCGAGCTTCACCAGTTCGCGCGCCACATACGAGCGCGCCATCGGGATCACCTCGACTGGCAGCGGGAACTGGCCCATCACCCCGACCAGCTTGCTTTCATCGGCGATGCAGATGAACTGCTTGCTGCAGGCCGCGACGATTTTTTCGCGCGTCAGCGCGCCGCCGCCGCCCTTGATCATGGCGAAGTGTTCGGTGATTTCATCGGCGCCGTCGACGTAGATTTCGAGTTCGCCCACGCTGTTGAGGTCGAGCACCTGGATGCCGTGGCTTTTCAGGCGCGTGGCGGTGGCTTCCGAGCTGGCGACGGCGCCGTCGATGCGGCCCTTCACTGCGGCCAGCGCGTCGATGAAATAGTTGGCGGTCGAGCCGGTGCCGACGCCGATGATGCCGCCGCGGGCATACTCCACTGCAGCACGTGCTACAGCCTGTTTCATTTCGTCTTGGGTCATTTTGGTTTCGTCTATTTGAATTCAGCCCGCTAAGATAGCGGCATCGCTGCCTTTTTTCAAACCATCGCCATGAGCCAACCCGACGATTACCTCGAACGCATCCTCACTTCGCGCGTCTACGACGTCGCGGTGGAATCGCCGCTCGATCCCGCCCACAACCTGTCGCGGCGGCTTGGCAACACGGTCTTGCTGAAGCGTGAAGACCTGCAGCCGGTGTTCTCGTTCAAATGTCGCGGCGCTTACAACAAGATGGCGCGTCTGAGCAGTGCTCAGCTGGCGCGCGGCGTGGTCGCAGCCTCGGCCGGCAACCACGCGCAGGGGGTGGCGCTGGCGGCGCAGAAGCTGGGTGTGTCGGCCACCATCGTGATGCCGGCCACCACGCCGAAAATCAAGGTCGATGCGGTGTTGGCGCGCAACGCGCAGGTGGTATTGCATGGCGACAGTTACGACGATGCATACACGCATGCCATGCAGTTTGCCAAGGAGGCCAAGGCCACGTTCGTGCATCCTTACGACGACCCCGATGTCATCGCGGGGCAGGGCACGGTGGCGATGGAATTGCTGCGCCAGCATCCGGGGCCGATCCATTCGGTCTACATTCCGGTCGGCGGCGGCGGGCTGATCGCCGGCATGGCGGCGTATATCAAACGCCTGCGGCCGGACATCCGCATCGTCGGCGTCGAGCCCGAGGACGCCGACGCCATGGCGCGCTCGCTGGAAGCCGGCGAACGCGTCACGCTGTCGCGCGTGGGCATTTTTGCCGACGGCGTGGCGGTGAAGCTGGTCGGCAAGGAAACCTTCCGGCTGACCCAGCTGTACGTGGATGAAATCATCCGCGTGAACAACGACGCCATCTGCGCGGCAATCAAGGATGTGTTCGAAGATACCCGTTCGATCCTGGAGCCGGCGGGCGCGCTGTCGATCGCCGGGATGAAGGCAGCCATCGCCAGCGGCAAGCTCAAGGGCAAGACCCTGGTTGCGGTGGCGTCCGGCGCCAACATGAATTTCGACCGTTTGCGTCATATCGCCGAGCGCGCCGAGCTGGGGGAAAAGCGCGAAGCCGTGCTGGCCGTCACCATTCCGGAAACGCCGGGCAGCTTCAAAACGTTTTGCAGTTTGCTGGGCGCGCGCAACATCACCGAGTTCAACTACCGCTTCTCCGACCCCAAAATCGCGCGCGTGTTTGTCGGCCTGTCGGTGCCGGGTGCGGGCGAGGGCAAGCGGGTGGTCGAACTGCTCAAGCGCCACGGCATCGACGCGCTCGATCTCTCCGACAATGAAATGGCCAAGTTGCACATTCGCCATCTGGTGGGCGGGCGCGCGCCTGATGCGGTCAACGAAGTGCTGTACCGCTTCGAGTTTCCCGAGCGCCCCGGCGCGCTGATGCGCTTTCTCGAAAGCATGAGCCAAGGCTGGAACATCAGCCTGTTCCATTACCGCAACCATGGCGCAGACCATGGTCGCGTGCTGGTGGGCATCCAGGTGCCGGACAAGGAAAAGCCCAGCTTCCAGAAGTTTCTGGACGGGCTGGGCTACCGCTACTGGGACGAGTCCGGCAATCCGGCCTACAAACTGTTTCTGGCCTGATTACTTCTTGTTGGTGCCGCAGGTGTTCATGCCGAGCAGCGGATAGACCGGGCAGAACTTGAACAGGCCGGTGGCGAGCGGGACGACGCCGATCCAGGCCCACGCCGGGCCGCCCATCAAGGCCCAGGCAATGAGGGCGAGGCCGGCCAGAATCCGGATGATGCGATCGGTACTACCAACGTTGCATGACATGGTGTGCTCCTTAAAGGGAAGGGGGACCTCAGTGAGGTGCCCCCACTTTAGAGAGAGATGACGTACCGGTCTGTGATGTTCGTCACCAAGCCGGGTCAGGCTTCAGCCTGCAGCCGAACGGGGTCGGTGACGTCGATGCGGCCACGCGCCAGTTTGAGGCAGCCAGCATCTTCCAGCTTCTTCAACGCCCGGCTCACTGCCTCGCGACTGGCGCCGATCTGCGCAGCCAGCTTTTCGTGGGTGATCTCCAGATGGTCCTCCGGAACTGACAGCATCAGCGCCGCGATCCGCCGCGTCAGCGAACGAAACGCCACCTCTTCCACCCGCTGCATCATCTGCGCCAGCCGTTCGGCAAAGCGGCCGAACACATAGCGGCGAAACGGCGCGTGGCTGGCGATCAGGGTGTCGAACAGGTCATGCGGCAATATCGCCAGCACGACGTCGGAAAGCGCCTGGCCGCGCGCCGGATAAGCAGCCTCGCCGAGCAGGCAACTGGTGCTGACGATGCAGGACCCGCCCGGATGAATGCGATACAACTCGATTTCGTGGCCATCCGGCGTGCTGCGCATCACCTGGACCTCGCCCGAAACCAGCAGCGGGAAACCCTGGCAAGCGTCGCCCGCCGCAAACAGCACGGCTTCACGCGGCATCTGCACCCACTGGAGGGTGCGCGTCAGTCGCGCCTGCAGCGTGCGATCAAGCCCCAGCAAGACCGGGAACAAGGTGCGCAAGGCGGCGTGCTCAAGCAGGTGGGGCTCAGAGGGAGGCGGCATGGTGCGGCGTGGGCGTCGAGCGGTTGACCGCCACAATATCGTGAATTGCTTCGGACGACGAGGTCGCGCGAAGGTGATTCGAGAGGTGGGGGTGGGGAAGCCGCCATCTGCATGGCAGCGGCTTGCCGCACGGGGCCGAATGGCGCTTGCGCCCGCGACCCCGTCCGGACGGGGCGACGCTCAGGGATGCGCGTGTGCGTGGTCGGAGTCGACGTCGAGCGGCCACAGCTGGTGCGCATCCAGCTTCAGCCGGGCATTCGCCGCCAGCGCATCGAGCTGCGTCTGCTGCGCTGCCAACTGGCCTTCCAGTGCGAGGCGACGGTTGAGCAGCGCCTGGTCCAGACTGCCTTCGCCCAGTTCGTAGGCGCGCGCCGTCAGTCGCGCGGATTCGGCCAGCGCTTGCGCGGCCTGCTGCGCCTGCTCCCAGTTCGCCACCTGGGCGAGGGCGGTTTCGTAATCCGTGCGCGCATCCGCACGCAGGCGCTGCTCCAGCCGGATCGCCGCGTCGCGCGCCGTAACAGCGAGTTGCTCGGCGGCCTGCTGGTCGGTTCGCCGCGCGCCGCCGGGCAGGGTGAAACCGAGTCCCAGCCCCAGCACGTGCTCGTTGCCGCCCATCTCGTTGCGATAGAACACACCCACGGTGGGATCCACGCTGCGCTGTCCGGCGAGCTTGCGCGCTTCGGCCTGCAGTACGTCGGCCTGACGCCGGGCGCGGAACAGCTCATGGTTGTGTTCAAGCACCGTGCTGACGTAGGTCTCGGCCGACCCGCCAAAGCCGGGCGGCGGGGGCGGAGGCAACGTCGCATCCGCCGTCAGCGGCAGTCCGGGGAACTGCGCCAGCAGGCGATTGCGTGCCTGCAGCAGGCGCGTGGCAGCCTGCTGCTGTTGCAGCCGGATCTGCGCCAGCGCGGCGTCGGCGGCGACGCGTCCGGAATGCGCTGCTTCGCCCAGGCGGATGCGCGCATTCACGCTGGCAAGCTGCTGCTCGGCGAGCTGGCGCTGCGCCTGCCACAGGGCCGATTGGCTGGACTGGTTCAGCCAGTCGAACCACAGCGTCAGCAGTTGCCGCCCGGATTCGTGCAGCGCTTCGCCCAGGCTGGCAGCGGCGCGGGCGTCGAGCGCGCCGGCCAGCGCGCGGTCGGCCTCGGCGCGCCCCGGCATGCGGAGCGGGCGCGACAGCGCCACGCCCCACTCGGCGAAGTTGTCGGACGGCGTGGACTGGATGCGGCGCTGGTCGACTTCCGCGTCCAGTCGCCACTCCTCGCGGCCTTGCTGCAGACTCTGCCCGCGCAGCGCCTGCGCGGCGGATTCTCCGCGTGCCTGCGCCACGCTGGGCGAGGCCCACAGCGCAGTTTCGGCCGCTTTGGGGTCGGGCAGGTAATCGGCCGTTGCAGGGACGGCAAACGCCCATGCCAGCGCCAGACTCAGTGTGCGGACGGCGTTTGCCAGCTTGAATTGTGGGATGGCGAAGCGATGAACAGCGTTCATGGCCGTTCTCCTTTCAGAATGAATTGGCGGTAAAGCAGCGGCAGCATCACCAGCGTGAGCAGGGTGGCGCTGACCAGACCGCCGATGACGACGATGGCGAGCGGGCGCTGGATTTCGGAGCCGGGTCCGGTCGCGAACAGCAGCGGCACCAGACCGAAGGCGGCGATACTCGCGGTCATCAGCACCGGGCGCAGCCGTCGCAGCGCACCGTCGCGCACCACGGCGTCGCCGTGCAGTCCCTGCCCGCGCAGCTGGTTGAAGTGGCTGACCAGCACCACGCCGTTCAGTACCGCGATGCCCAGCAGCGCGATGAAGCCGACCGAAGCGGGCACCGACAGATACTCGCCCGACGCCGCCAGCGCGAAGATGCCGCCGATCAGCGCCAGCGGTACGTTCATCATCACCAGCAGCGCCTGTTTCGCGTTGCCGAAGGTGACGTAGAGCAGAAAGCCGATCAGCAGCAGCGCCACCGGCACCACGATCATCAGGCGCTTCGCGGCACGCTGCTGGTTCTCGAACTGGCCGCCCCAGGTGAGGCTGTAGCCGGGCGGCAGCTTGACCTGCGCGGCCACGGCGGCTTTCGCATCCTCGACGAAGCTGACCAGGTCGCGCCCGGCGACGTTGCTCTGCACCACGGTGAATCGTGCGGCGTTTTCGCGCTTCACCGCCACCGGGCCGTTGGTGCGCTTGAGATGCGCCACCTGGTCGAGGCTGATCTCGCGGCCGTCCGCCAGGGTCAGGCGGATCGCCTGCAACGCGTCGGGCGACTCGCGCAGGCCCTGCGGGCCGCGCAGTTGCAGCGGAATGCGCCGGCCCTGCTGCGAGATCGTGCCGATGACCTCGCCCTCGAGTTGCGTGCGCAGCAGCATGGCGATGTCGTCGGCGGACAGGCCGAAACGGGCGGCCGCATTGCGGTCGACTTCCGCCTGCAGATACTGCACGCCCGCGTTCTGCTGGGTATAGACATCGGACGCGCCGGGGATTTTTCCGACCACGCTGAAAATCTCGCCGGTCAGCCGGTTGAGCGTGGCGAGGTCGGGACCGAAAATCTTGATCGCGATGTCGCCGCGCGAGCCGGTGAGCATTTCCGACACCCGCATGTCGATCGGCTGGGTGAAGGTGTAGGCGATGCCGGGGAAGCCTTCGACCACTTTGCGGATTTCGCCGGTCAGCCATTCCTTGTCCGGCTTGCGCCACTCGGCCATCGGCTTCAGCACCAGAAACGTATCGGTGTCGTTCAGCCCCATCGGATCGAGTCCGAGTTCATCGGCGCCGGCGCGGGCAACAATACGGCGGATCTCCGGGATCTGCTTCAACAGGGCCTGCTGCACCCGCGTGTCCTGCGCCACCGCCTCTTCCAGGCTGATAGACGGCAGCTTTTCCAGCTGCACCAGGATGTCGCCCTCGTCCATGGTCGGCATGAAGGTCTTGCCGATCAGCGGATACACGGCGACCGCCGCCAGCATCAGCACACCGGCGGTGAGGTAGACGATTTTCGGCTTGGCCAGCGCGCGGTCCAGCATCGGCGTGTACAGGCCTTGCGCCTTGCGCAACAGCCACGGATCTTCATGCGCGCCCCGCTTCAGCAGCAGCGAGGCCAGCACCGGGATCACGGTCAGCGCCAGCAGCAGGGACGCGGCCAGCGCGAACACGATGGTCAGCGCGACCGGCGCGAACAGCTTGCCCTCCAGCCCTTCCAGCGTCAGCAGCGGCAGGAACACGATGGCAATGATGACGATGCCCGAGGTCACCGGGCTGGCGACTTCCTGCGTCGCCCACAGCACGCGTTGCAGCGGCGTTTCGCTGGTGTCCTCCGGATCGTGCGCCAGATGCGCAACGATGTTTTCCACCACCACCACCGCCGCATCGACCAGCAGGCCGATGGCGATGGCGAGACCGCCCAGGCTCATCAGGTTGGCCGACAAACCGGACTGGCGCATCAGCACGAACGTCGCCAGCACCGACAGCGGCAAAATCAAGGCCACCACGATGGCCGCGCGCAGATTGCCGAGGAACAGCAACAGCAGGATCACCACCAGCACCGCCGCTTCGAGCAGCGCCTTGCTGACGGTGCCGACCGCACGGTCGACCAGTTGCGCGCGGTCGTAGAAGGTCGAGATCGTCACGCCCTTGGGCAGGGTGGCCTGAATGTCTTCCAGTTTCGCCTTGACGTTCTTGATCAGCTCGCCCGCGTTGACGCCTTTCAGCCCGATCACCAGGCCTTCCACCGCCTCGCCTTTGCCGTTCTGCGTGACTGCGCCGTAACGCGTCATTTCGCCCAGTTCCACCTGCGCGACATCGCCGACGGTGACGACCACGCCATCGATCGCCTTGATGCCGATGCGGCGCAGGTCGTCGAGCGAGGTCACGCCGCCGTTGACCCGTACCACCCAGGTTTCCTCGCCTTCGTTGACGCGTCCGGCGCCGTCGTTGCGGGTGTTGGTTTCTAGCGCCATGCGCAAGTCGTCATAGGTGACGCCGCGCGCGGCCAGCGCGGTGGGATCGGGACTGACCGAGAAAGTGGCCACGCGCCCGCCTAGCGTATTGACGTCGGCCACGCCGGGAATCGCTCTTAACTGCGGCCGCACCGTCCAGTCGAGCAGGGTGCGCTTTTCCGCCAGCGACAGCGGCCCCTCGATGGTGAACATGAAGAGCTCGGACAATGGCGTGGAAATCGGCGCCAGGCCGCCCGATACGTTGGCGGGCAGGTCGCCTTTCACATTGGCGAAGCGCTCGGCCACCTGCTGGCGCGCCCAGTAGATGTCGGTGCCTTCGGCGAAATCGACGGTGATGTCGGCTAGCGCGTTCTTCGACAGGCTGCGCAGGATGGTCTGTTTCGGAATGCCCAGCAGTTCGGTTTCAACCGGCTGGGCGATGCGTGCCTCGACTTCTTCCGGCGTCATGCCCGGGGCTTTCAGGATCAGCTTGACCTGCGTCGTCGAGACATCGGGGAAGGCGTCGATGGGGATTTGCTGGAACGCGCGCACGCCCAGCCCGGCCAGCAGCAGCGCCAGGGCAAGTATGAACCAGCGCCGCGCCAGCGCGGTTTCGATCAGGATATTCAACATGGATTACTCTCCCAGCCATTGCGCTTTGAGCGCCGCCACGCCCTTGACGGCGACGCGGCTGCCGGCGGCAAGTCCGCCGACCTCTGCCACACGGGCGTTCTGGCGAACCAGCCTGACCGGCGTCGGGGTGAACCCCTGCGCGGTCTCGACGAATACATAGGCGGCGTTGAGCTTCCACACCAGTGCGGCGCTGGGCACGCTCAGCGCCTGCGCAGACTGCAGACCCGCCAGGGAGGCTTGCACTGACTGACCCGGGCGCAGCAGGCCTTGTGGGTCGGCGAGGCTGGCGCGCGCCAGCACGCTTTGCGACGCGTTGAGCTGCGGCAGCAGGGCGTTGATGCGGCCACTGGCAGTACTGTCCGCCACCGTCACCGCCTGTCCCACAACTACCTGGCGCGCCTGCGCCGTCGACAGCGGGATTTCGAGCGCGAGCTTCGACAAGTCGGCGATTTTCAGCAGCGCCATCCCGGCATCGACCCGTTCGCCCGGCCCGGCGGCGCTGTCCAGCACCACCCCGGCGATCGGCGCGGTCAAGGTGATCGTGCTGCCGGATACCTTGCCTGTGCCCAGCAGCGTCATTGCCGTTTGGGCCGCCGCCAGACTGGCGCTGGCCGACTGCGCGTCGGCTTGCGTCATGCGCAGGCGCGATTCGGCGATCAGGCCTTCGGCGAACAGCTTCTGGTCGCGTGCCGCATTGCCGCTGGCGAGTTGTGATTTCAGCCGTGCCTGGGTCAGCGCGTTCTGCGCGTCGGCCAGTCCCGGCATCGACAGGGCCACCAGTGGCGCGCCGCGTTTGACTGTGTCGCCAGCCTGTACATGGAGTTGCGTCACCAGCCCCGCACCGGCGGCGGCGACGACACGCACGCTGGCGGGCGGCAGCGTTACCCGCGCCGGATAAGTCAGCGCCGGGCTGGCGGTTCCGCTGGCTGCAGCCGCGGTGACGATGCCTAGATTGGTTTTTTGCGCTGCGGTGAGCGGCAGGGTGTCAGCCGCCAGCGCGGCGTGGGTAGTGAACAGCGCCCAGACAAGAACGGGGGCAATACGGAATGGTGTGGTCATGCGTGATCTCCAAAAACAGACAACAGGCGCGCAGCAATGCGCGCCGCGATGGACGATCAGGCAGCCGGCGGGGCGAGGGCGAGGGGGAGGGTGTGGTCGGGCGGAAGGAAGCGCGGGGGCGGCGCCGGCAGACCGGCACCGGGGGTGGCCTGCGGAGCGATGCGCGGCAGCGTCAGGCGGCTGGCCGGCAGCGCGGCCTCCGCCACATCCAGGATCAGGAGGGGCGACGGTCTGCCATCGGCTACGTCGACTTCGGCACCGTGGTCAGCGTTGGCGGTGGCGTGCCAGGTGGCGTCGGTGGGCATGTCCTGATGCACATGCAGAAATCCCGAATGACTCAGTTGCACCGCACCCGCATGGGCGTGGATGAACGGCATCATCGCCTGCAGGGCGATGAAGAACCAGAGCATCAGGGAGCGGTTGATTCGGTGGGGCAAGTCAGTCTCGGCAGGTGGAAAAAAGTACGTTGCGTGGATACGGCGGGCAGTTTACGACGACACGCGTCGGTCAGACGTTACCACTTCGTAACACGGAACGAGGGCTATTCGCTGACGGCCGAACACCAGGAAAGTTCCGCTCGGCAAGAATTATTTTTCCATGTCGCCCGGCACGCGCCACGCTTTTTTCTGCTTGTTGCTGCGTGTTAACCTCGATCCATGATCAAAATTATTTACGCTTTGCTCCTCAGCCTGCTGACGGCGCTGCCAGCGTGGGCCGACGCAGGCGATGCGGCGGTGGAGCGCGCACGCGCCGCCTACACCGCGCGGCAGGTGGCCGGTCTCGAACGCGCCGCGGCCAACGTGCCCCCCGAACATGTGCTGATGCCGTATGTCGAATACTGGCGTTTGATGCTGACGGGCCGCAGCGATGAAGCCCGCGTGGCCGATTTTCTGGCGCGTTATCCGGGCAGCCGCGTGGCCGAGCTGGTACGCAGCGACTGGCTCAAGTCGCTGGGCGTGCGTTCCTCCTGGGCACAATATCTGGCGGCGTATCCCGCTCTGCAGAAGCCGGATGTGGGGCATCGCTGCTATGCCTACCGTGCAGAATGGGCGCAGGGCAACCGCAGCCAGGCGCGCGAGGCGGTGGCCTTGTGGTTCAGCGGACGCGACCTGCCGAATGCCTGCGATCCCCTGTTCAGCCAGCTGATGGAAGCCGGGTTCATCAACGAGGAGGATGTGTGGCGGCGCATGCGGCTGGCACTGGAGGCGGGCAATATCCGGGTTGCGCAGGCGGTGTCCCGTTCCCTGCCGGAAGCGCAGCGACCCGCACCGAGCGTATTCGATCAGGCGGCGCGCGATCCGGCACGCCTGCTGAGCAATGGCAAACGGGATCTCGGGCAGCGCGGCGAGCGCGAGCTGGCCCTGTATGCGCTGGGCCAGGTCGCAAAAAACAACTCCCGTGCGGCCGAGTCTGCATTGCAGAAAGTGGCGCCGAAGCTGAGCGAGGCCGAGCAGCAGGTCGCCTGGGCGCGGCTTGCCAGCTGGGCGGCGCGTCGCCATGAGCCGGTCGCGCTCGCCTGGTATCAGCAGGCGGGTGACGTTGCCGTGACTGATTTTCAGCGCGAATGGTGGGTACGCGCAGCCTTGCGCGAGGGCGACTGGAAAACCGTGCAGCGGGTGATCGAAAGCATGGCCGAGTCGTCCCGCGCGCAGCCGGTCTGGCGCTACTGGCGCGCACGCGCGCTGCAGGCCAACGGCCAGCGGCAGGCGGCGAACGCGATTTTCCTGTCGTTATCGCGCGAGCATCACTATTACGGTCAGCTGGCGCAGGAAGAATTGGGGCCGGTGATCGCGGCCCCGCAGATCAATGTCAAAACCGGCGGCGAGAATGTGGCGGCGATTGCACGCACACCCGGCATTGCGCGGGCGCAGGCACTGTATGCGCTCGACCTGCGCAGCGATGCCGCACTGGAGTGGAACTGGGCGATCCAGGATTTTTCCGACACCCAACTGCTGGCCGCAGCCGAGCTGGCGCGGCAGATGGCGTGGTACGACCGGGCCATCAATACCGCCGAACGTACACGTGAGCTGCACGACTTCGAGTTGCGTTTTCTGGCGCCGTATCGCGAACTGGCGCAGCAGGCCGCCCGCGACAACCAGATCGACGAAGCCTGGGTGTTCGGCTTGATGCGACAGGAAAGCCGCTTCATCAACGTCGCTCGTTCCAATGTGGGTGCGGCCGGTCTGATGCAGGTCATGCCCGCCACCGCGCGCTGGATTGCGCAGCGGTTGGGGATCAAGGGCTTCGACACTCGCGAGATGCAGGATCCCGCGCGCAATATCCAGTTCGGCGCCTACTATCTGAAGCATGTGCAGACCAGTCTCGATGGCTCGCCGGTGCTCGCCACCGCCGCCTACAACGCCGGCCCGGGACGGGCGCAGCGCTGGCGCAGCAGCCAGCAGATGGAGGCCGCGGTCTACATCGAGTCGATTCCGTTCGCCGAAACCCGCGATTACGTCAAAAAGGTGATGAGCAACGCCATGTATTACGCCCAGCGCTTCGGCCAGCCGTCGGTGCTGCTGAAAGACCGGCTGGGCGTGGTGCCGTCGCGCAAGACCGCAGTAGCTGCCGAGCCTGCCGATGCGTCCGCCGAGGACGAATAGCGCGCAATGCAGGCGTTCCGAGTTAAAATCAGGATCGCCTTATATACAGATAACCCCAAATAATCATGAAGATCGAACGCATTTGCATATTGGGGGGCTCCGGTTTTGTCGGCTCCCATCTCGTCAGTCAGCTCGCCGCCCGCGGCCTCAAGGTGCGCGTCCTGAGCCACCGCCGCGAAATGGCCAAGGAACTGATCCTGCTGCCCACTGTAGAAGTGATCGAGGCCGACGTGCACGACCAGCAGGACCTGATCCGCAACTTCCGCGGCATGGATGCCGTGATCAATCTGGTCGGCATCCTGCACGAAAACCGGATCGGCCGCGTCGACCTGCCGAGCGCACGCCGCGGCGATTTCCATCAGACCCATATCGAACTGACCCGCAAGGTAATCCATGCCTGCGGCGAAGCGGGCGTCCACCGCCTGCTGCACATGAGCGCACTCGGCGCCCATCCCAACTCGCGTTCGGCCTATCAGCGCTCCAAGGGCGTGGCCGAATTCCTGGTACGCGAATCCGGCGTCCACCATATCGAACACGAAAACTGGTATCTCAACGGCCCCAAGCTGATTCACGGCTACGGACTCAACGTGACCGTTTTCCGCCCGTCGGTCATTTTTGGCCGTGGCGATTCCTTCCTCAACATGTTCGCCGGCCTGCTCAAGTCTTTCCCGGTTTTGCCGCTGGCCAATGCCGCAGCACGCTTTGCACCGGTGCATGTCGACGACGTCGCCCGCGCCTTTGCCGACAGCCTCGACAACACCGCGACCTACGGCCAGACCTACGACCTGTGCGGCCCCAAGGCCTACAGCCTGAAAGAGCTGGTGAACTACGTCGGCGAAATCATCGGCAAGAAACGCAGCCTGATTCCGCTGGGCAATTTCGCATCCTTCCTGCAGGCCTGGGCGCTGGAGTTCAAGCCCGGCAGAAAGCTGATGACGCGCGACAACCACTACGCCATGTGCACCGACAACGTCTGCAAGGGCGGCTGGCCGGACGTGTTCGGCTTCCAGCCCGTCGCGCTCGAAGCGATCGCGCCCGAATACCTCCGCGACGATTCGCCGCGCGCGCGTTACGACGCCTACCGTGAAGGCGCCCGCCGCTAGCCATTCATGCAAACCGTATACGAGGCGTCGAATGCGGTTGAAGCCCATATTCTCCAGGGCTATCTTGAGCAGGAAGGTATCGCTGTCCAGATCGTCGGCGCCTATCTGCAAGGCGGGGTAGGCGAGCTGCCGGCGCACGGACTGGTGCGCTTGCTGGCGGACGAAGCGAATTTCGACCGAGCGCGCGCAGCGATCCAGCGGTGGGAGGCGGCCAGCCCGTCATGAAAACCTATATCGTTGGCGGCGCAGTGCGCGACCGTTTGCTGGGTCTGCCCGTGGTCGATCGCGATTACGTGGTCGTCGGCGCCACCCCCGAACAGATGGTGGCGCTGGGGTATCAGCCGGTGGGCAAGGACTTCCCGGTTTTCCTGCATCCCGAATCCCATGCCGAATACGCGCTGGCGCGCACCGAGCGCAAGTCCGGCAAAGGCTACAAGGGATTCACCGTGCATGCCGCGCCCGATGTCACGCTGGAGCAGGATCTGTCGCGGCGCGATCTCACCATCAACGCGATGGCCGAGGACGCCAACGGCAAGCTGGTCGACCCGTACGGCGGGCAGCGCGATCTGGCGGCGAAAGTCTTTCGCCACGTCAGCGCCGCCTTCGCCGAAGACCCGGTGCGCATCCTGCGGCTGGCGCGCTTTGCCGCGCGCTTCACCGATTTCAGGGTGGCGCAGGAAACCCAGGCGCTGATGCAGCAGATGGTGGCCGCAGGCGAGATCGACGCACTGGTGCCCGAGCGCGTGTGGCAGGAAATCGCGCGCGGCCTGATGGAGGCGCAACCGTCGCGCATGTTCCAGGCGCTGCGCGATTGCGGCGCGCTGGCGCGGCTGTTTCCCGAAATAGACTGCCTGTTCGGCGTGCCGCAGCCGCCCGCCCATCATCCCGAAATCGACACCGGCATCCATGTCATGCTCGTCGTCGACTGGGCCGCCGCTCAGGGCTACAGCCTGCCTGTGCGCTTTGCCGCACTGACCCACGACCTCGGCAAGGGGGCGACGCCGCCCGAACTGTGGCCGAAGCATCACGGTCACGAAGCCAAAAGCGTCGAACGGGTGCGCGAATTGTGCGAACGCGTGCGCGTACCGGCCGATTGCCGCGATCTGGCTGTTGCGGTCGCGCGCGATCACGGCAACGTGCACCGTGCGCAAGAACTGCGCGCCGCCACGGTGATCGAATTGCTCGAACGCGTCGACGCATTTCGCCGCCCGCAACGCTTCACCGAGTTTTTACAAGCTTGCGAATGCGATTTCCGCGGCCGTCCGGGGTATGAGACACGCGCGTACCCCGCGCCCGCCTATTTGATGCAGGCGTTTGCGGTCGCCCGCGCAGTCGATGCCGGGGAAGTGGCTCGGGCGGCCGCGCCCGACAAGGTGCGCGAAGCGGTGTTCCGTGCGCGCGCGGCAGCTGTCGAGGCCTGGAAACTGACGCTGTGAGCTGACGTCAGTATCTTCAGCGCGTGCAAACCGGGTTCAGTCGTCGCGGTCATGGCCGTGCCCCCGACCATGGCCCCGTCCGCGATGATCGTCGTCGCGGTCGCGGTGATGATGGCGCCCCCCGCCATGCCAGTCGTGGCGCGCGGGGTAGTACTGCACGCGATGCGGCGGGTAATACGGCGCCGGTACGATCACCGGGGCGCGGTAGTAGACCGGCGCCACCGGCGCGTAATAGCCCCCGCTCTGGTAATAGAAATTGAATCCACTGAGCGGCGCGCCGATGGAAACGGCGACGCTGGGCTCGCTGACAATGACGCGGCTGCCGTGGCCGCCGGCGTAATAACCACCTGAGGCGAGTGCGGCGAGCGGGGTGGCGAGAAGTACGGCGGCAAGTAATGAGGTGCGTAACATGATGGGTTTCCTTTCAGGAGTGAGGACGGGGCGCGGCTAAATCAGCTGCGGTCGTCCTGGTGCCAGCGCTTGTCGCGCTGGTCCTGCGCGATGCGGTAGCTCACGTTGAGGGTGAGATAGTTGCCCGGGTCGTAGGGCAGGCGGGCACTGAATTCGCGACCGTTGAAACGGTAACGCACGTCGTATCCGGCCAGCACCTGACGGTAGTTGTCCTGGACGCTGCAGCGTTCCACTTGAACCGGGCGCGATTCGGTGACCACGCCGCTGTTCCAGCGGTCGCCCACCACCGCGCCGGTGGCCGCGCCAACGGCGGCTGCGGCGACCTTGCCGTTGCCCTTGCCGACCGTCGAGCCGATCAGGCCGCCCGCGATGGCGCCGAGCACAGCCCCGCCGGGATTGGGGGCCGCGCGCCAGGTTTGCGTCTCATGGCCGCTGGTTTCGGTCCAGCATTGCTTGCGCGGTTCGTTGATGGTTTCGTACACCGGCACGCTGGCGACGACCTTGGCGCGCACGGTCATTTCGTCGTCGGCGCGGCGGTCGGCCAGGGCGCTGCCGCTGGCTGCGAGCAGTGCGGCGATCAGGGTCGTGTTGAAAATGCGTGTACTCATGCTGACTCTCCTTGAGTGAAGCGGTGCGGGTTAGCGACGTGGCTGCGACGCGGAACGGTCCTTGCTGTCGCCTTGTTGCTGACGCCGCTCGTAGCCATAGCCGTAGCCCTTGGCATCGTCGCGGCCGTCATCGCGCTTGTCGCTGCTGCGCGTGCCGGCCTTGTCGTTGCGCGGGGCCTCACGGGCATCGTCGCGGCGGTCGTCCCTGGCCACCATGAACGCGCCACCCGGGTCGTACGGATTGGCGTGGGCGGGTGCGGTCAGCATCCATCCCAGTGCAGCCAGACCAACGATCCATGTGTGACGTGTGTTCATGTTGTCTCCTTGTGCGGGGGCGATGTCTCGCTCCCACGCTTCGCAGTTTGGGTGGGGAAAGTAAGCGTGCTGTTTCACGCAGCCGCCATTTTGTAACGCTTTGTAACCGGATGCGAAGCGCGCGAGAGCCGCGCTATAGTTGCCGCATGCAAAAAGATCTGATTTACGTGACCGACGACGACCCCGGCATCCGCGAACTGGTGGCCGAATATCTGGGCACGCAGGGCTACGCGGTCGAGACGGCGGCCGATGCGGCGGCGCTGGACCGGTTGCTGGCAGCGCGCTTGCCGCAGCTGGTGGTACTCGACTGGATGATGCCGGGCGAGGACGGCCTGTCGGTTGCCCGTCGGCTGCGCGCGCAGCCGGGGTTTCCCCCTATCATCATGCTGTCGGCCAAGGGCGAGGATATCGACCGCATCATCGGACTGGAGGTCGGTGCCGACGACTACCTGCCCAAGCCTTTCAACCCGCGCGAATTGCTGGCGCGCATCCGTGCCGTGCTGCGGCGGCATGCAGCTGCACCCGCGCTGTCCGCTGCGACGCCGGCCAGAATCTTTGCTTTCGGACCTTTCGTCGTCAATCTCGATGCCCGCAGCCTCACCCGCGATGGCAACGAAATCGTGCTGACCGGTGGCGAATATGAACTGCTGGAAATTTTCGTCAGCCATGCCAACCGCGCGCTGTCGCGCGACTGGTTGATGGATCAGTTGCGCGGCTTCGAACGCGATCCGTTCGACCGCAGCATCGACGTGCGGGTGAATCGCCTGCGCAAGAAAATCGAGGACGATCCGGCCAGTCCGGCTTACATCCGTACTCAACGCGGACTGGGATATTTGTTTGTGCCGCGGGGCAAAGATTAGTACTCTGCCGAAAAGGGTGTTTTGCGCCATTCTCACGCAATTTGATCGGTGTCCTTTAGGCTTAGGTAGGCCCACCTGATAAAACCAAAATGATTTCTGCTTCTTCCAGAACGGGCAAAAAGGAACAGCGGCGCCATGCGCGGCTGGTCACATTACAGAACGCGCAGATCCGTTTTGGCGAAGGTGAGGCCATTCCGGCCGAAATCCGTGACTATTGCCAGACGGGGCTGTACGTGGCCTTTCCCGGCGAGCGCACACCCGACGCCGCCCTTCCGGCGCTGGTAGGCGATTCCGTGCAGGTGGTGTTTGAAGTGGGCGCTTCCGGCGCATTTCGGTGCAAGGGGCGGGTCGCGCATGTGTCGCCCGGTGGGGTAGGTGTTTTTACCGCCACCCTGCCCGAAGGGGTTGTACAGGCCTTGCGAGCGGCAAGCGGACATCTTGCCCAGCCTGATTCCGACAGGGGCGGCGATGACCTGAGCCCGCAGCAGATTCAGGCGTTGCAACTGGAATGCACCAGCCAGTTCCGCAGCTTTCTGGACAGGGTGATGGAGGACTTCTTTCAGCGCGCAGAGGAGCGTCTGCGTGAGGCGGGTCAGGACGAGCCGAGCTTTCTGGAGCGCTCCCGTTACGATTATGGCATCCAGGAACTGACACAGCGTCGCAGCCGGATCGAAGACGTTTTTTTCAATGCCGTACGCGACCGCATCTCGTATATCGAGGCGGACACGGAAGCCTCTTTGGGCGCGCCCACAGCGAAAAAACTATCCCTTGTCGACGAGGCTGAATTCGAGGACTGGCTGAGTTTGTCGGCGGTTATCAAGCAGATCGAGTCGGCTATTGCGACCCCACTCGGTGAGTTCGAGCAGCGCTACAGCAGGCTGATCGGCATGCCGGTCAACCGGAAAAACAATTCCCTTGGTCCGGAAATGATCGGCCGTGCTTTCCAGGATGCCATCCAGGTGCTGGATTTCTCCAATCCCATGCGGGCGGTTCTCTACAAAACGCTCGGGCAAGCGGTGTCGAACCATAGTTTGGCGCTTTACCAGCAGCTCAACCAGACGCTGGTTTCCCTGCAACCGGCCACCCTGCCCGAGTCGGGCCGCGGCAAGGCGAAATCGAAGCCCGCCGCAGCGGCAGAGGCTCAACCCGTTGAAAGCGACAAGCCGAGGCCGGATCTCGCCGAAATCGCGGACACGCTGAACGCACTCTACAAGCAGGATCAGGCGGGTACGCTCCAAACGCCGGAAAGCGCCGACTACAGTCTGGATCGTATTCTGGCGACCCTCAACCAGTCTCAACGACGTGCAGCCAGTGTTGCAGCGGAGGCGCCTGCAGCGCGATCCAGTCGCCAGATGGGCGCTGCCTCGGGGCAGCCGGCTGTCGCGCGGCCCGAGATCCTGCAAGTGGTCAGCCGCATGCAACAGACCGCCCGCCAGATGGTCGGGCGCGATGAGTCGGCGCTGCGACCTCCCGGGTCGAGCAGCGCCGGGGCGACGTTGCCGGAGGCCAGCCTGCGCGAGTTGCAGTTCGCCCTGGATAGCTTGCCACGCGTGAGCCAGGCAACGGCGGGCATGCCGTCTTCATTGGCCGATCAGATCGATGCGCATATCGCATCGAGCGGGGGCGGTGCCAGATGGATTGCGCCGGACCATCGGCGAATTCTGGATACCACCTCGGATTTGTTCGCCCGGGCACGGGCGGACTTCGTGCCCAGTTCGGACGTGGAGTTGCTGGTGAAGCGGCTGGAGCGCCCGCTGCTCAAGCTTGCGCTGCAGGACGCCAATTTCCCCAATTTGCCTAATCACCCCGCCCGGCAGGTGCTCAATCTCATTGAGCAATACGCCGTGGCGGCGGATGACAAGGGCAAGTTTTTTGATGCCAAGCTGCAACGCTTCCTCTACCTGCTGGTGGATCGTGTTTGCGCTCGGGCCGACGAGGACCCCGGCATTTTCGAGGGGGTTCGCGACAGTCTGGAAAAGGTGTTGTTGCCAATCCTGCAAGTCCGCAGAACACGGGTGGCACGCCTGCAGGAAGCCAGCGAGGGACGGGAGCGCATCCGTTCGGCCCGCACCCGGGTCAACGCGGCACTGGAGCAGCGCCTGGCGGGGCGCGAAGTGCCCGCCATGTTGTTGCGCCTGCTGGATGCGGGCTGGCGCCAGTATCTCGTTCTGCTGGAAATGCGCCATGGCACGCAGGGTGACTTGTGGGACGCAGGCCTGGCGGTGCTGGATCGGCTGCTTGCCTGGCTCGACCCTGATCGTGCGGATGTGTCCCGCGCCCCTGAAGCAGCCCAGGCATTGCTGAACGAGGTCGAACGCACGCTGGCAACGGTCAATGTCGACGCCAAGCTGTTGGCTGCATTCATGGATGAGTTGGGCGACAGGCTGGCCGATGCGTCGTCGTCGTGTCCCGCAGCCGCTGCAACTGCCACCGCGATGGTGTTGGTCCCCCCGGGCAGATTGGCTGCATCAAAGGGTGAGGGAGGCGATGCGCCCGCGCATCGTCGGCTGGCGGAACGCCTGCGAGTGGGCGACTGGTGGGACTTCAGTCTGGACGACGGCAAGGTTCCGATGCAGCTTATCTGGGTCAGCCAGCCGCCATTAGGCTGCGCCTTCGCCAACCGTTCCGCGACCAGCAAGACCGCGTTCACGCTGGCCGAGCTTTCCCGGCGCATGCAGAATGGGCTCGTCAATCCGGGCAAGGATCTGGATATGCCGCTGTTCGAGCGCTCGGAGCATGCCTTGTTCGATGAGACCTATCAGCGCATGGTGCATCAGGTCATGCACGACCCGGTGACGGGATTGCTCAATCGCAAGGGTTTCATGCATCACTTGAGCCATCTGGCCATGCCGGACCAGGAGGACAAGGCACACGCGATTGGCATCATCGAGTTTGACCAGTTCCGCATGATCTACAACACCTGCGGTGTGGCGGCGGCAGAAAGCCTGGCGCGCAGTCTGGCCAACGAGGTTCGCGCGCAAATCGGCCCTGATGCCGCCATCGCCACGTTCCGCGACGATACCCTGGCGATTCTGCTGCCCAACTCCAGCCGGGACGACGGTTGCCAGGCCGTCGATAGCCTGCTCAAGCAAGTGAAGGATTACCATTTCCAGCATGGTGAGCACAGCTACAGCATCGGTTTCAATATCGGCTTGACCGAATATGCGCCGACCCGATTCAGCGCGACAGAAGCCATCCGGCATGCCGACTCGGCGTGTATCACGGCAAAGTCGATGGGGCGCAACCGGATGCAGATTTATGAGCAGTCCAGCCCGCAGTTGCAGTCCCAGGAATCCATGATGGATTGGGCAGGACGCCTCGACTCCTTTCTCAAAGGCAGTGGCTTGTATTTGCGCTGCCAACAGGTGATGCCCATCCGTACGGACAACACCTCGCTTCTGCCTTATTACGAGATTCTGCTGGGTATCGATAGCGAGGCCGGACAGGAAGTCAGTCCCGTGCACTTCGTTCCCGCAGTAGAAAGCCTGCAGCGTTCACACGAACTGGATATTTGGGTGATGCGGAACGTGTTCGAATGGATCAGAGCCAACCCGGCGGGTTTTGCGTCCCTGGGTGGGTTCGCCATCAACCTTTCGGCCAACTCGCTGAGCAATCCCGAGGTGATGAGCTATCTGCAGCAGGTACTGCCGGGCAGCGACATCCCTACCCACAAAATCGCCTTCGAAATCACGGAAACCGCTGCCATCGAAAGCTATGGCGCCGCGCAGGATTTCATCCGGGAAATTCGTCGCTTTGGCTGTAAATTCTCGCTGGACGACTTTGGCAGCGGCTTCACTTCTTACGCCCACCTGAAAAACCTGCGCACCGATACACTCAAAATCGACGGCGGCTTCGTCAAGGACATGCTGCAGAATTCAGACGACTACGCCATGGTCAAGTCGATGAACGACATTGGACATTCGCTGGGTCTGATCACGGTGGCCGAATACGTGGAATCACCCCTGATCCTGGAAGCCCTCCGCGAAATCGGGGTTGACTATGCCCAGGGCTACGCCATTCACAAACCCTGCCGTATCGATGAACTGTTGTCGGCGCGGGAGCCGGTATTCATCAAGTGACTGCCCGTTGGCGGCGAAACCTGCGGCCGGCTCAGTCGGGATTGGCCGACGCCATTTCTGGTGGGGAAGTCATTTCAGGTTCCTGATCCATGCCCCATTCTCTCTTTGCCCGCACCGCACTGACGCTGGCGCTGGCTTTCATCGTGTTTCAGGCGGCTGCGTTCTGGGTGGTGTATCGCACCCTGATCGTGCCGGTGGCAGAGCGTTCGGCGAATGATCTGGCAGGCCTGATCGTGCTGTCGGCGCAAACCTGGGTGGAATTGCCGCCGCAGACGCGCGCGGCGTTCGAGCGCGAACTGGCGAAGCGTCACGGTTTGCGCCTGACCACCGTCGATGTCGGTGCGACAGCCAGCGCGCCGCCCTTCACTTTTCGCACGCAGATCGAAAGCGCGCTGAATCAGCGTCTGGGCGAGGCGGTGGCCTTGCGCGGCGTGCCGGGTTCGGCTGCGGCATGGCTGGACATTCCGCTCGGCGGGCACGACTTGCGGGTGGGATTTTTCCCCGATCGCTATGCCGTCCAGACGCCGCTGGCCGCGGTGGCGGTGGTCGCGCTGGGTACCTTTCTGAGTCTGCTGACGGCGCTGCTGCTGGTACGCCGCATCACGGTTCCGCTGGCGCGCGCGGCGCAGGCGGCAGGTCAGGTGGGGGCGGGGGAGCTGCCCGAGGCCCTGCCGGAAACCGGCCCCGCCGAACTCGCCGAACTGGCACGCTGCTTCAACAAGATGGCGGCCGAGGTGCGTGAATTGCTGGATAACCGCACCACCTTGCTGGCGGGCATCTCGCACGATTTGCGTACGCCGATGACGCGTCTGCAGCTCAATCTGGAAATGCTGCGCGACGATGCCAGCCCGGCGGACACCGCCCGCGCCAGCTCTAACCAGGCGCGTATCGACCGCGCGGTCAACGATCTGGTTGAAATGAACCGGTTGATCGGCGGTTATCTGGAACTGGCGCGCACCACCCGGGCCGAACCGCGCGCGCGCTTCGACCTGGCGGCATTGCTGCATGAGGTGGCGGCGGAAGCCGGCTTGCCCTGGTCATCCGCCGCGCCCTGCGAAATCGAGGCGGGCCGCCTGGCACTGCGGCAAATCGTGGCGAACCTGATCGAAAACGCACAGCGCTACGGCGGCGGCACGCCGGTCGAGCTGGCGCTGGAATGTGCGGAACAATCGGCCAGGGTAATTGTGCGCGACAGCGGCGCGGGCATTCCCGAGGATCAGCTGGAAAAGGTATTCAGGCCGTTTTACCGGCTGGAAGCCTCGCGCTCGCAGCAGACAGGGGGAACCGGGCTGGGGCTGGCGCTGGTGCGTCAGCTGGCGGAAACAAACGGGTGGAAGGTGGGACTGGCCAACCGGGCAAGCGGCGGGCTGGAAGCCGTGCTGGAATTGCGCCGGCGATAAAATCAGGTGCGCGGCATCTGCGGGCAATACGCAGGCTGGCGGCGCAACACGCGCAGCTCGATGAACAGCAGCGTCAGGCTGAACATCGACATCTGGTTCGTACTGCCGTTAAACAGCGCCAGCGGTGAGCGGGACAAGGCCAGGCTCACGTTGATGCATCGATTCAGTTGCATTACACACTCGGCTGGCGGGCAAACAGGGAAAACTGCACGAACAGCAGCGACAGGCTGGTGAGGCTCATGCGTTCGGTATGGCCGTAGAACCAGTCGAAGGGCGAGCTGCTGAGGGCAAGGACGAGTTGGGTTTGGCCGAAGTTGAGTTTCATGATGCGCTCCTGGTTGCGTTTGGATGCCTTACTACATGCAATGCCTGTGCCATCCGCCCTGCGTGTTGGCCGCTGTTTGGAAAGCCCATATAAATCAATAGAGTATTCAGGACTTGCTCGCCGGCGGCAGTATCGGGCGGCGCGCAGTTTGATGAAAACATGACAGTCCGCGTCGAACTGCCAAACAGGGGACGGCCGCAAAGCGGCCGCAGCGGGCTGGCAGGGTAGAATCCGCCCTCCCGCATCACTGAGTCAGGGTGCGTCCGCGCACACAACCGCATGATCCAGCTTAAAAACATTTGCCTCCGGCGCAGTTCCCGGGTGCTGTTCGACAACGCCAACGCCACCATCAACCCCGGCGAAATGGTCGGCCTGGTGGGGCGCAACGGCGCCGGCAAATCCAGCCTGTTCGCGCTGTTGAACGGCACCCTGCACGAGGACAAGGGTGACTTTTCCATTCCGTCGCAGTGGCGCATGGCGCAGGTGGCGCAGGACATGCCGGAAACCAGCGAGTCCGCGACCGATTTCGTCATCGCCGGCGACACGATGCTGGCGGCCGCGCAGGCTGAAGTCACCGCTGCCGAAGAAAGCGACGACGGCGAACGCATGGCGCACGCCTACATGGCGCTGCACGACGCCGGCGCCCACGATGCGCAGTCGCGCGCGCAGGCGCTGATCCTTGGCTTGGGATTCCAGGTGCGCGAACTCGGCCAGCCGGTCAACAGCTTTTCCGGCGGCTGGCGCATGCGCCTGCAACTCGCCCGCGCGCTGATGTGCCCGTCCGACCTGCTGCTGCTCGACGAACCGACCAACCACCTCGACCTCGACGCGCTGGTGTGGCTGGAAGCCTGGCTGAAAAAATATCCCGGCACCATGCTGGTGATCAGCCATGACCGTGAGTTTCTCGACGCCGTGACCAACGTCACCCTGCACATCGAAAACGGCCAGCTCACCCGCTACGGCGGCAACTACAGCACCTTCGAGGACATGCGCGCCGAGCAGATGGTGTTGCAGCAGGCGGCCTATGCCCGCCAGCAGGACAAGATCGCCCACCTGCAGGACTTCATCAACCGCTTCAAGGCCAAGGCCAGCAAGGCCAAGCAGGCGCAAAGCCGGGTCAAGGCGCTGGACCGCATGGAAAAGCTGGCGCCGATGCTGGCGAACGCCGAATTCACCTTCGAGTTCCAGGAACCGCAGAACCTGCCCAATCCCATGCTGACGATCGACGACGCCAGCTTCGGCTATCCGCCGCCCGCCGGCGCGCCCGCTGGCACCCCGCCGACCGTGATCGTTCAGCACGTCAGCAAATCCGTTTTCGCCGGCCAGCGCATCGGCATTCTCGGCGCCAACGGCCAGGGCAAATCGACGCTGGTGAAAACCGTCGCGCGTGAGCTGAAAGTGGTCGCCGGCGAAGTCATCGAAGGCCGCGGCCTCAACATCGGCTACTTCGCCCAGCAGGAACTCGACGTCCTGCGTCCCACCGATACCCCGCTGGAACACATGATCCGCCTCGCGCGAGACACCATCGCCAACGGCGGTGCCGGCCAGTTCAGCAGCCGCGAGCAGGACCTGCGCAACTTCCTCGGCACCTTCAACTTCAGCGGCGACATGGTCAAGCAGGCGGTCGGTACCATGAGCGGCGGCGAAAAAGCGCGCCTGGTGCTGTGCATGATCGTGTGGCAGCGTCCCAACCTGCTGCTGCTGGACGAGCCGACCAACCACCTGGATTTGGCCACGCGCGAAGCGCTGGCGATGGCGCTCAACGAGTTCGAAGGCACCGTCATGCTGGTCAGCCACGACCGCGCCCTGCTGCGCTCGGTGTGCGACGAGTTCTGGCTGGTCAGCCGCGGCGGTGTCGAACCGTTCGACGGCGACCTCGACGACTACCAGCGTTATCTGCTGGACGAAGGCAAGCGCCTGCGCGAAGAGTTGAAGCAGGCCGGCAAGCAGGCCGAAGCGCCGGTGGTGAAAGCCGTCGAGCCCGCGCCGGTGGCGGCGAAGAAGCCGGTGTCATCGGGCAAGATCAAGTCGCTCAGGCAGAAGCTGGAGAAGCTCGACAAAAGCATGGCTGCGTTGCAGGCGGAAAAAGCGGCGTTCGAAGCCCGTTTGGGCGGCACGCTTTCCGTCGAGGAGATCACCGAAACCGGCAAGCAGCTTCAGCATGTCATTGACGAACTGGCGATTGAAGAGGGGGAGTGGCTGGAGTTGTCGGGGGAGATTGAGGCGCTGGAAGCGGCGGGGGCTTAGGCGTATACCCTGAAGGGCCGCCACCCCCGGCCTCCCCCTTTGGAAAAGCACCCTGAAGGGCATAAAGGGGATTGAGGGGGATTTGACGTCGTTAGCTTGACCACTGCCCGTTGGCCGGGGGTAGCCCGGCGGCTAGTCACTTTCTTTGTCAATGCGACAAAGAAAGTAACCAAAGAAAACGCACCCCGACATCCCCGAAACCCCGGAAATTGAGCCTGCCGGGTGGGCGGCAAAGAACTCGCCCCGCTTTTGTAATGCTTGATTGATTTTTGTGAGCGGGGCTCA
>NZ_JADMKC010000013.1 GCF_018780105.1 Thiobacillus sp.
TTCCCATCCTCCGACGCATCAACAATGGACAGTTCCATTCTGGGCAAAAATTGGCAAGAGCGCATGAGCATTAACTCAAATTACTGGATGCAAAAATGAACGAAGAATATGACCTTGACACACTGGCCGTTCGTGCTGGATCGGTAAGGAGTCAGTTCAACGAACACTCCGAAGCTTTGTTCCTCACGTCCAGTTTTGTATTTGGTAGCGCGGCAGAAGCCGCGGCGCGTTTCAAAGGGGAACAGCCAGGTCCGATCTACGCGCGCTTTACGAACCCTACAGTAAGCATGATGGAGGAACGCTTGGCGGCTCTTGAAGGTGCAGAGCGGTGCGTCGCATTTGCCTCGGGTATGGCTGCCATTCTTGCAACGGTGATGGGGCTGATGAAAGCGGGTGAGCACGTGGTTGCATCCCGTTCGATATTCGGCTCAACCGTGCAGTTATTCAGCAACATTCTCGGGCGCTTCGGAATCGAGACAACGTACGTCTCCCCTACTGATCCGGGAGAGTGGCAGGCGGCAGTCAAGCCTAATACGAAACTCTTCTTTGTCGAGTCGCCCTCGAATCCACTGACCGAAGTGAGCGATATTCGTGCGTTGTCCAAAATTGCACATGATGCAGGGGCCTGGCTTGCAGTGGACAACTGCTTTTGCTCGCCGGCGTTACAGAATCCTTTGGCGCTGGGGGCCGATATTGTCATTCATTCAGCCACGAAATATCTCGATGGTCAGGGCAGGGTATTGGGGGGGGCTGTGCTGGGTAGTCAGGCGCTGATGGAGGGGGTGTATACCTTTCTGCGTACGGCGGGCCCGACGTTGTCTGCCTTCAACGCCTGGGTGATATTGAAAGGGATGGAGACGCTTTCTATTCGTATGGAAGCTCATTCAAGGAATGCGCTGGCGTTGGCGCAATGGCTGGAAGCACAGCCAGCCATTGCGCGGGTGTTGTATCCGGGCTTGCCATCGCATCCGCAGCATGCATTGGCCATGGCGCAGCAAAAGACGGGCGGTGGAATTGTTGCCTTCGAACTGAAGGGTGGGAAGGACGCAGCGTGGAAACTCATCGATGCAACGAAGATGCTGTCGATTACTGCCAACCTGGGCGATACCAAAACCACGATTACACATCCAGCCACCACGACGCATAGTCGCATGACGCCCGAGCAGCGCATGGCAGCGGGCATCAGCGATGGACTGGTACGTATCGCTGTGGGGCTGGAATCGATCGCCGATATTCAGGCCGATCTGGAACGTGGCTTGGCATGAGATTGCTTTTGCTAGTGTTGCTGCTGGGGCAGGCAATGATCCATGCCGCGGCAGCTTCGCCACTGCAGGAAGTAACTGAGCTGCGTTATGTGGATCAGGATGCTGGCGATCCGAGCTATCTCACGCGCATTCTGGTAACGCCGGATTTCATGCGGATGGATGATGGCCATGATGATGGAGATTACATTTTGCTGGACAGAAAGCAGCGCCGGCTCATTAATGTGATGCGGGGCAACAATCTGGCCATGGTGTTCACACCCGGTAAAGTGCCTGCGGCACCTGTGGGCTGGAAGCCGAAACTGACTTCGCATGCGGCTGCAAAAGGCACCCGGCGTTTCAGTCTGGTTCTGAACGGGGTGACTTGTCTGGAAGGCGTGGCAGCGAAGCAGGCAGCTGTAGATGCAGCACGGGCAATGGCTGAAATGAAAGCTGTTCTAGCGGCTACCCAATATCGCATGTGGCGGGATTCACCCGCCGAAATGCAGCATGATTGCGATCTGGCGAATCAAGTATGGGCGTTTGAGAGCGTACTTGAGCTGGGGCTTCCTCTCGAAGAGCGGGATTTCAGAGGGCGTACCCGACAATTTGAAAGCGAAATCCGTATTCCTCTGGATCCGGTGCTGTTTCTCGTACCCAAGGGGATGCCCCTGGTTGATGCACCGTCATAGTTCTTCCACTTTGAGTGCGCAGCCCTGTGCGTCGCACACCACGTAGCCCCAGCGCGTATACCAGTCCGGCACCACCCAGCGTTCGCATGTCTGCCCATCTACCAGATGGACGTGATGTGCCGGGCGATGGGTGTGTCCATGAATCAGGCGTTGTGCATGCTGTGAATGCAGGATATCGACTACAGCATGCGAATTGACATCCATGATTTCATGGGGCTTCTCGGCTTTGGCTGCGGCACTGCCGGCACGCGCTTGACGTGCGATGCCTCGGCGCCAGTTAAGCGGCAGCGTGCGCAAAATGGCCTTTATCACGGGATGCCGAACTCGCCGGCGAAATTTCTGGTACGCGGCATCATCAGTGCACAGCAGGTCGCCATGCATTAACAGGGTGGCGACGCCGTATAAATCGATTTGTGTCGGATCGGGAATCAGCGTCATGCCGGAACGGGTAGCGTAAGCCTTGGCCAGCATGAAATCGCGGTTGCCATGCATGAAAAATACGGACGTGCCCGAGGCAACCAGCGATTCGAGATGCCGCGCGGTGTCATGCGCAACCTGCTCGTCGTGGTCATCACCGATCCAGGTTTCAAAAAGATCTCCAAGGATGTACAGCGCATCAGCCCCGGCCACATTTTCGGCCAGAAAACGAAAAAAACGCCCGGTGGCGACCGGGCGTTCATCGGTGAGGTGCAGGTCGGCGACGAAGTAGGTGCGACCTGTCCGCATCAGAGGTGTCAGGCGATTTCTGCCTGTGTGATCACGACATCTTCCAGCGGAACATCCTGATGGCCGGCGCGATTGCCGGTTTTGACTTTCTTCAGTTTGTCGATGACGTCCATGCCTTCGACCACTTTGCCGAATACGGCATAGCCGTAGCCTTGCGGAGTCGGCGAGGTATGGTTGAGGAAGCTGTTGTTGGCAACGTTGATGAAAAACTGCGCAGTGGCCGAGTTGGGATCGTTGGTGCGCGCCATGGCGATGGTATAGGTGTCGTTTTTGAGACCGTTGCCCGCTTCGTTGGGAATCGCAGCACGAGTGGGTTTCTGTGTCATGCCAGGTTCGAAGCCGCCACCCTGAATCATGAAGCCGTCGATGACACGATGGAAAATCGTTCCGTCAAAAAAACCGTCACGTACGTATTGAAGAAAATTCTCGACTGTCTTGGGTGCTTTTTCGGCATCGAGTTCAAGGGTGATGATGCCGTGGTTGGTGTGCAGCTTGACCATGTGTGATCCTAAAGTGAGGTTTCGTGAATGATTTTCCAGCGTCCGTTTTCACGGCTCCAGAATTGGCGTTTGGTGGTGCGGTCGTTAAGCGAGTTGCTTCGGTAATTCTGCACAAAACTGACGAGTGCGAAATCGGAGCGCTCGGGATAGAGCAGCAGGCTGACCTTGTCGAGGCCAATCTTGATCCAGGCTTTGTCGGCGTTCACCTTGTGCTTGTTGGCAGCAAAGTTCGACAGGTTTTGTTCGCCATTATGGAACGTCGCACTGTAGTGCGTGAGCAGGCGTGCCGTGTCGCGGCTTTCCCAGTCGACTCGCCATTGGTCAATGGCGGCCGCCAGGTCGTTGCGGCGTGCGTCGAGTGCGTCTTGCGAAACCCACTCGACCTGCTCGGCAATGATGACCGGGGTTTTACCCGGTTTGATGTAGCCGCCTAGCCGGGTGAGGTCGTCGTTGGCGAGCACGACGCAGCCTTCGCTCGCACGCGGCGCGCGGCTGTAAGTGTTGCTTGGGCTGCCGTGTATCCAGATGCCGTGCCCGCTGCGGCCTTGACGCTTGTCCCATTCGTTGGGGTAGGACAGGGTGAATGCGCCGCTGCCATAAAAGTCGCCCAGCTCCTTTGAGGATTTGAAACCCGAGATGCTGTAAATGCCGACCGGCGTACGGTTGTCGCCCTCTTTCTGCTTGCCCGCGCCGGCCTTGCCGATGGTGACGTAAAAATCGGCGACCCGCAGCGGCAAGCCCGCACGGTTTTCGTATACGTACAGGCGGGAGCGGCTGGCGTCGACCACCAGTGCATGGCGATAGTCGTCTTCCAGGTTCAGTAAATAGGCCGGGATCTTGTTGTTGGGCTGCAAATCGGTGACGGCGCGCATGCGTTGCCGCGCCTCGTCGCGCAACAATTCAAGATCTGGACTGGAGGCGCCATTGGGGTTGCCGAGCGCTTGCAGAGGCTGTGCGCGTGCCAGCAGCATGTCCCCTTTGATCAGCTGAGCCAGGCGGAAATTGGGGTGTCGTTGCGTCAGCGAATCGAGGGTGTCGAGCGCTTCCGGCACCCGTGACTGCGAAATCGCCAGCAAACTGTTGGTCAACTGGCGGTCCGCATCAAGCTCTGCAGCCTGCAGTACAGGTGCCGCCAGCAGTAAGGTGAGCAATAGATACCGCATCGCTGTCAATTCGATGTTTCGCCGACGATGCGCCACTGGCCGTTTTGCAAAGCCAGCTTCAGCGTTTTCCTGACGGTGGATTGGTGCCGGTCAGAACGGTAAGTCTGACTGAAGCGGGCATGGGCGATATCACCCTGCTGTTCGATTTTCAGATTGCTGATTTTGACAGTGATGGTGGCCGGTCCCGTGATCCGGGCACGGCGCTGGGCCTCCCATTCGGCATGGGTCAAACCCTCGGCAGTGAAATCGCTGGCGTAGGCGGCAAGATAGGCATCAACATTGCGGGCGGACCAGGCTTGGGCCCAGCGCGTGACGGCCGCCTCGACTTCCTTGCTTGCCGGGGCAGCATTGACCGGGCTGGGCTTGGCCGGCGTCGGCTTGGCTGCTGGCGCGGGTTCGGCAGCAACGGGTTTGGCAACCGGCTTGCTCGCAGCAGGGATCACTTTGGAGGTCGCGGGCTTGGCCGGCTGTCCGCCGATCAGATCCTGAATTAACGCAAGTTTGGTCTGCGCGGCCGCATTTTTGCTGTCCAGTGCCAGGGCCTTGTCGTAAGCAAGCGAAGCCATCTTGGCGTAAATATCGCCCAGGTTTTCGTGCGCGGTAGCGTAGCTCGGGTGGGTGCGGATCGCCATTTCAAGGGCGTTCTTGGCCGCAGCGTATTTGTTTTGCGAGGCGTACAGCACTGCCAGATTGTTATAGGGCTCGGGCAACTCGGGGTAATCCTCGGTCAGTCCGGTAAATACGGCGATCGCTTCGTTGGTTTTGCCCTGATCCGCGAGGATGAGGCCTTTGATAAAACGGGTTTGCGCGTCTTTGGGGTTCTTGGCGAGGTAGGCATTGGCACGCGTGAGCGCACCTGACAAATTGCCGCTTCGGTATTGCTGGTTGATTTCCTGGACTTCGTCGGCCAGTACGGGCGAAGCGGCAAGCACGATACAAGCGGCGGCAACGGCGAAGAAGCGGGATAAAGCCATGTGATATGCTCGAATCGACGGTATGAGAGTCCGAATTCTAACAATTTCGGAGGTGCTAAGACAGCACATCCGGGGTGGTTTCCCGCTTGCCCAAATGGATTTCACTATGTTGCACATCCACAATTCCCTGACACGCTCTAAAGAAGAATTTGTTCCGCTGACCCCCGGCATGGTTCGCATGTATGTCTGCGGCATGACGGTGTATGACCTCTGCCACTTGGGGCATGCCCGGGTGTTCGTGGTATTCGACATGGCGACCCGCTGGTTGCGCGCCAGCGGCTATCAGGTCGAGTACGTCAGGAATATTACGGACATCGACGACAAAATCATTAAGCGTGCGGCTGAAAATGGTGAAACGCCCGGTGCGCTGACTGAGCGTTTCATTGAGGAAATGCACCAGGATGAGCGTGCGCTTGGCGTGCTGCCGCCCAGCCATGAGCCGCGCGCGACCGCCTATGTGGCGCAGATGCTGGCGCTGATCGGGCAGTTGATCGAGAAGGGGCTGGCCTATCCGGCGTCCAATGGCGATGTGTACTACAGCGTGCGCGATTTTCCCGGCTATGGCCGGCTTTCGGGCAAAAGCCTGGATGAGCTGCGGGCGGGCGAGCGTGTCGAGATCGATACATTCAAGCGTGATCCGCTGGATTTTGTGCTGTGGAAGGGGGCCAAACCCGGCGAGCCGGCGTGGGCGTCGCCGTGGGGATCGGGTCGCCCCGGTTGGCATATCGAATGTTCAGCGATGAGCGCCGATCTGCTCGGCAATCATTTCGATATCCATGGCGGCGGGCAGGATCTGCAATTTCCGCACCATGAAAACGAAATCGCCCAGTCCGAAGGGGCCCATGACTGTACTTTTGTGAACTACTGGATGCATAACGGTTTTGTGCGGGTCGACAACGAAAAGATGTCGAAATCGCTGGGCAATTTCTTCACCATTCGCGAAGTGCTGCAACAATACGATGCCGAAGTGGTGCGCTTTTTCATTTTGCGTGCGCATTACCGCAGTCCGCTGAACTATTCCGATGCGCACCTGGATGACGCCAAAAGTGCGCTGGCCCGGCTTTACACAGCTTTGAAAAGCGCGCCCCTGAGTACGACGCCCGTCGACTGGACGCTGCCCGCCGCGCAGGCGTTCAAAGTGGCGATGGACGACGATTTCAATACCCCCGAGGCGCTGGCCGTGTTGTTCGATCTGGCAAGTTCGGCCAATCGCGGGGATGCCGATTCGGCGCACATGCTGCGCAACCTGGGCGGCGTGCTCGGCTTGCTGCAGCGCGATACGGCCGATTTCCTCAAATCAGGCGCTGTGGGTGCGGGTTTGTCCGAAGCGGAAATCGACGCCATGATCGTGGCGCGCCGCGAAGCACGGGCCGCGAAAAATTTCACCGAATCCGATCGTATTCGCGATGCGCTGCAGGCTGCCGGCATCGTGCTGGAAGATGGCGCGGGCGGAACGGTCTGGCGGCGCGCTTGAGCGCATCCCGGCTGATTTACGTCGGCGCGGAAGACTGGTTGCATCCGCACTGGCGCGAAGCGTTTTATCCAGACGGCCTGCCGGACGACTGGCAGCTGTCCTACTACAACACCCGGTTTCAAACGGTGTATTTGCCGGCAGCTTGCTGGCAGACCGCTACGGCTGCCGACTGGGTGCAATGGCTGGCTGACACGCAGCCCGGTTTTCGATTTTTGCTGGAACCCGGAACCCTGCCCCCGCCTTGCGATGCGCGCATCATCGTGGCGACGCCGGCGTGGTGCGACGCGCATCTGTGGTGGATCGATGCGTTTCCCGACCTGCGTGAACTGGCACGGCAAGCGAGTGCGCGTGCGGCCCATGGTGAGCCGCTATTTGTAATCAGCCGCAGCGGCGATCTGGAAAAAATGGAACAGGCGATGATCCTGAGCGAGGTGCTGGGCTACTGAGGCCACCAGAAATCGCACAGGCAGGAGGGGGATTAGTTCACCAGTATTCGGTAAAATGCTGCGCTTGGCTTTCCTCATGACGGGGCTTGATTCCCTTTGCAAAACGACAATCTGATCGAAATCGAACAACTGGCTTTTGGCTACGGCACGCGATCCATCCTGAAAAACATCAACCTGACCGCAAAGCGCGGCCAGGTGGTTGCGATCATGGGCAGCAGCGGCTGCGGGAAAACCACGCTGCTGCGATTGATCGGCGGGCAGCTGAAGGCGAACCAGGGCGTGGTGAGGGTGGCGGACGAGTCGGTAGGCGACCTCGACCGTGATGGCCTGTGTCGCCTGCGTCGCAAAATGGGCATGTTGTTCCAGTTCGGTGCGCTGTTCACCGACATGACGGTGTTCGATAACGTGGCATTTCAGTTGCGCGAGCACACCGATTTGCCGGAAGACGCCATACGCGATCTGGTGCTGATGAAATTGCATGCCGTCGGCCTGCGCGGTGCAGCGCAGCTGATGCCCGCTGAACTCTCTGGCGGCATGGCGCGGCGGGTTGCGCTGGCGCGGGCGATTGCACTCGATCCCATGCTGGTGCTGTACGACGAGCCGTTTGCGGGCCTTGATCCGATTTCGCTCGGCGTGACCGGCAACCTGATTCGCCGCCTGACCGACACGCTGGGACTGACTTCCGTTGTAGTGACGCATGATATTCACGAGTCACTGAAAATCGTCGACTACATCTATTTCATTTCTGAGGGTGTGATTGTTGCCGAGGGCACGGCAGATGAGATTCGCGCCTCCGGATTGCCGTTTGTGCATCAGTTCGTGCACGGCGAGGCGGACGGTCCGGTGCCGTTCCACTATCCGGCCCCTCCCTACGCTGATGATCTGCGACTGGGGGGGCAGCGTGCTTAAGCAGGCCATCACGAATCTGGGCAGCCGCACGCTGGACGCGCTCTGGACTGTCGGGCTCGCGATGCGGTTTTTCGTGACGGTGCTGCTGCATTCCGGCATGGCATTCCGGCGTTTCGGCCTCACCATCCGCGAACTGTATTTCACCGGTGTGCTGTCGCTGATCGTCATTCTGGTATCGGGGCTGTTTGTCGGCATGGTGCTGGGCCTGCAAGGCTACGAAACCCTGCAGACTTATGGCGCAGAAGAGTCGCTGGGCATTGTGGTGGCGCTGTCGCTGGTGCGCGAACTGGGGCCCGTGGTGGCGGCACTGCTGTTCGCCAGCCGGGCCGGCAGCGCAATCACGGCTGAGATCGGCTTGATGAAAGCGACCGAACAGTTGTCGGCAATGGAAATGATGGCGGTGGATCCGCTGGCGCGCGTGGTGGCGCCGCGCTTCTGGGCCGGGGTGATTTCCATGCCGCTGCTGGCCGCGCTGTTTTCCGCGATGGGCGTTTTTGGCGGGTATCTGGTCGGCGTGCAGCTGATAGGAATTGACGAAGGCGCTTTCTGGTCACAGATGCAAAACGCGGTTGATTTCGAGCGCGATGTATTGAATGGCGTGATCAAAAGCGTGGTGTTCGGCATTGCCGTGACTGCCATTGCGCTGTTCGAAGGCTACGATGCGCCCCCCACGGCCGAAGGGGTTGCGGGGGCGACGACGCGTACCGTGGTGACCTCCAGTCTGGTCGTGCTGGCGCTGGATTTTGTTTTGACCGCATTTATGTTCCGGGGAATTGGGTAATCATCATGAACAAGACCAAACTTGATCTCTGGGTGGGATTGTTTGTCGCCGCAGGCATTGTTGCCTTGCTGTTTCTGGCGCTCAAGGTGGGCAGCACCAGCGCGCTCAATTCTGCTGAAGGCTACGAAGTGATCGCCCGGTTCGAAAACATTGGCGGCCTCAAACCGCGAGCGCCGGTCAAAGTCGCGGGCGTGGTCGTCGGGCGCGTGGCCGACATCCAGTTCGATGACGACAACTACGAAGCGGTAGTGACGCTGCGTCTGGACAAGCGCTACGCATTCCCCAAGGACAGTTCAGCGGCCATCCTGACTTCGGGCTTGCTGGGCGAACAATATGTCGGCCTGGAAGCGGGCGGGGACAGCGTGAAGCTGAAGGAAAAGGACCGCATTCTCATCACTCAGGATGCGGTGGTACTGGAAAACCTGATTGGCCGGTTTCTGTATGACAAGGCTCAGGAAGGAGCGCCGCAATGACACACACCTCACGATTCACCCGCCTGACGCGTGTGCTGGCAGCAGCGGGCCTGCTGATGGCTGCGACGTCTGCCCCGGCCGATACCATCAACTTGCAGCAGGCGGTGCAGATGAGCCTGACCGCCGATCCCCGCATCAAGGAAAGCGAGCAGGTGGTCGAGGCGGCGCGCGGCCTGCTGCAGGAAGTTCAGGGCAACATGGGTTGGCGGGTTGGCGTCAACGCCTTCGTCGGCCTGGCCCCGGAAGTCGAGGGCGGCTTTTTTGAGGGGGGCGCGCAGTCGTGTACGGCTTTTCCGTGTACGCCGCGCAGCGACGGCGATGAAATCAATGGCGTTTCCGACTGGTCGCATATCGGCTTTGCCGTGATCAAGCCGCTCTACACCTTTGGCAAGGTCGAGCATTACGGCGAAGCTGCGCAGGGCAACATCGACATCAAGCGCGGCGAATTGAAAAAAACGCGCACCGATACGGTGTATGACACCAAGCGCGCCTATTACGGCTATCTGGCGGCGCGCGACATCCGGGTCTACCTGGACGACATCCTGGCTCGTTTGCAAAAGGAACTCGCCAGCGTGGAAAAAGGCCTGGCGGACGATAACGGTACAGTGAAGCAATCGGACCTGTATGCCCTGCAAACCGTAAAGGGTTTGCTGTCCAAATACGGCAATCAGGCGCGTGCACTGGAAAAAATCAGTCTGGATGGCCTGAAAGTGCTGACGGGAATCGGCCTGGCGGGCGAGTTGAGCGTGGCCGACGAGCGGATCGAGCCGGTACCGTTCCCGCAGACGGCGCTGGCCGATTTGCAGTCACGCGCTCTGCAGGACCGCCCCGAAATGGAACAGCTGGAAGCCGGCCTGCGTGCCCGCCGTGCGCTGGTGGCCGCCAAAAAGGCGGATCGCATGCCCGATCTGTATGCCGGCGTGATTGGCGAATTCAACTACGCTTCGCAGCGCGACAGTCTGGACAATCCTTACGCCAATGATGTCTTCAACAGCGGCGGTCTGACCCCGGTCGTCGGCGTGAAGTGGGACACGATATTCGACGTGGCGAGTGCACGCGTCAATCAGGCGCAGGCCGAACTGGAAGCGCTCAACCACAAGCGCGCCTTCGCCCTGGAGGGCGTGCCGTTCGAAGTCAGTGAAGCGTATGCCAATGCCCAGGCCAACTACGCGTCGCAAAAAGAGCTGGGTGCCAGTGCCACTGCGGCACGGCGCTGGGTGGTGGCGTCGCTGGCCGATTTTTCGGCCGGGCTGGAAAGCGCCGACAAGATGGTCGAGGCGCTGAAGAATTATGTGCTGACGCAAACCGAGTACGTGCGTTCCATCAACGATTACAACATGAACGTCGCGCAGCTGGCACGCATGACGGGTGAACTCAAGTAAGCGGGCAGCGTCTACTTCCTTGCTGACCCCCTTTTTTGAACAGGACTGTCTGATTATGTTGCGATCTTTTTTTCTCTCATTGGCCCTGGCGCTTGGCTTGAGTTCAAGTCTGGTACAGGCTGCCGATATTCCACCCGATGTGCTGGCGCGGACCACGACGCAGGAAGTCCTGAGCATCCTGAAGAAAGACAAGGAAAGCCTGAGTGACAATCCGGCCAGGGTTTATCAGCTGGTCGAAGCCAAAATCCTGCCCAATTTCGACTTCAACCGCATGACCCAGCTGGCCGTTGGCAAGCACTGGCCGCGTGCGACCGCGCAGCAGAAGCAGGCGCTGGTGACCGAATTCCGTAATCTGCTGGTGCGCACGTACTCCAGTTCACTGCTGGAGTTTTCCAATCAGGCGGTCGAGTTCAAGCCGATGACGATCAAGCCGGACGACACTGACGTGACAGTGCATTCCGAGATTCGCCAGCCGGGTAGCCAGCCGATCCCCATCGACTACAGCATGTACAAAACCGCGTTTGGCTGGAAGGTGTACGACGTGGCGATCGACAGCGTGAGCCTGGTGACCAATTACCGCGCATCATTTTCCAGCACCATCCGGCAGAGCGGCATCGATGGCCTGATTGCCACGCTTGCCGCCAAATCGCATAGCGCCAAACCGGCGGCGCGCCCCGGCTCATGATGACGTGCGAGGGCAACTGCTGCCAGATCGCTGGCACGGTTACCGTGGACAGCGTGGGCGGACTGCTGCGCGAACTGCAGCCGCAGCTGGAAAACGGCATGGATACCCTCGATTTCAGCGGTGTTGAAAATATCGACTCGGCGGCGCTGACGCTCATCTTCAGTGCCATGCGCCATGCCCGGCAAGCTGGCCACAGCTTCGTCTGCAAGGGACTCCCAGCCAGTTTTACCAGCCTTGCCGAGCTTTACGGCGTGTCGGATTTGATCCCCACATGAATCCGGGCGCTGCGGCAATCAGCGTTCAGGGTCTGAGCAAACGCTTTCGCACCACCCAGGCGCTCGATGGGGTTTCACTCGACATCCAGCCGGGCGAGTTTTTTGGCCTGCTGGGGCCGAACGGCGCCGGCAAGACCACGCTGATTTCGATTCTCGCCGGGCTCACCCGTGCCGATGCCGGCTACGCAGCCATCATGGGACATGAGGTGGTGCGCGATTACCGGCAAGCGCGCCGTGCGCTCGGCGTGGTGCCGCAGGAACTGGTCTACGATCCTTTTTTCAACGTGCGCGAAACCCTGCGTATCCAGTCCGGCTATTTCGGGCTGCGTCACAACGACGGCTGGATCGACGAAATCATGCATCACCTCGACCTCACCCCGCATGCCGACAAGAACACGCAAAACCTGTCGGGCGGCATGAAGCGTCGCCTGCTGGTGGCGCAGGCGCTGGTGCACAAGCCGCCGGTGATCGTGCTCGATGAGCCCACCGCCGGGGTCGACGTCGATCTGCGCCGCTCGCTGTGGGAATTCATCAGCCGTCTCAACCGCGAAGGCCATACCGTTCTGCTGACCACGCATTATCTGGAAGAGGCGCAGGCACTGTGTGGTCGCATCGCCATGCTCAAGGCCGGGCGCATCGTGGCCTGCGACACCACGCGCAACCTGTTGCATCACGCCAATGAACATTGCGCCGCGTTGCGCCTCGCGAGCGCGCCGCCTGCCGCCTGGACCGAGCGCCTGCAAGCGCTGCCGGACGGCGGCTGGCGCTTCAACTTCAGCGATTTCAGCGAGCTGGAGGCTTTGCTGGCCGCTGTGCGCAGCGCAGGTGGGCAGGTAACCGAGATGCAGCTGATCGAAGCCGATCTGGAGGATGTCTTCACCGACATCATGAAGCGAGCATGAACGGCTTCCTCGCACTGCTCTACAAGGAACTGCTGCGCTTCTGGAAGGTGGCGGTGCAGACCGTGGTGGCGCCGGTCGTCACCGCGCTGCTTTATCTGCTGATTTTTTCCCATGTGCTGGAAGCGCACATCGAGGTCTACCCCGGCGTGAGCTACACGCAGTTTCTGGTGCCGGGGCTGGTGATGATGAGCATGCTGCAGAACGCTTTTTCCAATAGTTCGTCGAGCCTGATCCAGTCCAAACTCACCGGCAACATCGTGTTCGTATTGTTGCCGCCCTTGTCGTATCTGCAATTCTTCAGCGCCTATCTCATCGCGGCGATCGTGCGCGGGCTGGTGGTAGGGCTGGGGGTGTGGGTGGTGACGCTGGGCTTTGGCACGCCAAGCGTCCCGCACCCAGGCTGGCTGCTCGCTTTTTCCCTGCTGGCCTGCGGGTTGATGGGTGCGCTGGGCACCATGGCAGGCATCTGGGCAGAAAAATACGACCAGCTGGCAGCGTTCCAGAATTTCCTGATCCTGCCCCTGACTTTTCTGTCGGGCGTCTTTTATTCCATTCATTCCCTGCCGGCCTTCTGGCAAACGGTATCGCACTGGAACCCCGTGTTTTACATGATCGACGGCTTTCGCTATGCCTTTTTGGGGCAGTCCGACGTCGCGCCGGGATTCGGGCTGCTGGTCGTGGCAGGCAGCTTTGTGGCAATATCCGCGCTTTCGCTCCTGATGTTGAAGAGCGGCTACAAACTGAGGCACTAAGCATGGTCAACCCCGACGATATCAAAGGCTGGATCACCGAGAAATTGCCGTGTGATTACATCGAACTGGATGGCGACGGCCAGCATTTCAATGCGGTCATCGTCAGCCCGTCTTTCAGCGGCAAAAACATGATCCAGCAGCACCGACTGGTGTACGACGCACTGGGCGCGCGCATGCACGCAGAAATCCATGCGCTTTCGATGAAAACCTACACTCCCGAAGAGTGGGCCAGCCGCTGAATGGAATCCCTGCTGATCCACGGCGGTAACAAGCTGACCGGTGAGGTGCGCATTTCCGGTGCCAAGAACGCTGCATTGCCGATTCTGACGGCTGCGCTGCTCAGCGCCGAGCCCTTGCAGCTTGCCAATGTGCCGCATCTGAAGGACATCAGCACCATGCTGGCGCTGCTGGGCCACATGGGCGTGCGCGTCACGCTGGACGACCAGAATCGCGTCACGCTGTGCGGCGAATCGATTCCCAACAAGGATGCGCCCTACGAAATGGTGAAAACCATGCGTGCCGCGATCCTGGTGCTGGGGCCGACGCTGGCGCGCTTTGGCGAGGCGCGCGTGTCCATGCCCGGCGGCTGCGCCATCGGCTCGCGCCCGGTCGATCTGCACATCAAGGGTTTGCAGGCGATGGGCGCGGAAATCCATATCGAGCACGGCTACATCCACGCCAGGGCCAAGCGGCTCAAAGGCGCGCATATCGCCATGGACATGGTCACCGTTACCGGTACCGAAAATCTGATGATGGCGGCGTCGCTGGCCGACGGCACCACGGTGCTGGCCAACGCCGCGCGCGAGCCAGAGATTGTCGATCTGGCCAATTGCCTGATCGCAATGGGCGCCAAAATCGAAGGTGCCGGCAGTGGCGTCATCACCATCCACGGCGTGCCGGCACTGCATGGTGCGCAGCACAGCGTGATGCCCGACCGCATTGAAACCGGCACCTTTCTGGTGGCCGCAGCCATGACCGGCGGCCGTATCCGCGCCACCCATGCCCAGCCCGACACCCTGGTTTCGGTGATGGGCAAACTGGCCGATGCGGGCGCCCATGTCACCTCGGGCGAAGACTGGATCGAAGTCGAGTCCGACGGCGTGCTGAATGCGGTAGACGTGCGCACCGCGCCGCACCCCGCGTTTCCCACCGACATGCAGGCGCAGTTCATGGCGCTCAATTGCGTGGCCAGTGGTGTGGCCAGCATCACCGAAACGATCTTCGAAAACCGCTTTATGCACGTGCAGGAACTACGCCGCTTGGGCGCCAACATCGAAGTCACCGGCCACACCGCCCTGGTGCGCGGCGTGCCACGACTCGACGGCGCCACCGTGATGGCGACCGACCTGCGCGCCTCCGCCTGCCTGGTATTGGCCGGCCTGGTGGCCGCGGGCGAAACCACCATCGAGCGCATCTACCACCTCGACCGTGGCTACGAACGCATCGAGGAAAAGCTCACCCAGCTGGGCGCGCGGATTCAGCGGGTGCATTGAGATGGGCATTACACTTGCCTTGTCCAAAGGCCGCATCTTTGAAGAAACCTTGCCGTTGCTGGCCGCTGCCGGCATCGTCCCGAGCGAAAGCCCCGAGTCGTCGCGCAAGCTGATTATCGGCACCAACCGCGCCGACGTGCGCCTCATCATCGTGCGCGCCAGCGACGTCCCGACCTACGTGCAATACGGCGCGGCCGACCTCGGTATCGCCGGCAAGGATGTTTTGAACGAGCATGGCGGCAACGGCCTGTATCAGCCGCTCGATCTGGAGATCGCGCGCTGCCGCATGATGGTCGCCGTGCGCGAAGGCTACGATTACGCCGGCACAGTCAAGCAGGGCGCGCGCATCCGCGTCGCCACCAAATACGTCAACGCCGCACGTGACCACTTCGCGTCGAAAGGCGTGCATATCGATCTCATCAAGCTTTATGGATCGATGGAACTCGCCCCGCTGGTCGGACTGTCCGACGTCATCGTCGATCTTGTTTCCACCGGCGGCACCCTCAAGGCCAACGGCTTGGTGGCGGTCGAACACATCAGCGACATCAGCTCGCGGCTGGTGGTGAATCAGGCTGCGCTCAAACTTAAACGCAGCTTGATTCAGCCGGTGATTGATGCGTTTGCGGCGGCGGTGGATGCACGCGCCGCCGCGTAATCGTGTCACCTCGCCTCTCCACGCGTCGTAACTGCTCAATAGTGGTGGAACTGATGAGCGGTAAGGTCTGCCAGATCGGCACCTATCAGGACGTCGTGCGACATCAGGAACAATGAGGACTACATGAAAGCTGTCATTCTCGCCGGTGGATACGGCACCCGAATCTCAGAGGAAACCCATCTGAAACCTAAACCCATGGTTGAGGTAGGTGGCAAGCCTCTGCTCTGGCACATCATGAAAGTCTACTCCGCCCATGGCGTGAACGACTTCATCATCTGCTGTGGCTACAAGGGATATGTCATCAAGGAATATTTCGCCAATTACTTCCTGCACATGTCGGATGTGACTTTCGACATGTCCTCCAACAAGATGGAGGTACACCAGCGCAATGCCGAGCCGTGGCGGGTGACACTGGTGGATACCGGCGAAGACACCATGACCGGCGGACGCCTGAAACGGGTCAGCCCCTACCTGAAGGGCGAAGAAGCTTTCTGCTTCACCTACGGCGATGGACTGAGCAACGTGGACATCAGGAGCAGTATTGATTTTCACCGCAAGCACGGCAAGCAGGGGACGATGACTGCAGTGAAGCCGCCGGGCCGCTATGGCGCGATCGAGCACAGCAATAACCGCGTCACCGGTTTCGTCGAGAAACCACGCGGCGACGGGGGCTGGATCAATGGCGGGTTTTTCGTGCTCTCGCCCAAGGTGTTCGATCTGATCGAAGGCGACCGCACCATCTGGGAAGCCGAGCCTATGGTACGCCTGGCCGAAATGGGCGAAATGATGGCCTGGGAGCATGAAGACTTCTGGCAACCCATGGATACACTACGAGACAAGAATCATTTGGAAGAGCTTTGGTTAAGCGGAAAAGCTCCCTGGAAAATATGGTGATCGACGCATCCTTCTGGGCGGGAAAAACTGTATTTCTCACTGGTCATACTGGTTTCAAGGGGGGCTGGCTATCCTTGTGGCTTCAGGAGCTAGGCGCAAAAGTTGTCGGATACGCGTTGCCGCCCCCCACTAACCCCAGCCTGTTCGAAGTGGCACGGGTAGCGGATGGCATGACAAGTATTGAAGGCGATATCCGGGACTTGGCCCGGCTTGCTGCCGTCATGGTCGAGCATCAGCCAGCGATCGTTATCCACATGGCAGCCCAGCCCCTGGTGCGTTATTCCTACCAGAATCCAGTAGAAACCTATTCCACCAATGTGATGGGAACGGTCAATCTGCTGGAGGCCGTGCGTCAAGCGGGTTCCGTAAAGGTCGTGGTCAATATCACCAGCGATAAATGCTACGACAACCGCGAGTGGATTTGGGGCTACCGCGAAAATGAACCCATGGGCGGCTACGATCCTTACAGCAGCAGTAAGGGGTGCGCGGAACTGGTTGCCTCCGCCTACCGTGCTTCCTACTTTAACCCCAAGGAATTCAACCACCACGGTGTAGCGTTGGCGTCGGTGCGGGCAGGCAACGTAATCGGTGGTGGCGATTGGGCGGAAGACCGGCTCATCCCGGACATCATACGTGCCATCACCCAGGGTAAACCGGTTCATATTCGAAGCCCCCATGCCATCCGGCCTTGGCAGCATGTACTGGAGCCGCTGGCCGGCTACCTGCAACTGGCGCAAAAGCTGTGGGAGGATGGCCCTGCTTATGGAGAAGGCTGGAACTTCGGCCCAAATGACGAAGATGCAAAGCCTGTGTCATGGATTGTGGAGCACCTGACTAAAACATGGGGTGAAGGCGCTACTTGGACTCTGGATGGACGCGATCATCCGCATGAAGCGCATTATTTGAAACTCGATTGTTCAAAGGCTAAAACACGCCTGGAATGGCAGCCGCGCTGGAATCTCGAAAGCACATTGAGCGCAATTGTGGACTGGCATCATGCGTATAGGGCGGGGAAAGCCATGCGTGAAGTAACGCTCCAGCAAATCGCCACATACAACGGCTTATTGCCGTAGCCAGATTGTGAATTAGAACGAGCAGAGGTTTATGTGGACAAAGAAACGATAAAACAACAAATATTTGACTTGGTTGAGCAATACAGCGCGCTGCACTTTGTAGAAAAGTCATTTACGCCGGGTGAAAGTGTCATTCCGCCTTCCGGAAAAGTGCTCGGCGCGAGTGAGCTGAAAAACATGGTGGACGCCTCTTTGGATGGATGGTTGACTGCCGGCCGCTTTAACGAGGCATTTGAAAAGCGCTTCGCAGAATTCGTTGGTGTGCCATATGCGCTAACGACTACTTCCGGTTCATCCGCCAACCTGCTGGCATTTACTGCGCTCACTTCACACAAGTTGGGCGACCGGGCACTGAAACCCGGCGATGAAATCATCACCGTGGCCGCCGGCTTCCCTACCACGGTCAACCCCATGTTGCAGAACGGCATGGTGCCAGTATTCGTGGACGTGGACATCCCGACTTACAACATCGACCCGAAGAAGATCGAAGCGGCGGTCACCGAACGGACTCGCGCCATTATGGTCGCGCACACACTGGGCAATCCGTTCGATCTGGACGCAGTCATGGCCGTGGCCAATAAGCATAATCTCTGGGTCATCGAGGATTGCTGCGACGCTCTAGGTTCGCGTTACAAAAGTCAGCATGTCGGTACCTTCGGCCATATCGCCACATGCAGTTTCTATCCCGCCCACCACATCACCATGGGTGAAGGCGGTATGGTGTTCACCAAGGATAGTGAATTGCGCAAGATCATTGAGTCCTTCCGCGATTGGGGGCGCGATTGCTACTGCGCACCCGGTTGTGACAATACTTGCGGTAAACGTTTTGGTTGGCAGTTGGGTTCACTGCCAAAAGGGTATGACCATAAGTACACCTATTCCCACCTGGGCTACAACCTCAAGATTACCGACATGCAAGCCGCATGCGCCTTGGCGCAGATGGATCGGCTTCCGGACTTCATTGAGGCGCGCAAAAGCAACTTCGCTTTTCTCAAGGACCGCCTAAAATCTTGTGAAGACTTCTTGATTCTGCCGGAGGCCACCGCAGGCAGTGAGCCATCTTGGTTTGGGTTTCCCATGACCCTTCGCGAATCGGGGGGTGTTGATCGGGTCCAGTTGTTGGAATATCTAGATCAATACAAGATCGGTACGCGCCTGTTGTTTGCAGGGAATCTCACGCGTCAGCCATATTTTGATGGCCGCACTTATCGTATTAGCGGTGAGTTGTCCAACACAGATAACATCATGAACAACACTTTATGGATAGGTGTGTATCCCGGCTTGACTGAAGAGATGTTGAGTTTTGTGGCAGAGAAGATCGAATTATTTTTCGGTGTGAACTTCTAGAACGACGTGTATACCGGGAAAAACTGTGAAGGCTTCTGATGCACTCGCCAAATTTCTGGTAGCACATCAAGTTCAAACCTGTTTTGAACTCGTTGGGGGAATGATTACGCACCTACTCGATAGCCTTGCCGAATCGGGGAAATTTAACATCGTTTCGATGCATCATGAACAATCCGCTGCCTTCGCTGCGGAAGGGGTGGCAAGGTACACCAAGGGAAAAACGATCGCGGTTGCCATGGGTACCAGCGGCCCAGGCGCAACAAACTTGCTTACAGGCATCGGAAGCTGCTGGTTCGATTCCGTGCCATGTTTGTTTATCACGGGGCAGGTCAATACGCGTGAACTCAAGGGGGATCGGGCGATTAGGCAACAAGGCTTCCAGGAACTAGATATCGTTAAAGTCGTGCGCTCACTGACCAAATACTCGGTGAGGGTTGATCGCCCTGAACATTTGTTGCCGGAACTGCATAAGGCGTTATCGGCAGCGCTGAGCGGTCGCCAAGGTCCAGTATTACTGGATATCCCAAATGATGTTCAGCGTTCCGACATTCCGGAAACATTGGTTGAGGAGTGGTTGAGCAAGCCATTGGATGCTGGCCGCGCTCCGGAAGTTGGTGCGGGCGACCTGATGAAACTAGAGGCGCTGTGTAAGAATGCACAGCGCCCATTGATCTGTATCGGCGGCGGAGCGCGTTGGGCCGATTCGATGGACGAGTGGCTGTTGGCTGCAGATTATCAAGGCATTCCTTATGTGTCGACACTCATGGGGCATGAACGGGTGATCAAGCGCAGCAATTATTTCAATATGATCGGTAGTTATGGCAATCGTGAGGCCAACTGGGCAATACAGAATTGTGATTTGCTAATCGTGGTAGGGGCGCGACTCGATGTTCGGCAAACAGGTGCGGATGTGGATGATTTTGCTCGTAAAGCGCGTATCGTCCAGATCGACATTGACCCCGCCCAGTTGGGTAATCGCGTTCAGGCCGACTTGAATATCTGCGCGGCAGCCGAGAGCTTTTTCAAAGCGTTTCCGCTTCGAGCTTCTACATTCCTCAATCTGGATAAGAGTTGGGCTACTGTGATTTCAATACAACGGGACCGGGCACCGTCTAATGAATATGCAGATTGGGAAATTAGCCCCAGCGAGTTTTTTAAAAAACTGAATCACATTTTTTCAGGGAAGCCGGTCGATTATGTTTGCGATGTCGGCAATCACCAGATGTGGGCCGCGCAAAGCTTGCGTTTATCGCCTAATCAGGCTGTTCATTACAGCGGCGGCATGGGCGCAATGGGTTTTGCTTTGCCCACCGCATTGGGAGTTGCTCTTCAGTCCAAGAACAAAGTTGTGGTGATTACTGGCGACGGAAGTCTGCAAATTAACATTCAGGAGCTGGATACGCTTAATCGCCTCGGATTGGACCTGACTATTGTCGTAATGAACAACTCAGTATTAGGTATGGTGAAAAATTTTCAGGATATGTATTTCAATGGCCGTGACCAATCGACTCAAAAGGGCTATAGCAGTCCCTCTTTCACAGATATTGCAATGGCTTATGGGATCACGGCTCACCGTGCCACTAACGCGACGGATTTGGATCGTGTCTTGAATTTGATAATGGACGGCAAAGGCCCGCTGCTCATCGAAATCCTGATGGATGGTGCAACGGAATGCCGTCCACGCTTGGCCTTTGGGTCGAAACTGGATGAGCAGTTTCCCAAACTGGACGGTTAGCCAACGTGATGAGAATAGCCATTCTCGGAGCGACCAGCCAGATCGCCCGAGATCTGATCATTTCGTTTTCTACTTCGGAGGACAAATCCCTGCATCTGTTTGCGCGCCGTCCGGATGAGGTTGCGAAATGGCTGGTGTTAGCTGGGTTGTCAGGGCGCTATCCAGTAGATGACTTTTCCGAATTCACCAAAGGAGAGTTTGATGCCATCATCAATTTCGTCGGAGTGGGCAACCCGGCCCAGGCTGTTGCGATGGGCGATTCCATATTCGAAATAACTTTGAAATACGACATTCTGGCACTGGATTATTTGCATCAGCATCCTGACTGCCGGTATTTATTTCTAAGCAGCGGGGCAGTTTATGGCCCAAACTTTGACGAGCCTGTTGATGAGAACAGCAAGGCAACCATCGCGATCAACCATCTGCAGCCCCAAGATTGGTATGCGGTTGCAAAATTGTATGCGGAATGCCATCACCGCGCTTTGTCACATCTGCCAATAGTCGATATCCGGGTTTTCAATTATTTCAGCCATACACACGATGTTTCCGCACGCTTTTTGATCACTGATATCTTGCGGGCAATCCAGCATGGCGACACGCTGATTACTTCATCGGACAATATTGTTCGTGACTACATCGGGCCGGATGACTTTTACCAGATGGTCGCGTTAATTCTGGCAGCACCAGTCACGAATGATGTGGTGGATTGCTACACTAAAGCACCAGTAGACAAAGTGACACTGCTCTCCAGCATGAGTCATAACTTCGGGTTGATGTATGAGATAAGGCAAACCCCTGTTGGAGTGAATGCAACAGGCGTGAAGACCAATTATTTTTCAAGGAATCACAGAGCGCAAACGTTTAAATACGACCCAGAAAAATCCTCACTGGAAAGCGTATTAAGTGAAGCACATCTGATGGTGAGAGGATGGAAATGATTGCGCTACAACCCATTTCAATATTCCTCCTGTGCGACTTGGTTGACCGTCCTGGAAACAGGCAGGGCTCGATGGGCTGTGTTTGCAACCAATAGGGCACGTACAGATGCATCATTCGATTCAACAATTGCTTCGTCGCCTGTGGCTCCACACCATGCCACGGCGGCGCATGCAATTCGGTATCTTGTTTGCACTAATGATTCTCGCGGCCTTTGCCGAGGTTATTAGCATAGGTGCGGTGCTGCCATTTTTAGGCGTGCTTACGGCGCCAGAGCGAGTATTTTCACATTCAATCGCACAGCCACTTATTCAGGTTTTAAAACTCACCGAGCCGCGCCAGCTATTGTTGCCACTCACCGTCGCCTTCGGAATTACAGTCTTGGTCTCCGGCGCCATGCGTCTGGGCCTTTTATGGGCACAAACCCGATTCAGCCATGCCATTGGTGCAGACTTCAGTATCAGCATCTACCGGCGCACGCTTTATCAGCCTTATGCAGTGCACGTGGCGCGCAACAGTAGTGAGGTGATTGCAGGTATTTCGAACAAGGCAAATACCGTTGTGTATTCCACGCTGATGCCCGCACTTACTCTTCTGAGTTCCAGCATGATGTTGTTGGCAATCCTGATGGCCTTGGTTGCCATCGAGCCCGTGGTTGCCTTTTCCGCCTTTGCCGGGTTTGGCGGCATCTATGTGTTGGTTATTCTCGTGACCAGGAAACGTGTAGCACTGGACAGCCAACGCATCAGCTTTGAACAGAATCAGGTGATCAAGGCATTGCAAGAAGGCCTGGGTGGCATTCGTGACGTACTCATTGATGGTACGCAGGCTACTTATTGCAATATATATCGCAATGCCGACTTGCCGCTGCGCCGTGCACAGGCCAATATCCAGATCATTGGTAGTAGCCCGCGGTATGGTATCGAGGCACTGGGGATGGTACTTATTTTGGCATTGGCATACTCACTCGCGGGGCGATCAGAGGGTATTTCAGGCGCCATCCCGGTGTTGGGCGCGCTGGCGCTGGGTGCACAGCGCCTGTTACCTGTGCTGCAACAGGCCTATTCAAGCTGGTCTTCAATGAGCGGTGGTCAGGTATCTTTGAGTGATGCGCTGGAGTTGTTAGATCAGCCGCTTCCCCAACATGCGGATGAACCATTGTCTGTCCCCATGCCATTTCAGCAGAGCATCACCCTCAACAATCTGGCTTTTCGTTATACGTCCCAATCACCATGGGTGCTTGAGGGATTGAATCTCACCATACTCAAAGGCAGCCGCATTGGTTTCATGGGAACCACGGGAAGTGGCAAAAGTACATTGCTGGATATCATCATGGGCTTGCTACAACCCACCGTCGGCAGTCTGTCCATCGACGGGGTAACGATCACCCCACAAAATTATCGGGCTTGGCAGGCGCACATCGCCCACGTGCCACAGGCCATTTTTCTGGCCGATACCAGCATCGCAGAAAATATTGCCTTTGGCGTTCCGCTGGATCAAATTGATCAGATCCGCTTGCGTCAGGCTGCACAACAAGCGCAGATTGCCGAAACGATCGAGTCGTGGGAAAAGCAATACGACACACTCGTGGGTGAGCGGGGCATTCGTTTATCTGGTGGTCAACGCCAGCGTATTGGTATCGCGCGTGCGCTTTATAAAAAAGCCAATGTCATTGTATTTGATGAGGCCACAAGTGCCCTGGATAACGATACCGAACGTGCGGTGATGAAAGCTATTGAAAGCCTGGGTGATGAACTTACGATTTTGATCGTCGCTCACCGCCTGTCCACACTCAAGAATTGCACGCAGATCGTTGAGTTGAGTGATGGACAGATCACACGTAGGGGATCGTATGCGGAAATAGTCGATCCCAAGGCTGAGAGTTTTTGATCATCACGCCAGTCAGTTCTTGACACCCCCCACAAGACGGGCATTATGCCGACGTTACTTGGAGGTAGCCCGTGTGTGAAGTGCGTTGAATTATGCGCATGCATGACAATCCTTCGAATGCCGACAGATGGAAGCGGCATATGCCTGAAACGATCAAGACCCATGACACCCCCTAAACTGCAACAAATATACCAAGATGCCCCGTACCTTTCTATCAAGTACGATACCTATTTTCCTGTGTACGAAGCGCTTCTGGCCAAGTACCGGGGTCAGAGCATCACGCTGGTTGAGGTAGGTATATTCAACGGTGGGTCCCTGTTTATGTGGCGCGAATTTCTCGGGCCAGAGGCACGCATCATCGGGGTGGACTTGAATCCTGATGCCAAGGAATGGGAGAAGCACGGTTTCGAGATCTACATTGGTGATCAGGGTAACGAGCAGTTCTGGAAAGACTTTTTCAGGAAGACTGGGCCGGTTGACGTTGTCATCGACGACGGAGGCCATACTAACCTGCAGCAAGTAGTGACCACGCATCATGCAATCCCCCAGATTCGTGATGGCGGGTTGCTGATTGTTGAGGATGTTCACACAAACTATTTTCGTGAGTTCGGCAACCCCTATAAGTATTCATTCCTGAACTTCGCATTCAGGATCGTTGATGGAATCAACTCGCGCGCTTTTGCCCTCCGCAGCAGCTATACACGCTATTCGTCGAAGGTCTATAGCATCAGCTTTTTTGAATCTATCGTGGCTTTTCATATTGACTCGCGACTGTGCGTGCGCAGCAAGCCAACCGCGAATGGTGGACGAACCAGGGATGCTTCGGATTTTCGATATCAGAACGTGGTCCAGAGTGCGCTGTCCTCCTTCAAAACCCGCCTTCCCACAGACCGCAGGGGCGTTATGGCTGTGATCTGCCGAGGTCTACGCTTTCTCGCTGACACTGCGCTGTTTGTGCTATCTCGCATGGAAACCGTTAAATACAAGCGCTTTTTTTCTAAAAGCGATTGATGGCGCCCTATCAGCAAGGCATAAGAAAGGCTGATTGTGTTCGCCACGCAGGAGTCGTCGGACCTCAGCTCCTGGTCAAATGTGCCCTAACTTTTCTGTGAGACGCTCCACTGCCAGGCATCAACTTGGAGCAAGTCACAATCAGGAAAACGTATTGTTGCGATTCCTTGTTCTGGCGCTGAAGAAAGTGCTTCGCGTGCTGACAGCCTTCGAGACTTCATGTGATTATTCACGCCCAAGGCCGCGTCCTTTGCTCTCGCGGTGACAGATGGACAGCGTGTGCAGGAAGCGCGTACATGATGGTGTGCTCGTGCTGAGCTTTTCCTATAGCCCTTCTCGACCCATGAAAAAGCCCGTGTTCCTGTTCGGCGACTGGCCCTCTGTCTACGCCTTCGAGCATTTCAGGGGCGCACGCCAGATTGGTTCGAGGGCCACGCACTACACCGCGAGCGCCAGGTAATCGAGACGGTAGGTGATTAATGAAAATATATTTCTGTACGACCGCACCATCAAAGAACTACAAGAGCTGGTCCAATATTCCCTATTTGTTGCATAAGAATCTGGAAAAAAGAGGCTATTCGGTAACGAATTACGTGATGAGAGAAATTGAGCCGTTGAAAACGGTTTTCAACTTCCCCGTAAGAATATTGAATAAGTTCTTTAAGCTCGGGACTACATATTTCTACGTGAGAACTCCGGTTCACTTTTTTTCCACATATTTATACAGTCGGTATATCGGGTTGATATCTACTAAGCATGATGTGATGGTGGTTCAAGGCTTTTCATATCCCATGCACAACGGAAAAAATAAACAAATCGTTCTCGGGGACTGGCCGTCTGAATATTTGTTTGAGAAGTTCCTCAAGCGTCAGCCCAGTCGTTTTGAGCGCCGATCGATTGACCGAGAAAATGCAGTCATCGAAGCTGCCGATGCGGTCATTACGCTATTTCCAAATGTTCGTGAATATATGTTGAAGAAATATAAGAACAAGAACATCTATTGCTTTGGAAACGTCGTGAATGTGGGTGACGATGTGGCGATACCTGCAGACATTCAGCAAAGAAAAACCAAGTCGAAACGATTGCTGTTTGTCGGCCAGCCGTTCTATCTCCCTGGGGCGTTGGAGCTTATTGAGGCTGTGCGCAATCTCAGGCAACAGGGCGCGGACTTTGAGGTTGATATCGTCGGCATCGATTCAAGCCTAATAAAAGTCGAGTACGGTTGGTTAAAGGTGCATGGTTATTTGGATAAGGAGAATAGCCAAGATAAGAAGAAATATTACGAGCTGCTGTCCAATGCCAGGCTATTTGTAAACACCACACCGGGATGGAGTGGGTTTCAGGCACTGTTAGAGGCCATGTACTTCCACAATCCTATCGTTGTTAGACCTAACGAGAGCTTGAATAGTTATTTTCCAAATTTAAAGGATGTGGCGTATATCCTTGAAGAAGGCGGGCCGAATCTCGAAGTGATGCTTGCTGAAAGCATTTCAGATGGCGCGCGATATAAGTGTATGTCTGAAGCTTCGCGTCGGTCGGTGGAGTCCTCTAACTGGAGTAACTTCACGGAAAAACTAACTGGGTTGTTCAAATGAATAAGAATATAACGGCGATTGTTTTTGCTCGTAACGAGGCTAGAAGAATCCCTTCGATATACCAGAATCTAAAGGACTTCTGCGAAGTAATAGTCTTTGATGCGGGTAGCACCGATGGGACTGAGGAATATTGCAAGAAGAACGGCATCAAATTTGTCGCGCGTCCCGAAGATAAGACCGTCATGCGGCTTAATACGCTTGCATGGGTGTACGAGAACACGCCGACAGAATACGTTATTCAAGTTTATGGCGCGCATGCATACCCCAAGCAACTGCTGGAAAAGTTTTCGGAGGTGGCGAACGAGAATAAGAAGTCGGCCGTCTTCCATGATGTGGTGATTTATCGCTACGGCGATGTGGTACATCGGACATTGTTCAGAAGAATTTCATCCGCATGCGTTTTCTATAAAAAAAGCATCATCAATTTCGAGAAATCCAAGATTCACGATGAATTGGCGATCTCATTTGATGAAAAGACGATGATCCGGCTTCCTGGTCGAGATGAGTTGTCGTTGCATCTCTTCCAAGACGAAGACTGTGAGAGTTTTACCAAGAAGACGATCAATTACGAAGCAATTGAGGCAAGGCAGCGCTTCGCCGCAGGGGAACGCATGAGCGGGATTGGTTTGGCACTTGGACCATTGAGTCGATTTCTCTATAGATATCTAAGAACCGGCTCCTTCGCCAAAGGGTCAAAGGGGTTGGTGTACTCGATCTTGAACTTGATTTACGACTTTAATGTTTCAATCATTCTTTGGGAGTTAACGAATCAATTGACATTTGACGACGCGATTAGAAAAAACGCTGAGAAAAAAGAGCAGTTGCTAAAAAATGGCGTGTAGAAATTCAAACCGCACTTACGATGAATTCGGGTGTGCACGGGTGCATCGGTGAAGAGTGAGTGAGCAGGATTCTCAGAAACTCAAGGAATCGACGTGAAATTTGAAAAAACAGAACTAAGTGGCGTCTTCATTATTGAGCATGACGTCCACAAGGATTCACGTGGCGCATTTTTGCAGACCTTCCATAATGAAGAATTTTCCAAAATGGGGCTCGAATGGGATTTTCGCGAAGGCTAATGCCTCTGCTCTAACTGCATAGAGGGGCGTTGCATATATGTGCAGCGTAACCTTTGATCTCAAAAAATACGGCGGCCAAGTAATTGGCTCGGAAACCATCGCTAATTCAAAAATAGAAAGTACGTATATGCACAACGATTTCACAAGTTATAACGGTCGAATTTCCTATCTGAGCGGCCTGAACAATGCTGATAAATATCTTGAGATAGGTGTTTGGGGGGGGGAGTACCTTTTTCCCAGTTGAAATCCCCTTCAAGGTTGCTGTAGATCCATGTTTCGTATTTGAACCATCAGAACATGCGAAGGATGGCACCCATTTTTTTGAAATCAAATCGGATGAATTTTTTAAGAAGCTAGATTGCGGTGATCTTCCTCTCCGTCAAACGTCTTCAACGCAACCCATCAAATTCGATATCATATTTATCGATGGATATCACACGTTTGAACAGTCGTTCAGAGACTTTGAGAATAGTCTTCGCTATTCGCACAAAAAAACTTTGTGGTTGATTGATGATACCGTGCCTTCAGATGCATATAGCGCTCTGCCAAACCCTGAAATCTCTAGCTACAAGAGGCATCGAGCAGGCTTGGATCGTGGGGATTGGCACGGCGATGTGTACAAGACGATCTTTGCAATTCACGACCGCTTCCCCGAAATTTCATACTGCACCCTAATGGGGGGAAATCCACAAACTGTGCTCTGGAAGGCTGAGAGAAGTACACGGGCACCACTTTTCTCCTCAATATCAGAGATCGAATCGGCTTCTTATTACGACATGATTCGGCATGGTAAGGTCATGATGCCGATCACAGACGAAACGCTGCCGAACTACATCTTTCGTTCTATTGACCCAGCCCTGGAGGCCGCACCTGATTCTTGGAGGCAGGTCATTACAAAACCGAATTTTCGAAACCTCTCGCCGGAGGTCACGTTGATGGATCTTCTAGTGGTTTCTTGCAAGCAAAGTGTGCCTGCACGTGCTTATCTGAAATTTAATAAAGATGGTTTGGGTGCAGTGCTTAAAGCAATCAAGAACAAACTTAGAGAAAACAGATAAGGTATGGACAGTATGAATGCTATCAACAATGACAAGCAATGTTGTGCTGTTGAATCAGGAAGATTTTCTGTTTACCGTGTATTCGAAACCTGCACGTGGGAGGCGGCCGATTCGCCAACATCTTTGGTTCGGGGCGAGAGAAATCAACACGGCGAGGAGCGTTGACAGTATGAGCTCCACTCCAATATTAATATCCATTGTCATCCCTACTTGGAATCGCCCGGTTCTATTGGGTAGGTTGGTGGAGTTAATCAATGCCGAAAACGAAGCAGGTGACATTGAGGTTGTTATTGTTGATGACTGTTCCGAGGAAAAAAACTGGAAACTACTTCAGGATATTGCGGCTTCAAACTTGAATGTCAAACTGTATCGAAACGCCACAAATATTGGCATGACGCGGAATTGGAATAAGGCAATCGAATATGCGCGCGGTCAGTGGATCGGCTTTATGTGCGATGACGATTTGTTCAAGCCGGATTCGATCGAGCGAATCCGCAAGTTGATCTCGACGACGCCGAAGCCCTGTTTAATACTTCAGAACTCTTCGATCAGTTTCGAAAGCGAATGGATCGAGCCGGGTGTTGCCGCTGCTAACAGGGTTGCCCTCCCTCCTGCTTCTGGGCAGTTCTGGCATAGAGAAATTACGGAGAAATTGGGTGCGTTCGACGAACGAGTCAAATATTGTCCAGACGCAGAATTCTGGTTGCGGCTGGCGTATCACTATCCTGTTTTGTTGGTACGAGACTACTTGGTTATTCCGTATCAGCATGACACAAACTATATGTGGGAGATCTTTCGGCGTCCAGACTTCCTAGAGCAAGTGACGCTATCAATAACGATCAGCTCCCAATGGCTCCTTGGTGAAAATGCCACAGATCGACAATTGGTTCAGTATCAGATCGACGATGGAATATGGGAAACATTGAGAACGGTTTTGAATAACACATTTCTCAAAAGCGGAGAGATGAAAAACTTCCCGCGATATTTAATCGAATTCATTCGATATTCATTTGTAATGAATCGCAAACGGTTGATGGTTAAGACGATTGCGCGTCTGCCACTCTTGCGAGCAAAAGACTTTTTAAGGCCAATTGCAAATCAATGGGGTCTATTGAAGAAATGAGTTTTTTAAAAATGATTGCGAAGGTCCTGCTAGGACGATCAGTAATCGTTGATATAGCGCCGCCTATTGAGTTTGTTGGCTGGAAAATGGCAACAGGCACTCGTGTGCCTTGGCATGACGGTGGCAGCAATTCACTTGCGCAAGCGTTTGCGAAGTGCGACCAAGAGTTGGCGGGGCATATCGGCTCGCGCAAGGTCGTCCTTACCCAGTTTCGGCCGAAATCGGTGGCGGCAGAGGTCGCGCAATTGAGGTGGCGGCACTACTTGGTCTATTGGTCAGCGACCGTCGCTTCTCGAATTGCAGGGGGTGACCAGCGGAATTTTGTTGAAATGGGCGTTTGTGACGGCCTGACCGCTTGGTTCGCCAGTCGTGCTCGGCAAAGCTCGAAGTGTGGAGGTGAGTTCTTCTTGTACGACGCATGGGAAGAGATGCGCTCTGATCTTTTGACGGCTTCCGAAGCGAGCTCGGTGGGAAGCTACGCATACCTTAACATTGAAAACACGCAAAGAAATCTGGCCCTGTGTGGCGACGACAGTTTTGTTTTCAATAAGGGCTATGTGCCTGAGTCGTTTTCGCATTCGCGCAACCCAGAAAGCCTTGCTTGGATTCATATTGATTTGAACTCGTCGATGCCTACGATTGCCTCACTGGACTATTTTTGGGATCGCCTGTTGCCTGGAGGGCTCGTGCTGCTGGACGACTTTGCTTGGCCGGGGTACGAGGAGACGCGCGTCGAAGTCGAAAAGTGGCTCCAAAGTCGGGGATTGGATATCTTGCAGTTCCCCACGGGACAGGCATTAATTGCCAAACGATAAGGGTCCGCGAAGGCGGATTATTTTAGAGTGCTCATCGTCCTTGCCATGTTCCTCAATTCATAGTGCTATGAAAGTCATCAAAAGAAGCTCTCACGGATACACGCAGGACCCAACGAAAAATTTGGGGTTTGAGGCCTACGATGGACATGGGGCAGCTGATGTTGCGCTCATCATCGCTGCGTTTGATCAAGCCGCAGGGTGCTGGGATCAGTTCGAGCTGTCGCCGGCTGAGCTGGATGCAGTCAAGAAGATGCATGTGGTGCGACTTGAATTTGAAGAGCCCAACAAATTCTTCATTCCAGAAAACTTTGATGCTTACGACGGAGACTTCTACAAGGTTCTCACGCTATGTCCGTTTACCGCGGAGTATTTTAACGAACGCCAGGGCGTTGAGCGGCGTGTCCCGATCTTTTTCCCTTTCAACGTGGACTTCATTCCCACTAAGTGTGAAAAGCGGTACGACATCATCTATACCGGACATCTTCATCCTAAGCCCATCATGCGGGACATGAAGACGATCAGCCGATTCAATTACCGGCTGGTTTCGAACTCGGGGCATGAGCTGGTGACGGATCGCGGGGTTGGATATCAAGAGAAGCTGGATCTCATTTCTCAATCAAAGATCACGCTGACCCATAATCTTTTGTATCCCACCGTGCGCCACGTTTTGAACGTGTGGAAATACCCGGATTGGAGGGCCAACAAAGCATTCACCGATATTCCGGGGGTGTTCGGACTTCTCAAGCGACTCCTGACAGGGCCGGAGATTGAGGTGCCTCAGTTGAAGTCGCGAATTTTTGAGGCTGCATTCTGCAGGTCGTTGATTCTTTGCAAGAAAGATAGCTTCAATGTGATAGAGAAATATTTTACGCCTGACAAGGAGTTTATCTACTATGAAGAGGGTCGCCTCGTCGAAACTGTTAATAAGATACTCGGTAATTACGATAGGTATCTGCCAGTTATTGACAACGCGTATAGCCGAGCTGTCGATCAGTACACGAGCGCGGCATTTTTTGATAAGTATTTAAAAAAAATTTAGCATGAACAAATATATAGTCATTACTTCCATTTTTCCGCCATCGGAGGCGATTGAAAAATTCGCGAAGCTGAAAGACTGGAAAGTAATTGTGGTTGGCGACAAGAAGACGGCGCCCGATTGGGACTTCCCGGGCGTGACATATCTTTCGCCTGAGGGCCAACAAAAGGTTTCAAGCGAGTTCTCAGAATTACTCCCCTGGAATTCGTACACGAGAAAAAATATTGGATATTTGCATGCCATCTCTCAGGGGGCTCGGGTCATCTATGAGTCAGATGATGACAACATCCCTCTAGAGAATTGGGTCAACGAGCCTGAGTTTGCAATTGACGCTGAGCTCATCAGCGACGCTTCGTTTGTAAACATCTATTCGTATTTCACTGATAAGAAAGTCTGGCCGCGAGGCCTTCCTCTGCGCTGTGTTTTGGACGCAGAGACTCCTGATGTCGGACCTGCGAAAAATCTTAAGGTTGGAGTTTGGCAGTATCTTGCAGACGAGGATCCAGATGTCGATGCGATTTATCGACTGACGGTCAACGCCCCCATTTATTTCAAATGGCGTGATCCATTGGTACTGGATCGGGGTGTCTGTTGTCCATTCAATTCTCAGAACACCTATTTCCGGCAGGAGGTATTCCCGCTCCTCTATTTACCGTCGACAGTCACGTTTCGCTTCACAGACATCTTGAGAGGACTGGTTGCTCAGCCTATCCTTTGGGCTGCGGGCTATCATCTGGGTTTCGCGGGCGCAACCGTTCTTCAAAAGCGAAATCCGCATGACTATCTGAAAGATTTCGAATCAGAAATCCCTTGTTATCTATCGGCAGAAAAGGTCGTGCAAATTGCCAGGGATTCCGTATCCTCCGATAGGTCCATTCCCGAGAACATGGTGTCGGTGTATCGCGCGCTTTGCGACAAGGGCATGGTTTTGGAGAAAGAGCTCGAGATTTTGAGCTGCTGGCTGGGTATCGTTGGTCTCGACGTCCCCCCAGTTTGAGTAGTACGTAGCTATGGAGTCCAATCCCACCGACGAAGGAGATTGGACATGAAGAAGCGTTTTACCCAAGAGCAGATCATTGGATTCCTGCGGGAGGCAGAGGCCGGCTTGCCGATCAAGGAACTGTGCCGGCGGCACGGTTTCTCCGAAGCCAGCTACTACCTCTGGCGCAGCAAGTTTGGCGGCATGAGCGTGTCCGATGCCAAGCGCCTGAAGGAACTGGAAACCGAGAACACCCGCCTCAAGAAGCTGCTCGCCGGCCTCCAGGTACGGCGCCGCCGGCGCAAGAAAGTGCCGGTTGCAGATCGGCAGCCGTTGGGACGGCCCCTGTCCGCTAATCAGATCTGGTCGATGGATTTCGTGTTCGATCGCACCGCTGAAGGACGCGTCATCAAGTGCCTGACGGTCGTGGACGACGCTACGCACGAAACTGTGGCCATCGTGCCGGAGCGGGCCATCGGCGGCCACGCGCTGACACGTATGCTTGACCGGCTGGCCATGGAACGAGGATTGCCGCAGGCGATCCGCACCGACAACGGCAAGGAGTTCTGCGGGCGGGCGATGCTGACCTGGGCGCATGCGAGCGGCGTGAGATTGTTCCTGATCGAGCCCGGCAAGCCCAACCAAAATGCTTATATCGAAGAAATCGCTGGGCGGACTGACACCGTCGGCCTACGCCAGAAAACTCGACGACAAATCGACTACATTAACCACCGGACTCTAAAGCCAAGTGCTACTGAAAACCGGGGGGACGTCGGGACGTCGGAGCCTCGAACCTGATGGCTTCGGCTCTATTACGTGTTTGCCAACTACGATGCAATGCTGGTGCTAAATCCGCTTACAGGGGCGGTTGGTGATTAAACGCAATCTCACCGCCAACTATCTCAGCCAAGGCTGGGTCGCCCTTATGGGGTTGGCTTTTATTCCTCTTTACATTCAATACTTGGGGATCGAGGCCTATGGCTTGATTGGGCTATTCGCAGTATTGCAGGCGTCGTTAACCCTGCTCGATATGGGTATGACGCCCACACTCAATCGCGAGATGGCTCGGTTCACTGCAGGCGCGCATACCATTCAGTCGATTAGAGATCTCTTGCGCAGCGTGGAGTGGGTCACGTTTGGCATCGCGGTTTTTGTTACGGTAGGGATCTGGGCTGCCTCCTCCTGGCTGGTCAGCGATTGGCTGCGGGTTGGAGAATTGCCTTTGGGTGTCGTGTCGCAAGCCCTCAGTATTATGGGCGTAGTCACTGCATTGCGACTGGTCGAAGGAGTCTATCGTAGTAGCCTCATCGGCCTGCAGCGGCAAGTGCTGTTCAGTGCTGTCAACGCGATTATGGCTACGCTACGATGGCTTGGCGCCGTGGTTGTCCTTGTTTGGTTTTCACCCACCATTGAGGCCTTTTTTGTCTGGCAAGGGTTGATTTCATCCCTCAGCGTCGGCGTTCTCGCGTGTGCTACTTACCGTGCCTTGCCTGAGGCTGAACATGGTGGTCGATTTTCGCTTGCCGCTCTGCGTGGCGTCAGGCGTTTTGCTGGCGGGATGATGGGGGTCACCTTCCTGGCTCTGCTTTTGACCCAGGTGGATAAAGTTCTGCTTTCCCGTCTGTTGAGTCTGTCCGATTTCGGTTACTACTCTCTAGCGGTAATGGTGGCCGGGGCTGTGCATGTTCTTGTGAGCCCAATGACTCAAGCGTGGTACCCCAAGTTTTGCGAGCTATATGCCCTGAATGACCGCGAAGGGATGGCTGCTGCCTACCATATGGCTACACAAATGCTCTCTGTAATAGTGGGTAGTGCAGCGATTGTGGTGATCGTCTTTGCTGGAACATTACTGCAGCTTTGGACGCAGGATTCAGCGTTAACTAGGCAGACAGCGACACTTGTCAGCCTGCTGACTTTCGGCAACCTGCTGAATGGTCTGACGAGCATGCCTCACCAAGCGCAAATCGCCCATGGCTGGCCTGGGCTGGCTGTGCGCATTAACATTGTCTTGGTTCTGCTCATAGTGCCGTCCATACTTTGGGTCGCCCCTCGCTATGGAGCCGAAGGCGCTGCATGGGTCTGGGTCTGCTTGAATGCCGGCTATTTGCTGATCGGCACGCCCTTTATGTATCGTAAAATACTTGCCGGCGAGAAACTAGACTGGTACTTGAGAGATCTCGCATTACCTTTGTTAGCCGCCACCTTCGCCGCTCTTTTGGTCCGCTGGGCCACTCCAACACCGGTTAGTCCATTTGGTCAGGTTGCGCAATTGATGCTGGCAGCAGTTTCAACCCTTGCCCTTGCCACACTGGCAGCGCAAAGCCTGCGTAAAAAACTTTGGCATCGCCTTTTAGGCTATCCCAGAGAAGTGGCATGACAAACCAGCAGACTCTCCTGGTGCTGCTAACTGCAATGCGCCACAGTGTATTTTGCAATAAAAAAATTGTCCGTATCGGATGGTTGCAGAATGACGTGCCCATCGATTGAGCTTAAGAAGCGAGTACAGAAAGGTAACTAAATAATGAGCGCCCTTGTTTGTGGGATTAGTGGGCAGGATGGCGCTTATCTTGCGCAGTTGCTTCTCGATAAAGGATATGAGGTGGTAGGCACGTCACGCTCTACGGACGAAGCACATTTCACAAGCCTTGTAGCATTAGGCATTCGCGATCACGTGCGCATCGAGCCGCTATCTGTCATTGAGCCGGACGCGGTGTTGAGCTTATTGAAAAGATTGCGGCCCGATGAGATCTACAATTTGTCCGGCCAAAGCTCTGTGGGGCTATCGTTCACACAGCCGATCGAGGCACTTCAAAGCATAAGCGTCGCAACGCTGAATCTTCTGGAGGCTATGCGAGTGCTGCAGTTTTCGGGACGGTTCTTCAATGCATGTTCAAGCGAGTGCTTTGGTAATACGGATGACGCTGGCGCGGATGAAATGACGCCGTTTCGGCCCCGCAGTCCGTATGCGATCGCCAAAGCGGCTGCTTACTGGCAGGTCGCCGATTATCGGGCTGCATATGGTCTCTATGCTTGTTCTGGGATTCTCTTTAATCATGAGTCCCCACTTCGGCCGCCAAACTTTGTGACGCGCAAAATCATCAATGGCGCGTACCGAATTGCACAGGGTGAAATAAATGAGCTTGAACTTGGCAACCTTGAGATTAGTCGAGACTGGGGCTGGGCACCCGACTACGTTGACGCAATGTGGCGGATGCTGCAGTTGGATACCCCCGACGATTTCGTGATCGCCACAGGGAAATCGCATACGCTTAATGACTTCCTTTCCCAGGTTTTCGAATGCTTTGGTCTGGATTGGCGGGACTATGTGATCGTTAATCATGATCTGACGCGCCCCTTGGATATTGAGTTCTCCAAGGGGAATCCCGCCAAGGCTGCGGCCATGCTCGATTGGTCACCGCGCATATCGTTCGAGGAGATGGTCAGACGCATGGTTGAAGCAGTCAAAGTTAGTGCATTTCAATGAGAAACGCGTATTGGCTTGTCGGTATGACGCTGACCATATTAATGGCGGGCTATATTTTTACCGTTGATCGCATGGTCAACCACGAAGTGGCTTATGGCATTGGTCTGTTCGTAATTGGGCTTGCGGTCATGATGGCCTGTCGCCGAACGCTGCCGATGCAGGTTGAAAACGCAGCGCTCTGGATGGTTATTCTGGTTTTCTTGTCATCGTATTGCGTCAAGCTTTTCCTGATTGTTGTTTCCCCAGAGAGCCCGGTCGTATTAGGTATGGTTCCCCGAGTGGGTTTGGGTGAATTCGATTACCCTTTATTGATCATTGACGTGCTGCTGCTCACGGCCGCAGGCATCACTGCCTTCAGCGTAGCTGTGCTTGCGGTGCCAGCTTTTGTCGCCTATCCGGGACTCGTGCCGATCCCCAATGCAGATAGGGTTGGTCGAAGAAGTCTGATCGCCTTGCTCGTGGTTGCGCTCATATTGAGCTTGGTATCCGGATGGGTCTCATATCGCTTTGACATTGGCCTGATGGGTTCCGAAATCAGGGCCATACTGCCTTATCGTCTGCGAGGCATCGTTTTCTATCTGCGCAATTACTTCCTGACAGGGTTGCTACTGCTTACCGTTTACCTCGCTTATCGCAGGTCGTATAGAGGTTTGGCTTGGATCGCAATCGGGCTTTTGGTACTAAATGGTGTCGCGGATTTGGCTATTCGGTCGAGCAAGGCATCAATTCTGGCGCCCCTCTTGTATTTAGCATTCCTGATTATTGCTTCTGGTGTCAAGATTCGCGTACGTCATGTGGTCTTGACGGTAGCGATAAGTGTTCCCTTATTGATCCTCTTGCCCTACTTCAATACGCTGCGCACTTTTAGGCTTTCGGGTCAGGGGGTTTGGGAGTCAATCGCCAGTGCTGCTGTCAGCGCTGACTTCCACCCTGTTGAATTGCTTCTCCGCGGTTTCACTTGGGTCATTTATCGACTGCCGGGCGTTGACATCTTGACTGCCATCCTTGGACACCATGCATCGCCAGTGGGTGATCAATGGTTTGAGATCTTTTCGAGACCAAACGGGATCGCGGGTTATCTCACGAATGACGTTTTCCTGACACCAGTTAGCCACCCCCATCTTGCTGCACCCGGCTATTTCGGATGGTGGTATCTCTTGCTTGGCGTCCCTGGTGTGGTTCTTGGTGGCGCCTCACTAGGCTTGTTTGTCCGGATTGCTTGGCCGCTTACACTTAAACTCGCGACTCACACTGCGGTATTGACAAGGGTTTTTGTCTTGATGCTGTTATTTACCGCGTTGACCGAAGGCACAGTGGACTCCATGCTGAAAATGTTCCTGGCTATGCTCTTCACAGTGCTAACGCTTGAGGGGTTCATCCGCATGGCTGTGCGTTTCAATCATCGATAATAAGCTGAATATTTGTAAAGGTAAGTCATTGAAAATTCTGTTTCTTTTGCAGGACATCCCATTCCCTGTCTCGGACGGGATGCGCTGGAAGGTGTTTTATTTGCTGCAGTATTTGTCCGAGCGACACCAGTGTGACGTCATTGCGTTTTCTGCTGATGCCCAACCGGATTTGGTTGCGCTCAAACGCGAGTTGCCAAGGGTTAATTGGTTGTCAGTTGTGCCGGCCACATCAGGGGCTCTGCGCTTGATACGAGCTGTCTTGGCTGTGCTTTCCGGGCGGCCCGCATCTTTGGGACGATTCCAAAACCCGACATTCACTCGCTCGTTAAGGGCGGCCTTGGCGAGCCGTCAATATGACGTTGTACATTACGATATTGTTAACATGGTTCAACATTACGTCGAGGGGCTTCCGTCGGTGCACTCGCCGAACGATGCGACGTCGCTGTTCTATACACGTATGGCAGCCAATGTGAAACATTGGCTAACACGGCTGAAGTTGAAGGTTGGTGCCTCCCTGCTAGGGCGCTACGAGCGGCGTAATTATTCCAATTTTACGAAGATCCACGTAGTGTCAAGTGTGGATGCCAACTACCTTCAATCAACGGTTGTAGGTGCTGATGTTGCCTTCATCCCGTTTGGCGTCGCTCCCCCCCAAGCCAATTGGGCAGTTAACCCAATGACCAGCGCGCCGATAGACAGCAGGCTCGTATTGGTTTTGGGCGGTGCAAACGTACCGGGTGTCGCCGCAGGAATCGAGGAATTCGTCCGTCTCGCTGTTCCTGAAATCGCACAAAAGTTTCCGGCAGTAAAGTTTCGAATACAGGGGAGGGGTACCGAAAAACTATTGCACTGTATTGGTATATCTGCCCCAAATCTAGAAGCGTCGGGGTGGGTTGATGATTTGGATGACTTGATCCGGTCAGCTGCGGTGGTGGTACTTCCTGACAAGGCTGGAACCGGCATCAAAACCAGGGCATTACAAGCTCTCGGGTGTGGTGCTACGGTTGTCGGTACGGCGGTGGCCTTCGAAGGTTTGCGAGAATACGTGCGTAGTGGCGAGCATTGTGTGATCGCAGAATCGATTCCGTCCCTGGCTAATGAGGTTTTGTTATTACTTGGTGATGCAGAGAAAAGACAGTCACTTGGCCGCGAGGCCTCTAGACTTGCGCATGACCAATTATCTTGGTCAAAACTCGGGCCACAATATGAAGAGCTCTATCGTTCCGCAATAGAGTCATATCAGTTGAACGCGCACGAGGAAAGTTCTCAATTCCATTGAATGAATAGTTGCGTGCATCGTTCGGCTAAGAAATGCAAAGCGTGAGTAGCGCCTGCCTTCGTCCATCAACCCGGCGGGAAGAGCATGCTCTGCCGGTTGGACACGCCAGTGGCGGTCGTCTGCCCCCCCAGCTGATACTTGTGATTGTAATGAAATATTTAAATTTGGTTTCTGACCTTGTCTGATACACCGCTTATTTCTATATGCATACCAGCATACAACCGTGCGGCGTTACTACCGGCCCTGCTCGATTCCATTGTGTCTCAGTCAGGGGTGAATTATGAAATTGTGATTTGTGAAGATGCATCGCCAGAGCGCGAACAGATACGCGAGGTTGCCGAACAATATGCAACAGCCTATCCCAGCCAGCTTTCCTATCACGAAAACAAGGTCAATCTGGGCTATGACGGCAATCTTCGACGTTTGGTCGAACTAGCCCGGGGCGAGTATGTGCTGTTCATGGGCAACGATGATCTGCTTGCCAAGGGAGCGTTGGCTGCTGTAGCTGCTGCAGTGCGTGTTCATGCGGACGTCGGGGTTGTACTTCGCAGCTACGACTCTTTCTACGATGATCCTGAGCGCCCGGTGCAAATTTTTCGCTACTTCGACAGCGAAAGTTTCTTTCCAGCGGGCACGCAGACTATCGTGACCTTTTTCCGTCGTTGTGTGTTTATATCAGGCATGGTGGTGCGTCGTGCGAGCGCGCACCGGCATTCCACCAATCGCTTCGACGGCACGCTACTGTATCAACAGCATCTGGTTGGGCAGATACTGGCGAATGAGAATGGCGTTTACCTTCCGCAAATCTTGTCGCATCACCGTCTGGGGGGTACACCGGATTTCGGCAACAGCGTAGCGGAGCAGGGACGGTTCGTGCCCCGTGAGCAAACGCCGGAATCTTCAGTACATTTCATGTGTGGCATGTTGCGGATTGCATCCGACTTGGAGCAGACACTTGGTTTGCCCGTCTATATGCCGATAACGAAAGATATCGGCAATTATTCATATCCAATTCTTTCTATCCAGGCTGACCGTTCGATTGGTGAGTTCTTGCTCTACCTCTGGCAAATCGCCAAGCTAGGATTCTGGAAAGTGCCGATGTTTTACATCTATGCTTGCGGGTTGCTCATGCTTCGTCGCAGCACCTGTGACCGCATCATTGCCTCGCTCAAGCGAATCAAAGGACGTGCTCCTGTTCTCGGCAATGTCTATGCCGGCCACGCCCGTAACCAGACAGGCGACAAGGGCAAGGACTGAGCATGGCTGACGCTAAACTGATCGTTCGCCTGAAGGGTGGCTTGGGCAATCAATTGTTCTGCTACGCTACCGGGCGACGCCTGGCGCTGAAAAGCAATGCTGAACTGGTGCTCGACGATGTGACCGGTTTCAAGTACGACCATCTGTACAAGCGGCAATACGCGCTCGGCGCGTTTAGCATTCCGGCCCGGATGGCGAGCGCTCGAGAGCGACTGGAACCCTTCGGCCGCCTTCGTCGACTGCTGATGCGCAAGGCCTCGGAATCCCTGCCTTTGGATAGAAAGCGATACATCAGACAAGTCGGCGTCGGATTCGAGGACGCACTGCTCTCGCTGAAACTGCAGCCTGGGATGACCTATTTCGATGGCTTCGGCCAAAGCGAGCGGTACTTCGCTGACGTAGACGAGGTCATCCGGCAAGACCTGAAAATGCATCCGCCAACCGATTCCGCCAACGAGGAAATGAGTTGCAAGATCCGCTCATCCATAGCGGTCGCCGTGCATGTCAGATGGTTTGACACCAACGATCACGGCTCGGCATCCAATATGTCGCGTAGCTATTATCAGAGCGCGATTGAGGTCATCAGGGCCAAAGTGGAAGACCCGCATTTCTTCGTTTTCTCTGACGATCCGAAACAATCAGCCAGGCTGCTTGGGCCGCTGCTGGGGGGCGGGAGTCACACCTTCGTGGATCACAACCGGGCAAGCCAGGATGCTTCTTCCGACTTCTGGCTGATGTCCCTGTGCCAGCACTTCGTGATCGGCAACAGCACTTTTGCATGGTGGGCTGCCTGGTTGGGGGAGCAGAAGGGGCTGTCTACGGTGGTTGCTCCGGCAGTGAATATTGACCCTGGCCATAGTTCGACAGCCTGGGGCTTTCCGTATCTGCTTCCCGACCGCTGGCTTGCTATATGAGCAAGGCGCCCGGATCAGTGGACGTCGTGGTTCCTGTATTCAACGGTCGCGCCACCATCGAGGCTGCCTTGCGCAGCGTGCTTGCCCAAGAAGGCGATCTGCTGAACGAGATCATCGTGGTGGATGATGGATCAACGGATGGCAGTGCGGAGGTTGTCGCAGCAATCGGGTCCGATAAAATTCGGCTGTTTCGCACCAGCAACCATGGTGTGGCCTCCGCCAGAAATCTGGGGATCGAACGATCCGTCGCAGAATGGATCGCATTTCTTGATGCGGATGATTTGTGGGAAAAGAACAAGCTAAAAGCCCAGATTCAGACTGCAGCCGATACCGGTGCCGGTTTTATCTGTGGAACGGTGAATGACCAGCCGATAAGCCGGTCCAGGCCTATTTCCGCCTTCAGTCTGTGGAGAGGGAATTTTGTGGCGACCAGCGCAGTCCTCGTCCAACGTAAAATTCTGCTGCAATCCGCACCGGTGTTCAGTACGGGAATGGCGTTCGCCGAGGATTATCTGGCTTGGCTCAAGTGCCTGACTCTGACGCCTGGTTACTATATGTCAGCCAACTTGGCGACCTACATTCTCAGTGCACGGCCTCGTTATAACTGGAGGCTGATCTTGAAAAACCTGGTGTTGCTGAATATGTCGTTCACGATATTTGTCTGGCGCACGCACAGTGCGTTTGCGAAAAAAATCCTGCTTCCAGTGTCACTGCTTGCGGGATCGGCGATCTCCATCTTCAGCATCGTGAAGCGCTTCATGCGGTCCCACCATGCCTGAGGTTTTATGCCATAACCATTTGAGTTGCACTGACCGCTGATGAAAGAACACTCTCTTTTAATGAAATTTTTCCTTGCGCTTGGCATGGAACGAATTGCGTGGGCCTGCCGGCGCCTGTATTGCCCCGTACCGAAGTCAGCGCTGGTGCTAGAAGTTGGATCCGGCGGCAGCCCCTATTTCCGTTCCAATGTGCTGATTGATGCTTATGAAGAAACGAGGGAGCGCCACTGGGCGCCGTTCATCACGGATAGGCCCTCGGTTCTTGGCGTGGGTGAGGCCTTGCCTTTCAAGGACAAAATCTTCGATTTCGTGATTGCATCACATGTGCTGGAGCACTCTGCCGATCCGGAGCGTTTTCTCCTTGAATTGCAAAGGGTGGCCAAGGCCGGTTACATAGAAACGCCGGGTGCATTCATGGAGCGGATCAATCCTTACTGGGATCACCGTAGTGAAGTAACGGTACGGGACGGCGTCCTTACAATCAGGAAAAAGCCGGCTTGGATCGTGGATGAGGAGTTGGTGGAACTGTATGAACACGGAGCCAAAGCCCTGATCGCGAACCGGACCATCCCCGGCAATCCGTTTATCTTCCATACCCGCTTCTTCTGGTCGGATCGGTTGCCATTCAAGATTCTGAATGCGGAAGTGGATGCGAGTTGGCCCGCGCCAACTGTGGAAACAAATACGCGCCCACCTTTTTCGCTTCGTGCCCTCATCGGCCGATATGGTTTGGCCGCTGCCAGACTGCTCTTCTCGCAGACGAAACGAAACAAAGGCTTGAATTTATCCGAATTGATGCAGTGCCCGGTTTGTGGCTCGGATCAACTAGCGTTTTCCGAGAATGGGATCACATGCAGGGGATGCCATAAAAGATTTGACGTATCCAGCGGTGTTCCCCGCATGTCCTGACCCGGCCTGGCCCGCAGCTCAAACTTATTCTGTGTATCAAACGTCTTGAGTCTCAAACTTGGAATAGACGCATCGAACATTCGCCAGGGTGGTGGGGTTACCCACCTCTCGCGTTTGCTGTCCTCTGCTGTTCCGGCGATGCACGGCATCGAAAGCGTGACGGTATGGAGTTGTGCACGCACTCTGGCCACTTTGCCTGACCAAGCTTGGCTGAAGAAGCGTTCTAGCAAGGAGCTGGAGTCTTATTTGCCAACGCGGCTTCTTTGGCAAAAGCGCATGCTGCCATCGGAGCTGATCAAGACAGGCTGCAATATTCTCTTTTCCCCAGGCGGTATGCTGCCTGGAAAATGTCCAGTCACTTCCGTGACAATGTCGCAGAACATGCTGCCTTTTGAACCGGCGGAGGCAAGGCTATTTGGCGCCATGCATCCCATGCGGCTCAAGATGTCCTTGCTCAGGATAGGTCAGAGCCGTTCGCTCAAATCCGCTGATGGCATTATCTTTCTTTCCGACTATGCCCGCACTCGACTTTGCTCAAGCTTGGTACTGGATACACAGCGCACGGCCTTGATCCCGCATGGAATCGAAGAACGGTTTTTCTGTGCGCCTCGTCCAGCAAGGGAAGCGGCAGATTGTTCGGCTGCCAAGCCATTTCGCCTGCTCTATGTGTCGATCCTGATGCCCTATAAACATCAGCTCGAAGTTGGGCGAGCCGTGGCTCGACTGCGCGACTCAGGGATATCGGTCAGTGTCGAGTTTGCCGGGGACCTGTGGGGGAATTACGGCAAGGCCGTCGAGAAGGAATTCCTCCGCATCGACCCACACCAGTCTTTTCTGAAACTGCTCGGCCCGGTTCCATTCGAGCGACTTCATGCGCTCTATGCCGAGGCAGATGCTTTCGTGTTCGCGTCCAGCTGTGAAAATCTTCCTAATATCCTGATCGAGGCGATGGCAAGCGGCTTGCCGATCCTGAGTTCGAACCGAGGTCCGATGCCGGAGGTGTTGGGTGACGCCGGTTGGTACTTTGACCCGTATTCGGCAACATCGATTGCCAACGCAATTGTCGAAGCCATGCAGGATCCGGCATCTCGACAACTACGTGCAAAGCAATCCTTTGAAAAGGCAACGCAGTATTCGTGGTCGCGTTGCGCGTCGGACACGTTCTCCTTCATTGCCAGGGTGGCCAAGGAGCGTGGGGTGTGAAGCTGCTGGTCGTCAGCCAGTATTTCTGGCCTGAGAATTTCCGCATCAATGATCTCGTGGCCGATATGGTTGGGCGCGGCCATGAAGTCACGGTGCTGACCGGGCAGCCGAATTACCCATCGGGGCGATTCTTTCCGGGCTATGGTTGGGCACTGCCCTGCACCGAAATCTATCAAGGGGCACGAGTTATTCGGGTGCCACTTGTGCCCAGGGGGGCTGCTGGTGCCATCAGGCTGGCGCTGAACTATCTGTCATTTGCCATCTTTGGTGTACTTGGTGTTTGGCTAAGGCTTCGCGGCAAGTTTGACGCCGTCTTCGTGTTCGAGGTTTCCCCCATCACGGTAGGTATCCCGGCCATAGTTGCCAGCCGGCGGTTCAACGCGCCCATTCTATTTTGGGTGCTCGATTTATGGCCTGAATCCCTGACTGCCGCAGGCGGGGTGCGCTCACCCGGGGTGCTGCTGGCAGTCGACCGCCTGGTGAAATGGATTTATCGGAACTGTTCGCGTGTGTTGGTGCAGTCCCGTGCGTTCGTGCCGGAGATCGCACGCCATGGGGTGCCGGATTCAAGGATTCTGTATTTCCCCAGTTGGGGCGAGTCGCTGTTCCAGCCTTTACAGCAGGCAGATGCCACCTTGCTGCCGCCGTTGCCGGAGGGCTTCAAGGTACTCTTTGCCGGCAATATCGGGGAAGCGCAGGATTTGCCGGCTGTTCTGAAAGCGGCCGAGTTGTTGCGGGATCGCACCGACATCCAGTGGCTGATCGTGGGCGACGGCCGCATGGCGGCATGGGCAAAAGAGGAAGTCGAGCGGCGAGGCTTGTCGCAGGTGCATTTTCTGGGCCGCCATCCCCTGGAGGCCATGCCGCATTTTTATGCCGCAGCCGATGCGCTGCTGCTGCCCTTGAAACGGGAACCCATCTTCGCGCTGACCATACCGGGCAAGCTACAATCCTACTTGGCATGTGCCCGCCCCATTCTGGCCATGCTGGATGGCGAGGGCGTCCGCATTGTCCAGGAGTCCGGCGCAGGGCTTGCCTGTCCGGCGGGCGATGCCGAGGGGCTGGCGGCACGGATCCTTGAGCTGGCCGCCATGTCGGACGCCGAACGCAGTGCAATGGGGCAAAACGGGCGGCAATATTACGAGGCGAACTTCGACCGGACTCGGCTGTTCGATCAACTGGAAACCTGGCTGGAAAACGCCATACAGGAAAGAAAACATTCAAAATGACAGAGCGCAATCCATTCGCCGGTAGTACCGTGCTGATTACGGGCGGTACCGGCTCCTTCGGGCATGAGTTTCTGGATTATCTGAAGTCGCGCGACTGCCGCGAAGTCCGCATTTTCTCGCGCGACGAGTTGAAGCAGGAACATATGCGGGTGGCGTTGGCCGACCCCAAAATCAAGTTCTATATTGGCGATGTGCGGGATCGCGACAGCGTGGACAATGCCATGCGGTCCGTCGATTACGTCTTCCATGCGGCTGCACTCAAGCAGGTTCCTTCCTGCGAATTTTTCCCGATGCAGGCGGTGCTGACCAATGTGACCGGCAGCCACAATGTCATTGAGTCAGCCATGGCGCATGGCGTGCAGCGGCTGGTTTGCCTGTCTACGGACAAGGCGGTGTATCCGGTCAATGCCATGGGCATGACCAAGGCGCTGATGGAAAAAGTGACACAAGCTGCGGCTCGTGCAGGCAGTAATGGCGGCACGATTATGTCCAGCGTGCGCTATGGCAACGTGATGGCATCGCGCGGATCGGTCATTCCGCTGTTCATCAAGCAGATGCGCGAGGGCAAGCCGCTGACCTTGACCGTGCCGGAGATGACACGTTTCCTGCTGCCCTTGCCCTTGGCGATCGAACTGGTGGCATTTGCATTCAATCATGGCCAGCAGGGCGATCTGTTTGTGCGCAAGGCGCCAGCCTGCACGGTTGAGAATCTGGCTCAGGCCTTGAAGAACCTGTTCCATTCCGATGTGCCGATCCAGGTGATCGGCATGCGTCATGGCGAAAAAATCTACGAAACCCTCGCCACCCGTGAGGAACTCGCCAAGGCGGAAGACATGGGTGACTACTACCGGGTGCCGATGGACGGGCGGGACTTGAATTACAGCAAGTATTTCACCGAAGGCGACACGACCGAATCCTCCCTCGAAGACTACACCTCGCACAATACCGAGCAGCTGGACGTGGCGGCCGTGGAAGCGCTGATGCTGACCTTGCCCGAAGTGCGGGAAGCGCTGCAGGCGGCGGGCCATGCATGAAGACCGGCGCATGAAGATAGGCATTACCGGATCTGAGGGTCTGATCGGCTGGCACCAGCGGGCCTATCTCAAGACAATCGGAGTCGACCACGAGATTCGTCTCGCCAATCGTGCAACATTCAAGCAGCCCGGCCTGCTGACAGAGTTTGTAATTGGGCTGGATGCGATCATTCATCTGGCCGGGATGAATCGCGGTGACGATGCCGATATTGAAGCGACCAACACAGCCTTGGCCCGCGATCTGGTCGCGGCCTGTGAGCAGACGGGAACCCGTCCTTTTGTGGTGTATGCCAATTCCACGCATCAGGATCGGGATACCGCCTATGGCCGTGGCAAGCGGGCCGCTGCTGATACGTTTCGCCGCTGGGCGGAGCAGTGCGGCGCAGGCTTTGCCAACCTGATCCTGCCGCATGTGTTCGGCGAGTTCGGCAAGCCTTTCTACAATTCCGTCGTGTCCACGTTCTGCCATCAGCTAGCACGCCAGGAAACGCCGCAGATCATTACCGATGGCGATCTCGAACTGCTGCACGTGCAGGATGTGGTGGCGCAGTGCTGGCAAGCGATCCGGGAAAACCAGCGTGGCGATATCCGCATGCAGGGCGTCGGCATGAAAGTCAGCGAACTGCTTCGGCATCTGACCGAAATGCGTGACTGTTACCAGGCGATGGTGATGCCTCCACTCGTTTCCGCGCTGGATGTGCGCCTGTTCAACACGCTGCGCTCCTATTTATTTCCCGCGCATTATCCGGTCGCGCTCACCCTGCATAGCGATGCACGCGGTAGCCTGTTTGAAGTGGTCAAAAGCAACAGCGGCGGCCAAGTGTTCATGTCCACCACCCATCCGGGGATCACCCGCGGCAACCATTTCCATACCCGCAAGGTCGAGCGCTTTCTGGTGGCAAGCGGCGAGGCAGATATTCGTCTGCGCAAGTTGTTCAGCGGCGAGGTGATCATCTTCAAGGTGCGTGGCGAAGCGCCCAGCTATGTGGATATCCCGACTTTTTACACCCATCACATCACCAATACCGGGCAGTCCGAACTGGTGACACTGTTCTGGGCGAACGAGATTTTTGATCCGGTCGATCCGGATACCTTTCCCGAACGGGTGGACGCAGCATGAAGCAAAAGCTGAAAGTGATGACAGTGGTGGGGACGCGGCCGGAAATCATTCGGTTGTCGCGTGTGCTGGCGAAACTGGACCAATACACTGACCATGTTCTGGTGCATACCGGGCAGAACTACGACTACGAGCTGAACGAGATTTTCTTTGATGAATTGAAGTTGCGCCGTCCGGATCATTTTCTCGAGGCGGTTGGCGGCAGTGTGGCCGAAACGATAGGCAATATTTTGGCGCGAGTCGATCCGCTGCTCGAAAGCGAAAAGCCGGATGCATTGCTGGTGCTGGGCGATACCAATTCCTGCCTCGCCGTAATCGCGGCCAAGCGCCGCAAGATTCCGATTTTTCACATGGAAGCGGGGAACCGATGCTTTGACCAGCGCGTGCCGGAAGAAAGCAACCGCAAGGTGGTCGATCATCTGGCCGACATAAACATGCCCTACAGCACCATCGCGCGCGACTACCTGCTGCGCGAAGGCATTCCCCCCGACCGCGTGGTGAAAACCGGCAGCCCGATGCACGAGGTGATTCATCACTACCTGCCGCTGATTGAGGCGTCGACTGTGCTGACTCGGCTGGGGGTGGAGCCGGAGCAGTATTTTGTGGTGAGCTGCCACCGCGAAGAAAACGTGGACTCGGATCGCAATCTGGGTCAGTTGGTGGAAGTCCTGAATGGTCTGGCCGAGCAGTATGGTTTACGCATCATCATGTCGACTCATCCGCGCACCCGTAACCGACTGACCGCGAGCGGGGCGCAACTCAGCCCATTGGTCGAGCTCATGAAACCCCTGGGCCTGCCGGATTACATTCAACTGCAGCGCAATGCGCGCGCAGTGCTGTCCGACAGCGGAACGATCACCGAGGAAGCCAGTATCCTGAATTTCCCCGCCCTCAATATCCGCGAGGCGCATGAGCGCCCGGAAGGCATGGAGGAGGGCACGGTCATGATGACAGGGCTGTCGTTGACGCGAATTTCCCAGGCGTTGGACATCCTTGCCGACCAGCCGCGCAGTCAACGCCTGATCCTGCCGGTGCAGGACTATGCCGTCGAGAACGTGTCAGACAAGGTGCTTCGCATCATCCTGAGCTATACGGATTATGTGAAACGCGTTGTATGGCGGCAATGAATCTTGCCAAGATGAAAGTTGCAGTAACCGGGGCGACCGGATTTGTTGGGCAAGCCTTATGCAGTCAACTGCTAGCCCATGATCATGCTGTCGTCCCGGTCGTTCGCCATGCGTCGGGGCTGGCTGGCGAAGTCATAGTGGGCAATATCGAGGGCGTGACCGATTGGCAGCCTGCTTTGTCTGGCTGCGAGGCGATCGTGCATCTGGCCGCACGCGTCCATGTGATGGACGACACCGCCGAGGACCCACTGGCGCTGTACCGGGTAACCAACACCGATGCCACACTCAATCTAGCCCGCCAAGCTGCGCAGGCAGGGGTTAAGCGCTTCATCTTCATCAGCACCATCAAAGTCAATGGTGAAGGGCGCGATACGCCTTATCGCGAAACCGATGCGCCAGCGCCCGAGGATGCCTATGCGATTTCCAAGTGGGAGGCTGAGCAGGGTTTGCGGCAGATTGCACAGGAAACCGGGCTGGAGGTCGTCATCCTGCGGCCACCGCTGGTGTATGGGCCAGGGGTGAAAGCGAATTTTCAGCGGCTGATTCAAATTGTTAATAGAGGTTGGCCGCTGCCGTTGGGTGCGATTCGCAATCGGCGCAGCCTGTTATATCTGGAAAATTTTGTGGATGCGATCCGGTTATGTGTGGAACACCCCGCCGCCGCGGGTCAGACTTTTTTACTGGACGATGGCAAGCCGGTCTCGACGCCGGAGTTGATCCGTGCGGTGGCGCGCGCTTTGGGGCGTCCGGCGCATTTGCTGGCAGTGCCGGTGTGGATGCTGGAAGCTGCAGGAACGTTGCTGGGCAAGCGTGCTGCAGTGGCGCGGCTAACGGGTTCCTTGTTTGTGGATGGCTCTGCCATTCGGTCGCGCCTGGGATGGACGCCGCCGTATTCAATGGAAGAAGGAATGGCTGCAACAGTGGCGTCATTTAAATGACAGGGCTGGGGGTGTCGGTTTTTTTTGCCTTTGTGATCTGCTGGCTGGTACTGGCCGGCTTGCTGCGGCGCAGCCGACTGCCGATGGATCATCCCAATGAGCGTTCGCTGCACGCGACACCGACGCC
>NZ_JADMKC010000053.1 GCF_018780105.1 Thiobacillus sp.
CGCTCAGTTTGCGCGGCGCTTGAATTCGTTGGTGCGGGTGTCGATCTCGATCATGTCGCCGATGTCGACGAAGGCCGCGACGGGCAGCTCGAAGCCGGTAGGCTTGATACGGGCAGGCTTCATCACCTTGCCGGAGGTGTCGCCGCGCACGGCAGGTTCGGTGTATTCGACTTCGCGGATCACGGTGGTGGGCATGTCGACCGAGATCGCCTTGCCGTCGTAGAACACCACTTCGACCGGCATGCCATCGTCGAGGTAGTTCAACGCGTCGCCGAGGTTTTCGCCTTCGACTTCGTACTGGTTGTATTCGCTATCCATGAACACATACAGCGGGTCAGCGAAGTAGGAATAGGTGCATTCCTTGCGGTCGAGCATGACCATTTCGAACTTGTCGTCGGCCCGGTAGACGTTTTCAGCACCGGACCCGTTCAAGAGGTTTTTCATCTTCATCTTGACGACAGAAGCGTTGCGGCCGGATTTCGAAAATTCGGCTTTCTGCACGACCATCGGGTCTTTGCCGACCATCACGACGTTGCCGGCGCGGAGTTCCATTGCGGTTTTCATGGGTGTCTTGTCCTGCGACTAAAGGCGCTGTGTACTGCGCAACAACGCCAAGGGGTTGGGAAAACGCGGCATTGTATTGATTCGGCACGATAAAGTCCAGAAAAACGAACGCGCGCCAGTCCTGCCCCAGCCGCGTGCTCAAACGGCCTGTGGCCGCTTGTTTTCGACAAATTCCACCAGCGTCTCGACCAGCCCCGGCTGATCGGCCAGCCGTGCCTGCCAAACTGCCGCGTGAGCGCCCAGCACGTCCCGCTGCGCCCGCCATCCGGCCCAGCACGCCGCCATGTCCGGCGCGCCAGGTACCCCGTTCCAGCACCGCCAGGCATCCCGCACCGCCTGTGCCGCAAGCGGCTCCAGGCCCTCCGTGTATAGGGCCAGCAAGGCTTCGAGCTTGTCGTGATGCACGCTTTCCGCCTGCGGATACGCCTGCCACACCAGCGGCCGCGCGGCCCACTGCGCCCGCACGCAGGAATCCTCGCCCCGCACGAAATTGAGGTCGCACGCCCACAGCAGGCGGTCGTAGTCGTCCTGGCTGGCAAACGGCAGCACCATCACCTGCAGCGCGTCGCGCCGGATGACATCGCCTGCCTGCAGCGCGCTCAAACCCAGCCATTTCGCCAGTTGCGGCAGGATGCGGCCCTCCGGCACCAGCAGCGTGACGGGATCGGCGCCGCTGCGCCAGGCGTCGAGCAGTTCCGCCAGCGCCGGGTTCTCGTACGCAAACAGCGAAATCCGCCATTCGCCGGGAACTGGCGCGGCCAGGCCAAGCGCGCGCCAGTAAGCCTCGATTTCGAGCTGGACAAATGCCGAGCGGCGCGCAAGCAGATCGCGCTCGCGCAGCAGGCCGCCGGTTTGGCGCGTATAGCCGGGAAAGAAAAAGTACTTGGTCAGCGGCAGCTGCGGGTGCGGCGAAGGCAGGCCGTGATGCGCGCCCACCCAGGACTCCGCGCTCAGATATTCGAGATTGATCCACACCGGCGGCGGCATGCGCGCGGCCATGGCCGCCACATAAACGTCGGGCAGCGTGCAACCGAAGGCCTCGATCACCGCTTCGGCCGGCTCCCCGAACACCGCTTCCTGCCGCCAGACGCAGACAGTCACCTCCTCGCACAGCTGCTGCGCGCGATCGGGCTGGATCTCCGGGCGGATCCGCTGAAACGCCGCCAGGTCGTCGACCCACAGACGCACCCGGGCGCCCTGCTCGTGCGCCAGACTGCGCGCCAGCCGCCAGCTGACGCCGATATCCCCGTAGTTATCGATAACCTTGCAGAAAATATCCCAGGTGCGCATCGGCCGCATCCTACCGCAGGAAGTGCAAGGTCCAGGGTGAGACGGGCAAAAACCACTGTTTTTGTAGGGATTTTGGGGCCAAGCACACACCAACACATGCGCGAATTCACCCTAGCCCGGATGGCGGTTTGTTCCTAATATGGAGCGCTCCCCCAAGGGAAAACGTGATGACCCAGTCCGTGATGGCTTCAGACAAAACGGAACCGGCCGCTGCTCGGCCGATCTCGATTTTAATTGTGGAAGACGAGCGCATCATCGCGCTCGATCTCAGGCAACGCCTGAACCAGCTCGGATATAGCGTGGTCGGCTCCGCGGCGAATGCGCAGCAGGCACTGGCGCTGGCGGTCGCCGAACAGCCCGATGTCGTGCTGATGGACATCCGCATCGAGGGTGAAATCGATGGCATCGCGGCAGCGCAGACGCTGTATGCTGAAACGCGGATTCCTGTAATTTTCCTCACCGCCTATGCCGACACGGAAACCCTTGAACGCGCAAAGGCGACATTGCCCTACGGCTATTTGCTGAAGCCCTGCCAGACTGCGGAACTGAACGCCGCGATCCGGATCGCGCTGGCGCGCCGCGATTCTGAACTACAACTCGAACGCAGCGAAGAACGCCAGCGGCTGGCTCTGGACGCCGGCCAGCTCGGCATCTGGGAATGGGATAGCGAGCATAACCAGTTGAGCATCGGCGGCCATCTCATCGCCATCCTTGGCGCCCCGCCCGAAGCATTTACCGAATCCTGCGATACTTTTCTGGCACGCGTGTATCCGGACGATCAAAGCAAATTGCAAGCCGCGCTGGAGCGCATGAAGACCAGCAACGAAGTACTCGATCTGGTGTTCCGCATCGTGCGCGACGACGGCGCCGTCGCCTGGGTTGAATCCCACGCCCGTGCCTACAAAGCGGCGCCTTCATCGCCCACACGGCTGATCGGGGTGCTGAAAGACGTTTCCGAACAATGCCGGATCGAAATGCAGTTGCGCCGCGCAGCTGCCGTCCTCGAAGCCACCGCCGAGGGCATTTTCATCATGGATGCTGCGCACATCATCATCTCGGTCAACCCCGCTTTCACCACCCTGACCGGCTACACCGCCGCCGAAGCCATCGGCCAGGATGCCGAAATCCTGCTCCACGCACGACGCCGGCACAGCGACGAGTTTTACCCCGCGCTGGAACATGCGCCCGCTCAGCAGTGGCAGGGTGAAATCCACTTTCAGCGCAAGACAGGCGAAATATTTCCAGCCTGGGAAAACCTCTGCCTGGTGAACGACCCGGATGGCTCGCTCGCGCATTACATCGTGGCCTTCGCCGACATCACCGCGTTGCAGGAAGCCGAAGCGGAACTGCATCATCTTGCACATCACGATCCGCTGACCGGCCTGCCCAACCGTCTGCTGTTTCAAGACCGTCTGAAGCAGGCGCTGGAGCGAGCGCAACGGCTTGGCGAGCGCTTCGCGCTGCTGTTTTTCGACCTCGACGACTTCAAAACGATCAACGACAGTCTTGGCCATGCCAGCGGCGATCTGCTGTTGCAGACAGTGGCGGAACGTCTGAACAAAAACCTGCGCCGTTCCGACACCCTGGCCCGGCTGGGCGGCGACGAATTCGTCCTGTTGCTTGAAAGCGTCAAATCATCCGAGGATTGCGCACGCATCGCGCAAATCCAGCTCAATGCACTGAGTCAGCCGCTCGAACTGGCTGGTGAGCGCGTGAGCATCTCGGCCAGTGTGGGGCTGAGCCTGTATCCGGATGACGGAAGCGATACGATGTCGCTCATCAAGGCCGCCGATACGGCGATGTACCAGGCCAAAGCGCAAGGGCGCAACCGCTTTTGCCTGTATGCCTCCGAAATGAGCACGCATGCGGCCAAACGGCTGACTCTGGAACAGGGTTTGCGGCGTGCGGTCGCGCGCGTCGGGCTCGCGGACAATGAGTTCGCGATGCATTATCAACCGCAGGTGGCGCTGGCCGATGGCCGCCTGACCGGGGTCGAGGCCTTGCTGCGCTGGAACCCACCTGACGCCGCCACGATTGAACCGAACAGATTCATTCCAGTTGCCGAGGAAATCGGCCTGATCGTTCCCATCGGCCGCTGGGTACTGGAACAGACGTGCCGTGATGCTGCCGCCTGGCAGCGCAGCGGCTGGAGCGGGCGGCTGGCAGTCAACGCCTCGCGACTGCAGTTAGCGCAAAGAGACTTCGACGAGACGGTGCGCGCAGCACTCACGGCGAGCGGCTTGCCCGCACACCAGCTCGAAATCGAAATTACCGAAACCAGCCTGATCGGTATCGAGCCCGGGATGCTCGAAAGAATCAAGGCGCTGGGGGTGCAGATTGCCATCGACGATTTTGGTTCGGGTTATTCGTCGCTCAGCATGTTGAAACACCTGCCAATCGACCGCCTCAAGATCGACCAATCCTTCGTCCGCGATTTGCCCGCTGATCCCGACGACATCGCCATTACCGAAGCCATATGCGCACTCGCCCACAGCCTGCGCCTTTCTCTCATTGCCGAAGGCATCGAGACCGCCGCGCAACTAGCGATGCTGCAAGGCATGAATTGCAACGAGGGTCAGGGCTATCTGTTTGAGCATGCGCTGCCCGCCGACGCCATTCCCGCGCTACTGGGTCGACAAGTGCCATGGGGCGCGCTGTTTGAGCGCTCGCCCGCTTGAACGCCCGTGCGCTGCAGGCGCTGTGCGCAGCGCTCGTCACGGGTTTGGGCGTGCTCATGCTGGTCGGATGGGGCTGGGATCATGGAACGCTGAAAACAATGCTACCCGGCCTCATCAGCATGAAGGTGAATGCCGCGCTCGGATTCGTACTGGGCGGCTCGGCATTGGCACTGCTGGGACGACCGCCCGGTCCCCTGCGGGATGCCGGTACGGTCTGCGCCGGCGGCTTGCTGACATTGGCGCTCGCGACCGCATTCGTACACGTCACCGGCATGACGCCCGGCTTCGATCTGACGACCAGCTTGGGTTTCGGGCTGGCCGCTGGCAGCCTGCTGATCAGCCGCAACGCCGCGCATTCGCTGCCGCGCAGCCGGATGGCGTACACCTTGGCGATCGCTGTCGCCGGATTGGGTCTGGCGGGCTACGCCATCAACGTCGAGGTTTTCTATAGCATTCCCGGCTTTGGCACATCCGCCCTTCATACGATGCTCGGACTGCTGCTGCTGGCAGCAGGATTGCTGGCGGCGGGACGCGGCGGCGTCTGGATCAAGCCGGCCGAAGCCCGGACGCGCACCGACAACCAGGCCCTGCTGGCCAGCAACGCGCTGCTGCGTTCGATATTCGAAGACGGCCCCGACGCGATCCTGGTTGTCGACAATGCCGGACAAATCGTCGAGGCCAGCCCGCGCGTCGAAAGCCTGTTCGGCTACACGCGCTCGGCGCTGCTCGGCCAGCGCATCGAAATCCTCCTGCCCGAACGCTACCGCGCCGCGCACCCGGCGCATCGCGCGGCCTTCGCTGCCGAGCCGCACGCACGCGCGATGGGCAGCGGGCTGGCGCTCTCCGGTCGCCGCGCCGACGGCAGCGAGTTCCCGATCGATGTGGTGCTCAGCCCCATCCAGGGCGGCCACGCGCAACGCACCATCGCTATCGTCCGCGACATCAGCGCCCGCCTGGAAATCGAGCAGGGACTCGCCGAAAAAACCGTGCTGCTGCAGGAAATCCACCACCGCGTCAAAAACAATCTGCAGGTCATCGTCAGCCTGCTGCGCCTGCAGGCCGATACGCTGCAGGATGCCGCGGCCCGTAGCGCTCTGGCCGACAGCCAGGCGCGCGTCCAGAGCATGGCGCTGTTGCACCAGTTGCTATACGAACACAAGGATTTTGCACGGGTCAGTCTGGACGATTACCTGCGGCAACTGGTCCAGCACGCGCAGAACAGTACGAATGCGCTACAAGTCACATTCATGCTCGATCTGGTCCCGCTCCAGCTCGACTTGCAACGCGCAGTTCCATGCGGTTTGCTGGTCAACGAACTGTTGAGCAACGCCTGCAAGCACGCTTTTCCAGACGGCAGAAGCGGAACACTGAAGGTGGAACTGCATGCGCCGGGAGATGACGGACTGGCACTGCTCGTTGTAAGCGATGACGGTATCGGCCTGCCAGCCGAAGTGGAAATCGGCCAGACCCGCTCGCTCGGTCTGCAGCTGGTTCCCCTGCTGACCGAACAGATCGGCGCCGAACTGCGCATCGTGCGCAACACCGGGACGCGCTTCGAGCTGCGCTTCCGGCCCGGCGGCTAGCTGCCGCCGCACCGCACCTACATGTTGGCGACCATCACCTCGGCAAACGCCGAGCACTTCACCTCGGTCGCGCCCTCCATCAGGCGCGCGAAGTCGTAGGTCACCTGTTTCGACGCGATGGCTTTTTCCATGCTGGCGACGATGAGGTCGGCGGCTTCGAGCCAGCCGAGGTGACGCAACATCATCTCGGCCGACAGGATCAGCGAACCCGGATTGACGTAATCCTTGCCCGCATATTTGGGGGCGGTGCCGTGGGTCGCCTCGAACATCGCCACGGTGTCGGACAAGTTGGCGCCGGGCGCAATGCCGATGCCGCCAACTTCCGCCGCCAGCGCGTCGGAGATGTAGTCGCCGTTGAGGTTGAGCGTGGCGACCACGTCGTATTCGTCCGGGCGCAGCAGGATCTGCTGCAGGAAGGCATCGGCAATCACGTCTTTGATGATGACGCCGTTCGGCAGTTCCATCCACGGGCCTTCGCCGATCAGGCGGCCGCCGAATTCGCGCGCGGCGAGTTCGTAGCCCCACTTCTTGAAGCCCCCCTCGGTGAACTTCATGATGTTGCCCTTGTGCACCAGGGTCACGGAACGGCGGTTGTTGTCGATCGCGTATTGAATGGCCTTGCGGATCAGGCGCTCGGAGCCTTCGACCGACACCGGCTTGATGCCGATGGCCGACGATTCGGGGAAGCGGATTTTGCTGACGCCCATTTCGTTCTGCAGGAAGGCGATGACTTTCTTGACCGCGTCGGTGCCCACTTCCCATTCGACGCCGGCATAGATGTCTTCGGTGTTCTCGCGGAAGATCACCATGTCGACTTTTTCCGGCGCCTTCACCGGGCTCGGCACGCCGGTGTAGTAACGCACCGGACGCAGGCACACGTACAAATCGAGCATCTGGCGCAGCGCCACGTTGAGCGAGCGAATGCCGCCGGAGGTCGGCGTGGTGAGCGGACCCTTGATCGAAATCACGTAGTCCTTCACCGCCTGCACGGTTTCTTCCGGCAGCCACTGGTCGTCGCCGTAAACCTTGACCGCTTTTTCGCCGGCATACACTTCCATCCAGGCGATCTGCTTCTTGCCTGCGTAGGCCCTGGCGACGGCGGCATCGACCACGCGGCGCATCGCCGGGGTGATGTCGACGCCGGTGCCGTCGCCCTCGATGAAGGGAATGATGGGCATGTCCGGCACGTTCAGACTGTTGTCGGCGTTGACGGTGATTTTTTGGCCTGCGGCGGGGATCTGGATATGTGTGCTCATGAAGGTCTCGAAACGTTGTTCCCTTAAATGGGTAAAATTGGGACTTTGCCCCCCACCGAAGTGTCGCGTCTTATTGTGTTCAACAAACCCTACGGCGTTCTGAGCCAGTTCACAGCCGAAGGCCGCTGGCAGGGTTTATCGGATTACCTCGCGCTGCCGGGTGTGTACGCAGCCGGACGCCTGGATGCGGACAGCGAAGGCGTGCTGATTTTAACCGATGACGGCGCACTGCAGAGCCGCATCGCCGACCCCAGGCACAAACTGCCCAAAACCTACTGGGCGCAAGTCGAAGGCATCCCCGACGAAGCCGCGCTGACCACGCTGCGCCAGGGCGTCGATCTCGGCGACTTCGTCACCCGGCCGGCAGCCGCACGCGTCATCGACGAACCCGCCGGCCTGTGGCCGCGCAATCCGCCGATCCGTTTTCGCGCAGCCATCCCGACCCGCTGGATCGAACTGGTCATCAGCGAAGGCAAGAATCGCCAGGTGCGCCGGATGACCGCCAAAATCGGCTTCCCCACCCTGCGGCTGATCCGCGCCGCGGTCGGCGAATGGACGCTGGGCGAGTTGCAACCCGGAGAATGGAAAGAATTGCATGTCTGACATCTGGTCACCCCACGTCGTCGTTGCCGCCATGGTCGAGCGCGACGGCAAGTTTCTGCTGGTGGAAGAAGAAACCGCCGAGGGCCTGCGCCTCAACCAGCCTGCCGGCCACTGGGAGCGCGGCGAAACGCTGATCGAGGCGGTGCGCCGCGAGGCGCTGGAGGAAACCGCGCATCACGTCGAACCGCAGGCGCTGCTGGGCGCTTACACCACCTACTACGAGCGGCGCGACATCACCTATCTACGCTTCGCCTACCTGTGCGAGGCGGTCGGTTTCGACCCCGACCGCAGTCTCGACACCGGCATCGTGCGCGCCGTCTGGCTGACGCCGCAGGAACTTGCCGCCAGCCGCATTCCGCCCCGCAGTCCGCTGGTGATGCGCTGCGTGCACGATGCGCTGGCCGGACACCGCTTCCCGCTCGACTTCGTGATGCACGCATGAGCACGCGCGTTGTGGTCGGCCTCTCGGGCGGCGTCGATTCCGCCGTCGCCGCCTATCTGCTCAAGCAGCAAGGCTACGACGTGCTCGGCGTGTTCATGAAGAACTGGGACGACGACGACAATACCGAGCAGTGCACCGCGCGCCAGGACTTTCTCGACGTGCTGGCGGTGGCCGACGTGCTCGGCATCGAGGTCGAGGCGGTCAACTTCGCCAAGGAATACAAGGAACGCGTGTTCAGCTACTTCCTCGCCGAATACCAGGCCGGGCGCACTCCCAATCCGGACGTGCTGTGCAACGCCGAAATCAAGTTCAAGGCCTTCCTCGAAGACGCCATCGCGCGCGGCGCCGAATTCATCGCCACCGGCCACTACGTCGGCAAGGGCATGGATGAAGCTGGCCGCGCCACCCTGCTGCGCGCGTTCGACAGCAACAAGGACCAAAGTTATTTCCTGTATCGCCTCGCGCCCGGCCAGCTTGCGCCCGCCCTGTTTCCGCTGGCGCACCTGCCCAAACCCGAGGTGCGGGAAATCGCTGCGCGCATCGGCCTGCCCAACGCCGCCAAGAAAGACAGCACCGGCATCTGTTTCATCGGCGAGCGCAACTTCCGCGAATTCCTCGAACGCTACCTGCCGCGCGACCCCGGCGACATGCGCACCCCCGAAGGCCGCGTCGTCGGCCAGCATCAGGGCCTGATGTATTACACGCTGGGCCAGCGCCAGGGCCTGGGCATCGGCGGGCAAAAGGACGGCAACGACGATCCCTGGTTCGTCGCCGCCAAGGACATGGCCAGCAATACCCTGATCGTGGTGCAAGGGCACGAACATCCGCTGCTGAAACGCAGCAGCCTCAGCGCCAACCAACTCAGCTGGATAAGTGGCGAAGCGCCCGACCCCGAACGCGCCTACACCGCCAAGACCCGCTACCGCCAGACCGACGCCGCCTGCCGCATCACCACGCTGTACGACGACACGCTGGAACTGGTGTTCGACGCACCGCAATGGGCAGTCACGCCAGGACAGTCTGTGGTGCTGTACGACGGCGAGCGCTGCCTGGGCGGCGGCATCATCGACAGCCCGGACTAAGCTGACCCGCGATTCAGTGCAGCTTGACGTGGCTTTGCACCGGTTTGCTGCTCATGCCGAGCGCGCCGGCTGCCACTTCATGGAGCAGCGGCTTCCAGATATGGTGCAGATTGCGGTCGTCCTTGGCCAGCTGCCTGGCCTGCGGGCCGGTCTCGCCGGCGCGCCCGTCCATGCGGACGGAATCGCCCATCGATGCATCCTGTGTCGCCGTCTGGAATGTCATCCTGCCTCCCGCTTGTTGCCAATAGCACGTCCAAAACACGTGTCATGCCTGCGTAACAGAGGCACGGACAAGCGGCGTAAACTCGGCACAGAACCTGCTTGTGCCCAAGCAGCGGCACCCCGTCCTGCAACCGTCGGGGGCCTGAAACCTGATTCGACTGGAGTGTTCTTCATGCCATTTCTCGGCTCATTTTCCCCTGTCATGCGTTCGCCGAAGCGAGGCACGCCATGAAAGCCGCAGTCGCCGAAGTCACCGCACGCATCGTCGCCCGCAGCGCGTCCCGCCGCGCGGCCTATCTCAGCCGCATCGACAAACTGGCCCAGCGCCCGCGCGGCAGCGACCGCATGGGCTGCGCCAACGTCGCGCACGCGTTTGCCGCGCTGCCCGGCACCGACAAGATTCGCGTGGTCGAAGAACGCTCGCCGCACATCGGGCTGATCACCGCCTACAACGACATGCTTTCCGCGCACCAGCCCTACGAAAGCTACCCGGCCCTGCTGCGGCACGAGGCGCACCACCAGGGCGCCACGCTGCAGGTGGCGGGCGGTGTGCCGGCCATGTGCGACGGCGTCACGCAAGGCCAGCCGGGCATGGAGCTGTCGCTGTTCTCGCGCGACACCATCGCCATGGCCACCGCCATCGGGCTGTCGCACGACGTCTTCGACGGCGCCCTGATGCTAGGCGTGTGCGACAAGATCGTGCCCGGCCTCTTGATCGGCGCGCTGCATTTCGGCCACCTGCCCTGCGTGTTCGTGCCGGCCGGGCCGATGGGCAGCGGGCTGTCCAACCAGGCCAAGGGCAAGATGCGCGAGCTCTACACCCAGGGGCTGGTCGGCCGCGAGGAACTGATGATTGCCGAAAGCGCCGCCTACCACGGTCCCGGCACCTGCACCTTCTACGGCACTGCCAACAGCAACCAGATGCTGCTCGAAGCCATGGGCCTGCATGTGCCGGGCGCGGCGTTCGTCCATCCCTACGACGAACTGCGCGAAGCGCTCACCCGTGAAAGCGTGCGCAGCCTGCTGGCGATGATGCCGCGCGGCCGCAACCTGCCGATCGGCAAACTGGTCGACGAAAAGGTGATCGTCAACGCCATGGTCGCCCTGCTCGCCACCGGCGGTTCCACCAATCACCTCATCCACTGGGTGGCGGTGGCGCGCGCCGCCGGCATCCAGATCGACTGGACCGACTTTGCCGACCTGTCCGCCGCGGTGCCGCTGCTGGCGCGCGTCTATCCAAACGGCAGCGCCGACGTCAACCAGTTCCAGGCCGCCGGCGGCCCCGGCCGCGTACTGCGCGAACTGCTCGACGCCGGCTATCTGCATGCCGACGTCGGCACGGCGAACGCCGAGGGCCTGCGCGCCTACACCCGCGTGCCCGCGATCGAGAACGAACACCTGGTCTGGCACGATCTGCCGCAGGCCAGCGGCGACCCCGCCATCATCCGCCCGGCCGACGAACCGTTTTCGGCCAGCGGCGGGCTCAAGCTGCTCACCGGCAACCTCGGCCGCGCAGTCATCAAGATTTCCGCCGTGCCGGACGACCGCCACGTGATCGAAGCGCCGGCGCGCGTGTTCGACAGCCAGGAAGCGCTGCTCGACAGCTATGCGGCCGGCGAACTCAGCGGCGACTTCATCGCCGTGGTGCGCTTCCAGGGCCCCAGCGCCAACGGCATGCCCGAACTGCACAAGCTCACGCCGCCGATGTCGGTGCTGCAGGGCAAAGGCTTCAAGGTGGCGCTGGTGACCGACGGCCGCATGAGCGGCGCCTCCGGCAAGGTGCCCGCCGCCATCCACGTCAGCCCCGAAGCCAGCGCCGGCGGGCCGCTCGCCAAAGTGCGCGACGGCGACCTGCTGCGCCTCGACGCCGTCGCCGGCACCCTGGAAGCCCTGGTCGATGCCGCGGTCTGGGATGCCCGCGAAGCCGCGCCGCTGCCGCCCGAGCAAAGCCTCGACAACGCCTTCGGCCTGGGGCGCGAACTGTTCGGCGGCATGCGCCGCAACGTCACCTGCGCCGAAGAAGGCGCCTGTACCTGGTTATGATCCTGTTTCCACTGATCGAGAATTGTTCATGAATCCGCTGAGCCTGGCCGACCACGGCCCCGTCATTCCCGTCATCGTCCTGCAGCGCGTGGCCGACGCCGTGCCGCTGGCCGAAGCGCTGCTCGCCGGCGGCGTCAAGGTGCTCGAAGTCACCCTGCGCACGCCGGTTGCGCTGGCCTGCATGGAAGCCATCGCGCGCAGCGTGCCCGACGCCATCCTCGGCGCCGGCACGGTGCGCAGCGCGGCGGACGCCCGGGCCGCGCGCGACGCCGGCTGCGCCTTCGCGGTGAGCCCGGGCTACACCGCCGCCCTCGGCGCCGCCTGCCGCGAGCTGGCGCTGCCGCTGCTGCCCGGCGTGGCCACCGCCAGCGAGCTGATGACCGCCCAGGCCGACGGCTACGATTTCCTCAAGTTCTTCCCCGCCAGCGCGGCGGGCGGCATCCCGCTGCTGAAAGCGCTGGCCGGCCCCTTCCCCGATGTCGCCTTCTGTCCCACCGGCGGCCTCACCCCCGACAACGCCGGCCAGTACCTCGCGCTGCCCAATGTGCGCGTGTGCGGCGGCTCCTGGCTGTCGCCGCAGGACGCCATGGCCAGCGGCGACTGGGCCCGCATCACCCGCCTCGCCCGCGAGACCGCCGCCCTGCGCAGCTGAGCGGCCCCTCCCCGCGTGCGCGCAGGCCGCGCTTGGCGGTAAAATCGCGGCTTGCGCGCCGACTGTCCGCGTGCCCACCTGCCGATTTCCCCGTACATGTCCGACACCCCTGCATCCAACTTCATCCGCAACCTCATCGACGAGCAGAACGCCGCCGGCAAATGGGGCGGCCGCGTCGAAACGCGCTTTCCGCCCGAGCCCAACGGCTATCTGCACCTCGGCCACGCCAAGTCGATCTTTCTGAACTTCGGCCTGGCGCGCGACTACGGCGGCGTCTGCCACCTGCGCTTCGACGACACCAACCCGGAAAAGGAAAGCCAGGAATACGTCGACGCCATCACCGAATCGGTGACGTGGCTGGGCTTCGACTGGGGCACGCACCTCTACTTCGCGTCGAACTACTTCGACACCATGTACGCCTGCGCCGAATACCTGATCAGCTCGGGCAACGCGTACGTCGATTCGCTGACCGCCGACGAAATGCGCGCCTATCGCGGCACGCTGACCGAGCCAGGCAAGGACAGCCCGCACCGCAGCCGCAGCATCGAAGAAAACCTCGACCTGTTCCGCAAAATGCGCGCCGGCGCGTTCCCCGACGGCGCCCATGTGCTGCGCGCCAAAATCGACATGGCTTCGCCCAACATCAACCTGCGCGACCCGGCGATCTACCGCATCAAGCGCGCGCACCACCACAACACCGGCGACACCTGGTGCATCTACCCGATGTACACCTACGCCCACCCGATCGAGGACGCGATCGAGCACATCACACACTCGATCTGTACCCTGGAATTCGAAGACCAGCGCCCGTTCTACGACTGGCTGCTCGACAAGCTCGCCGACGGCAATTTCTTCCCCCGCCCGCTGCCGCAGCAGATCGAATTCGCGCGACTCAACCTCACCTACGTCGTGCTCTCCAAGCGCAAGCTGATCCAGCTGGTCGACGAAAATCACGTCAGCGGATGGGACGACCCGCGCCTGCCCACGCTCGTCGGCGCGCGCCGCCGCGGCTACACGGCAGAAGGCTTCCGCCGCTTCACCGACCAGATCGGCGTCTCCAAGTCAGACGGCTGGATCGACTACAGCGTCTTCGAAGCCTGCCAGCGCGATGTCTTGAATGACTCCGCCCTGCGCCGCATCGCCGTGCTCGACCCCGTCAAGCTCATCATCGACAACTATCCGGACGGCCAGTCGGAAGAGTGCTTCGCCCCCAACCACCCGCAGCAGCCCGATCTGGGCAAGCGCGCCGTGCCGTTCTCGAAAGAACTGTGGATCGAGCGCGAAGACTTCATGGAAACCCCGTCCAAAGGTTACTTCAGGCTATTCCCCGGCAACTCCGTGCGGCTACGCTACGGCTACGTCGTCCAATGCACCGGCTGCGACAAGGACGCCAACGGCACCATCACCGCCGTCCACTGCGACTACCTGCCCGACACCAAGTCCGGCACCCCCGGTTCCGACTCGGTCAAGGTCAAGGGCAACATCCACTGGGTGAGCGCCGCGCACGCCATTGAGACCGAAGTGCGCCTGTACGACCGCCTGTTCAGCACCGCGCAGCCGGGCGGTGAAAGCGGCGATTTCCTGCTGGACCTCAACGCCGATTCAGTGAAAGTGATCCGCGCGCAGTTGGAGCCGGCGCTGAAGGACACCGCGCCCGAGCAGTCCTTCCAGTTCGAGCGCCACGGTTATTTTGTTGCGGATCGCGTCGATACCAAGCCGGGCGCGCCGGTGTTCAACCGGACGGTGACGTTGAAGGATTCGTGGGTGAAGGCGGAGAAGTAAGACTTGAATATGAACCAGGATGCGTGATCGCAGACTATATGTATGTCATCGAGTTCCTGATTTGTCTGAAACCCTACGATCAATCAACGGGAAGCAACAGCTCGCCGATATAATCAAGCTGTGGAACGCATACTTTCGATCAACCTCGCCCGAATCGACTGGTGTTGTGCTGAGCGCGGCATAACGCTGGACGAACTCGCGCAGGAAATCGATATTGCGCCCGCCAGTTTCGACAAGGTCATGGCGGGCACATTGGGGCTGACGTTTAACCAGTTGCGCAAGCTTGCCGAGTTCTTTGGCCGCGGCACGCTGTTCTTTCTGGAACCGGGGCCGGTCGACGAGGCCAAGGTTCACAGCCCGCAGTTCCGCACTCTCAGTAACCAGAAACCCGAATTGTCGCCCCGCTTGAAACTTTTGATCGAGCGGGTGGAGCGTCAGCGCGCGATCTTCCTCGCCCTGCGCGACGAACTCGATCCGGCGGACATGACACGCTTCGAAGCGCCAGACCTAGCGGGCCTGCGCATTCCGGATGCAGCCGCCCACGTCCGGGAGTGGCTGTGCCTAGACAAACGCAACGACTTCGACAGCTACCGACAAGCCATCGAGGCACACGGCATGCTGGTCTTCCGCAGCAACGGTTATGCGGGCAAGTGGCAGATCGCGAAGGAAAGCCCGATCCTCGGTTTTTCGCTCTACGACCCAGAATGCCCGGTCATTGTGGTGAAAAAACAGGACGCCGACACGCGCCAGAGCTTCACGCTCATGCACGAGCTTGGGCACCTGCTATTGCACCGCGCCAGTTCGATCGACGACGACAGCGATATGCATTCGCAGGAAGGCGAAGAACGCGAGGCGAACGCCTTCGCCGGGCATCTGCTAGTGCCCGATGCCTTCCTCGTAGATATTCGCGACAATCAGCGCCCCGTCGAGGTGGCAGCGTTCGACGACTGGCTGAAACCGCAACGCAAGGCCTGGGGTGTGAGCGGCGAAGTGATCCTGCGCCGCCTGCTAGACACAGGCCGCCTGCCCCCGGCGGCATATGCGGCCTACCGGCAATGGAACGCGAAGTTCCACCCCCCTGAGAAAGAAGGCGGCACCCGGGAACATCGCAACCGCGAACCCAAGCACATCTTCGGCGACGGTTACGTGCGCGTCGTGCTAGACGCTCTGAATTCGCGACGGATCACGTTGGCCAAGGCGAGCAGCTACCTGGACAACCTGAAGATCACGGACCTGCACAAGCTCGAACAACACTATGCAGGCATTTGATGCGTCTTCAATTCTCTATGCGTGGGATAACTACCCCGTCGCACAATTTCCAGGGCTCTGGGCGTGGATGGCGAATCGGGTGGCACAAGGGATGATCAGCATGTCGGTGGTCGCGATCGAGGAAGTCGGCCACAAGGCGCCGGAATGCGTGAACTGGCTCGACGAAGCCGGCATCGAGAGACTGCCCGTCACCGAAGCGATCTTGTTGGAGTCTTTGCGCATCAAGGGACTGCTGGAAATCGAAGAAGACCGGTATGGCGGTGGCGTCGACGAAAACGATTTGCTCATCATCGCCACGGCCAAGTTGCATCAACTGGAATTAGTAACGGATGAAGCATTTCAGGCGAAGCTGCCCAAGCTCAGACACAACTACAAAATCCCCGCAGTCTGTAACTTCGACACGGTCGGCGTGAAGTGGGTCGGTTTCCTCGGCTATCTCAAGCGTTCCGGCGCAGTGTTCGGTTGAACTTCAATGAATGACGCGAACCCAAAGGGGTCACCCATTAGCCGACCGCACAAACCCCCGGGTCAGGTCTTGCATTACAACATCCTCTTTCGTTTCCCATCGTTTGAAGTGTCATTGCAAGACCTGACCCCGAAGTTTCTGCGGATTAAGTGAGTGGGGTGGTCAAAAACCAACACCAAGTCTTGCCTGTTTTTTTTGTTTGCGTGCAGCAAAGCCGACCAGCCCCAAGCCTGCCAATATCAAGGCGTAGGCCTTAGGCTCGGGCACAGGAGAGAGTAGATAAGCGCGCCCAGAGCTATCGCCGGCAATGATCTGCCCCTGATCATTGATCCCATATGCGATCTGGAAATAGTCGCTCTCCAGCGTCGCCAAATCGTTCAAGTCTGTCATCCCTACCCCATTCGCGCCGGTGACAAACGCGTGATAACTCCCCGAACTACTTGTTGCCCATCCGACTACTTGCCCGCTCGTATTGATGCCCCAAGCGTCACTAAAGCAGCACCCACCGGGGAGAATACCCAAGTCGGTCATGCCTATTCCATCCGGACCGGTGATAAAGGCGTGAGCAGCGCCTTGCGAAGTGGTGGCAGCACCCACCACCCGCCCATCCTTGTTAATTCCCCTCGCGTTACTACTGACACCGCCCAAGGTGCCAAGGTCAATCATGTCGACTCCATCTAAACCGGTGATGAATGCATGATCGGCGCCGCTACTCGTGGCAGAAACGCCTACCACCTGTCCCCTGTCATTCATGTCATAGGCGCCGCTCGAAGTTCCCCCCAGGGTACCAAGATCAGTCATATCCACTCCGTTTGGGCCCGTGATGAAGGCGTGAAATGCGCCACTCGTGATGTAACTGCCCCCTGCCACCTGCCCGCTCGCATTGATAGCCACGGCAGAGCTGTTTGGCCCGCCCAATGTACCAAGGTCAGTCATGCCAAAACCGTTCAGGCCTGTTACGAAGGCATGACTGTCGCCACCGCTAGTTCCGGACCAACCCACGACCTGCCCACTTGCGTTGATGTCTCTAGCGTGACTTTGATAACCCCCCAGGGTACCAAGGGGCATCATGCTTACCCCATTTGAGCCAGTGGTAAATGCAATAGAATAGTAGGTGCCGGTGTTCGTATCACCCACTACTTGCCCATTCTCATTGATGCCATAAGCGGTACTGCCCAATCCGCAACAACCACCAAGATCAAGGACTGAATAGACTGTAGCGCTTGCTGGAGCGGCGAGTGCAAGACTTGCAGCCAGCATTAACGATTTGAGAAATACACCGAGTGCTTGAGCAACCTGTTTCATTGTTGACCTCCCCCTTATTGTTCGATTTCTAGTTTTGATCTGCGCATTTTTGTATAAGCAGTCTGCGAGCCATGACAGCAAGAAACATACCGCATGTATTAGCCGGCCAATATGTCATTGAACTGTCGGCTGTTATTGCAACTGAGAACTTGAATTAGAGTTCAAATTGTAAAATTCTTCGACAAACCAGGAAGAATTAAAGGTTCCAGGCTCGATTATTTCTTGGACGACAAAGCCTAAGCCAAGCATCAAGACCAGCAAAGCCAAGACCTAAGCCGAACGGCAACGCTCCTGCCCTAAGTTACCAGTGACCACCCCGCCCCCGGCGTGCCAAGATGGCCCGGATCAACGCCACGCCTCCCGATTCCATGCCCGCAGTCCGTATCCGCTTGCCTCTGGCCCTTGCGCTGTCGCTGGGGGTTCACGCGGGCATGGTGCTGTGGGCGGCCCGGATGCCGCCGCCTCCGGTTGCCCCGGAGCCCTTGCGGGTGACCCTCACGCTTGCGCCTGCCATTCCGCCGCCCAAGGCGGAAAGAAAGCAACGCGTGCGTGTGCTGGATGCCCCCTCGCCGCCCGCGCCCGAGAACACACCGGCCACGATGGCCGCGCCGGCCGCACCCACGGCGGAAGAATGGCAGCTCGCTTCGACCTACACGCTGAAGAACAGCAAGCGCTACCGCTACAACTGGGGCCAGCAGGTGCGCAGCATGATGGGAACGGCGGTGGCGGGCGAGCGGCAGGGGCTGGTGCGATTCCGCATCGAGATCGCGCCGGACGGCACGCTCGCCAAGGTCGATGTGCTGTGGTCAACCTCGGAGATCGCCGAGCAGCTGGCCTTGCAGGCGATTCGCGCCATGCCGCCGCTGCCGCCCACGCCGACGGGCAAGCCGCTGGTTTTCGAGAAGACCATCGCCTTTCTGCCCTTCGAGTCGGGCTGGCCGCCGATCTACAAGTACGACTGCCTGCCGGACCCGACATCGTTCAAGAACCCGTTCGCGTGGAACGCTTCCACGCCGCAAAACGTGCAGCAAGCCGGCGCGGAAGAGGCCGCGCCCTCACGCAGCGCCGCCGCGCAGACCGAGTGCCCCGATGCCGGGCCAGACTCGATCGAGGCGGAAGAAAAGGACATGGAGCGCCAGTTCAAGGAATGGGGCGCGGCGAATTTGAACGGGGCCGACTGAATTCACGGGAATGACGCCGATGGCCCGGCAGACACCGGCAGGAGTACTTCAGGGCTGGCGATCTTCCCAGTCATCCCACGCCACGTCGTAGCGCTTGAGATAGCCGCTGACGGCCACGCCCACGGTCGGGAAAAACATGTCTTCGCCCAGCCGCGCAAACAGGCCGAAGCGCTTGAGCTTGTCCTTGACCGGGTCTTTCATGCCGGCGAAGCAGAGTTCGATGCCGGCCGCTTGCAGCGTTTCGTCCAGTTCGGCCAGCATGTCGGCGGAGGTCACGTCCACGCTGGTGACCGGTTCCGCAGACACCACCAGCCAGCGCACCGGCGTGGGCGAGTTCGACACCGCATCGAGCACGCGCCCCTGGAACAATTCTGCGTTGGCGAAGAACAGCGGCGCATCCCAGCGGAACAGGACCAGGCCGGGAATCCGCCGGGCGTCGGGATAGCGCGTGATGTCGTGGTAGCCCTTGATGCCGTCGGCGCGGCCCAGCACGGCCGAATACGGCCGCCAGCCGTCCCACAGGAATTCGATCACGGCGATCAGGATCGCCAGGCCGATGCCGGGGATCGCGCCCAGCGCCGCGACGCCGACGGTGCAGACGATCGACAGCCAGAACTCCCAGCGCTGGATCCGGTAGATGCGCCGCAGGTCGGCGAATTCGAACAGGCCGATGGCCGAGGCGATCACCACCGCAGCCAGTGCGCTGGTCGGCAGGTTCTGCAGCAGGTCGGGCGCGACCAGCAGCAGCAAGGCCACGCCGAGCGCGCCGACGATGCCGGTCAGTTGGGTGCGGGAGCCGGCGGCTTCGGCGACCGGCGTGCGCGACGAGCTGCTGCTGATCGGAAAGCCCTGGAAAAACCCGGTAGCCAGGTTGGCGATGCCGAGCCCGACCATTTCCTGGTTCGGGTTAACGTAGCTGCGGGTGCGCGCGGCATAGACGCGCGACAGCACGCTGGTGTCGGCGAACGCGACCAGCGCGACGGCGCAGCCGCCGATCACGACGGGGCCGATATCGGCATAGGTGATCCACGGAATGGAAAATGCCGGCAGGCCCTGCGGCAGCGAACCGAGGATCGCGACATCCGCGCGCGTTCCCAGGTCCAGCACGCCCACGGCGACGGTCGCGCCGATCACCGCAACCAGGATGCCGGGAATGCGCTTGTGGCCTTTGAGCAGCAGGATCACCGCCAGGGTGCTGGCGCCGACCGCGAATGCGGCCCAGTTCGCCATGCCCGCGTGCACCGAGGTGGCGATGGCCCACAAGTCCCGTAGCGGGCCGCTGCCTTCGATCGAAAAGCCGAACAGCTTGGGCAGCTGGCTGATCAGCACCGTCAGCGCAATACCGTTCATGTAGCCATAGCGGATCGGCTTGGACAGCAGTTCGGTGATGAAGCCGAGGCGCGCCAGACCGGCCGCGATGCTCACCAGCCCGGACACGATCGCCATCATGCTGGCCAGGGCGATGGCACGCATCGGGTCGCCGCCGGATTGCTGCAGCACGACGGCGAGGATGACGGCGACCAGCGCGGAGTCCGGACCCAGCACCAGAATGCGGCTGGGCCCGAACAGCGCATACGCCAGCAGCGGGACGATGGTGGCGTACAGGCCGTAGATGCCGGGCAGCCCCGAGGCGACCGCATACGCGATGCCGACCGGCACCAACATCGTCGTCAGCACCAGCCCGGCAACAATGTCGTGCCGCAGCCAGGATGCGTCGTAGCTGCGCAGGATTTGCAGCCCCGGCAGCCAGCGCAGCCAGCCCGCCTGGCTGGCCTCCCTGTCGGGACGCGGAATGCGGCCGGGTTCGGGATCCGGGTTCGTAGCAGTGGAGTCGCTCATGGGGCATGCCGGAGGGTGGGATACCCGATAACACTACCCCCGGCATCCGCCTGCAACAAGCTGCACGCGCGCGTTTATGAAGCCGCACCCTCCGGAAAGCATGTTCACCTGTCTGACACACGCCTGCTATAAAAGATACGCGCAGGAATGATCGCGTCCAACCCACAGGAGTCCCCATGAACCCCGCGTCCCGCACCCCGCTCGCCCCCGACGAACTCAAGCGCATCCACGCCTGGTGGCGCGCCTGCAATTACCTCGCGGTGGGCATGATCTACCTGCGCGACAACCCGCTGCTCAAGCAGCCGCTCAAGGTCGAACACGTCAAGCACCGCCTGCTCGGCCACTGGGGCGCGAGCCCGGCGCTGTCCTTCACCTGGGCCCACCTCAACCGCCTGATCAAGCGCGACGACCTCGACGTGATCTTCATGGCCGGCCCCGGCCACGGCGCGCCGGGCGTGCTCGGCCCGGTCTATCTGGAAGGCACCTACTCCGAGGTCTATCCGGACAAGAGCGCGGATGCGGAAGGCCTGCAGAAATTCTTCAAGCAGTTTTCCTTCCCCGGCCACATCGGCTCGCACGTCACCCCGGAAACCCCGGGCTCCATCCATGAAGGCGGCGAACTCGGCTACAGCCTGTCGCACGCCTACGGCGCCTGTCTCGACAACCCCGATCTGATCGTCGCCTGCGTGGTCGGCGACGGCGAGGCCGAGACCGGCCCGCTCGCCACCGCCTGGCATTCCAACAAGTTCATCAACCCGATCCGCGACGGCGCGGTGCTGCCGATCCTCAACCTCAACGGCTACAAGATCGCCAACCCGACCATCCTCGCGCGCATCAGCCACACGGAACTCGAAGCGCTGTTCGTCGGCTACGGCTACACGCCCTACTTCGTCGAGGGCGACGACCCCGACACCATGCACCAGGCGATGGCCGCCACGCTGGAAACCGCCATCGCGAAGATCCGCGCGGTGCAGCAGGCGGCGCGCGCCTCGGGCGTGGCGGAACGGCCGCGCTGGCCGATGATCGTGCTGCGCTCGCCCAAGGGCTGGACCGGGCCGAAGGAAATCAATGGCCACAAGGCCGAGGGCTCGTGGCGCTCACACCAGGTGCCGTTCTCCGACGTGCGCAGCAACCCCGCCCACCTGCAGCTGCTGGAAGACTGGATGAAGAGCTACCAGCCAGAGGAGTTGTTCGACGCCGACGGCCGGCTGGTGCCCGAACTGCGCGCGCTCGCGCCCACCGGCACGCGGCGCATGAGCGCCAACCTGCACACCAACGGCGGCCTGCTGCGGCGCGACCTCAAACTGCCGGACTTCCGCAACTACGCGGTGGACGTGCAGCAGGCCGGCAAGGCGCTGCACGAAAACACCCAGCCGCTGGGCGAGTTCCTGCGCGACGTGATGCGCGACAACCCGACCAACTTCCGCCTGTTCGGGCCCGACGAAACCGCGTCCAACCGGCTGCAGGCGGTGTACGAAGTCAGCAAGAAAGTCTGGATGGCCGACCTGCTGCCGGAGGACGCCGACGGCGGCGAACTGTCGCGCGACGGCCGCGTGATGGAGATGCTGTCCGAGCACACGCTGATCGGCTGGCTGGAAGGCTATCTGCTGTCCGGCCGCCACGGTTTCTTCCACACCTACGAGGCCTTCGCCCACGTCATCGACTCGATGTTCAACCAGCACGCCAAGTGGCTGGACATCAGCAAGAACCACGTGCCGTGGCGCGCCTCGGTGGCGTCGCAGAACATCCTGCTGTCGTCCACCGTCTGGCGCCAGGATCACAACGGTTTCTCGCACCAGGATCCCGGCTTCATCGATCTGGTCACCAACAAGAGTCCGAGCGTGACGCGCATCTACCTGCCGCCCGACGCCAACACGCTGCTGGCGGTGGCCGACCATTGCCTGCGCTCGACCGACTGCATCAACGTCATCGTCGCCGACAAGCAGAAGCACCTGCAGTTCACCACCATCGACGAAGCGGTGGTGCATTGCGCCAAGGGCATCGGCATCTGGGCGCGCGCCAGCAACGATGCCGGCGTCGAGCCCGACGTGGTGATGGCCTCGTGCGGCGACGTCGCCACCCAGGAAGCGCTGGCGGCGACCGCCATCCTGCGCGAGAGCCTGCCCGAGCTGAAGCTGCGCTTCGTCAACGTGGTCGACCTCTACAGGATGCAGCCGGCGAGCGAGCACCCGCACGGCTCGACCGAGCGCGAGTTCGACAGCCTGTTCACCACCGACAAGCCGGTGATCTTCAACTTCCACGGCTACCCCTGGCTGATCCACAAGCTCGCCTACCGCTTCAAGAACCACGAGAACCTGCACGTGCGCGGCTACAAGGAACGTGGCAACATCAACACGCCGCTGGAACTGGCGATCCTCAACCAGACCGACCGCTTCACCCTGGTGATCGACGTCATCGACCGCGTGCCGGGGCTGGCCGCGCGTGCGGCGCATCTGAAAGAGCGGATGAAGAACGAGATCATCCTGAATCTCGCCTACGCGCACGAACACGGCACCGATAGCGACGACATCACCAACTGGGTGTGGCCGTATTGAACGGGGCGCAGACATCAACGGGCGCAACCGAATTATCATATGGGCAGGTGCGATCTCTGGCGCAAGCCGTGCTGGCGCCGCAACCCGAATCCAGAATTCAGAACCCGGAATTCAGCTACCGACCTCAACCGATTGACTAAGGCGAACCCATGGCGCTTCATCCCCTCGCAGGCAAACCCGCTCCCCAGGACATGCTCGCCGACATCGGCGCGCTGCGCGATGCCTACAGCGCACGCAAACCCGACGTCGCCGACAAGGCGCAGCGCGTGAGTTTCGGCACCAGCGGCCACCGCGGCTCGTCGCTGCGCACCACTTTCAACGAAGGCCATGTGCTGGCGATTTCGCAGGCGATCTGCGAATACCGCGCAGGCCGCGGCATCGACGGCCCGCTCTTCATCGGCAAAGACACCCACGCGCTGTCCGATCCGGCCTTCGTGTCCGCGCTGGAAGTGCTGGCGGCCAACGGCGTCGCCGTCATGGTCGACCGCGACGACGGCTACACCCCGACGCCCGCCGTCTCGCACGCCATCCTCACCTACAACCGCAGCCGCACCACCGGGCTGGCCGACGGCATCGTCATCACCCCCTCGCACAATCCGCCGGAAGACGGCGGCTTCAAGTACAACCCGCCGCACGGCGGCCCGGCCGACACCGACATCACGCGCTGGGTCGAAGACCGCGCCAACGCACTGCTGGCCGACGGCCTCAAGGACGTGAAGCGCATGGCCTACGCCGCCGCGCGCAAGGCGGCGCACGGTTACGACTACGTCGGCACCTACGTCGACGATCTGGGCGCGGTGCTCGACATGGACGCGATCCGCGGCGCCGGCCTCAAGATCGGCGTCGACCCGCTCGGTGGCGCCGGTGTGGCCTACTGGCAGCCGATCGTCGAACGCTACGGCATCGAAATCGAGATCGTCAACAAAACGGTCGATCCGACCTTCGGCTTCATGAGCCTGGACTGGGACGGCAAGATCCGCATGGACTGCTCGTCGCCCTACGCCATGGCCAAGCTGATTGCGCTCAAGGATCGTTTCGACATCGCCTTCGGCAACGACACCGACCACGACCGCCACGGCATCGTCACCCGCGCCGGACTGATGAACCCCAACCATTTTCTGGCGGCCTCGATCCACTACCTGTTCACCCACCGTCCCGACTGGCGTGCGGACGCCGCAGTCGGCAAGACCATCGTCAGCAGTAGCATGATCGACCGCGTCGCCGCGCAGATCGGCCGCAAGCTGGTGGAAGTGCCGGTGGGCTTCAAGTGGTTCGTCGACGGCCTGCACGACGGCTCGATGGGTTTCGGCGGCGAGGAAAGCGCGGGCGCGTCCTTCCTGCGGCGCGGCGGCAGCGTGTGGACCACCGACAAGGACGGCATCATCATGGATCTGCTGGCCGTGGAAATCATGGCGAAGACCGGGCGCGACCCCGCCGAGTATTACGGCGACCTCACGCGCGAACTCGGCGCGCCGGTGTACGCGCGCATCGACGCCCCTGCCTCGGCGGCGCAGAAAGCGGCGCTGCTGAAACTGTCGCCGCAAAACATCGACGCCAGCACCCTGGCCGGCGACCCCATCGTGTCCATGCTCACCGCCGCGCCCGGCAACGGTGCCGGCATCGGCGGGCTCAAGGTGGTCACCGAGCAGGGCTGGTTCGCGGCACGGCCGTCGGGCACCGAGGAGGTCTACAAGCTGTATGCCGAAAGCTTCCGCGGCGACGCCCATCTGCAACAGATCCAGCAGGAAGCGCAGGCGATCCTGAGCAAGGCGTTCGCCAGTTCGGCGGGCTGAAGACGCGGCGCGGCAATCCGGGCGCAGGCGCATGAGCGGCAACGCCATCCTGGTCGTCAATGCCGGCTCGTCGAGCCTGAAGTTCGCGCTGTTTCGCCTCGACACGGCCGACTCCCTGCAACTGGCGGTGCGCGGCCAGATCGACGGCATCGGCAGCCGGCCGCAGTTCAAGGTGAAGGACGACGCGGGCCAGGCGCTGGCCGAACGCGAACTGGAGGTCACCGACGTGCGCGAGGTGAAAGATGCGATCGCACTCGCGGGCCTTTGGCTGAGCACGCACTTTCCGGGCGAAGCCCTGCTCGCCGTCGGCCATCGCGTAGTGCACGGCGGCGCCGACTACGCCCAGCCGGTGCGCGTCGACGACGCGGTGTTCGCCGATCTGGAAAAGCTCACCCCGCTCGCCCCGCTGCACCAGCCGCACAATCTGGCAGCGATCCGCGCGCTGCGCGAGACGCGACCCGAGCTGCCGCAGGTCGCCTGCTTCGATACCGCGTTTCACCGTACGCACCCGCAGCTGGCCGATCTGTATGCGCTACCTTGGGACTACTACGAGGCCGGGGTGCGGCGCTACGGTTTTCACGGGTTGTCCTACGAATACATCGCGTCGGTGCTGCCGCAGGTCGCGCCTTCAATTGCACAGGGCCGCGTGATCGTCGCGCACCTCGGCAGCGGCGCCAGCCTGTGCGCACTGCGTGCGGGCAAGAGCGTGGATTCGACCATGGGCTTCTCGCCGCTCGACGGCATCCCGATGGGCACCCGGCCCGGCGCGCTCGATCCCGGCGTGCTGCTCTATCTGGTCGGCCAGCGCGGCATGACGGCCGCGGCGCTGGAAAAGCTGCTGTACAAGCAATCCGGCCTGCTCGGCCTGTCCGGCGTCAGCAACGACATGCGCCTGCTGCAGGAAAGTGCCGAGCCGCGCGCCAAGCTCGCAGTCGACTACTTCGTGCATTACGTTGCCAAAGAGATCGGTGCGCTGGCCGTCGTGCTCGGCGGACTGGACGCGCTGGTATTCACCGCGGGCATCGGCGAGAACGCACCGGCGATCCGCGCGCGTATCGTGGCTGCCTGCGGCTGGCTCGGTATCACACTCGATAGCAATGCCAACCAGCGCGGCGACGCCTGCATCTCGACGGCGGACAGCCCGGCCTCGGCCTGGGTGGTGCCTACCAATGAAGAACTGATGATCGCCCGCCACGCCCTCACGCAGGTGCAGGGCGAGTAAAGTCGGCACGACAACCAAGGGAGCCGGAATGGACGCAAAAACCCCCAGCATGAAAGACACGCCACGCGCGGGCTTTGCCGCAGACATCCTGCCCGGCCTCACCACTGCCGCCGTGGTGGTCCCCAAGGCGCTGGCCTACGCGACCATCGCGCTGCTGCCGGTGCAGGCCGGCCTGTTCGCCGCCATGCTGCCGATGGCCGTGTATGCGCTGCTCGGCAGCTCGCGCCTGCTTTCCGTCAGCACCACCACCCCGATCGCGATCCTGTGCGCGGCCGCCATCGGCGAAGCCCTGCGCGTCGACCCCACGCTGGCGCCGCTCACCGCCGCCGCCACGCTGTCGCTGCTGGTCGGACTGATGCTGATCGGCGCGCGCGTGCTGCGGCTTGGTTTTCTCGCCAACTTCATTTCCGAGCCGGTGCTGACCGGATTCAAGGCGGGCGTCGGCTTCGTCATCGTGGTCGACCAGTTGCCCAAGCTACTCGGCATCCACATCCACAAGGAAGGCTTCTTCCGCGACGTGGCCTCGATCGTCGCGCATGTGCCGGAGCTGTCGTGGGCCACGCTCGGCGTCGCCCTCGGCACCTTCGCCGTCATCGCCTTCGCCAAGCGTTTTCTGCCGAAATCACCGGCGCCGCTGCTCGCGGTGGCGCTCGGCATTGCCGCCTCGGCACTCATCGGGCTCGAAGCCGCCGGCGTGAGCGTGGTGGGCGCCATCGAGGGCGGACTGCCCCGTCTGCAAATGCCGCAGCCCGGCCTATTCGAGGCGATGTGGCCGGCCGCCGCCGGCATCGCGCTGATCTCCTTCACCGAATCGATCGCGGCGGCGCGGGCCTTCGTCCGCCGAAGCGATCCGCCGCTCAACGCCAACCGCGAACTGTTCGCCATCGGCGCCGCCAATGCCGCGGGCGCGTTCATCGGCTCGATGCCGGCCGGCGGCGGCACCTCGCAGACCGCGGTCAACCGCAAGGCCGGCGCGCGCACGCAGGCGTCCTCGCTGGTCGTGGCCGCGGCGGCGTTCGCCACCCTGCTGTTTCTGGCGCCGGTGATCGCGCTGATGCCGCACGCCACCCTGGCGGCCGTGGTCATCGCCTATTCCATCGGGTTGATCAACCCGGCCGAGATGGTCGCCATCCGCCGCGTGCGCACCATGGAATTCCGCTGGGCGCTGTTCGCCTGCCTCGGCGTGATGGTGCTGGGCACACTCAAAGGCATTCTGGTCGCCATCGTGCTCTCGCTGGTGGGCCTGATGTGGCTGGCGAACGACCCGCGCGTGTACGAAATCCGGCGCAAGCCCGGCACCAATGTATTCCGCCCGCGCAGCCCCGAGCACCCGGAAGACGAAGCCCTCCCCGGCCTGCTCATCGCCCGCCCCGAAGGCCGCATCTACTTCGTCAACGTCGGCAACGTCGGCGGCAAGCTGCAAACCATGCTCAAGGAGCATGCCCCGCAGGTCGTCCTGCTCGACTGCTCCGCCATGCCCGGCATCGAATACACCGCGCTCAAGATGCTGGTCGAGGCCGAGGAACGACTGCGCGGCGAAGGCACCGAACTGTGGCTCGCCGCGCTCAACCCAGAAGTGCTGGAGCTGGTGCAGCGCACGCCGCTGGCGGAACGTCTGGGACGCGAGCGGATGTATTTCACCGTCGAGCAGGCAGTGGAGGCATACGCGGCGCGGCAGGCTGGCGGGGCTGGGGTTTGATCTTCCGGGTTGCGGAGGATTTCCATGGTTTGCGGGTCGGATTCCGGCCCTGAACAGCCGGTCAGCTTGGTAGCCATCAAGGTCTGCTATTCGGAAAAATGCGGTTATTCAGGCAATTCGGCTTGCAGAGTTTTTAATTGGTAAGCGCTTATGCTGAAGGTCATGCAGATCAGGAATTGAAAAGATGAATTGGAAAGAAGGCCTCCGCCAGACTGGCGTACCAGCCGCACTCGGAGCGGCCTTATTGTTTGGGGCGGGAACACCGCTCGCAAAGTGGCTGCTTGATGCTGTAAATCCGTGGATGTTGGCAGGACTGCTCTATTTGGGTTCAGGAGTCGGCCTGTCACTTTATCGTTGGCTGAGCCGTGCCCCTGCCGTTCGGCTTCCCCGGAATGAAGTGCCGTGGTTTGCCGGGGCGATTTTGTCTGGTGGGATCATCGGCCCAGTACTGTTGATGTTTGGGCTGACGGGTATGCCTGCATCCGGAGCGTCTCTCCTGCTGAATGCCGAAAGTGTGTTCACCGCGTTGCTGGCGTGGTTTGTATTCAAGGAGAACTTCGACCGGCGCATCGCACTGGGCATGCTTGCCATCGTGGCCGGTGCGGTTGTCCTGAGCGTTCCCTCAGGTGTGAGTATTTCCGGACTGTGGCCGACACTGGCCATCATTAGCGCGTGTTTCGTTTGGGGTGTCGACAACAACTTGACCCGCAAGGTGTCACTTACCGATGCCACCTGGATCGCTTCGGTGAAAGGCTTGGTATCAGGTGTCGTCAATCTGGGTCTGGCCTTCTCGCTAGGCGCGTCGATGCCGGCATTGCCAAATTTGGCAGGAGCAATGTTTGTTGGCTTGCTTGCCTATGGGGTGAGTTTGGCGCTATTCGTTGTAGGCCTGCGTCACCTCGGTACTGCACGCACTGGCGCTTATTTCTCGGTCGCGCCATTCTTCGGGGCCTTGCTCGCTGTAGTGATGGGGGAGCCGGTCACAATACCGTTGCTGATGGCCGGTGCATTAATGGCGCTGGGCACGTGGTTGCATCTGACCGAGCGCCATGAGCACGGACACCAGCACGAAGAGATGGAACACAGTCACGAACATGTCCACGACGAACACCACCTGCACGACCATGACTATCCGGTGTCACCCGCCACCAAACATAGCCATCGGCACCAGCACGAGCCGCTGATCCACACGCATCCACACTTCCCAGACGCTCACCACCGGCATGGCCATTGAAGGTGGCAGATTTAAACTATCCAATAACACTTGAAGGTCTGCTTAAGGCTGATATGCGAGCGAGTTTGGTATTTGCTTGGCCGTCCCTTCATGGCCGATTCCTGCCCTCGGCTACCGGCCGAAAGCGGTCACCACCCCACGAACACACCGATCCTAATCGGGATGCGCCGCGAAGAACTCCAGCGCGTTCCGGGTTTTCGGCTCCTGGACGCCGCTGAGGGCGATGCCGCAGCGGGCGAGGTAGGCCTTGAACTCGGCGATGACCTGGAAGGCTTCTTCCGGCAGGCACTTGGTGGAGACTTCGAGGATGCGCGAGCCGTCGGGGTAGAGCCACATTTCTACGGTGATGCCGCGCTCGAAATCCTTCGGCAGGTGCTTGCCCTTGAGCAGAAAAACCGGGCCCATCGTCACCAGCGAATCCAGCGATAGGCCCGCCGGCGCGTGCGCTTCGTAGAACGCCCGCTGCGCTTTCGAGAACAGTTCGCTGAGCGGGGTGTCGCCGGCGCTCACGTCGAGTATTTCCTTGTTGGTGCAGGCGCCCTTGAACGAGGCCGAGCAGACGAAACCGCCCGGCATCATGTCCAGTTCGATCTTGAAGCCTGCAGTGCGCCGCAGGTCCGGATCGACGTGGTCCGGTTCCACCGGACGCAGCTTGATGACGGTGTCGCCGCGCCCGCCCTGGATGCGCCGGGCCCGCACTACGACGCCGGCCTTGAACAAGTCCAGGTTAGGGGTGTCGAAAAAGAAGGCCTGCCGCGGCTGTGCCTCGACCGGGTCGAGCTTCAGGCGCTTGATCGTCGCCCGGTGCCCGGTGGCGGGGATGGTCAGCTTCAGTTCGATGCTGGTGGATTTTCTACTCAGCGCGAATGCTTTGGCCACGTCCTCGGCGCTGAGGACCGCCGCCTCCGGTTCGGGCGCAGCCGGTTTGGCCATGGCGGGTTTGGTCGTTCTTGGCTTGGCCGCTCTTGGCTTGGTCGCTGCGGGTCTGGTTGATGCGGGCTTGGTCACTACGGCCTTGGCGCTCGCGGCCCGGGTACGCGGGGCACTCGCGGGCTTGGTGACCGGTGCGCGGGTTGCGGTTTTTTTGCTGGCGGGTGTGCTCATGTCGGCTGTCCTTTTCTGTTTGCTGCGTGGGGGGGGTTCAGACATCGAAGCGTTCGGCCAGCACGCCGTGGCGCAGGCCGCGGTCGCTGACTGTGAAGCTGTCCTTGCCCAGCTTCTCCATCACGGTGCGGACGATGCAGGCGCCGGCGAGGATGACTTCGGCCCGCTTCGGCTGCAGGCCGACGATGGCACGGCGGGCATCGGCATCGCGCGTGCGGTAAAGCTCGATCTGGCGATCAATCTCGGCGCGATCGAGGACGGTGCCCTGCACGACAGACGGATCGTAGGTGGCGAGCCCGTGTTTGACTGCGGTGAGGTTGGTGACCGCGCCGCCCATCGCCACCAGCAGGTCGGGCACCGGACGCCCGTCGATGCGCGACAGGTCGGCCGAGATTGCGGCCATCGCTTCGCGCAGGGTGTCGGGCGAGACAGCGCCGTCGAGACCAAAGCGTTCGGTGTAGCGCACAGCGCCGACGTCGACGCTGAAGCGATCGTCAACGCGCTCATCCTGGCCGAAGGTGAATTGCGAGCTACCGCCGCCGGTGTCGAACACGACAAGCGCGCCGCTCTTCAGGCCGAGCCCCGACTTCGCTGCCAGGTAGGCCAGCCGGCCTTCTTCTTCGCCGGAAATCACGTCGATATGCACGCCGGTGCGCGCCTCGATGGCGGCGACGACCGCGCTGCCGTTCGCGGCAATGCGCAGGCCGGCGGTGCCCACCGCGGCGAGCGCCCGCACGCCGTGCCGCTTCGCTTCGTCGGCCATGTCGGCGATGGCGACGACAGCACGCTCCAGTGCGGCGTCGATGATCCCGCCCTGCTGCGCGAGCCCTTCGCCCAGACGCGTCAGCTCGGCGCGGTCGACGAGGGTGCGCCAGTGTCCGGCGCGGTCGCGTTCGGCGATGTGGAACTTGATCGAATTGGTGCCGGCGTCAATGACGGCGTAGCGTTCCGGCTCGTCGTCGATCAGCGCCGCCAGCCCTTTGGGATAGCTGGTGTTGGTGTAGCCACCGAGGCCGAGGCTGCGTACGGCGCGGACCACCGCTTGCGCATCCGTCGACTCGACGGCGAGGGTGCGGGTGGGTTTGCCGTTCGCAGTCACGTCGGAAAGCTCGGCCGTGCAGCCGCCGACTGAGTAGCGGACCCGCCGCTTGTGAACGTCAACTTTTCGGATCGCGCCGCCCGGCTGGGCGAAGGCTGCGATGAATGCGTCGAGGGTGTAGCTGGCGCGGGCCAGCTCGGGCAACGGGAGCTTGAGCGATTCGAACACGCGCGTCACCTCGCTGGCCGGGAGCGGAAATCCCGCTTTCATCACCGGCGTCCACTGCTCCAGACCCGCTGCGTTGACCTCCCGCAGCACCTTGATGTCCATCAGGTCTGCGCGGACCTTCACATTGTCGCCGGCGCCGGAAAGCAGATAGACCTCGTCGCTCTCCTGCACGCCTTCCGGCGTCAGCGCCGCCAGCTGCGCCTCGGCCTCGCCGAAGCTCCGACCAAACGAGCGCCATTCCCAGCGCGGTATGATTTTTTCCATGATTGATTGTGTGCTCTATGAAAGGTTTGTTATTGCACTGCACCGAAAAACAGAATCCCTGTTAGTGCTTTAACTCTAAGCCGTGCAAGTCAGCTGTCAATGCGCGACCTGACGTAAACTTGAAAAACCGGTTTCCCCACCCTTCGCGAATGGATAGACATCTTGTGCTGACCCATACCGTTTACACGCCGCCCACAGCGGCCACCCCACGATGAGACCGCATATCTGGGAACGGATGCGGCGGTTCTGGGAGGCTGACCGCGGCCTGTCGATCATCCTCGCACTGCTTGTCATCACCGTCTTTGTGCTGCCCGTGCTGCTGACACCCGACTCAACCGGGCGACTCGTGAGCAATCTTGCCTTTTCTGTGCTGCTGGTCGCAGGTGCATTCACTACGGCCGAATCGCGCCGGGTGCGATTTACCGTGGTGACGCTCACGGCAGTTGCGCTGCTGGTGCGCTGGACCGATGCCATCGCACCGTCGGACACACTCGCCATCGGACGCGAAGCCACCACCCTCGTCATGCTCTTGCTGTTTGCCGCGGTCGTGGCAGCACGGGCCTATCGCAGCGGCCCGGTCACCCATTACCGCATCCAGGGTGCCGTCGCCGTGCTGCTGCTGCTCGGGCTGGTTTGGGCCAGCGCCTACGAACTGCTGTACCTCATTCATCCCGATGCCTTCAGCGGCGCGGTCGGCAACGCGCCCGGCGCGCTGACGTGGATCTATTACAGCTTCGTGACACTCACCACCATGGGCTACGGCGACATCACGCCGGTTCACCCGATCGCGCGTTCGCTTGCCATCTCCGAAGCATTGGCTGGACAGCTCTATATTGCCGTGACGCTCGCGCGACTGATGGCCCTGCACGTCAGTACCGGCAACAAAAATTAGCGATAAAAAAACGGGCGCGCGGTGTGCGCTGCCGTTGTTCCATTGACCTGAACACGCCTGAAGGGAATGTCGATGCGCCTGAAGTTTTCCGTTGCATGGCTGTTCGTGTTCATCCCGATCACGCTTGCGCTCGAACATTTCGGCGTAGCGGATCCGCTGCTGTTCTTTTCGGCGGCGCTCGCCATCGTGCCCATCGCCCACCTCATCGTGCACGCCACCGAGCAACTCGCCACGCGCACCGGAGACGCCATCGGCGGGCTGCTCAACGCGACCTTCGGCAACGCGCCCGAACTCATCATCGCGTTCGTGGCACTCAAGGCCGGGCTGTTCGACATGGTGCTGGGCTCGATCGCCGGCGCGATTCTGGCCAATCTGCTGCTCGCGCTTGGCATCGCCTTCCTGCTGGGCGGCCTGCGTCATCACGATCAAGACTACAACCCGGTGGCCGCCCGGGTCTACAGCTCGATGATGCTGATCGCCGTCATCAGCCTCGCCGTGCCGAGCGCGTTCAGCCGCTTCTTCGCGCCGGAGGAAACCATCCGCCAGGAGATGCTGCTCAACATCGGCCTCGCCTTCGTTCTGCTCACCGCCTATGTGCTGTATCTCGTATTCATGCTGAAGACGCACGCCGGAATGTTCGCCAGCCGCGGCAGCCCGGACCAAGCGGACGATCACGGCCCGCACTGGAGCCTGCCGCGCGCGATCGGCAGCTTGGTCGGCGCCTCGGTGCTGGCGGCGTGGATGAGCGAAATCCTGGTCGGCGCGGCCGAAGGCACCGGGACGGCGCTCGGCATGTCGCAACTGTTCATCGGCATCGTGTTCCTGGCGGTGGTCGGCGGTGCGGCCGAAAGCCTCTCGGCCATCGCGATGGCGCGCAAGAACCGGGTCGACATGGCGGTCGGCATCGCGCTCGGCAGTTCGATCCAGATCGCGCTGTTTGTGGCACCGGTGCTGGTGCTGGCCAGCTATTTCGTTGCGCCGCGGCCGCTCGATCTGGCCTTCGGGCGAGCCGAGGTCGGCGCGCTGTTCATCGCCGTCCTGATCGGCAGCATGGTGGTCAGCGACGGGCGCTCCAACTGGTACAAGGGCGTCCAGCTCATCACGGTCTACGCCATCATCGCCTTGATGTTTTACCTGATGCCGGATTTGGCGACCACGGGTTAAGCCACCGCCGATTGTCTCCCCGCTCAGAGCTGCGACTCGATCGGCAGCAGCCCGAGCAGCCATACCGAGAACCGCCGCATCGCGCCGACTTCGGGTTCGCTCAGATAGCGGCGCTCGCCCGCGGTGCCGGCCTCGACCCACTCGATGTGCGCGTGTCCGGACGCATCGACGACGCGCTCCAGCCGCCAGGCGATGCTGTCGAAGTTGCGCTCGATCGTGCCGGCAACCTCTTCCGCCAGCGGCGGGCTCTCGCACACCACGCCGATTTCGGTGTTGAGCTGGATCGAGCGGGGGTCGAGGTTGAGCGAACCGATGAATACGGCACGGCGGTCGAACACGAAGGACTTGGCATGCAGCGAGGCGCGTGAGGCGCCGAATGCCTTGGCCTTTTTCTCCGCATGGGCCGGCTGGACGGCCCCCGGCTTGAGTTCGTAAATCGCGACGCCGCCCTCGAGCAGCGCTTCGCGGTAACGCTGGTAGCCCGAATGCACCGCGCCGACATCGGTGGCGGCGAGCGAGTTGGTCAGTACGGTGACGCGAATACCCCGCTTCACCAGCCCGTTCAGCCAGGCGACGCCCGCCTTGCCCGGGATGAAATAGGGCGAAACGATCAGCAGTTCCTGCTGGATCTGCGCGCTGATACCGGAAAACTGCGGCAGCAGATGCCCCTCGGTTACATCCGGCGCACGGCCGATCTTGGCCGGATCGTCATACAGCAGCGTGGCCGCGCCGCGGAAAAAGTTCGGGTGTCCCGAGGTCCAGGCCTCGACGAAGCGCTTCCCCGTTTGCGTGACATAAGGGCTGTCGCGGTTCGCCTCGATAAAGGCGGCGAGATCGGCGCGCAGCCTGGCGAGACTGGCGCTGTCGGCGCTGCGCCCAAGCAGCGACGCAACCGGATAGGACGACGGCGCATTCCAGTACTGGTCGAAAGAACGCGACACCTCGGCGACGACCGGGCCGAGCGTCAGCACGTCCAGATCGTCGAAGGCCACCTCGCTGGACGCGTCGAAATACTCGTCGCCGATGTTGCGGCCGCCCAGGATCGCCGCCTGGTTGTCGGCGACGAAAGCCTTGTTGTGCATGCGCCGGTTGACGCGGGAAAAATCGGTGAGCATGCCGAGCCCGCGAAAGCTGCGCGAAGCCAGCGGATTGAACAGCCTGACCTCGATGTTGGGGTGGGCTTCGATCGCAAGCAGGGTCTCGTCGTTGGCGCGCGCACCGACGTCGTCCAGCAGCACCCTGATCCGCACGCCGCGATCGGCCGCGCGCAGCAGCGCGTGGGCAAAGATGCGGCCGGTGAGATCGTCGTGCCAGATGTAGTACTGGACATCGAGCGAGCGCTGCGCCGCATCGGCCAGGACGATGCGCGCCAGCAGCGCGTCGATGCCGCTCTTCAGCGGCAGGAATCCGTTGTCGCCCGGAAACCCCTGCAACACGGCCTGGCTTTTCTGCCCCAGCGCCGTCGTGGCAGTGTCCTGCAGGGCATGCGACACATACTGCGCGCCATTGTCGGGCAGGCTCGCGCAGCCGCCGAACAACAGGCCCAGCATCGCGAAGAGCAGCCCGCGCGACACCGTCAGCGGCCCGTACAATCGAGGCGGATATCGCTGTATTCGCCGACGGCCTTGCCGCCGGTGTTGTCGGTATCGGTCATCACCGCCACCCCCAGCACGCGACCGGGCGCGCTGCCGAAGGCGCGCTTGTAGTCGGCGACGAGGTTGCGCTGCACCGACTGCCACTGCCCCAGGCCTTGCGCTCCGGACGCCACCGCCAGCATCTTGACCTGACTGGTATGGGCCGAGGGAATCACGGCGCCCGCCGGAACGTGATCGCTCCAGATATACATCAGGGTGGCGTACGGCGCATCGCGCCCGGTCAGCGATTTGGCACGCTGGAAACGTTTCTGCTCGGCTTCGGGCAAGGCCGTCTTGTCGCCGTCGAACGCGACCAGCACGCGCAGCGACGCGTCCTCGCGTTTCTTGTCGCGGTTGTCGGCATCCGCCACCAGCGCGTCGGTCTTCCAGCGCCATTTCAGGCTCGCGGGAACGCTCGCCGGTTTGAGCAGGGCCACATAGAGCGAGGCCGAGCGGTCCGCTGTCCCGCGCAGCACCGCATGGCCAGCTTCCTGCGCCTGGGTGTAGACCGTGTCGCGCTTGAGTTTCGACAGCGGCTGATGCGCCCAGCCGGCTGCTGTCTGGCCAAAGCCCAGGTCATGCGCCACACAGGGAGACGCCGCTTGAGCCGATGCGCTCCACGCCAGGAATAAAGACAGAGTGATGCCGGATAAAGAATTCATGTTTGGGGTTCGGTTTCAAGGACGGGAATATTCGAAACAGGTCGTCGCGACGTGGTTCAGCCTGCAAGTCAGTATCCATAGGCCGGCGGGCAGGGTCAATCCTCTGATTCATGCGGATCGTGGCTATAATTTTTTGGCGCGCTGCCTGTTCAACATGGCCGCCATGCAATTGAACAGAGACGTGTCGAGTGAAAACTGAAAACGAAAAACGCATGCAGGTACTGGATCCGGTCGATCGCGTATCCGAGATCATCTTCGGCCTGATCATGGCGCTGACCTTCACCGGAACGATCAGCGCAGCGACCGCCGGGCGCGAGGAAGTCCGCACCGTGTTGTATGCCGCGCTCGGCTGCAACATCGCATGGGGGCTGGTCGATGCAGTCATGTATCTGATCCGGACGCTGACCGAACGGACGCGCAAGCACACCCTGTTGCAGCGTATCCGCAGCGTCGCCGACCCGTCCGATGCCCATGCGATCATCGCCGGGGAACTACCCGCGCGTCTCGGCGCCTCGATCGGCGCCGACAGTCTGGAAGACATGCGCCAGCGCCTCCTCGCCCTGCCCGTGCCGGCGCGTGCGCGCCTTAGCCAGGATGATTACATCGGCGCCCTGTGGGTGTTCCTGCTCGTCGTTCTGGCTACCTTTCCGGTCGTGATTCCGTTCATTTTCATCGCCGAAACTGCGCTGGCAATGCGCGTGTCGAACGCCATCGCACTGCTGATGCTGTTCGCGGCGGGTCATGCCTACGGGCGTCATGCAGGCGGCGTACCCTGGCGGTCCGGCCTGGCCATGATGGCCATCGGCGCGGCGCTGGTGCTTGCCACCATCGCGCTCGGGGGGTGAGCATGCGACTGTCAACCTTCGCGGCCGTACTGCTGATGCCGGCTCTGTGCGCAGCGCAGGAAGGTGCGAACCACGTGCCACTGCAAACTGACGCCAGCGCGTCCGGCTGGGCGTTTGCCGCGACCGGCTACTACTACGCGCTCGACGATCAGGACAACTACTTCTCCGCGATCGCCACCGCCGATCGCGACGCGCTGCATCTCGAAGCGCGTTACAACTACGAGGCCATCGACAGCGCTTCGCTGTTCGCCGGTTGGGCGTTTGCCGGCGGCGATAGCGTGAGCTGGGAAATCACGCCGATCATCGGCGCGGTCATGGGTTCAAAACACGGGATCGCGCCCGGGCTCGAAGCGAGCGCAGCCTATGGCATGGTCGATTTCTACATCGAGGCCGAATACGTGGTCGACCTCGATGTGCGCGATGACAGCTTCACCTATGCCTGGAGCGAGCTCGGGCTCACGCCGCTGGCATGGCTGCGCTTCGGCCTCGTTGGCCAGCGCTCGCGCGCCTACGATAGCGAGCGGGATATCCAGCGCGGCGGGTTCGCCCAGCTGACCGCCGGCCGGTTCACGCTCGGCGCCTATGTCTTCAATCCGGACGACAGCGCCGACCGCTTCGCGATCGTCTCGTTCGGCGCAAGTTTCTAGGTCCGGTTAACGCTTATCCCGCTGTCCTGCCATTCCATTAGAATGAATTTCAGCCTTCACTTTTAATCTACCCCGCCGAGGAGATCATCATGAGCAATCCTACCGAAGACGCAGGCGTCATCCAGGCCCTGCTTGAACGTCTGAATACGCAGCGGCTGCCGCTTGCGCTTGATCTGAAGGCCCGGGTCGACCGTGGCGAAAAACTCAGCGATTACGACATCAGCAAGCTGGAAGAGATTTTTGCCGATGTGCAGACGGCGCAGCCTTTCGTCGAACGGCAACTCCAGCTTCACCCCGAACACCAGAATCTGGTCGCCAGCCTGCTGCACCTGTACAAGGAAATTCTCGACAAGGCGACAGAGAACGAAAAACCGGCCTGAGCCCGGACGGCTACCCGCGGCGCTACAGGTAGCGATGCGCCGTGGCCAGCAGGTTTTCCTGCTGCGGAAGATCGCCCGGGATGATCGACACCAGCAACAACACGCTACGCTGTCCACGGGCGTTGTGTAATTCGGGTAACACGATGTCGTGTGCGGCGGCATCCTGCGCATCGCGCTGGATGTTCATGCTGTCCAGCCGCATGCACACATTCTCAATTTTCAGTTGCTGTTCGGCCTGCGACAGCAGGTCCGCAACACATTCCAGGTGCGTGCCCAGTACGCCGGAATCCGCGCCCAGTTCCTGCAACTGCTGTTCGACGTCCGCCAGATCGCTCTGCAGACTGGCTGGATCGGCCGCTTCAGCTTCATCTTCGGCGTCCGCTGCATCGAAGCCCCAGCCGTTGCGCGCCAGCGTAGCCAGTTTGTGCCGCAGCACATCGCGCTGACGAACCAGATCGGCGCGCTCACCACGCATCTCGACGATGCGCGCCAAAGCCAGCGCCAGCAGGTGGTCGAATGCGCGGCGCTTGAGAAGCCGGCGGCTCTCCGCTTCGTCCTCTGCCGCCTCCATCAATTGATGCTTGCGAAAGCTGACTGTCACTTGCGCCACGTCGCGCCGCAGCTGGCCGCCCACCTGATCGACGCCGAGCACATTTTTCTCGACCCGCTCGGCCATCAGCAGCGCAGTCACCCGTTCGGCGGCAACCGATGCCTGCTTCATGTACGCATTCAACGCTCGATCGCGGCCGAACACTTCCTGCATCTGCGCGGCCGACACGAATAACGCGGCCAGGCGCGGGTCGGTGCTGAAATCCTCGCGCCCCGCCGCCAGCGGCGCAGGCAGGGCATCGATCAGCGCCACGACATGATCGACGGCATGGATGACCGGCTTGCGCAGACTATTCCGGTAGCCGGGAAGATGCCGCAGCCTGGCGTCGGTTCCGTCCACCGCGCGCTCGATCGCGGCTTCGATCAGCGACTCGGGATAGTGGCTGCGGCTTTTTTCACCGCCGAAAAAGGACTGGAACAGGTTCAGCATGACGTTCGCCTTGGCATGACCTGACGCGGATTCAATAACGCTCGGGAATCCAGCGGCGCTTGGTCATGGTCGCCTGGTCGTCGTAAGCATTTTTCATGTTGCGCTTCGGCAGTTTGACCTTCGTGCGCGGCTGTCGCACGTAGGGAAGCTGCTCCAGCAGATGCGTGATCAGGTTCAGGCGCGCCCGGCGCTTGTTGTCGGAGTGAACGGTATGCCAGGGCGCGTAGTCGGTGTCGGTGGCGTCGAGCATCTGGTCGCGCGCACGCGAATAGTCGTACCAGCGCTGGCGCGAAGGCAGGTCCATCGGGGAGAGTTTCCACTGCCGCACCGGGTCTTCGATACGCGCAGTGAAACGCCGCTCTTGTTCCTCGTCGCCGACTTCCAGCCAGTATTTGAGCAGGATGATGCCGTTCGCGACGACGAGGTGTTTTTCGAAAGCAGGGCACATCTCCAGAAATTTCTTGTGCTGCTCATCGGTGCAGAAACCCATCACTTTCTCTACGCCTGCGCGGTTGTACCAACTGCGGTCGAAGATCACCACTTCGCCCGCCGCGGGGAAATGCGTCAAGTAGCGCTGCGCATAGATCTGGCTCTTTTCCCGGTCGGAGGGCGCCGGCAAGGCCACCACCTTGAAGACGCGCGGGCTGACCTTTTCGGTAATGGCCCGGATGGTGCCGCCCTTGCCCGCTGCGTCGCGGCCTTCGAAAATAATGATGATGCGCTGTCCGGTGGCCTTCACCCAGTCCTGCACCATGCACAGTTCGGCCTGCAGTTCGCGCAGCTTGCTTTCGTATTCGCGACGCTTCAATTTGGGCGACTCGCTTTCCGCAGCAGCCTTCTTTTTGATGACGGATTTTGATTCGGGGGGTGCGTTTTTTTTGCCCATGTGCGTCTCCGGTTGAATTGGCATAGCCGTTTTGAGTCTAGGGTTGAAAGCGCACCGAGGCAAGCCTGGCAACCGCGGCGGAAGTGCGCCACGGCTTGCCTGTCGATAGCCCGGCCTGAGCAATTCTGGCACACTGGCGCAGCCGCTTTGCGGCCTGATGACAGCACCTGCCAGCGGCAGAAGAATGCATCGCTCAGACAGGACACATGACGTTCCAGAACGGGAATACACATGAATTGCACGCTGCCTGCCCTGACCTCCGCTCACCTGCCGGGTGAGTCTTTTCAACCGTGCTTCAGCGGTTCAGCCCAACAACCCCTGCCCATGTTCGCCACCCCCCGCCTTCGTCTGCCGCTCGCCCTCGCCGCCCTTGCCCTTCTGCTGACAGCTTGCTCGAAAGAGACGCCGCCGCCGCAACGCCCGGCGCCCGCAGTCAGTGTGATCACCACCCAGCCACGGGACATTCCCTACACGCCGAGCTTTGTCGCACAGACCGAAAGCTCACGGCAAGTGAACATCGTGGCACGGGTGTCGGGCTTTCTCGACAAGATCGTGTACCGCGAAGGCGAACTGGTGAAGGAAGGCCAGCTGCTGTTTCTGCTCGACCCCAAACCCTTTGAAGCGCAGCTGGCCGCGGCACGCGGCGAACTGCAGTCGCAGCAGGCGCGCTTCACCACCGCGCAGGCGAACCTCGGCCGGGTGAAACCGCTGGCGCAGCAAAATGCCTTGTCGCAGTCCGACCTGGACCGCGCCCAGGGTGAATTCGATTCAGCCAAGGCAGCCGTGTTCTCGGCGCAGGCCAAGGTGACCGAAGCCGAACTGAACCTGAGCTACACCCGCATCCATTCTCCGGTGACCGGCCTGGCCAGCAACTCGGTGCAGCGCCAGGGCGCGTACCTGAATGCGATGTCGCCCGACTCGACGCTCACCTATGTCGCCGCCATCGATCCAGTGTGGGTTACCTTCAGCGTGTCGCAGAATCAGGTCGCGAAGTGGCGCGACGAGCGCTTGAAAAAACGCATCGTCTCGCCGAAGAACGACAACTATGAAGTCGAAATCCTGCTGGCGGACAACGCGCTGTATCCCTATCGCGGCAAGATCAATTTCGCCGACCCCTCGTTCAGCCAGGACACCGGCTCCTTCATGGTGCGCGCCGTGCTGCCCAACCCGGACAAGCTGTTGCGGCCGGGGATGTTCGTCACCGCGAACGTCCATGGCGCTATGCGGACGAATGCCATCGTGGTGCCGCAGCTCGCTGTGCAGCAGGGCTCGAATGGTCACCTCGTTTACGTGGTGAACCCTGCGGGCAATGCGGAAGTGCGTCCGGTGGTGGTCGGCGACTACTACGGCGCAAAGGACATCGTCATCCTCAGCGGCCTGCATGCCGGCGACCGGGTTGTGGTGGAAGGCGTGCTCAAGGTGGTGCCCGGACAGCCGGTGAAAATCGTCGAGCCGGCCGCACCCGCTGCAGCAGCGCCCCAAGCAGCCCAACCCTGAGCGAGCGCGCCATGTTCACCCACTTTTTCATTGACCGTCCGATCCTGTCGGCCGTCATCTCGATCCTGATCGTGCTGGGCGGCGCGGTCGCCATGTTCGTGGCGCCGATCTCGCAATATCCCGAACTGGCACCGCCGCAGGTCACCGTCGAGGCACGCTACCCGGGTGCGACCGCCGAAGTCATCGCCAACACGGTGGCGGCGCCGATCGAGGCGCAGATCAACGGGGTGGACAACCTGCTCTACTTCAACTCGGTGAGCTCGTCGTCCGGCAACGTCTCGATCAGTGTGGTGTTCAAGCCGGGCAGCGATCCCGACATCAACCAGGTCAACGTGCAGAACCGCGTCAGCCAGGCGTTGCCGATGCTGCCGCAGGTGGTGTCGCAGCAGGGCGTGACGGTCGACAAGAAATCGTCGAGCCTCATGATGGTGCTGTCGGTCTTTTCGCCCGACGATCGCTACGACGCGACCTACATCGACAACTACACCAATCTCTACGTACTGGACGAACTCAAGCGCGTACCCGGCGCCAACCGCGCGTCGGTATTCGGCTTACCGGACATCGCGATGCGGGTGTGGCTGCGTCCCGACCGCATGGCGCAACTCGGCATTTCGGTGCAGGAAGTCTCCAGCGCGATCCAGAGCCAGAACCAGACTTTCGGCATCGGCCAGATCGGCGCACAGCCGACGCCGCAGGGGGTGCAGCAAACCTTCGTGGTCACCGCGCAGGGTCTGCTCACCAAGCCTGAGGAATTCGAGGACATCATCGTGCGCACGGCCAAGACCGGCACCGCCATCGTGCGCGTGCGCGACATCGGCCGGGTCGAGCTGGCCAAACGCGACTACTCGATTGCCAGCCGGATGAACGGCAAGACCGCGACCACCATCGGCATTTTCCAGCAGCCGGGCGCCAACGCGGTGGAAACGGCCGCCGCCGTGCGCGCGCGTCTCGAAGAACTGAAAAAGCAGTTCCCCACCGGTCTCGATTACACGATCAGCCTCGACACCAGCCTGTTCACCCTCAATTCGATCGACAAGGTGGTGCACACCTTCTTCGAGGCGGTCATCCTGGTGGTGCTGGTGGTGTTCGTGTTCCTGCAGTCGCTGCGCGCGACGATCATCCCCATCCTCGCGGTGCCGGTGTCGATCATCGGCACCTTCATCGGCATGCACCTGCTCGGTTTCTCGATCAACATGCTGACGATGTTCGGGCTGATTCTCGCCATCGGCCTGGTGGTCGACGACGCCATCGTGGTGGTGGAAAACGTCGAAACCAACATGGTGAAGCACGGCCTCGGCGCGCTGGAGGCGGCCAAGCGGGCGATGAGCGAAATCGCCGGTGCGCTGATTTCCATCGTGCTGGTGCTGGTGGCGGTGTTCATGCCGGTTGCCTTCCTCGGCGGTGTCACCGGTACGCTGTACCAGCAGTTCGCCATCACCATCGCGATCTCGGTGGTCATCTCGGGGATCATGGCGCTGACGCTGTCGCCCGCGCTCGCGGCCATCATCGTCAAGGCGCATCACGGCGAGAAGAAGGGGTTCTTCCGCTGGTTCGAACAATCCTTCGAGCGCCTCACCGCCGGCTACGTCGGCGGGGTCGCCCGACTGATCCAGCGCTGGCCGGTCGCGCTGCTGGTGTTTGGCGGCATCCTGGTCGCCATCGTGCTGATGTTCCGCGTGCTGCCGGGCAGTTTCGTGCCGGACGAAGACCAGGGCTATTTCTTCGTGGTGGTGGAGGCGCCCGATACCGCCAGCCAGGGCTACGTCGGCGCGCTCGCCGATCAGGCTACGAAGATCATCGCCACCGAGCCGGCGGTGCAGGATGTGGCGCTGGTGAACGGCTACAGCCTGGTCGACGGCACTTTCCGCAACAACGCGGCGGTGCTGTTCGTGTCGATGAAGCCGTTCGACCAGCGCACCGATGCGTCGCAGCTCACCTTCGGCGTGTTGCCGCGGCTCAACCAGCAATTCGCCCGGCTGAAGGAGGGCTTCGTGCTCGGCATCAATCCGCCCTCGATTCCCGGCCTCGGCACCACCGGCGGCTTCGAGTTCTATCTGCAGAACCGCGGCGCAGGCGACACCCAGGCAACCAGCCAGGCAGTGCAGGCCTTCATCGCCGCGGCCCGGCAGCGACCTGAACTTGCCGGCGTCAACACCACGTTCAAGGGCGCCACGCAACAGCTGTTTGTCGATCTCGACCGCAACAAGGCCGAAGTGCTGGGGGTGTCGGTGCTGGATGCGTTCCAGACCATGCAGAGCTTCTTCGGCTCGTCGATCGCCGGGCAGTTCAGCCAGTTCAGCCGCGTATGGTGGGTGGTGCTGCAGGCCGACGCCGAATACCGCATCAACCCGGACGATTTCAACAAGGTCTATATCCCCTCGAAAACCGGCAGCATGGTGCCGCTGTCGGCGCTGATCAGCGTGCGCTATGTGGCCGCGCCGAAATTGATGGAGCGCTTCAACGGCTTCCCGGCCGTCAAGATCACCGGCAACCCGGCGCCGGGCTACAGCTCGGGACAGGCGCTGGCGGCGATGGAAGCGGTGGCCGGCGAAGTCCTGCCCGGCGGCTTCTCCTACGCCTGGGCAGGTCAGGCGCTGCAGGAAAAATCGTCCGGCAGCACCTCGTCGATCGCCTTCATCGCCGGCCTCATCGTGGTGTTCCTGCTGCTCGCGGCGCAGTTCGAGAAATGGACCCTGCCGCTGGCGGTGCTGCTGACCGTGCCGGTAGCGATCCTCGGCGCCCTGCTGCTGACCTGGATCGTCGGGCTGGAAAACGACGTCTACTTCCAGGTCGGTCTGGTCACTCTGGTGGGCCTGTCGGCGAAGAACGCCATCCTGATCTGCGAAGTCGCGATCGAGCACGTGCATGCGGGCATGGCGATCCACGAAGCGGCCATCGCCGCCGCCCGCGCGCGCCTGCGCGCCATCGTCATGACCTCGCTGGCGTTCGGCCTCGGCTGCGTGCCGCTGGCTATTGCTACCGGGCCGGGCGCGAACAGCCTGCGTGCCATCGGCACCGGGGTCATCGGCGGCATTCTGGCCTCGACTATCGTGGCAATCTTCTTTGCGCCGTTCTTCTTCTGGCTGCTCGAAAGCCTCTCCGCCCGCTTCGCGGGCAAACGTGCCCTGGCCCAGCCTGGCGCGCACGCCCACCCGGAGGGACAGTGACATGCGTACACGCATCCTCGACGCCGCCCTCGCCGCAGCCCTGCTCGCTGGCTGCAGCGTCGGCCCCGATTACGTGCGGCCGGATATCGCCGCGCCCGCAGCCTGGCGCATCGATTTCCCGCACGCCGCCGAGGTCGTCAACACCCGCTGGTGGGAACAGTTCGGCGACCCCGCGCTGAACCAGCTGATCGACATCGCCCTGCGCGAGAACCTCGATGTCGCCATCGCCAGTGAACGCATCGAGCAGTTCATGGGGCAACTCGGCACCACCCGCGCGCAGTTCTATCCGCAGATCGGCTACAGCGCCGATGCCAGCCGCAATCGCGCCAGCAGGGTCGGCCAGCCGCCACTCGCAACCGGCGCGGATCCCTACTCCAGCCTCTATCAGGGCGCGCTCGGCGCCGACTGGCAGATCGATTTGTTCGGCCGCGTGCGCCGGCAGAGCGAAGCCGCGCAGGCGCAGGTCTACGCCAGCGAGCAGGGTCGGCGCGGCGTCATCCTGTCGGTGGTCACCAGCGTCGCGGCCAGCTACATCGGTTTGCGCGGACTCGACCGCCAGCTCGAAATATCGCGCGCCACGGCGGACAACTACGCCGGCACCCGCAAGATTTTCGAGCTGCGCTTCAAGGGCGGCGTGGTCTCGCAGGTCGAAGTCTCGCAAGTGGATTCGCAATACCAGCAGGCGCTCGCCGCGATCCCCGTGCTCGAACAACAGATCGCCGCCCAGGAAAACCTGATCTCGCTGCTGCTCGGCCGCCCCCCCGGCCCGATCCCGCGCGGACTATCGATCGACGCGCTGAGCGCGCCGGGCATCCCCGATGGCCTGCCTTCAACGCTGCTGGAACGCCGCCCCGACATCCTGCAGGCCGAGCAGAACCTCGTCGCCGCCAACGCAAACATCGGCGTCGCCAAGTCGCTCTACTACCCCAGCCTGTCGCTGACCGGCACGCTCGGCTCGGTCAGCACGGCCGTCGGCGATTTCCTCAGCGGTCCGGCAACCGCCTGGTCGGTCGCCGGCGGACTGGCCGGCCCGATCTTCACCTTCGGCGCCATCGAGGGCCAGGTGCAGACGGCCGAGGCGATCCAGCGCGAGGCGCTGGCGAATTACCGGCAGGTCATCCTCAATGCCTTCCGCGAGGCCAACGACGCGCTGGTGGGCTCGCAAAAAACGCAGGCGGAATCCGTGGCCCAGTCGCAACGCGTGGCCGCGCTGCGCGAATACGCGCGGCTGTCGCGGCTGAAATTCGACAACGGCTATGCGGGATATCTGGAAGTGCTGTACGCGGAGAACGAACTGTTCAGCGCCGAGCTGACTGCGGTGCGCTCGCAGGCGGACCGCTACACCCAGCTGGTGAACGTGTACAAGGCGATGGGGGGCGGCTGGGTCGACCTGGCGAGCGAAGCCAGTCTGGCTGCGACACCCTCCCCCCAGGCGGCCGCGCTGCCATGAACCACCGACCAGCTGGCTAACCGACGTTGGCGTCAAAATAGAACCGTCATGAACATTCGCATTGCCACTACAGATTCCGAGATCGCCGTTTGCTATCCCGTCATGCGGGAGCTTCGCCCCCACATCGCAGAAGATCAATTTCTGTCCAGAGTTCGAAACCAGGAAAAAACCGGCTATCAACTTGCCTTTATCGAACAACCGGATGGCGTGGTAGCTGTCGCAGGATTCCGAGTCGGTGAAAACCTGGCATGGGGCCATTTTCTGTACGTTGATGACCTTGTAACGTTGCCATCTCACCGATCAAATCGCTTCGGCGCCAGCCTGCTTTCCTGGCTTCGAGAATTCGCAGTAAAGGAAGGCTGCGTGCAAATGCACCTTGATTCAGGTATTCAAAGAAAAGATGCGCATCGTTTCTATGAGCGCGAAGGCATGTCAATGACAAGCCTTCACTTCGTCGAAAACATTGCGCCAACCCACTGAACATATTGCGTTTCCGTACGGATGTTGTAATGCTTGATCCGGATTCGGTTGCGCACCTGATCAAGTAGTTTCGGCGGCGGGGCGGAAGGGGTGTTTTCATTTTGCATTTACGTCCCCTATCAAGACCAAGGCACATTCAGAACAATAGGTTATCGTGATAATGGTTGCGTTATACACTTCAGTTAATTTTTGTTATACACCGATTCAGGTGTCTACTTAACGTTGGTCGAGATAGCTGTCTCCGCCCGTAATGATCGAACTGCAATCGTTGTTATCAGAAAAGCGGCCGATTTATAAAACGACGGAACAATGATAAAAAGCGAAGTGTTTTTAAGAGCGGTGGATAACGCCAGCGTTAATACACACGCTCTGAAACACACTTCGGTTCTTCAATAAAACCACGTGAGCACGGGGCGCAGGATGAGAGCGAAAACAAGCATCGTCACAAGTCCCAGACACCTCTCCCGTCCAACCCGTCGTCCGAGCACACTCGCCGCCCTTCAGGCGTCAAGGTGCTCAACTCCAATACGTTGGGCCTAGCAAACCATGGGTATCGAGCTTGTTTGGGAGGAAGAAAATGGCACTGAGCTGGCGCGCCTCAGTGATCCACAGTCACTTCTGACAGGGTTTCTGCCATCAGAATCCGCACTAGAGTTTGCCTGTTTGCGTTTCGTTGATCCTTACGGGGACACCATCTTCAACACTCTCCAAATACCCGTTCTTCTGCACGAGCTAAACAGTCTTACTCCAAAACCGCTGGAGCCCCCTGTCGCAGAGCATCTGAAAAAAGCCATTTCTCTGGTGGCCAATGCCCAAGGCCATATTCATACCTATATAAGGTTTGTCGGTGATTAACAACCGCCTAGGCCCAACCCATCATTCCACCGGACCTGCGCGAAAAGCCGCGCAGGCCGGTGAATTCAAACGTTAGAGCGCTTGCGCGAAATGCGAACTGTCTGGATAACAACCGGTATTGGCCTCTCGCTTAGCCTCGTAATGCTATCTATAAGCATCTTCCAATCTGGTGAGGCTGCATTTCTATTCCGGGCCGCACGTTACCTTCATGGCGCAGCGGCATATTCCATCGGCGTAAGTTATCTTGCCCTCGCTATTTCGCTCCTGGCTGCCTTTTTTCTTGGCGCCAACACCGGGCCAAAACACTTGCTTCGTCCCATAAGGAATGCTGGCTTTTTCTGCTTTGCTGTTGCGTTTGTTCTGGCTGCGGCGCTTGGAGTTCGCCATGTGCTTACTGGTAGTGCGCTCTAACCCGGCGGTCAAGACCGCTCCACTTCGTTCCGCTGGGACGCCGCTTAAGCGGCGCCCCTTACCTCTACGTTAGACATCAAAATCATGGACCAAAACTCCTGGAGCGATAGAGTGGCTGCTCTTGCAGTGGACGCCTTATTGACTGCGAAAATTGTGAAGAAAGAAGACTTCGAGCGTGCGGTGGGCATCGTTTCTGAGGAAATATATGTTCGGTTATGCCTCGAAGACATGCCCCCTCCTGCAGAGTCCAGCTGATGTCTAACATGGCGCTCAACCTCGCTCCCTTCGGTCGCTGGACGGCGCTAAAGCGCCGCCGGTTAGCTCTACGTTAGGTCTCACGAGAATGAACGAGCCATTCGCAGATTTTGACCTGAGTGATTTTTGGGAAGACTCAGACTACGCAAGGCAGGAGTACGTTGGCCCCGCTTTCACTGATCTTGATGTCGCTCGCGTAGAACGGAAACTTGGATACAAGCTACCCAAGTCTTACATCACGTTGATGCGCACTCAAAACGGTGGCATCCCGAAGCGAACGAATCATAAAACCAGCGAGCGAACGTCTTGGGCAGAAGATCACATAGCGATCACCGGCATCTACTCTATCGGTGAAGATAAAACCTATTCTTTATGCGGCGAGTTCGAGAGCAGCTTCTGGGTTAGTGAATGGGGGTATCCCCCGATTGGCATCTATTTTGCGGATTGTCCGTCCGCCGGTCACGACATGCTTTGCCTTGATTACAGAGAGTGCGGCCCAAGTGGTGAGCCTCGAGTAGTCCACATTGACCAAGAGTGGGATTACAAAATTACACTCGTTGCAAATAGCTTTGAGTTGTTTATTCGAGGCCTTGAGGATGATGATGCCTTTGAGACCTAACCCGGCACTCAACCTCGCTCCCTTCGGTCGCTGGACTCTAACCTTCCCCCGAAATAGTTGACACCTCCTTCTAACCGATTGGAGGTCAACATGGCCAAATCCGGCCCCAGAAAAATCAACCGCTACAGCGAAGAATTCAAGGCAACGGCAGTTCGATTAAGCGACCTTCCCGATGTCCTCATACAGGATGTGGCAAACGCGCTGGACATCCACCCCTTCATGTTGTCACGCTGGCGCAAGCAAGCCAGGGAGGGATTGATCGTGACCAAAGGCATCAAGCTGGATCTGGAAACCGCATCTGAACTGAAGCGGCTGCGGGATCTGGAGAAGAAGTACAAGCTGCTTCAGGAGGAGCACGCGC
>NZ_JADMKC010000009.1 GCF_018780105.1 Thiobacillus sp.
GCGCGTGCTCCTCCTGAAGCAGCTTGTACTTCTTCTCCAGATCCCGCAGCCGCTTAAGTTCGGAAGCGGTTTCCAGATCCAGCTTGGCATCCTTGGTCACGATCAATCCCTCTCTGGCAAGCTTGCGCCAGCGTGACAGCATGAAGGGGTGAATGTCCAGAGCGTCTGCAACATCCTGGATCAGAACATCGGGTAGGTCACTTAGCCGTACTGCGGTGGCCTTGAATCCATCGCTGTAGCGGTTGGTCTTTCTGGGGCCTGATTTGGCCATGTTGCACCTCCAATTGGTTAGATGGAGGTGTCAACTAATTTGGGGGAAGGTTAACGTCCGAGTTGATGGCGTTGTTAGCCAGCCGTTTCTCCAATGAAAATCATGGAAGCTGGTTTCTGGGTCTTTGGGTGGGTCGGCTCACGTACTTCACATAGCTGAAAACCACTATCAACGAACAATTTTATCCAGCTCTCCAGGGTTCTAAAATACCACGGCGCCGGGTTAGAGAAATTGCTACCGAACCCGGCCCATGAACCTTCGCGCCACCCATCTCGGTATGGCAAGTCGCCGCACGCCATCACTGGGTGAAGGGTTTGTACGACAAATGTGCCATGTGAATTTAGCAGGGATGGAACAGCCTCAAATACTCCCTCAACCGATTCTTTTCCGAGTAACGCGAAGTTACAGACAACAACATCAACCAAGACTTTGAGTTTCCCAGCAGCAATCTCTTCGTAAGACAGCATGCGAAAATCTCCGCCACCGGCGCGCCGGGCTTCTTCAACAAGTCTTTGTACAACATCGATACCTACAGCATGCATATCTCTGGCGGCAAGTTCACGAACAAGCCATCCTTCGCCACAGCCAATATCAAGGACGGAGCGTGGTAGACGGCTGAGAATGGCATCAATGATGGCTTGATCTGTAATCTGCTTGCGACTCTCAATCTGGCCCTCACGTACCGCAGCAGTCCACGGTAGGGCGTTTATGCCCCATGACTCAACAATTTTTGCGTCGCTGAATGGTTCAGTATTCATCCGGTTTCCGGCTGGCTAACGT
>NZ_JADMKC010000049.1 GCF_018780105.1 Thiobacillus sp.
TCGGTTTCCGATGCGGTGTACAGCATGAGGTAGTCGCCATGCAGGTATTCGCGCAGAGCCTGGGCGGCGCCGGCCGGCAGCGCGGCGAGTTGGTCCAGCGCTTCGGCCGATTGGGGCGGACGATCCAGGTAGCACCGGCCGATGCGTGGATAGCGACTCAGGTTGGGGATGACCGAGGCGCGCAATTCGGCCAGCAGCGTATCGAAGGCGAGGCCCGCGCCGGCCTCCAGCAGGAAGGCTTCTATGGCGTCGAGGCGTTCCAGAAAACCCGCGGTCAGTTCGACCCGGTACAGGTGCTCAGCCACGCTTGCGGGTGGGCTTGCCAGCGTTGGACGGTTTGGCGGAACCGGTCGCGGCCCGGCGCTGTTGCAGCCGCTCGATGGCGCCATCGGCCTCGAAGGTCCGTCCGGCGGCAATGTCGGCCAGACCACGGCGGGCGTCGTCGATCAGCAGCAGATGGATGCGCTCGCGTTCCAGCCGGTGGTAGTAGTCCAGCCGGTCGGCGTCGATCAGGGCGACGTAACTCTCGCCGTTTTTGGTGATGATTTTTTCGGCGCCAGCCTTGGCCTGGTCGGCGAGTTCGGAGAGATTGGCGCGCGCCTGGGTAAATGGCACGACATCGCCGGTGGAAAAACCCATGACCTACTCCTTGCGGGGATGACAGAATTGTGTGCAGCATACTGCGCAACACGGGGTGTCGTCCACCCCCCGCGCGCAGGTCGGTGCGCTGTCTCCTGGCCGGCCCTCAACCCTCCGCTAAGTCCAAGGTCGGCAGCATGACGTCGTCGTTCAAGCCATGTTCGCTCTGAGATAAGCCTCAAGCTTCGCCAGGTGCTGCTTGCCTCCCTCTATGGCACCGTACTTTTCGACCACCTCGTCGCGGGATTCCTTGCTGGGGAAAAGATGGCGCAGCGTGATCAGGGTGCCGCTGCCGGTTTCCTGCAAGGTGATGCAACTCTCGAACCATATCCGCTGGCCATCGCCGTGGTCGAAAACCAGCCTGGACGGCGGGGTGATTTCCTTGAACACCGTGTGGTTGGGGTAGCGGGTGCCGTCGGGCCCAACCATCTCGTATGTCCACGCGCCGCCGACCCGGAAATCCATGGTCACGTTTTCGTTCCTGAAGCCGTCGGGACCCCACCAGCGGTTCTGGTGTTCGGGCACAGTCATGGCCTTCCAGACGAGTTCCCGGGCAAACGGCACTTCGCGCTGAAGGACCACCTCACGTTCGTTTTCGCTCGATTTCATCGTCTCTCTCCTTGGTTGATCCGGATCGTGGGCAGCCGCATGATCAAATGCCCCGCTTGACCATGGCGACCAGTTGATCGAGCGCCACGCCCCAGCCTTCTTCAAAGCCCATGGAAGCGTGCAACCGGCATCCCGCCTCGTCTGCATGTATGACGGTTGCGCGGTAGCGGGTGCCGTTTTCGCCGTGCGGGGCCATTTCGACTTTGGCGGTGAACATGAATTCGGCCGCTTCATCGCCGCAGGGGGCGTTCATCAATGCAGGCCGGAAGCCGGGCAACAAGGCATTGGTCCAGACAAGTTTTTCGTTTTTGACCGTTTCCAGGTAGCAGCCGAGATTGGGAAATTCCTTGCCTTCGGGCGACTGCATGGTGGTGCGGAAAATCCCGCCGGGGCGCACATCGACTTCGGCATCGATCGTCTTCCATGGCAAGGGGCAAAACCATTGCTTGATCAGCTCGGGTTCCGTCCAGGCCCGCCAGACTAATTGGGGCGGCACATCGACGATGCGCTCAAAAGTCAAATCCAATTTGTTGTTGAAGTTCGTCGTCATCTGTTCTCTCCTTGGCTGCGGGTTGGTTGCGTGCGGATCGTGTGGCGGGCTTGGGTTTTTTGGGGCTTGTGACTGCCTGGGCCTGCTTTTCAGCACTTCGTTTGACCTTGGCCGGTGTATCGATTGGCTTGCGCGCGTCTGGATTGGGCGCCAGTTCCTGCGTCGCCGTGGCCGCGGATTCACTGGCGTGCAGTTCCAGCAGATAGGCATCCAGACGGTCCAAGCGCCCTTCCCACAACTGCCGGTACTGTTCAATCCAGCCCACCGCCTGCTTGAGTTGCTCGCCATCGATCTTGCAGGGGCGCTGCTGCGCTTGGCGGGTCTTGATCAGCAGCCCTGCTTTTTCCAGCACTTTGATGTGTTTCGAGACGGCTGGCAGGCTCATCTTGAATGGCGCGGCAAGCTCGTTCACCGAGGCCTCGCCCTGCACCAGACGCGCCAGCATCGCCCGCCGCGTGGGGTCCGACAGCGCAGCAAAGGTCATGCTCAGGGTGTCTGTTGCGGGGCTCATGCGTAGTTTCTCTATCAGTTAATTAACCTTTTGGTTAACTATAGGGCGAGACTTGGCGTTCGTCAAAGCCTGCGGCTTGCGTTCTTGTTCAGCCCTCCGCCACCACCCCCAGCACCGCCTCGCCGTAGGCTTCCAGCTTCTTCGTCCCCAGCCCCGATATCTCACCCAGTTCCGCCAGCGTGGCGGGGCGGCGGGCGGCGATTTCGCGCAGGGTGGCGTCGTGAAGAATGACGTAGGCGGGCACGCCTTTTTCGTTGGCGGTTTCGCGACGCCAGGCGCGCAGCGAAAGGAACAAGGGATCTTCGTCGTCGTGCACGCCGGTGCCGGAACTGGGGGCGAAGCGGGATTTCTTGCTGCGTGCCGGGCGCACTTCGATGGCGCGCAGCATGACGGTTTCTTCGCCCTTCAACACGGGCTTGGCGGCGGCGGTGAGTTTCAACGCGCCGTAAGCTGTGTGATCGACTTCCAGCAAGCCGCGCACGACCAGCTGGCGCAGCACGGCACGCCACACCTTGTCGGTCTGGCTGGCGCCGATGCCGAACACGCTCAGGCTGGTATGGCCGAATTTGTCGACCTTGTCGGTTGTCTTGCCGAGCAGCACGTCGATGACGTGGCCGGCGCCGAAGCGCTGGCCGGTACGGTAGACCGTGCTCAACAATTTCTGCGCGGCTTCGGTGCCGTCCCACAGCGTCGGCGGATTGAGACAGACGTCGCAGTTGCCGCAGGGCTGGCTGACTTCGCCGAAGTAGCTCAGCAGCGCAACGCGGCGGCAGCTCGCCGCTTCGCACAGGCCGACCAGCGCGTCGAGTTTGGCGTGGCCGATGCGTTTGTGCGCGTCTTCGGCCTCGCCCTCGTCGATGAAGCGGCGCTGGGTGACGACGTCCTGCAGGCCCCAGGCCATCCACGCTTCGGCGGGCTCGCCGTCGCGGCCGGCGCGGCCGGTTTCCTGGTAATAGCCTTCGACAGAACGCGGCAGATCCATGTGCGCGACGAAGCGCACGTCGGGCTTGTCGATGCCCATGCCGAACGCGAGGGTGGCGACCATGACGACGCCATCCTCGCGCAGGAATTTTTCCTGATGGCGGCGGCGGGTGTCGTTGTCCATGCCGCCGTGATACGGCAAGGCGGTCAAGCCGGCCTGCTTCAGCCCCTCGGCAGTTTCTTCGACCTTTTTGCGCGTGCTGCAGTAGACGATGCCGGCTTCGCCTTTGTGCTCGCCGAGGAAATCGAGCAGCTGGCGACGTGGGTCGGATTTCTCGGAAATTCGGTAACGGATGTTGGGGCGGTCGAAGCTGGCGACAAAGACGCGCGCGGCGCCAAGATCGAGCCGGGTGAGGATTTCGGCGCGCGTGGCAGTATCTGCGGTGGCGGTGAGCGCGATGCGCGGCACGCTAGGAAAACGTTCGTGTAGCGCCGACAAGCCCAGATATTCGGGGCGGAAATCGTGCCCCCACTGCGATACGCAGTGCGCTTCGTCGATGGCGAACAGCGCGACCTGCGCCTGTTCGAGCAAGCCCTGAAAACGTTGCGTGAGCAAACGTTCCGGTGCGACATACAGCAGCTTGAGCTGGCCGGTGACGAATTCACGCTCGACCTGCATCGCCGTTGCGTTATCCAGACTCGAATTCAAAAACTCGGCCGCGATGCCCAATTCCTTCAAGGCCGCGACCTGATCCTGCATCAGGGCGATCAGCGGCGACACCACCACCGCGCAGCCGTCGCGCAGCAGCGCCGGAATCTGGAAACACAGCGACTTGCCGCCGCCGGTGGGCATCAGCACCAACGCATCGCCGCCCGCCACCAGCGTATCGACGATGGCGGCCTGCTCGCCGCGGAACGCGGGATAGCCGAAGACGCGGTTGAGCAGGCTTATAGGGGTGTCGGACATGGGTGAAAAAGGGCTGGCGAGCGACGTGTCACATTGGCTATAATTGTGTCACGTTTTGCTCCTGGAGCGCTCAAATGAAAACCCTGACCGTGCGCGAAGCCCGCGAAGGCCTGTCGCACCCCGACCAGATGTTCGCCGACAGCGACGAAGTGCTGGTCATGAATCGCGGCGAGCCGGTGGCGCGCATCCTGCCGGTTGAACCCCGGCGCAAGAAGGCCTTTCGTTCACTGGCCGCATTTCGTGCCAGCCAGCCGTTCCAGGAAATTCCCAGTGAAGTTCTGATCAGCGAAGACCGCGAAGATCGCTTCTGATGATCTATGTCGATACCAGCGCACTGGTGAAGCGCTACCTCAGCGAAGCCGGCAGTGACACCTTTGACGCTTTCTTTCTGGACCAGGCGCCGCTCGCGATCAGTCGCCTGACTGTCGTCGAAATGCGCTGCGCGCTCGCGCGTCGTCGTCGCAACCAGCAGATATCCGCCGAGCTCGAAGCACAGGTGCTCGAAGCCTTCAGGCTGGACATGCAGGACGGCGCGCTCGCGGTCTCGTCTTTCCATGAGGATGACCTGACGCTGGCCTACCACCTGATGGATGAAGTCACCGACCTGCCTTTGCGCGCGCTTGATGCGCTGCACCTCGCGGTCGCGCGTCGCCACACCATTCCCGAGTTTTCAACTGCCGACAAGAAACAAGCCGACGCCGCCCAGGCGCTCGGTTTTGTACTCCACCGTTTCGATTGACCCTGACCACCATGACCGACCCCACCACCGCCCCCGCCCCCGCCCTCGACGAAAACCAGATCATCGCCGAACGCCGCGCCAAGCTCGCCGCAATCCGCAAGCAAGGCCCCGCCTTCCCCAACGATTTCGATCGCCGCGACTACGCCGGCAAGCTGGCCGCCGCCCACGGCAACCAATCCAAGGAAGCACTGGAAGCCGCAGCCGTCGAAGTTCAGCTGGCCGGCCGCATGATGCTGAAGCGCGTGATGGGCAAGGCCAGCTTCGCCACGCTGCAGGACATGAGCGGGCAGATTCAGGTCTACGTGACGAACGACCACGCCGGCGCCGAATCGCACGACGCGTTCAAGCACTGGGACCTGGGCGATTTCATCGGCGTGACCGGCATCCTGTTCAAGACCAACAAGGGCGAGCTCACCATCCAGGCCCGCTCCATCCGCCTGCTGTCGAAGGCCTTGCGCCCGCTGCCGGAAAAATTCCACGGCCTGGCCGACCAGGAACAGAAATACCGCCAGCGCTATCTCGACCTGATCACCAACGATGTCGCGCGCGAAGCCTTCATGCGCCGCTCGAAGATCATCTCGGCGATTCGCGCCTTCATGATCGAACGCGACTTTCTCGAAGTCGAAACGCCGATGATGCATCCCATCCCCGGCGGGGCGGCGGCCAAGCCGTTCGCCACCCACCACAACGCACTCGACATGGAAATGTTCCTGCGCATCGCGCCCGAGCTTTATCTCAAGCGGCTGGTGGTCGGCGGTTTCGAGAAGGTATTCGAGATCAACCGCAACTTCCGCAACGAAGGCCTGTCGACGCGGCACAACCCCGAGTTCACCATGATGGAGTTCTACGAGGCCTACCGCGAATACCGCTACCTGATGGATCTCACCGAATCGCTGATCCGCGCCGCCGCCATGGCTGCCACCGGGTCGACCGTGGTGCCCTACCAAGGCCACGAAATCGATCTTGGCAAGCCGTTTGCCCGGCTCACCATCGTCGAGGCGATCCGCCACTACCATCCGCAATACACGGTCGAACAATTGAATGACCGCGACTGGCTGATCGGCCAGTTCAAGGCGATGAAGGGTAAATACCGGCCGCACGATGGCCTCGGCGGCCTGCAGCTGTCGTTCTTCGAGGAAACTACCGAAACCCTGCTGATCCAGCCGACTTTCATCATCGACTACCCGGCCGAAGTGTCGCCGCTGGCCCGCCGCTCCGACGCCCAGCCGGACATCACCGAACGCTTTGAACTGTTCATCACCGGCCGCGAAATGGCGAACGGCTTCTCCGAGCTGAACGACGCCGAAGACCAGGCCGAACGCTTCATGGATCAGGTGCGCCAAAAAGAAGCTGGCGACGAGGAAGCGATGCACTACGACGCCGACTACATCCGCGCGCTTGAGCACGGCCTGCCGCCCACCGGCGGCTGCGGCATCGGCATCGACCGCCTGGTGATGCTGCTGACCGATTCGCCCAGCATCCGCGACGTGATCCTCTTCCCGCAGATGAGGCGGGAAAGTTAAACCCGCCGGCAGACGCGGCGCGTAGCCGTCCGGGCCTGCGCGGCCCCCAGCGGGCCGCGCTGTTGGCACTTTCATTGCTTGAATTAGTATTTCGTTTCAACTTTCCACCGAGGCCGCCATCGCCATGACCGACGCTTTCCACACCCAGGACACCTTCTCAACCGCCAGCGGCAGCAAGCAGTTTGCCTCGCTGAAAAAACTCGAAGCCGCGCTCGGCGCATCGGTGGCGCGGCTGCCGGTATCGATCCGCGTGGTACTGGAGTCGGTGCTGCGCAACTGCGACGGCGTCAAGGTCACGCCCGAGCACGTCAAGCAGCTGGCCGGCTGGAAGCCCAACGCCGAACGCACCGAGGAAATCCCCTTCACCGTGGCGCGCGTGATCCTGCAGGATTTCACCGGCGTGCCGCTGTTGGCCGATCTGGCCGCGATGCGTTCGGCCGCCCAGAAACTGGGCAAAGACCCGAAGAAGATCGAGCCGCTGGTGCCGGTCGATATGGTGGTCGACCATTCCATTCAGGTCGACGCTGCCGGCAGCCACGACGCGCTCGACCTCAACATGAAAATCGAATTCGAGCGTAACCGCGAGCGCTACCAGTTCCTGAAATGGGGCATGCAGGCCTTCGATACGTTCAAAGTGGTGCCGCCCGGCGTCGGCATCGTGCACCAGGTCAACATGGAATACCTGGCGC
>NZ_JADMKC010000021.1:0-36013 GCF_018780105.1 Thiobacillus sp.
CGTTCCAAGATCGCCGTGGTGTCGCACGACCCGCGCATCGACCCGATCGGTACCTGTATCGGCCTGCGCGGTTCACGCGTCACCTCGGTGACCAACGAACTGGCCGGCGAGCGCGTCGACATCATTCACTGGTCGGCCGAGCCGGCGCAGTATGTGATCAACGCACTGGCCCCTGCCGAAGTCAGCTCCATCGTGGTGGACGAAGACAAGCACAGCATGGACGTGGTGGTGGAAGAAGAGCAGCTGGCCATGGCCATCGGCCGTGGCGGCCAGAATGTCCGCCTCGCATCCGAGCTGACGGGCTGGGACCTCAACATCCTGTCGCGTGAAGCGGCGGAAGAAAAACAGCATGCCGAAAGCGGCAAGACGCTGGCCCTGTTCATCTCGAAGCTCGACGTCGACGAAGAAGTTGCGCAGATTCTGGTGGACGAAGGCTTCTCCACGCTGGAAGAAGTCGCCTACGTGCCGCTCAACGAAATGCTCGAAATCGAAGCCTTCGATCAGGACCTGGTCAACGAACTGCGCACCCGTGCACGCAATGCCCTGCTGACTGCGGCCATCGTGGGTGAAGAAGAAGTCGAAGCCTCGGCAGGCGACCTGCTGTCGCTCGAAGGCATGGATGCGGAAACCGCCCGCCTGCTTGCCAGCAAAGGCATTCACACCACCGAAGACCTGGCCGATCTGGCAAGCGATGAACTGATCGAGCTGGTTGAAATGGAAACCGAACGCGCCAATCAATTGATCATGGCCGCACGTGCGCCGATGATCGCCCAAGGCTGAGAGTCACGAGGATTGCATGAACGTTGAACAATTCGCCCAGGAACTGAAACTGCCCCCCCTTCTGCTGCTTGAGCAGCTGAAGGCGGCAGGTGTCAGCAAGACCGATATCGCCGACACCATGTCGGAGGCAGATAAATCGCATTTGCTCGACTATCTGCGCAAGGTGCATGGCGGCGGAGCTGAAGTCAGCAAAACCAAGATCACCATCACGCGCAAACAGACTGGCGAGATCCGTAAAACAGACAGTACCGGCAAGTCGCGCACGATTCAGGTCGAAACGCGTAAATCCCGCACCTACGTCAAACGCGACATCAGCGCAGCAACGGCCGATGCCCCGCCGGTTGCCGAGGTGGTCGAGGAAGCACTGCCAGTTGCGCCGATCGAGGAAGCGCTGCCGCCTGCGGTCGAGGCCGTGGCCGAAGTGGCACTCATCGCAGCCCCCGAGCCCGAGCCGGTCATCGAAGCCGTTGCGGTTCCGCCCGAAGCGCCACCCGCGCCCGTCGAGCCGGCCGTTGCCGAACCCGTAGCCGAAGCAGCAGCGCCTGCGGCAGCTGAAGCCATCGAATCGGCCGAAGCCGCTCCGGTCGTCAAGAAAGCCACCCGCATCATCAAGAAGGCCTCGATCCTGAACGAGGCCGAGGTCAAGGCGCGCGAAGAAGAATCCCGCCGCCACACCGCCTTGCAGGAACGCCAGGCTGCCGATGCCAAGGCGCGCATGGAACGTGAAGTCATGCGCAAGCAGGCCGAAGCCGCGCGCGAAGCGGCCAAGCTTGCCGCCGCCCAGAAGGCCGCCGAACCGGCCGCGCCTGCCGCCCCCACTGAAAAAACCCTGCACAAGCCCGACAAGCCCAGCGCGGGCAAAGCCGCCAAAGGCCCCGACAAGAAACCCGCGGGCAGCTGGAAGGATGACACCTCGCGCCGCAAGGGCGAGCTCAAGACCCGAGGCGGCGCCGCGCCCGATACCGGATGGCGTGGCCGCAAGGGCAAATCACGCTCGGGTCAGGACGACACCAACTTCATCGAACCGACCGAAATGGTCGTGCGCGAGGTGCTGGTTCCCGAAACCATCACCGTGGCCGAACTGGCCCACAAGATGTCGGTCAAGGCCGCCGAAGTCATCAAGACCTTGATGAAACTGGGCAGCATGGTGTCGATCAATCAGGTGCTCGACCAGGAAACCGCGATCATCGTGGTCGAGGAAATGGGGCACATCGGCAAACCGGCTGCGCTCGATACCCCGGAAGCCTTCCTGATCGACGCCGGCGAACCGACCGAATTCGAAATGCTGACGCGGGCCCCGGTGGTGACCGTGATGGGCCACGTCGACCACGGCAAAACCTCGCTGCTCGACACCATCCGCCGCACCCGTGTGGCGAGTGGCGAAGCAGGCGGCATTACCCAGCACATCGGCGCCTATCACGTCGATACCGAAAAAGGCTTCATCACCTTCCTCGACACCCCGGGTCACGAAGCGTTTACCGCGATGCGGGCACGCGGCGCGAAAGCGACCGACATCGTCGTGCTGGTGGTGGCGGCTGACGACGGCGTGATGCCGCAAACGATCGAAGCCATCCACCACGCCAAGGCGGCCGGTGTGCCCATCGTGGTGGCCGTGAACAAGATCGACAAACCCGATGCCAACCCCGAACGCATCCGCCAGGAACTGGTCGCGCAGGGCGTCACCCCCGAGGAATGGGGTGGCGATACGCAGTTCGTCGAAGTGTCGGCCAAAGCCAACACCAACATCGACGGCCTGCTCGATGCGATCCAGTTGCAGGCCGAAGTCCTGGAATTGAAGGCCGCCGCCGCTGGCTCGGCCAGGGGCATCGTGATCGAAGCCCGCCTCGACAAGGGCAAGGGCCCGGTCGCCACGCTGCTGGTGCAATCCGGCACCCTGCGCCGCGGCGACATGGTGCTGGCAGGCCAGGTATTCGGCCGCGTCCGCGCCATGCTCGACGAAACCGGCAAACCGGTCGCCGAAGCCGGCCCGTCGATCCCGGTCGAGATTCAGGGTCTGTCGGACGTGCCTCAGGCGGGTGAAGACATGATGGTGCTGCCGGACGAACGCAAGGCGCGCGAAATCGCGCTGTTCCGTCAGGGCAAGTTCCGCGATGTGCAGCTGGCCAAAAAACAGGCGTCGAAGATGGAAACGATGTTCGGCCAGATCGGCAAAGAGGAAGTGCAACAACTGCCGATCATCCTCAAGGCCGACATGCAGGGCTCCTACGAGGGTCTGGCGCACGCGCTGTCCAAGCTGTCGACCGAGGAAGTCAAGGTCAACATCATCCACAGCGCAGTCGGCGCCATCACCGAATCCGACGTCAACTTGGCGCTCGCTTCCAAGGCCGTACTGATCGGCTTCAACGTGCGCGCCGATGCTTTGGCCCGCAAGCTGGCCGAATCGAGCGGCGTCGACCTCCGTTACTACAACATCATCTACGAAGCTGTGGACGAGGTGAAAGCCGCGCTGTCCGGCATGCTGGCGCCCGAGAAGCGCGAAAGCGTGATCGGCACCGTGGAAATCCGCCAGGTCTTCGTGATTTCCAAAGTCGGCTCGATTGCCGGCTGCTACGTGCTCGACGGCGTCATCAAGCGCAATGCCGGCATCCGCGTGATCCGCAACAACACGGTGATCCATCAGGGCGAACTCGACTCGCTGAAGCGCTTCAAGGATGACGTCAAGGAAGTCAAAGCCAACTTCGAATGCGGCCTCAGCCTGAAGAACTTCAACGACATCCAGGTGGGCGACCATCTGGAAGTATTCGAAGTCGTGGAAGTCGCGCGCTCGCTGTAATGCCTAAGGATTTCCCCAGGGCACGCCGCGTCGCCGACCAGATCCAGCGCGAACTGCCGGAATTGATCCGGCAGGAAGTGAAGGACCCGCGCGTCGGCATGCTGACCATCACCGAGGTGGAGGTCAACCGCGACATGGAATTCGCCAAAGTGTTCTTTACCACCCTGGGCGGTGAGCCCGAGCATGCCGCCTGCCTGCAGGGCCTGCAGCGGGCCAGCGGTTTTCTGCGCTCGCAGCTGTCGCATCGCATGCAGTTGCGCGTGGTGCCCAAACTCACCTTCGTCTACGACCGCTCGGTCGAATACGGGATGCAACTCACCCACCTGATCGAAGCGGCCGTCGCCGAAGACGCCAAAAACACGCCCGCTTCCACCGAAGAAGATGGCGCAAGCGTAACGCCCAAACCGACCAGCGAGTGAAACCCGCCCGCCAGCCGATAGATGGCGTGCTGCTGCTGAACAAGCCAGTCGGCATCACCTCCAACGCCGCACTGCAAAAAGCCAAGTGGCTGCTCAACGCCAAAAAGGCCGGCCATACCGGCACCCTCGACCCCTTCGCCGACGGCCTGCTGCCGCTGTGTTTTGGCGAAGCTACCAAGTTCTCCGCCTACCTGCTCGACGCCGACAAGCACTACCGCGCAACCATGCGGCTCGGCGTCACCACCACGACCGGCGACCCAGAAGGCGACATTCTCGCTGAGCGCCCGGTTGCGTCAGGCTGCGACGACATCCGTGCTGTACTGCCCCGTTTCAGGGGTGAAACCGAACAAATCCCGCCCATGCATTCGGCGCTCAAACACCAGGGGCGCCCGCTTTACGAATACGCGCGTGCCGGCATCGAAATCGAGCGCCCACCCCGGAAAGTGCGAATCAACGCACTCGACCTCGTCGAATGCGCGCCCCCGGTTGTCGTGTTCGATGTGCAGTGCAGCGCCGGCACCTATATCCGCACCCTGGCGCAGGACATCGGCGCAGCCCTTGGATGCGGCGCCCACCTCACTGGCCTGACCCGTGCAGCGGTCGGTGGATTCCAGCTCGCACAAGCACATATCCTGACTGCGCTGGAAGCCCTCCCCGCCGACGAACGCACAAGCCTCTTGCTGCCGCTGGATGCCATGCTGACGCACCTCCCGGTTGTTGATTTATCTGCCGACGAAACGACGGCCCTGATACAAGGCCGTAGCGTGCCGTTTGCGCTTCAACATCAAGGTTTGGTTCGCCTGTACGCGCCAGGAAACGACTTTATTGGCTTGGCAGAAGCCGGCGCGGGGCAACTCGTCCCGCGACGACTCTGCAACACGGCAGATCGAGCCGCTCACGCTCGGGAATGAGTCGACCGTCTCGGTTCGGCCAGAAACGGTCCTTCGCAGTGCTTTATGCGGAAGTCCGGTAGCCGAACCTTAGCAGTCGCTCAACGTTCAAGGTAACCTGACTTGCGCGGCTTCATGCGCAAGTCAGGTTCACCGCAGGGTTAGGCCACACTTTAGTACCGCTCCCGTTCGTACCAAAATGCGAGATCACCAGACTCTACGCCGCGAGCGGTTCGCACTTTGAACAGGAAGATTTGCTCTTTAGAAGTGTCTTTAACTGACCATCCAGAGAGCTGACCATCTGACGTTAAGGGAAGAACAGGATTGTCGTAAATGTCTATGGATTTTGAGGCAAGAAGATGCTCGACATTTCCAATAGAAGCCGTTGATCTTGCACCATCCAATGAGCCGAGAATAGCCTCATATGCGCGGACACCAGGATTCAGGCCAATACCAAGAGTAAATCGAACGCTTTTTCCGGACTCAAGAGAAAGCGGAAGTGAGACAGGCTCAAGGGAGTCGCCCTGTCTGAGGCCGCTGTCCAGGCCTGAGTACCCTGCAATTGAGTTGTCAGATGTGACTTGGTCGATCTCATATGACGTGATGCTCAATGTGCTGCTGCCTATATTGGATATGAGTACGCTCCATGGTGCCACGATAGCTCCCGGTCTTAGAGCAGACGGTCGTCTGAACACAGTAATCTGGTTATCTCCCCTTAGACGCTGGAGACGCACTACGACCTCATCTCGGGTCGTGGCTATCCGAGCCTGTCGAGACTCATACAGGGAAAAGACAGACACTATTAACGCAATGACAGCAACAACTGACGCGACCCAGGTTGCCTGAGTCTGGCTCCGGGCCGTTGATCCATTGCTTGAGGGCTTGCGCGACATCTTGGTCTGTGCGGCCTAACGTAGAGCTAACCGGCGGCGCTTTAGCGCCGTCCAGTGACCGAAGGGAGCGAGGTTGAGCGCCGGGTTAGAGGTTACCACCGGGGGTTACCTAAGTATGAGCTTCTACTCACACCCCTCATTAACTGTGGTGCTGCAGGTGGCACTGCATCAGGGTTTGAAAATGATGTACGGCAGCCCTTCACAACACAAAACCAACCGTGTTTTCCTTGCTTTAGTGGTGATCGTATTTTCTTTGATAAGCATGACGGGCAGTAATACAGACCAGTTTTTCGATCATGGTAAATGCCTAGCTTTGCATCAAATTTGAGACTTGGACGGAAATAAAGAAAAGCAAATGGACCCAACAATGCAAACAGCGCTAATAGTAGGAGCAGGCGCAGCATGGTTACTGGCGCTACTTCTTTTATATATGGCGCTAGATGATTCTCTGCCAATAGCAGCACGGCTGATAGCACTGATACCAGCACCAGCGCTAGCACTTCTAGCGAATGCGCTTTTAATTTTTCGATGGCCTGGCTTGGCACAATGCTAAACCTCTAACAGTTTATATAGAGACCCATGAGTCTGGACGTTTTTTAATAAAGAGGCAGGCATTTCTCGGGTCTATTGTCTTGATTCTTATATAGGTGTTGGTCCAGCTGTCTCTTTATTACGTTATGCAAAAGGAGACCGGTGGCCGATGGATTATGCACGTGTTTCAGACGCTTAAGTAGCGGCGAGAAGTTTGAAATGGGATTTTGAATAGGCCGCTTTCCCTGCATCAACGGCCGTTCGGTGAGCAAGCTCAGACCGTCTCTTCAGGGTCGAAAGCGGGCGGTTTTGGCAGTCCGGTATTGCGACTTTATTAGGCCAAATCAGCCAGCGATGTGCCCTCCTGTCTGTATTCGTCTTGCCCTGCCCGCCTGCCAGTCCACGCGCTTGAGTCAGCCCCCCTTTTTCGCGTAAAATGCACGGTTTTCCCAGAACGTGTCCCGCTCAGCCGCAGGCCACGCGATTTAGAAGGAGTACACCATGGCTGTTACCGTCGCTCAAAAAGCTGAAATCGTCCAGAATTACCAGCGTGCCGCTGCCGACACCGGCTCCCCCGAAGTGCAGGTTGCCCTGCTGACGGCCCGCATCAACGACCTGACCGGCCACTTCAAGGCCAACATGAAGGATCACCACTCGCGTCGTGGTCTGCTGAAGATGGTGAGCCGCCGCCGCAAGCTGCTGGATTACCTGAAGCGCACCAATCTCGAAGGCTACAAGACCCTGATCGAACGTCTGAGCCTGCGTAAGTAAGCCAGGCTTTGCCCCTGTGATGACACAGCACCTTGCTGACCGCACCTTACCGGCTGCGCCAGCACCGGCTGGCTCGACACAGTGGGCGGGTCGTTTGACCCCCTGAATTTCCCTCGCCCCGCACTCGCGGGGCGTTTTCGTTTGAAAGGAACTCGTGTGAGCGCAATCAAGAAAACATTCACCTACGGCCGCCATCAGGTCATCCTGGAAACCGGCGAAATCGCCCGCCAGGCTGGCGGCGCGGTCATCGTCAACATTGAAGACACTGTGGTGCTGGTCACCGTCGTCGCCAAAAACGAAGTCAAACCCGGTCAGGATTTCTTTCCGCTGACGGTCGACTATCAGGAAAAAACCTACGCTGCAGGCCGCATTCCCGGTGGCTTCCTCAAGCGCGAAAGCCGTCCTTCCGACGGCGAGATCCTGATCTCGCGCCTGATCGACCGCCCGATCCGCCCGCTGTTTCCCGAAGGCTTCTTCAACGAAGTGCAGATCATCGCGACCGTGATGTCGTCCAACCCCGAGATCAGCGCCGACATTCCCGCCCTGATCGGCGCTTCCGCTGCGCTGTCGCTGTCCGGCCTGCCGTTCGACGGCCCGGTGGGTGCCGCGCGCGTCGGTTTCATCAACGGTGAATACGTGCTGAACCCGACCCATTCCGAGCTCAAGGACTCCGCGCTCGACCTCGTCGTCGCCGGCACCGAAGCCGCCGTGCTGATGGTCGAATCCGAAGCAATGGAACTGCCGGAAGACATCATGCTGGGCGCAGTCGTGTTCGGTCACACCCAGATGCGTGCCGTGATCGACGCGATCAACGAGCTGGCCGACGAAGCCGGCGCCGACGCGTGGGACTGGCAGGCGCCTGCCGAAGACACCGCGATGACCGGCCGCCTGAAAGCGCTGGCCGAAGACGGCCTGCAAGCGGCCTACAACATCAAGCAGAAGCAGGCGCGCATGACCGCCATCGACGAGACCCGCAACAAGGCCTTTGCCGAGCTGATCACCGCCGACATGGACACCGTCACGGTCAACGCTGTGAAGGACGCGTTCCACCACCTGGAAGCCAGCGTGGTGCGCAACCGCATCCTGTCCGGCCAGCCGCGCATCGACGGCCGCGACACCCGCACCGTGCGTCCGATCACCATCCGCACCGGCGTGTTGCCGCGCACCCACGGCTCCGCCCTGTTCACCCGCGGCGAAACCCAGGCGCTGGTCGTCACCACGCTCGGCACCGGGCGTGACGAGCAGACCATCGACGCGCTCGAAGGCAGCTACTCCGACCGTTTCATGATGCAGTACAACATGCCCCCCTACGCCACCGGCGAAACCGGCCGCGTGGGTTCGCCCAAGCGCCGCGAAGTCGGCCACGGCCGTCTGGCCAAGCGCGCGCTGATGGCGGTGCTGCCGTCCAAGGAAGAGTTCGGCTACACCATGCGCGTGGTTTCCGAAATCACCGAATCCAACGGCTCGTCGTCGATGGCCTCGGTGTGCGGTGGCTGCCTGTCGCTGATGGACGCCGGCGCGCCGCTGAAAGCGCACGTCGCCGGCATCGCCATGGGCCTGATCAAGGAAGGCGGCAAGTTCGCCGTGCTGACCGACATCCTCGGCGACGAAGATCACCTCGGCGACATGGACTTCAAGGTCGCGGGCACTGAAAAAGGCGTCACCGCGCTGCAGATGGACATCAAGATCCAAGGCATTACCGCTGAAATCATGGATGCCGCGCTGAAACAGGCCAAGGAAGGCCGCCTGCACATTCTTGAAATCATGAAAGCGTCGGTGTCGGCGGGTGCGCACGAAATGTCGGCCTATGCACCGCGCATCATCGCGATGAAAATCAATCCGGAAAAAATCCGCGACGTCATCGGCAAGGGCGGCGCCGTCATCCGCGCGCTGACCGAAGAAACCGGCACCCAGATCGACATCCAGGAAGACGGCACCGTGAAGATCGCCTGCACCAGCATGGAAGCCGGCGAACTGGCGAAGAAGCGCATCGAGGAAATCACCGCCGAGGTCGAAGTTGGCAAGGTCTACGAAGGCCCGGTCATCAAGCTGCTGGACTTCGGCGCGATCGTCAACGTGCTGCCGGGCCGCGACGGCCTGCTGCACATTTCGCAGATCGCCCACGAGCGCGTCAACGCCATCGGCGACCATCTGAAAGAAGGCCAGGTCGTGCGGGTGAAGATCCTGGAAGCCGACGAAAAAGGCCGTCTGCGTCTGTCGATGAAGGCGTTGCTGGATGCGCCCGCAGCGCCTGCGCCGGAAGCCACGGACGAACAGGCAAGCTGATCCTCCGTAGCTGCGCCCGACCCACGTAAGCGCGGGCCGGGCCAATAAAAAACGCGCCTTCCGGCGCGTTTTTTATTGCTTGCACATCCCTGGGTTCAGGTCAGCTATTCAGACCAGCTCGCCCAGAAACGTCTGCCACCAGCGTTTGCGCTGGCCGGTGACCACGCCGCTGATTTCCAGCTCGCGTGGCGGCGTTTTGCTCATCAGCCAGCCGGGAACGATGGAGGATTTGGTGGCGCTCGATCCGCACGAACTGCCCAGATGGTTGGGGTCGTAAATCTTGATGAAGTTGGGTGCATCGAGATTATCGGCATACACAATCGCGCAGTAATCTTCGTGATGTTCGCGCCGCAGCAGCTCGTCCATTTCACCCATGAAGCGTTGCACCCTGTCGGCGTCGGAAGGGGCGGTCGGAACCGGCTGACCGACGGCATACAGATACCAGCCGGCCTCGGCGTCCAGTTTCTGCCAGAACGCCGTCAATTGATCCCAGCGCATCACGCTGTAGAGCAGGCCATTGTAATAACGGTCGAATTCGTCGGTATCTGCCATGGTACGAACCTGTATTGAAGCGGATGGAGTGCGTCAGCAAAATACGGACGCCGAATACGTTAAGGTATTCTTCGGTCGTTCAGTGAAACGGCCGAGATCGAGGCTATGTTCAACTATCCCGCAGTTTCTGCAACATTCAGTAAAATCGACTCCGATTAAATAACAAAACCCCCTAGAACCGCAACCGATATGACCTTACAAGCCCTTATTTTCGACGTCGACGGCACCCTTGCCGATACCGAGCGCGATGGCCATCGTCCCGCATTCAACCAGGCCTTTTCAGATGCCGGTCTCGACTGGCACTGGGACGTCGCCCTCTACGGCAAGCTGCTTGCCGTGACGGGCGGCAAGGAACGCATGAAATACTACGTCGAGCAGTTTCGTCCGGATTACCAGAAGCCGGCCGATTTCGACGAGATGGTGGCCGAGCTGCATAAAAGCAAAACCCGCCATTACGCCGCGCTCGCAGCGCACGGCGGCATCCCGATCCGCCCCGGCATCAAGCGTCTGCTGATCGAAGCGCGCGCCGCCGGGCTGCGGCTGGCGATCGCCACCACCACCACGCCGGAAAACGTCACCGTGCTGCTGGAACACAGCCTCGGCGCCGGCACCCAGAGCTGGTTCGAGGTGATTGCCGCAGGCGACATCGTGCCCGCCAAAAAGCCGGCGCCCGATATCTACTTTTACGCGCTGGAGAAAATGGGTCTGCAGGCTGCCGACTGCATGGCCTTCGAAGATTCCGAGAACGGCCTGCGTGCCAGCCTGGGCGCAGACCTGAAAACGCTGGTCACGGTCAACGATTACACGCTCGATCATGACTTCAGCGGCGCTTCGGTGGTGTTGTCCGACCTCGGCGATCCCGGCGAGCCCAACCAGCTGATTGCCGGCCCCGATCTGGAACGGGCGTTTGTCGATGTGGCCTATCTGCGAGTTCTGCACTCCGTTTAGGGGTCAGGGGTCAGGGAATGAGCGGCCTCACCGCATTTTCATTGATTCATGGACGCGGCAAAGCCGCACAAAGCCCCCTGAATCCTGATCTCTGAATCCTGACCCCTATGGGTTGTGCATCAAGGCCGCTTCCAGCGTATTTTCCAGCAGGGTTGCGACGGTCATCGGACCGACGCCGCCGGGCACCGGCGTGATCCAGCTGGCGCGCGTCTTTGCGGAATCGAAATCAACGTCACCGACCAGCTTGCCGTCCGGCAGGCGGTTGATGCCGACGTCGATCACGATCGCGCCTTCGCGGATCCACTCGCCGGGAATCATCTGCGGCCGCCCCACCCCCACCACCAGGATTTCGGCCGAACGCACAAAGCTTTCCAGATCGCGCGTCGCGCTGTGACACACCGTGATGGTGCAGCCCGCCAGCAGCAACTCCAGGCTCATCGGCCGCCCGACGATATTCGACGCGCCGACCATCACCGCGTTCTTGCCGCGCAGTTCCTCGTTGGTGGCACGCAGCAGCGTCATGATCCCGCGCGGCGTAGACGGCCGCAGGGTGGGCATTTTCACCGCCAGGCGGCCGATGTTGTAGGGGTGGAAACCATCGACATCCTTGTTCGGGCGGATACGCTCGATCACCGTTTCGGCATCGATATGCGCGGGCAGGGGCAGCTGCACCAGAATACCGTCGATGGCTGGATCGGCGTTCAGCTGATCGATCAGCGCCAGCACCTGCTGCTGCGTCGTCGCGCTCGGCAGGTCATGCGCCACGCTGGTCACGCCGGCGCGCTCGCAGGCGCGTTTCTTGTTGCGCACGTACACCGCCGAAGCCGCATCGTCGCCCACCAGTATCACCGCCAGGCCGGGCGGACGTTTGCCCTGCACCTCGCGTTCGGCGACCTTGTCGTGAACCACGGCGAGAATGGTATCGGCCATGGCCTTGCCGTCGAGAATACGTGCGCTCATTCATTCCACCCTGATGCAAATAGGTGATTTTCCCGGAAACCCCCCCTTTTACTCAAGCTAAAATTGACCGCAGCTACTTCGCCCATGTATCATCTCGCTTCTCCGAAATGCAGTGGGTCAGCATTTACAGGATTTCGGGGTGTAGCGCAGCCCGGTAGCGCGCCTGCTTTGGGAGCAGGATGTCAGGAGTTCGAATCCCCTCACCCCGACCACCCCAATAATTTTAAGATGGCGCCCGTAGGATTCAGTAACGCTCTGCCCGTAGCTCAACCGGATAGAGCACCAGCCTTCTAAGCTGGGGGTTACAGGTTCGATTCCTGTCGGGCAGGCCAAGGTTTTGTTTGAGTAGTAGCCAAGGTTTTAACTAGTTAACAGTGGTGGACGTAGCTCAGTTGGTAGAGTCCAGGATTGTGATTCCTGTTGTCGTGGGTTCGAGCCCCATCGTCCACCCCACCAAATACAAAGCACCTGGCGCTTAACGGCCTAGGTGCTTTTTCTTTAACGACGACACCCGCTCTATTCGGAATATCCCCCGCCAATGCGGTAGCCGCCGCGTGAGTAATAACGGGGATCGCCCAATGGAACCACGACGAGCCCGCCTTCGGTGACGTGGTAGCCGGCCGCGCGGTCGCGGTCATGGTCGTAGCCGATCTCGGTGCCGGCCGCGATCCGGTTATGCCTGTCGATGATGACGCGGCGCAGCCTGACGCCGGCACCAATGCTCGCATAATCCATGATCACGCAATCCTCGATCCGCGCTCCCGGTTCGACTACCACTTCACGCCGCAGGATCGAATTGCGGATGGTCGCTTCGTTGACGATGGTCGCAGCCCCAAGCAACGAATTTTCAATTTCACCGTGAATGATCCGCGCGGTCGGGCCCTGATAATGGCTGGAATAAATCGGCCATTCCGGATTGAATGCATCGAAGCTCGGCTCCAGGCCGAGTACGTCGAAATGCGCTTCGAAATAGGTGTCCAGCGTCCCCACATCGCGCCAGTAGCTTTGCTCTTCATAAGGTTTGGCGCCCGGCACCACGTTGCTGGCGAAGTTGTAGGCGAACACCCGATGCGTCTGCAACAAGCGCGGCAGCACGTGGTGGCCGAAATCCGTCTCGCCGCGCTGGTGCGCCTCCTCCAGTGCCGCCCGCAGCAGCTCCGCGTTGAACAGATAATTTCCCATGGATGCGTAGACGCGCAACGGATCGTTTGGCATCGACTTCGCCTGCGCGGGCTTTTCCAGAAAACCTGTGACCCGTCCCGAGTCGTCGGTTTCGATGATGCCGAAGTTCGACGCCTGCTTGAGCGGAACCGGCAGCGCAGCGACAGTGATATCGGCCTGGTTCTCACAATGGAAGCGCATCATTTGCCGCACGTCCATGCGGTAAATATGATCAGCGCCGAATACCGCCACCAGATCGGGGCGATGCATGTCCATCAGGTTCATGCTCTGATACACCGCATCGGCAGTGCCACCGAACAGGCTGCCGTCGCGGGTCATCTGTGGCGGCACCACGGTCACGAACTGTTCCGGAAACAGCGTCGAGACGGTCCACGCCTTGCGGATATGCTCGATCAGCGACTGCGGCCGGTACTGCACCAGCAGATAGATCGAACGAATATCCGAGTTCAACAGATTGCTCAACACGAAATCCACGATGCGATAGCGGCTGCCGAACGGCACTGCGGGTTTGCAGCGATCCTTCGTCAGCGGATACAGGCGCGATCCCTCGCCGCCTGCCATGACAAACGCCATCACCTTCTCGCGTATCCGCCTTTCGAGCATGAGCAGTCCCTCGGATCGTTTTGCGGTCTTTGATTGCTGTCCTGTTTATAGCCGACGAAAAAATGCATACACAATCCTGGAATTGCCCGTCGTGCCGGACAGACTCCCCGCGCTGCCATGGCGATCAGGCGGAATGGCATGGAAATCGCTTGGGCACGCTTGCCGCACACGCTGCATGCTTGATTCAGTTGTCTAGAATGGGTTATGGAAAAAATGCGGGGCAACCCGCCGGGCGTTTCAGCGACTCTGCTTGTCAGTGCCGTTCCTGGGAAGTGGATCGCTCATGTTCCTGCAAGCATGTTCGACAAGACAGGAGATACTCATGAAATCAAAAACCAGTACACCCCCCACGCTGATTGCTGTTGCGCTTGTGGGACTAGCCTTGCAGCCGGCTTATGCCGCGGAGGCAAAGAGCGTCCCGCCCACACCGGCCGCGTCCGCGGCGAGCCTGAGTTTCAAGACGCTCGACACCGACAAGGACGGCTACCTTTCGATAAAGGAGTTCACGGCCAAAGGCCTGGATGATCTGGCCTTCAGGGCCGCGGACATCGATAGCGATGGCCAGGTGGACCCGGACGAATACGGCAAATACAGCCAGTTGAAAGCAAATGATCCGCTCAAGTCCGGATCTGGGGGCGCCGCGCCGACAAAGCCCGGAGATTCCGCACCCAAGCCAACCCGGTATCCGTCCGGATACTAGGGAAGCCGCAGGTTCTGGATGCCCAGCGCCAACTCAATCACGTTCTCGGCCCAGCCCTGCTATTGAAAGGTGCACAAAAAGTCGTGAACGCTGCGAGCGCGGTTTCATTCGCGAATCTCGCCATCGGCATACAGCCAGTGCCCATCGATTTTCTCGAACCGGCTCACTTCATGCAGCTTGGAGGCGCGGCCATTCAGCTTGTAGCGCGCAATAAATTCCACCGTAGCGTGATGTTCATCCAGCGGCGTGTACGCCTTGACCGTCAGCCCCAGCCATTGCGGGCGCGGCGTGGCATCGAGTTCCAGATTTGCGGGACAGGTGTTGGGGTGCCAGGTCGCCTTCAAGTACGTCTCCAGCCCCAGCACATACGCACTGTAGCGCGAGCGCATCAGGGCGTCGGCATCCGGCGCCGGCGCGCCGCCGTGATAACGGCCGCAGCACGCTGCCAGCGTGCGTCCCGAACCGCATGGGCAGGTCTGGTCGCTCATGGTTTTTTCACCGGGCAACGCAGCTTCGGCTGGAGATGCGGCCATACCGCATCGAGAATCTGCGCCTGCGCCGCCTCGTTCGGGTGGATACCGTCGGCCTGCATCAGGCCGGACGTGACGCCGACACCGCACACAAAACACGGGATGCGCGTGAGCTTTTCCTCGCGCGCCAGCTCCGCATAGATCCGCGAAATCGCATCCGCATAGGGTTTGCCGTAGTTCGGCAGCACGGGCACGTCGAACAGCACCACCCAGGCGCCCGCCGCTTTGGCCTGGCGGATCATCGCCAGCAGGTTGCGCTTGATCTCCGCCGGCGGAATGCCGCGTAGCGCGTCGTTGCCGCCCAGTTCGATCAGCACGCCTTGCGGATGCTGGCGTTGCAGCGCGGGCGGCAAGCGCTGCAGTCCGTTTTGCGTGGTATCGCCGCTGACGCTGGCGTTGACCACGCGCCAGTCGGGCGCGGTTTTCTTCAGCCGTGCATCGAGCTTCGCCACCCAGCTGGTGCCCGTTTCCAGACCATAGCCGGAACTCAGGCTGTCGCCGACGATCAACAGGGTGCACGATGCGGCATGCGCCCAGCCCGGCATGGCCAGCCAACCCATCCACAACAGCATCCACACGCGATAATTCATCCACTCACCTTTTATCCGACGCCCGCCTGATGACCCCGACCGATCCCGCCCAGTTCCCCATCGTCGCAGCACGCGCCCTGTCGCAACGCGTCGCGACTGCCGACGGCCCGCTCGTCATCCTCAGCGAAGTCGAGCTTGCCGTCAAAGCGGGCGAGACGCTGGCCATCACCGGCGCGTCCGGTTCCGGCAAGTCGACCCTGCTCGGATTGCTGGCAGGACTCGACCAGCCCAGCAGCGGCGAACTGTTTCTGCTCGGCCAGAACCTGAACGCGCTCGACGAAGACGCCCGCGCCCGTTTGCGCGCCGGGCGCATCGGCTTCGTGTTCCAGTCGTTTCAATTACTGCCTGCGCTCACCGCGCTGGAAAACATCCTGCTGCCGCTGGAACTGGCAGGCCGCCCTGATGCGCGCGAACGCGCCGCCCACTGGCTCGACCGTGTCGGCATCACCGCGCGCGCCGGCCACACCCCGCGCCAACTGTCCGGTGGCGAGCAGCAGCGTGTCGCCATCGCGCGCGCCTTCGCCACCGACCCCGAAATCGTGTTCGCCGACGAACCCACCGGCAACCTCGATGCCGACACCGGCGCGCGCATCATCGACCTGCTGTTCGAACTCAACGCCTCCGCCCACACCACGCTCATTCTGGTCACCCACGACGACGCGCTGGCGGCCCGCTGCCAGCGGCGGATTCATCTGGTCGCCGGCCGCATGAACGAGGTCGCCGCGGCATGAACTTTGTCCGCCTCGGCCTCTGGTTATTGCGCCGCGAACGCAGCAGCGGCGAATGGCGCGTGCTGTTGCTGGCGCTCATCATCGGCGTCGGCAGCGTCGCCACCACCGGCTTTCTCGGCGACCGCATCAAGCGTGCGATGAGCGAACAGGGCGCGAACTTCCTCGGCGCCGATTTGCTGGTGAGCAGCCCGCGCCCGATCACGCACTGGCCGCAGCACGCCCTTGCCACCAGCCGTGCGATCGAATTCACCAGCATGGTCGCGCAAGGCGACGCCTTCCAGCTCGCCACCCTGCGCGCGGTGGACGCGGCCTATCCCCTGCGCGGCAGCGTGCGCATCGCCGCGCGTCCGTTCGAGCCCGGCGTTGCGCGCCCGGCGCTGCCGCCGCGCGGTTCGATTTACGTCGATGGCACGCTGCTGCCGCTGCTCAATGCGCAGGTCGGCGACCGCGTGCAGATCGGCGAAGCGCCCTTCACCATCGCCGGCGTGGTGGCCGAAGAACCCGGCCAGCTCGGTGGCGTGTTCGGCCTCGCGCCCCGCGTGTTCCTGCGCGCCGACGAAGTCGCGGCCACCCGCGTGCTGCAGCCCGGCAGCCGCGTCAGCTATCTCTACCAGTTCGCCGGCGAAGCCAAACCGCTGGCCGTATTCGGCGCGGCGCTGAAGCCCGCGCTCGACAGCACCCAGCGCCTCATCGGTTCGCGCGAAGGCGTGGAAACCCTGCGCGGCGCGTTCGTCAATGCGGATAAATACATCCAGCTCACGGCGCTGGTCAGCCTGCTGCTGTCGGTGGCGGCCATCGCCATCGCCGCCCACCGGCACGCGCTGCGGCATTACGACCAGGCCGCGCTGCTGCGCTGCTTCGGCGCCACCACCGCGCAACTGCGCACGCTGTACGCAGTCCAGTTGCTGACGCTGGGGCTGCTGGGCAGCCTGCTCGGCATTGCCATCGGTGCCGCCATGCAGCAGGGACTGGCGCTGATGATCCTGCCCGATGCTGCCACCCGGTTGCCTGCGCTCGGCAGCGCGCCCGTCGGCGTGGCCCTGGTCAGCGGCCTGCTGGCGCTGGCGGGCGCCAGCCTGCCCGCCCTGCTGCGCCTGATCCGCGTGTCGCCGTTGCGGGTGTTGCGGCGCGAACTGCCGCCGCTGCCGCTGGCCGCCTGGATCAGCGTCGCCGTCAGCGGCAGCGCACTGCTGGCGCTGGTGGCGTGGGTTGCCGACGACGCCAAACTGGTCGCCGTTTTCGTCGGCGCGCTGGCGGGCCTGGCCGCTGTGCTGGTGCTGCTCGCCCGGCTGACGCTGCTGGGCGGGCAAGCGGTGCAAAAGCTGAGCCACGGCCCGCTGCGCTTTGGCCTCGCGCAACTGCTGCGCCACCGCTTCGACAGCACCGTGCAGCTCGGCGCATTCACCCTCGCGCTGTTCCTCGTCGCCCTGCTGGCGCTGGTGCGCAGCGATCTCGTCGACAGCTGGCGCGCCCAGCTGCCGCCCGATGCGCCGAATTATTTTCTGGTGAACATCGCGCCGCAGCAGCAGGCAGACGTCGCCGCTTTTCTGCAGCAGCACCGGCTGCAGGCATCCGCGCTGTATCCCATGGTGCGCGGCCGCCTGGTGAGCAAGAACGACGCGCCTATCGCCGCCACGTTGCCGCCGGAAGCGCGCGACAACGCCACGCTGCGGCGCGAACTCAACCTCACCTGGACCGCCACCCTGCCCGCCAACAACGTCATCCTCGCCGGGCAATGGCACGGCAGCCAGCGCAGCGCCATCATCTCGGTCGAATCCGGCATGGCCGAACGGCTCAAGCTGGCCGTCGGCGACAGCCTCGGCTTCCAGGTCGGCGACCAGATGCTCAGCGCGCGCATCGGCAGTATCCGCAGCGTGAAGTGGGATTCGATGCAGCCCAACTTCTTCGTCATCTTCGCCCCCGGCCAGCTCGACGCCCTGCCCGCCAGCGCCATCGCCAGCGTGCACGTCTCCGCAAACCAGGCCGGCGTACTGCCCGGTTTCGTCAAAGCCTTCCCCGGCATCACCGTGCTCGCGCTCGACAAACTCATCGCCAACATCGAAGCGGTATTCGCCCAGATCATCGGCGCGATCCAACTGCTGCTGGGATTTTTGCTCGCCGCCGGCATGGCTGTCGTCGTCGCCACGCTGCTGGCCAGCCTCGACGCACGCCAGCAGGAAGCCGTGCTGCTGCGCACCCTGGGCGCGCAACGCGCCTGGCTGGCCAAAAGCCTGTGGAGCGAATTCATCGCACTCGGCCTGCTCGCCGGCCTGCTCGCCAGCGTCTGCGCCGAAATCGCCATGGCGCTGATCGCCCATCGCCTGTTCGAACTGCCGCCGCGCCCGCACCCCTGGCTGTGGCTCGTGCTGCCGACAGCCGGCGCGCTGCTGGTGGGCCTGAGCGGCTGGCTCACCACGCGGCAGATCACCCGCGTGCCGCCGATGCAGTCGATACGAGCGTTGGGTTGATCGAATGGACCTTGGCTCCGGAATGCCAACCGAACACAGGGCAGTCCGGGCTAGTGGTTCAAACATAGCAAGATACGGGTCGCAGATAGGTGTTCAAACCTTCATATTTATTCCGTACCGACTTGTCGGTATGAAAATCAAACGATGAAAGGTTTCGCAAAATGTCTGCACTGCCCAACAAAATCGCGCTTGTCACTGGAGCAAGTTCCGGGATCGGTTATGCAACAGCCAAACTATTCGCCCGAGAGGGGGCCAGGCTTGTCGTCGCCGCGCGACGCCAACCGGAGCTTGACGCCCTCGTTGAGGAAATCACCCAGGCGGGCGGCCATGCCGTCGCGCTTGCTGGCGACGTCAAGGACGAGGCTTTTGCGAAGGCCTTGGTCGAACTGGCCATAGGGCGTTTCGGCGGCCTCGATGTGGCATTCAACAATGCCGGCACGATCGGCGAGATGGGCGCCTCGCCCGATGTGTCGCTCTCGGGGTGGGAGGACACGATCAGGACAAACCTGACGAGCGCCTTCCTCGGCGCGAAGTATCAGCTTCCCGCGATGCTTGAGCGGAACGGCGGATCCCTGATCTTCACGTCGACAATCGTCGGTTACACCGTAGGCCTGCCAGGCATGGCAGCCTATGCCGCGAGCAAGGCGGGGATCATCGGCCTCACGCAGGCACTCGCTGCCGAGTTTGGCCCCAAAGGCATCCGGGTGAACGCCCTCCTGCCGGGTGGTACGGATACCCCCATGGGCCGGGCTTTCGCCAATACGCCAGACGCATTAGCCTTCGTCCAGGGGCTTCACGCCCTGAAGCGTATGGCGTTGCCGGAAGAGATTGCAAAATCGGCCCTCTACCTCGCATCCGATGCATCGAGCTTCACCACCGGCTCGGCGCTGCTGGCAGACGGTGGGGTTTCCATCAACAGAGCCTGAATATGCCCCCGTCAACACGCCATGGAAAATGCAGATGTCCGACTATGACCGCATAGCTGAAGCCATCGCTTTCATCGCCAACAGGGTAAACAGTCAACCCTCCCTGCAGGAAATCGCGCAGCACTTACACCTGAGCCCTTTCCACTTCCAGCGACTATTCAGCCGCTGGGCAGGCGTAACGCCCAAAAGGTTCTTGCAGGTGCTCACGCTGGAGCGCGCCAAGCAATTGCTGAACGAATCGAAGCCGCTGCTTGAAGTGTCGGACACCCTGGGTTTAAGCAGCGGTTCGCGGTTGTATGACCATTTCGTCCATCTGGAAGCGGTTACCCCCGGCGAATACAAGATGGGGGGCGCGGGTCTGGCGCTTGAATATGCCGTACACGACACGCCCTTTGGCAAGGCGTTTATCGCCATCACACCCAGAGGCATCTGTAGTTTTGCGTTTTTGGAACACGCGGAGTCCGATAGCCAGCTGCATGCGTTACAGAAAGAATGGCCGCGTGCGACGATGCATGAAAATCGTCAACGAACGCTCGCGGTGATCAAAGCCATGTTCGGCGAAGAAAAGAAACTGGACCGCCCCTTGTCTTTGCATGTTTCCGGAACGAACTTTCAGATCAGCGTGTGGAAAGCATTGCTGCAGATACCCCCGGCAAAAGTGGCAAGCTATACCCAGATAGCAGCCGCAATCGGCCATCCAGATTCGGCCAGAGCCGTGGGCCAGGCTGTAGGCGCAAACCCGGTCGCGATCCTGATCCCCTGCCACCGCGTCATTCAGCAAAGCGGCAAGTTGGGTGGGTACCACTGGGGGGAAACCCGGAAACAGGCGATCCATGTTTGGGAGTCTGCAAGGCATGAGGAAGCTCATCCATAAGAAGACTTCGGGGCTGGGACTTGTACTGAATATTTCAATCGACGCGAAACGAAAAATGAGGGCCTTGCAATGCAAGGTCCTCTTTTCTTGGGGCGTTGAGTTCATGATTAATTGCTTGGGGGGGGTGAATGCCGACCCTGAGCGATTGGCTCACCACGCGGCAGATCACCCGCGTGCCGCCGATGCAGTCGAAACGGGCGCTGGGCTGAAATGAATCTGGCAAGTGACGCGGCAAGCAATTAGCATGCAATCAACGGACCAAGTTCAGTTCATACGGTCGGGCTTGCCCGCTAATCAACCTTATCGAGGAATCGTGCAAATGAAACAAAAAAACCTGTGGATGCTGGCATTGACGATGGCGCTCATCACCGAGGCGGGTGCCCAGCAATTTGTCTACCCGGCCAAAGGGCAGACCCCGGAGCAGCAGAAGAGCGACGAGGCGGCCTGCTATTCCTGGGCCGTCCAGCAAAGCGGCTTCGACCCGGCCAAGCCACCGGCAGCAGCCCCTAAACCGGCGCCCACCGCAACCGGCGCGGCGCCAGGTTCCGGACTGCGCGGCGCGGCGCGCGGCGCAGTTGTCGGTGAAATCATCAACGATGACGCCGGCACAGGTGCGGCAGTCGGCGCGGTTGCCGCACGCGGGCAAAGCCGCAGGCAGAATGCGGCCGCCAGCCAGCAAGCCGCCGCGCAACAACAGAGCGCCACGCAACAGCAACAGGATGCCTTTGCCAAGGCGCGGGGCGCGTGTCTGGAAGGCCGCGGCTACACGGTCAAGTAATAAGCACGGGCAAACGGGGGGCAATTAGCTGCTTAGGGATTGGTGAATGCCGAGCCTAAGCAGAAGCCCATGCAGATAGTCGCAGCCGACGGCTCCTCGGCCGAAGCGGTCTGTCGCAGAATCAATATTTTTCCAATTTTGAATGGCCGCTTTTTTGCTATTTCACTTCCGCATCTATGCTGCCAGACGTCATTGGACTATGTCATGTCCTATGGCGTATAAAAAGTTAGTACCAATGGGTTTGTTCGCGATCATGGTCGCTCGGCGGCTTTCAGCCAATCTACTACGCCATTGACTCCCAGTGAAAGTAGCGTGTCTTGTATCACCACCACGCGTTTCAGCATCGCGCCACAGTCAGACTCTTCCCGTTCTTCTGCCTCAGCAAAGAGACGGGTCATTAGCTGGGTAAGACTATTCTCATGGTCATATAGATACGGTTTGCTATGGCTGACATACGCCAGATAAATTTCGGTTGCGGCCAAAGCTTGTTCTGGATCATGTTGCGAAGTCGCGTTGAGCCATTCATGAAACCCGAAGAGACGATGATGTTTGTTCTCGCTCTCGCTCTCGCTATCGTTTTCGAATACAGAAAAACAGCGGCGAATCAGTTCTATCGGAACAGAAATCGCTGCTGCCTTATCACCGAAAAGATGATCCATCTGCCCCGCAACTGCTAAGGCATGTGCGCCACCTGTATTTAAACCCGAATCCATACCGGCAAGGCACTGATCCCGATGCTGTTGGATATTTCCAGAGTTTGTCCAAACGGTAGCCGCCCCCTGCCAAGCCTCTGTGTTATCCAGAGCTTTCAAGTCTCTCAAAAATTCAGCAAAGTCGATGTGCTGGGTCATGGCTGCCAATGCCGAAATGCGTCCCCATGTTTCCAGGTCTTTGCCGACACCCTCGCTGCGAAGACGCGCCAACAAAGGATTCACCACTTCAAAATGATTGTGATAGCCGTAATAAAGGCATGGTTCGGCGATTTGCCATAGTCCATCTGCATCTTGCATGGCAATATGGAACAAATCCCAGCCCAGCTCGAAATTCTTGCTTTGCAAATAAGGCAAACGGCGCAGGATCAAGGAACGAACCGCAGGGTGTTCGTCACTGGCAAAACGGCGCAAAGTAGGCGTGAGCAATTCAGGAAATACGCTGCCGTGCTCTTGAAAGTTGTTAGCCAAGATCATCAAGGCTTCGGCAACGTCTCCCTTCACCATATTGATACCCATAGAGATCAAATCGACGTTATCCCCTTTGATTGGATCGTCTTCATGAAGCCGTTCAAAGCCTATGGCTAAAAATATCAGTCGCTCAGCATGTTGTGCACCCTGTATGACGTTGGCACAGGCTTCCAGTGCTTTGGCTGCGGAGCGTCGGAATTGCCAGTGCTGCGGATGCCTTTCCAGTTCATCAAGAATCTGGCCTGCCAAAAGGGGGGCATCAGGCTCTTCAACGGGCAGCCAAGTACCATGGGTTTGCAAGTTGCCATAACGATAGGCTAGATATGTAGCGACCCCGTCCATGATGTCATCACGAAACCGTTCTGGAATATCTGCCCAGTAGATAGGCAACAAGCCCAATAATCGAGAGGGATGGCGAGAGGAAGCCTCTCGCAGTTGCCAGCCAACCTCGCGCTCACCGCCGACCAGAAAGTCAGCCCCGTGCCAATCTGAGTGACCGTTGTAGTGTTCTAGTAAGCTCAACACCCCGCTATCGTCGGCACCGAGAAATACCTCAAACGAGAATGGCGCGCTTACCGTGCCGCCACGCGAACGAATATCCGGTTGACGAATCAACGCCCCTGCTTTTTTCTCATATGCATCCACCACCGCTTGCACTTCTGGAGAACGCTGGTAGCAAGGAATCGTAGCGATCAATTCGGCTCGTTTCTTCAATATCCAGAAACGGCTGGGTTCATCGGTAACCTCTTCATCCCACACAAGCATAATGTTCGCCATTACTGCATCTTGCATTGAGGAGTCGAGGAGCCTGAATGCCGACTGCATCAAAGTACCCAATTCGTAGGTAAGTTCGAACTCAAGCATGTTTTTATCGCACAACATGCGCCCGATCAGATCAATGTTGGCTTCAGGTGATGCGGTGCAAGCGAGGATTGCGAAGTAGAGCAATGCACCTTCGTGGTTGAAACACAGGCGCTCTCGGTTGTTTTGCCACCAGTCTGAGTGTGTTATTGCGTGGTGAAGGAAGGCAGCTTCAACCGCATCAAGCAGGACATCCATACTGTCAGCGTGTCGAATATCTCTCTGACTATGCGCATCGTCGTATGAGGTTTCACCCAAGAATCCATACCTGTAGCCTATGCGGGTTTCGCCATAGCGCGATGCATGAACATTGCTCCACCGCTCAATCGATTCCAAGGCCAAATCAAGTAATGCACTGGATTGCTCCATACGTTGACGGACAAAGCTGTCACTCCGGTCGCCGAACTCATGGGCATGGCAACGCAATTTGTTACCGAACCTGTACTCAAGTAAATCGTCGTCAGTGATGCCATCTGCTACATAGCTCCAAAGCAAAGCATCTTCTGCAACATCTGCCACCATACAACGGGCGATGACTCGTCCAAGAAAGCTGTGCTCTGATCGCGGCATATCGAGCAGCCGCTCAAGCAATGGAGAAACCAGTGCCAAATTTTCCGACTTGATTTCGGACAGGTGAATTCCTAGCCGGTCTGCAATTCCATTACCATCAAGCCAATCTAGTGACAGCGCCTCCATCCAGAATGACAGCACGCCCGCGGTATCTTCATTGCTCCATTGCGCAATGCGATGAGCATGTCCCGTTAATCCTTCGGCATCCTGCGCAGTTTTCAAAACGGGAACCAGATGCTTGAGCCAGAAGCGATGCCACTCAATCGCCCCAGCCAAAGCGTAGATCACCTGAAAAACATCGCGGTGTTTTTCGCGCAAATCACGTATCAATGGCCAGTCGTCGTCCTGGGGTATCTGTTCGGAAAATGATTCTGCTACCAAGCGCCTGATGTGGAAGGCCGCGCTACCAGTCAATACCGCCCTGAGTTGTTTTCTGAATTCGTGGCGTTCTCCCAGCGCCAACTGTGCGATAAAACAGCGGATGCTGGGACGTACAAAAGGAACAGGGGGTAGTCCCTGTATAAATTCATTCAGCGTGACGCCACTACGCACGGCTCCGCTGATGACCAGCACATCCAGCAGGGTTTGATGCCCGAACGTCAGTTTCCCATCCTGAGCTTCTTGCAGCACATTGAGGCTGCACAGGGCCCGCAGAATCTCCTGTGAGGCTGTGAAACGTTGATGAGGCACCACCAAGCTTCGTAATTTCAGCATTTCTGAGGCGATGGCTTCAATCGCCTGTATCGCCGCATCACCCAGTGCGTCGTTGGCCCGCACGATGATATTGAGATAGCGCTGCGCCAAGGCATGGCTGGTCACAACGTTGAAGCTGCCCTCTCGCTGGGCCAACTCGACAAACAATGCCAGCTCGCGTGGATTCCTTACCAACTCGCGAGTAACTGCATCGATGGTGGCAGTGTCAATCCCTACCATATCAAGTAACGGTGCAATTTCAGCATCCCAGTCCAAGGGCTGGCACTTCAATTCGCAATCCCATTGCCGTTCGGCAATTCGGCGATCGTAATGTCTGTCAAATTCGCGGCAGGCAGTAACCACGGTGATATTTGGAATCAATAGCAAACGGTCTATTTGCGCCAGAAAGTACGCTAGTACGCGATGATCGCGGGCGATGGACAGCACATCTAGGGAGTCCATGACTACAATCACATGCGCGTATTCAGCCATACGAGCAGCTTTTTCAACCCATTGCTCCGACAGCCCTAAGGCTTGTCGGTCTTGTGATGTTGCCAAGTCGGCGAATTCGCGTGACTGGATGAAGAGTGGCATGATGTCTGAGCGGGTTTGTGCGCGTTGCTCCAATGTTTCTTGCAACGCAAGCATCACACAGGTTTTTCCAGAACCCGGCATACCTGTGAGCAAGATGGCGCTCTTCTTGGCATCGATAGCTGCGAGTAGATCGTTTACGGTCGGACTGGAAATGTACTGTCCCGCAATGTCTCGCCGCCACGATCTGCCGATGGCTGAGGTGCCGGAAAACGACAAACGCACCTCAGCAAGATTCATGGGCGGAACCAGCATTGCTCCAGTCTTATAGAGAATGGCCTTCAGATCGTCTTTGGCTAATCGGTGCTGAGTGGCGGCGGATGCGCTATTGCCGCCCATGCGCGCCCCGAGTTGATCGAGGCGTGCCCAGAGTGCATTGAATGCGGCATCTGGATTACTCGCTATGTTACGCAAGCGTTCGCGTAATAGCTCCTCCATACGATTCAGTTCATCGCTGGTCACAAATTTTGTGCGGCGCAAGAATTCGTAGGTTGAAAGACTGGGTGTGGAAGTGGCAAGCCGTGCCGACAAAGCCGAATCTGTTTCTTGGTGTTCTTTGCCTAAACTCGTTCGGTAGCTAGCTTCATCATGCTGAGTCGAACTGTGCTCTCTCAGTTTCGCAAGAGCGCCAAAGTTGTTGCGTGAATAGAAGCGAACTTCCGCATTCTGGTTATTGATCAGCAAACTGGATGCTTTATCCAATTCATCCGCGAGGTCGGTTATCGTCCATGCCTTGAAATCGATTTGATTCTTTTTGCACTGACAAGCAATCTGTGTGCCGTCGGATTTTCCGACTACCACATCGTCCACCGAATACGTAATCGAATCTATTTCAAGCCATTGATAGTCTTCGTCTGACAGGACTGTCAATGCCCAATCAAATGCTACCAATGTTTGGTAGCTGTCACCTCGGTTGGAGCGTATGCCTGCGATGCTCATCTATTGATTCCTGTTGGAAGTCATTCAGTCCCCTGAGCCACATAGGAGTTAATCCATGACAATAGTTGCACAAGATACTTGTCCCAGCTAACCCTGGTCCACCCACCAACGGCATAAGCCTTTGTTACCGGGAAGCGGACACTGACAAGAACAAAGCATTTTCGGCGATCGGCCGCTTTGGCCGAAGATCTGCCAGCCGGGTGAGACGGCCAACCGTCGGCTCCTCGGCCGAAGCGGCCGATGAAAATTTAGCCAACTACTTCCGCCATGCAATTCGTTACGGGACATCGGCCAGGAAATCTCATCGAACGGCAGCTTTCTGATTTCCCCTGCAGCAGGGAACCCTGAACAGACAGACGCGGCTTGCGTCTACAGCTTCGCTTATGCGGTGCAATAACGGACACTCGCCAACGGTTGCTCGATTTGCCTGAACCGGCCAACCGTGATCGTTCTCACCCCTCCCCTCACTCACGCAGGCAATGTGAGTTGGAACCGTGTCGATTGATCAGTGGACGCCACTGCGATTGAGCCGCCATGTGCCTCAACAATGGATTTGACGATGGCAAGGCCCAGCCCGGCGCCATCGCCTTTGCGCTGACGCGAAGGATCGACGCGGTAGAAGCGGTCGAACAGTCTGGGAAGATGTTCGGCCGGGATCTCGGGGCCCGGATTCTCGACGGTAACGATGGCTTTATCGCCGTGCGTTGCCAGCGATACGCGCACGGTCTGGCCATTCGGGGTATGCCGAATGGCGTTCGACACGAGATTGCTGAGCGCACGCCGCAGCATCAGCCGGTCGCCAGGCACGGTAGCGGTGCCTGTCTGGGCCAGGGAAACACCGCGCTCCTCCGCCCACGCCTCAAAGTAATCGAATAAGTCCTTCGTTTCGTTGGTCAGGCTAACGCTTTTCAGACCCGGTTTGAGCAGGCCATTGTCAGCCTGGGCAAGATAGAGCATGTCGCCAACCATCTGCGCCATGCGCTCATATTCCTCCAGGCTGGAATACAGGACTTCCTTGTATTCGTCATTGCCGCGTGCGCTGGAAAGCGCCACCTGGGTCTGGGTCATCAGGTTGGAAATGGGGGTGCGCAGTTCGTGCGCGATGTCGGATGAGAACGCGGAAAGCCGGCGGAAGGAATCGTCCAGACGGGCCAGCATGGCGTTAAAGGCGGTTGCGAGCGGCTTGAGTTCCGCCGGCAAACCGGTAGTCGGCAGGCGCTCCGACAGACGTTCGGCGGACATGCCCGCCACCATGTCGGTGACCTGACGCAAAGGGGAAAGTCCCCATCGGGTGACCGCCCAGCCGAGACTGGCGGTAGCCAGCGCGGCCAAAGCGATGGCGAGCGCCAGCACCGAGCGGAACGTGTTCATGAAGAGCTCATGGTGCTCGATGTCCAGCGCCACAGCCACGGTGTAAGGCTTGCCGCTGCCTGTCGTCATCGACACGGCCATGCCCCGGTAGCTCAACCCGGCTTGCTTCCACTGCCGCAAGGCGCCGGACGTACACCTTGCCGGTTGGGCCTGGCAGTCATTCAGCAATGTTTGTGGAAACTCAGCGCCGGAGGTGGCAAACCAGATATCGCCCGTCGCATCCGTGACCGCCACGGCGAGACCATGATGGCCGACCAGGGCGTCATCCAGTTGCTGGGGCAGAAGATCGAGGTCCGCCTGGCTGTGGGTGTGCTCGAACAAATTCTCGATGAGTTCCAGCTTGCCGTTGAGCTCGTGCCGGTCCCCCTCCTCGAAATGGGCCTCCACCACTTGCGTCAGGAAATAACCCGTCGTCAGCAGGACCAGGGAGGCGGCCACCGCGAAAAGCAGGCTGATCCGGGCTGTCAGCGACAGGGTTTTCATGGTTCTGCGTTTTCCGGAAAGGTTTCCAGCACGTAGCCCATCCCCCGTACCGTGTGGATGAGCCGGGAACCGAACCCCTCATCGATCTTGAGCCGCAGCCGGCGCACCGCCACATCGATGACATTGGTGTCGGAGTCGAAATTCATGTCCCAGACCTGCGAGGCAATCAGGCTGCGCGGCAGCACTTCGCCCTTGCGGCGCAGAAACAGTTCCAGCAGGGCGAATTCCTTGGCGGTGAGGTCGATCTTGCGCCCCGCCCGCATGGCGCGGCGCCGCAGCAGGTCGAGTTCCAGATCGGCCACCTTGAGGACAGCGGATTCGAGCCCCGCATGGCCGCGGCGAACCAGGGAGCGCACTCGCGCCAGCAGCTCGGCAAAAGCAAAGGGTTTCACCAGGTAATCGTCGGCCCCCAGTTCCAGTCCCTTGACCCGGTCCTCGACCTGGTCGCGCGCGGTCAGAAACAGCACCGGCATGTCGATGCCGGCCCGACGTACGCCTTCGAGCACCTGCCAGCCATTGATGCCGGGCAGCATCACATCCAGGATCATCAGGTCGTAGTGTCCCGCTTTGGCGAGTTCCAGTCCGTCCCAACCCTCGCGCGCCAGATCCGTGACGAAACCGGCCTCGGTCAGACCCTGCTTCAGGTAATCGCCCGTCTTGGGCTCGTCTTCGACGATCAGGATTTTCATGGTTGAACCTAGAAACCGCAGTTGGACGCGCCAGATGGCGCGTTTGGGCGGGTGTCTGCCGCGAAGCAACGAGGCAGCAGGCCGGGGCCTGCAACGAGGCGCGACAAAGGCAGGCGCACGACCAGACGTGCCAGATGGTGCGTAGCGGACTCACCCAGATGATGAACGTAATCGAAAGCAAAAAACCCAGGGTTCATGCGGCATTCCTCAAGGCGACAAGCGGTCAACTGCGGTTTTTAGGTTAATGATGAGACTGGATGGAAGCATCCTGCCACAGCTCGCCGCCGATGGAGACGCGCATGACAGATTTGTAATCACCTAGTCAGATTGGTGTTGGGCGTGCGCCTGCAGGATGCGCTAAACAACTTAACCTGACATTCGAGAACATCATGCGTCGCGCACTGTTGATTTTTGCCGGCTTGCTGCTCGTGCAACCCGCTTGTGCCGTGAGCCTGCGCGCGGCGCTGGATCAAGCCTGGGGAACCAGCCCCCAAGCACAAACCCTGGAGGCGAAGCGCGCGGAAAGCGAGGCCCAGACCGTCGCCGCGAACAGCCTGCTGCCCGGCGCACCCGCCGTCATTTTGAGTCATCGTGGCGATCAGTTGACCAACAATGCGGGCCTGACCGAGTGGGAAGCCGGTATCGCTTTGCCCATCTGGCTGCCCGGACAGCGCGATGCGCGGCAGAGTCAGGCACTAGTCGGCAAGAGTGGCCTGGAAGCCAGTATGCGTGCGTTGCGCCTGAAACTGGTTGGAGAACTGCGCGAGGCGATCTGGCAAGTGCACCAGACTCAGACTCAGATCCAACTTGACGAGGCGCGCGTACAAACTGCAAAAAAACTGGCAGAAGATGTCGCCAAGCGGGTTCGGGCAGGGGAATTGGCCAAGACCGATTTGAATCTGGCACAGAATGAATGGCGCACCGCCCAGGCAGCGGTTTTGCTAAGCCGTACCCGGCTACTCCATGCGCTGCAAGCCTATTCCACCCTTACCGGCATGACAGCCTTGCCTGACGATAGTGCGGAAAGCGCGCAGCCGAAGCCCTTGCCTGACGACCATCCGTTGCTGGAAGCGGCGCGCCAGGCGATCGCAACGGCGCAGGCGCACGTGCGCTTGGCCGGCGAATCGCGCCGCGACAATCCAGAACTTGAACTCGGTATGCGCCGGGAGCGTAGTAGCCTGAACGACCCGTACGCCGACTCCGTAATAATCGCCCTGCGCCTGCCCTTATCCACCGATGCGCGCAACCTGCCGCTCATCAGCGCCGCCCAAACAGGCCTTGCCAACGCGCAAAGCGAATTCAATCGCACCCGGCTCACGCTGGAGTTCCAGCTCCAGCAGGCAGAGCAAAGTTTGCAAGCCGCCGATCAACTGCTGGAGTTGGCGCAGCAACAGCGTGCCGCAGCGCAGGAAAATCTCGGGCTGATCCAGAAAGCCTTCGATCTCGGCGAAACCGATCTGTTCACCTTGCTGCGCGCCCGCGCAGCCGCGTTTGAAGCCGGCCAGGCTTGCATGCAACAAGAAATCGCACTGGCGCTGGCACGCGCCCGCCTCAATCAAGCTCAGGGAATCTTGCCGTGACGACACTCAAAAAAATGGCGCGTCATTTGCCATGGATACTGGTTTTACTGATGCCACGCTGCGTCCTGGCCCACGGCGGCGAAGATCATGGCGACGAGGCGCGCGCGCCAGTCAGCCTGTCCGCGTCCGGGCCGCAACTCGAATTGAAGTCTCCCGAGGTGGAACTGCTGGGCATGGTCCGGGACGGCAGGCTCACCGTCTATGCCGACCGCTACGCCACCAACGAACCCATCCTCAACGCGAAAATCGAGCTGGAAAGCACCAACGGCAACGGGCACAAGCTTCAGCTGCGGCCGGCGCAAGACGGCAGCTACGCGGCCGCCGCGGACTGGCTGCAGCAGCCCGGCACCTATGAAGTCGTGGTGAGCGTGGAAGCCGCCGGTGTGGAAGATTTGCTGATCGGCAGCTTGCAAATCCCCGGCCTGAAGCCCGGCGAAGCCAGCGGGCGCACCTGGCTTGATTACGGGAAATGGGCGGCGGGCGGCATGACAGGCGTCATCGCGCTGCTTGCGCTGTTCAAATTCATCCGCCGCCGCAAGGGCGCGGCGGCAAGCCTGGCCTTGCCCGTGCTGGCGGCTGTGCTGCTCGGCGGGCACAGCCATCCCGGCTTCGCCCACGGCGACGAGGATCACGGCGCCCCGCCCACAGCCGCACCCGCTGCTACTGCGGTGAACGTCATGCCGGCCGCCGCGCAGCGAGCGCCCGTGCGTTTGCCCGACGGCAGCGTTGTCATGCCCAAGCCTGCGCAGCGGCTGCTCGGCATCCGCACCGTGCTGGGCGAGCCGCGCGACATCGCCCGGACCGTGACGCTCAACGGCCAGATCAGCGCCGACCCGAATTTCAGCGGACGCGTGCAATCCAGCCAGGCCGGGCGCATCGCCGCGCCGGCCGGCGGCTTTCCCAGTCTGGGCATGAAGGTGGCCAAAGGGCAAATCCTGGCCTGGATCGAACCGGCCGCCAGCAGCATCGACACGGGTAACCAGCAGGCGCAACTGGCCGAGTTGAGCAGCCGCCTCGGCCTCGCCGAAAAACGCGCGCAGCGGCTGGAACAACTGGCGGGCAGCCTGCCGCAAAAAGAGATCGACGCGGCGCGGGCCGAAGCGGTCAGCCTCAAGGCGCGCAAGGCGGCGGTGGCGGCCAGCCTGTTCCAGCGCGAAGCCCTGCGCGCGCCGGTTGCCGGCGCGGTGAGCCAGTCCAGCGTGGTCGCGGGACAGGTGGTGGATGCCAGGGAAATATTGTTTGAAGTGATCGATCCCTCCCGGCTGCGGGTGGAGGCCGTCGCCTACGACACTGCGCTATCCGGCCAGGTGGCGGGCGCTTCCGGCGTCACCACCGGCAACCAGCCGTTGCGGCTGGCATTCATCGGCCAGAGTTACCAGCTGCGCGAACAGGCCTTGCCGATGCAGTTCGGTATCCAGGCGCCTGCGCCCGCATTGAGCGTGGGCCAGCCGGTGCAGGTGTTCGTGCAAACCCGGCAGACCCTGCGTGGCATTGCCGTGCCGCAAGCCAGCGTCACGAAAAACAGCAGCGGGGAAACCATGGTATGGGTGCACGCCGCCGCCGAACGCTTCGTGCCGAAAAAAGTGAACGTGCAGCCGCTGGACGCCCAATCGGTCGCGGTGCTGGAAGGCCTGCATGACGGCGACCGGGTGGTGACGCAAGGCGCAGCACTGCTGACCCAGATCCGCTGACAGACGCCATGTTTAACGCCATCATTCAATCCAGCCTGAGCCAGCGCCTGTTTGTCGTCGCGGCATCGCTCCTGTTGCTGGTATACGGCCTGCTCAGCCTGAACCAGCTGCCGGTGGACGTGTTCCCCGACCTCAACAAACCCACCGTGACGCTGATGACCGAGGCTGCCGGCATGGCGCCCGAAGAAGTGGAGCAGCTCATCAGTTTTCCCATCGAGACGGCGATGAACGGGATTCCGGGGGTGACGCGGGTGCGCTCGGTGTCCGGCATCGGCCTGTCCGTCGTGTACGTGGAGTTCGACTGGGGCACCGACATTTACCGCAACCGCCAGCAGATCGCCGAACGCCTGTCCCTGGTCAAGGAGCAGATTCCCGCCGGCATCACGCCGCAAATGGGGCCGATCAGTTCCATCATGGGCGAAATCATGCTGATCGCGATGACCGCCGACCCCGCCAAGGCGAGCCCGATGCAGGCGCGCGAACTGGCGGACTGGGTGGTGCGCCCGCGCCTGCTGACGATTGCCGGCGTGTCGCAAGTGATCCCCATCGGCGGCGAAGTGAAGCAATACCGGGTCACGCCCGATCCAGCCAACATGGGCAGACTGGGCATCACGCTGGAGCAGATGGAAGCCACGCTCAAAGGCTTCGCGACCAACACCAGCGGCGGTTTTCTGGAATCGCAGGCGCAGGAATACCTGATCCGCAATATCGGGCGCACCACCAGGCTGGAAGACTTGCAGGATCTGGTGGTCGGCAACCGTGAAGGCAACCCGGTTTTGCTCAGGCAAGTCGCCCGGGTTGAATTCGCTGCGCGCCTGAAGCGCGGCGACGCCAGCTTCATGGGCAAGCCCGCGGTGATCCTGTCGGTGCAGAAGCAGCCCGGCGCGGACACGGTCAAGCTCACGCGCGAAATCGAGGCGGCGCTGGCGGAGCTGAACCGAAACATGCCCGCCGGCGTCGCGGCGAAAGACATCCTGTTCAAGCAGGCCCACTTCATCGAAAGCGCGGTGGGCAACGTGGAAGAAGCCTTGCGCGACGGCGCCATCATGGTGGCGGTGGTGCTGTTCCTGTTCCTGCTTAATTTCCGCACCACGTTCATTTCGCTCACCGCGATTCCCGTCTCCATCCTGATCACGGTGCTGGTGTTCAAATACTTCGGGCTGTCGATCAACACCATGACACTGGGGGGCTTGGCCATCGCCATCGGAGAGCTGGTCGACGACGCGGTGGTGGGAGTGGAGAACGTGTTCCGCCGGCTCAAGCAGAATCGGGCGGCGGGCGACCAATCCCCCCAGGCCCCCCTTTTGCAAAGGGGGGAACCATTGCCGGTGCTGCAGGTGATCGCCGCCGCCACGCTGGAAGTGCGCTCCGCCATCGTCTACGCCACGCTCATCATCGTGCTGGTGTTCGTTCCGCTGTTCGTGCTGTCCGGCATCGAGGGCAAGCTGTTCGCGCCGCTGGGCGTCGCTTACATCGTCTCCATCCTCGCCAGCATGCTGGTGTCGGTGACGCTGACGCCGGTGCTGTGCTATTACCTGCTGCCGAAAATGAAGCGGCTGGAACACGGCGACAGCCCGGTCGTCAAAAAGCTCAAGCAATGGGATACGCGCCTGCTGCAATGGTCGTTCGACCACAGCAGGCTGGTGCTCGGCGCGGGGCTGCTTGCGGTAGCACTCGCAGCGGCTGCGGTGCCGTTCTTCGCCCGCTCTTTCCTGCCCGCGTTCAACGAAGGCACGCTCACCATCACGGCCATGATGAATCCGGGCACCTCGCTGTCGGAAGCCAACCGCATCGGCACCCTGGCGGAACAACTGATTCTGCAAGTGCCGGAAGTGACCCAGGTGGGGCGGCGTACCGGCCGCGCCGAGCTGGACGAACATGCGGAAGGCGTGCATTACAGCGAGATCGACGCGGACCTCAAAAAATCCGCCCGCTCCCGCGAGGCCGTTTTGCAGGACATCCGCGACCGCCTCGCGCCGCTGCCCGCCTCGGTCAACATCGGCCAGCCCATCTCGCACCGGCTCGACCACATGCTGTCCGGGGTGCGCGCGCAGATCGTGTTGAAGATCTTTGGCGACGATGTGGACACGCTGCGCGGGCTGGCGGCGCAACTGCAAACCCGGCTTGCCAGCATCCCGGGGCTGGTCGATCTGCAACTGGAAAAACAGGTGCGCATCCCGCAACTGCAAGTCCGCGTCGATTACGCCAAGGCCCGGCAATACGGCGTCACCCCGGCAGCGATCAACAGCGCGCTGGAAACGCTATCCAACGGCGCCACCGCGGCGCAGGTGATCGAGGGCAACCGCCGCTTCGACGTGGTGATCCGCCTCGCCGACGCCGACCGCAGCGCGCAGGGTCTGAGCAATCTATTGGTGGAAACGCCCAGTGGACGCATTCCGCTGCGCCTGATCGCGGACATCGAGGACAGCGACGGCCCCAACCAGATCCTGCGCGAAAACAGCCGCCGCCGCATGGTGCTGATGGGCAACAGCGACGGCACCGACATGGCGCAGATCGTCCGCGACATCCGCGCCGAGCTTGCCCGCTACCCGCTGCCGGAAGGTTATTTCACCCAGCTGGAAGGCCAGTTCCAGGCGCAGGAAGAAGCCAGCCGGCTGATTACGGGGCTGTCGCTGGTGTCACTGGCGCTGATATTCATGGTCCTGTACAGCCGCTACCAATCCGCCGCGCTGTCGCTGATGATCATGGGCAACATCCCGCTGGCGCTGGTGGGCAGCGTCATCGCGCTGTGGCTCTCCGGCGGCGCGCTGTCGGTGGCGAGCCTGATCGGCTTCATCACCCTGGCCGGCATCAGCACGCGCAACGGCATCCTGAAAATCAGCCACTACATCAATCTGGTGGCGCACGAGGGCGAAACGTTCGGCAGGCAAATGATCATACGCGGCAGCCTGGAACGCCTGACGCCTGTGCTGATGACCGCGCTGGTGGCGGCGTTCGCCCTGATTCCGCTGATGCTGTCCGGCGGCGATCCGGGCAAGGAAATCCTGCATCCAGTGGCGGTGGTGATTTTCGGCGGCCTGGTGAGTTCCACCTTGCTGGATACCTTGCTGACCCCGGTGATGTTTTATCTGTGGGGCGAGAAACCGATGCTGAAACTGCTGGCGCGGGGCGGCAAGGTGAACTTTTGAAGCGCCCGTTTTACCCCTTTTACACATGACCAAGGAGCCTGAAATGAAATACCTGAACCCATCCGTCCTCACTTTGGCTTTGCTGTTCTCGCAAGGCGCATTGGCTCATAGCGACGAATATCTCGACACCCAAACCGCGCCGCATGGCGGTCAGTTGCGCATGGTGCAGCAGTACCATTTCGAACTGGTGGTCAAAGCCAGCGAGGTGAGCGTCTATGTCACGGACCACAGCGGCAAAAAACAGGACACCCAGGGCGCAACGGGAACCGCAACCCTGCTATCCGGCACGGGTAAGGCCAGTGTAAAGCTCACGCCTGCGGGCGATAACCAGATGAAAGGCTCGGGCCAGTTCAAGCTTGCGCCAGACATGAAAGTCGTGGTTTCCATCGCGCTGGCGGGCCAGCCGGCGCTACAGGCGCGGTTCACCCCCATGCAGAAGGCATCCGCGACTCCTGATGACCACGACATGAGCCATTAGCCTGGGAACGGCCACAGGATTTGCCGCCGATTTTCTTCAAATCCAGCCCGTTGCCAGATGACGCCATTGTCATTTTGCCGTCAGCTTGTTGTGGGGAGACGTGCCCATACTGGGATTTCAGTTGTGCGGGCTGACACCTCCTTGGGGAACCTCGATATGCCTGCTATGACTATGATTCCGGGAAAGAAAATAGCGTTCTCCACAGTGGCTACGCCCGGAAGTCGTCAAACCGTAATCCCCAGTTTTTCCACGCAAAGGAGCTGACCATGAAACGCCACACACTATTTGCCGCCCTGCTGCTTTCCACCCTGGCCATACAGCCCGTTCTCGCGGTTGACGCGCACCACCCCGATCAACAAAAAACCGACGCGGCAGCGCCCACCGCCGAGCAAACGATCCAGAAGATGCAGGCCAATACCAAACGCATGCAAAGCCAGCTGGAGCAGATGGCCAAGTCCAAAGACCCGAAACAACGCCAGAAACTGATGCAGGAATACATGCAGACCACACGGGAAAACATGATGGCGGGGA
>NZ_JADMKC010000021.1:36113-42201 GCF_018780105.1 Thiobacillus sp.
CGCATGGACATGATGGAGAAGCGCATGGACATGATGCAGAGCAGCCCACCAGCCAAATAAGCGAAGTCCGGCGCACCGGACAAGGGGGCGGGACATGGTCGGCTTTGAACATTTCGGCATGGGGTGGGCAATGATCCTGGTCTGGCTTATCCCACTCGTGCTGATCGCCCTGGTGATCAGTTACGTCATCCGCGACCGGAACTGGAAACCCGGGCGCACGGCACTGGATATCCTTGAAGAACGTTATGCCCGCGGTGAAATCGACCGGGATGAGTTCCTGAAACGGCGCGCCGATCTGGCGGAGTAAGGCCGTGACCATTTGGCCAAAGCAATACTGACAAAGTCACGTGCGGAGGCCACCTCATGCAAACCGCGACCATCGAAGTCACAGGCTTGTTGTCGGCGCTGAGCGCACGCGGCATCGAGAAGCAGCTCTTGAGGCTGCCGGGCATACACACGGCCGAAGTGAATTATGTCGCCGGCAGCGCCACGGTTGCCTACGACGAAACCGCCACCGATCTCCAGGCCATCGAGGCTGGCGTACGCGAGTGCGGTTACCACTGCGCCGGCGCGCAACTGCCCAGGCACCTCTGCGCCCCCGAAGAGCGGCTTGTGGCCGGCCACGCACATGAAGCGCATGCCGCGACGGCGGACGTGATGGCACATGAGATGGGCCACGGCGCCGGCATGGACATGCAGGCAATGGCGCGCGACATGCGCAACCGATTCCTCATCGCGACCGCGTTTACCGTGCCGGTCTTCGTCTATTCCCCCATGGGCGGCATGTTCACCCCGCCGGCGCCACCGTTCGACCTGCCCCTCAATGTCTGGCTGTTCCTGCTCGCCAGCGTCGCGGTGCTCTATCCGGTCTGGCCGTTTGTGGTCGCCGCCTGGCGTGCGCTCAAAAATGGCGTACTCAACATGGCGGTGCTGGTGGTGATGTCGGTCGGCACCGGCTATCTGTTCAGCGTGGGCGCGACCTTTTTCTTCACGGGGGTGCAGTTCTACGAGGCGGTAGCGGTACTGCTGGTGTTTATTCTGCTCGGCCACTGGCTGGAGATGCGTGCCCGCGCCGGTGCCTCGGCGGCAATCCGCACGCTGCTCGATCTTGCCCCGCCGATGGCCACGGTGATCCGTGAAGGGCACGAAACGCAATTGCCCACCGCCGAGGTGATGGCAGGGGATCTGCTCATGATTCGCCCCGGCAGCAAGATTCCGGTAGACGGCGAAGTGACGGAAGGCGAGTCGCAGGTGGATGAATCCATGCTCACCGGCGAATCCATGCCGGTCGGCAAGAAGCCCGGCGACACGGTGATTGGCGCCACCATCAACAAGAGTGGCAGCTTCGTCTATCGCGCCACCAAGGTCGGCGCCGACACTGCGCTGGCGCAGATCGTCAAGCTGGTGCAGGAAGCGCAGAACTCGAAGGCGCCGGCGCAGCTGCTGGCCGACCGCGCCTCGCAATGGCTGGTGCTGATCGCGCTGGTGATCGGCTTGGCCACCTTCGCAGTGTGGTTCTGGTGGATCGGCCAGCCACTGTTGTTTGCGCTCACCCTGACGATCACCGTGTTCGTCATCGCCTGCCCGGATGCCTTGGGGCTTGCCACACCAATGGCGGTAATGGTCGGCACCGGCCTCGGTGCAATGAACGGCATCCTGTTCAAGAACGCCGCCGCACTCGAGGAGGCGACCCGGCTCGACATCATCATCTTCGACAAGACCGGCACCCTCACCCTGGGCCAGCCGGACGTGGTGGAAATAGTCGCTGCGCCGGGCAACAGCGAAGACGCGGTGCTCGCGCTCGCCGCCGCCGTAGAGCAAGGCTCCGAGCACCCCCTGGCGCAGGCAGTTCTCAAGCGCGCCGGAAGCCTGAAAACGCAGCCGGTAACCGGCTTTACCAACATCGACGGCATGGGCGCCCGGGGAGAGGTCGATGGGCGTACGGTATTGCTGGGCAATCGCATGCTGATGCAGGCTGGGCGCGTCGACATGGGCGGACTCGCGGCGAAGTCCGACGAGATGCAGGGAGCCGGGCGGACGGTGGTGCACGTCGCGCATGGAGGAAAACTGGTTGGCCTCATTGCCATTGCCGATGCGGCGCGACCGACTTCGGCGGCGACAGTGCGCAAACTGCGCGAGCAAGGCGTTCAGGTTGCAATGCTCACCGGAGACAACCAGGCGACGGCCGAGCGCATTGCCGCAGGGCTGGGCATCGATCTCGTGCTCGCCGACGTGCTGCCCGGGCAAAAGGCCGACAAGGTGAAGGCATTGCAGGCACAGGGCAAGAAAGTCGGCATGGTCGGGGACGGCATCAACGACGCGCCGGCGCTGACGCAGGCCGATGTAGGCTTTGCCATCGGCGCGGGCACCGACGTTGCCATGGAGAGTGCCGACGTGGTGCTGATGAAGAGCGATCCGCTCGACGTGGTCGGTGCGATTGCCCTGTCACGCGCCACGTTGCGCAAGATGCACCAGAATCTGGTATGGGCCGTGGCCTACAACGTGGTCGCTTTTCCGCTCGCCGCCGGGGTGTTCTATCCCTTCGTCATCAGCCCCGAAGTTGCCGCGCTCGCGATGTCCGGCAGCTCGGCGTTGGTGGCCGTCAATGCGCTGCTGCTCAAACGCACCCGTCTCGAAGGCATTGGTGCGCACGACCCTGTGGCGACGCGTGCCATTGGTTGAAAAATCGGCACGACATAAGTTGTTTTTATTTTTGGTCGCGGCCTACCTCTGAACAGACCTATCGATGGATAGCCACGACTGTCTCTTCAGGGTTGGTAGTGGACTGAAGCGTCGGCTTGCCTCACGGTCCTCTGGCCGACTTCCAGCCGGCTGAGACTAGCTTCACCTCCGGCGCCTCCTCGGCCGAAGCGGCCTGTTGAGACCCAAGGTCGGTTGTCAGCAATCAGCCATTGAGCAGTCCTTCTATTGGCGGGCATGATTACCTCCCCTGCTGATAGCGGACTTATGCGCAATCAGCAACTGGGAGTCCACATTAGCCCGAGGCTACTGCATTAAAACGCTGAGCCTGCATCACGCACTTATGAAGGCTGAAACGTACACGGACGGCACTCACCAAGTCAGTGTAGCGATTCGGTCTTAAGATGTGACTAGCACAGATGAGTTCGCCTCCACGGTAGACAATGGCGACGTCAAACCAGAAGACTAGGGAGTTTAGGTGTCGATTCTTCAAGAAATTTACACGTGGTCGCAAGACCTCGCCGTTTGGCAGCAGGACGCCATCGCTAGGCTCTACACTGAGCGTGAACTCGGGGCTATTGACCTTGAAGACCTTTATGCTTTGGCCAAGTCAGAAGCCGGTATTCCCGATCCGCAGGGGCGGACTCCCAAGCGGCTTGAAGACGCCCAGGTAGCCGCTCCTGCGGATCCCTCCCGGCTCGTTCAGCTTGTCGCGGTCAAGGATCTTTCGAACGTCAACGCCCTCGCCAACGGTGGGCTACTGCCCATCGCCCCTGCTGGACTCACCGTCATCTACGGCGAAAACGGGGCGGGTAAATCGGGTTATTCGAGGGTACTCAAGCACGCCTGCCGGGCTAGGGATCGACGAGAGCCGATCCTTCCCGACGCGAAGTTGGATCCCAAGCAGGTTGGAACTCCATCGGCCACATTCGAGGCCATGATCGATGGCGTGGCGATGGACTTGGCTTGGACCTATGGGTTGCCGTCACCCGAGCCCTTGTCCGAGATCGCGATCTTCGATACCCACTGCGCCCGCGCCTACATCGACAACCAAGGTGACTTCGCGTATCGCCCCTATGGCTTGGACATCCTCGAAGGGCTTGTCGCCGTTTGCAACAAACTCAAGACACGAGCCACTGAAGAGAAGACGGCCAACGCCCCAAGCAATGCCATCTATACTGCGTTGGCCAATGAGCAGACGAGAGTTGGGAAGGCTCTTCTGGGTATCCCCAAGACAACCAAGCCAGAAGAGATTGAGGCCCTAGCGACCCTTTCCGATGCCGAGAATGAGCGGCTCGATCTATTGACAAAGACCCTTGCTGAGCCCGATCCAAAACAGAAGGCGCAAGCTCTTCGCCAAAAGGCGAACAGGCTACTTGAGCTCAATGGGCGGATCGCAACTTCTGTCGCCCTGATCGACGATGCCAAGATGTCAGAGCTTCGAGCTCTGATCGAAAAATCCAAGTCCGCAAGGGCTGCCGCCGAGTTGGCTGCTGTTGAGTTCAAACAAACGCCAGGACAATTGGCAGGAACCGGCGGGGATGAGTGGAAAGCCCTGTTCGAAGCGGCCCGAACATTCGCCACGCTGTCACATGCTGGCCACGAGTTTCCGTGGCTTCCGCCCGAGTCGGCATGCCCTCTTTGCCAAAACCCCCTCGGAGCAGAAGGTGCAGAGCGTCTTGCCCACTTCGAAGCCTTCATCAAGCAAGCCGCTGAATCTGCTGCCAAGAAAGCAAGGAGCGAAGCTGAAGCAGCTTACAAGGCGATCCAGCAAGCCTCGCTAGATTTGATGGTTGGGCAGGCATTGCTCGACGAGCTTAAGGAGATCGATCCACTTCTTGCAGCCGCTTGCTCAATGCTTCAAGAAGCTCTGACGACACGGCAAAAAGCGGCCTTGTCAGCATCGGCCGGAAAGCTGGAGTGGGAGGAAATCCAGAAACTTTCAGAGGATCCGCAGCCGACATTGGGCGCGCTGGCGGCAGGCCTGCAAGAACAGGCTAAAGCGCTCGACGCTACCGCGGACGAAAAAGCCAAGGCTGCCATGGTCTCAGAGAGGCAGGAGCTTGATGCTCGGCGCAGGCTTGGTGAAGTTAAAGTAGCCGTGCTGGAGGCCATGTCCAAGCATGAGCTCTGCCGCAAACTGCAGGCTTGCATTGACGGCATGGATACGCGTGGTATTTCCAGGAAATCAACGGAGCTCTCTCGAACCATGGCCAGCCAGGAGTTGGCCGATGCCCTCAACGAAGAACTTAAGCGGCTGAAAGTCCACGAGCTCAGTGTCGCAATGAAGACGGAGTCGCCCGGTGGCAAGACGCAATACAAGCTGACTCTCCAACTTCCCGGCGGAGGTGCACCATCGGCAATCCTGAGCGAAGGAGAGCAGCGGGCCATCGCCATCGCGTCCTTCATGGCAGAGCTGAGGCTGGGAAAGGGGCGCGGCGGAATCGTGATTGACGATCCTGTCTCATCGCTTGATCACCGCCGACGCTGGGAAGTGGCCGAGCGTCTGGCCATGGAGTCGCAGTTTCGGCAGGTGCTCGTGTTTACCCATGACATCTACTTTCTTTGCATCTTGGAGCAGAAGGCAGAGGCGGCAGGAGCCCCGTTAGCCAAGAACTACATCCGGAGAACCGCCCAAGGCTTTGGCGTCCATTCGCAGGATTTCCCCTTCGATGTTGCCACTACGAAAGACCGTATCGCGAAGCTGCGGCAAATACTGGTCGACGTTCGCAGGGCACATAAGGATGGCGACGACGACACTCATCGTCGATTGACTGCGTTCTGCTACGGGCGCTTGCGTTTGACTTGGGAGCGATGCATCGAAGAGGTTTTGCTCAATGGCGCAGTGCAGAGGTTCGGTGAGGGTATTTCGACCCAACGAATTCGATCTGTCGTCGTGAACGATGACGACTATCGTGAGATTGACGCGGGCATGAGCAAGAGCTCGAAGTTCGAGCACGATGCTGCGATGGTGGTCGGTAGGCTTCCCGTGCCTGATCCAGATGAGCTCAGCCAGGACATTGAGCGGCTGGAAGCCTTTCGTGCAGCCACCGACAAGAGACTGAAACAGGTGGCTGCGGCGAGGGCTTGAGCACAGTCATAGCGTAGCGTTGTTGATAGCACGCCAATGATTTCGAGAGACGTATAGCTGGCTGTGGTCAATAGTCCAAAATCGGGCTTGGACTGCTGGTACGTGCCGTTCACCTATAACGACAGCAAACCACTCGACACCAGTCATACAACTGAGCCGGCGCCAACGTCGGCAAAGGCCGAGGACCGGAAGTCGGCCGAAGCTGCCCGTGCTGATACTCCCGAATCACGTCAGCTTTATGGCTGCGAATTCAACCGGTGGATGCAACACACTAGAAACTGCGCAAGCAGAAGGAGT
>NZ_JADMKC010000019.1 GCF_018780105.1 Thiobacillus sp.
AAGGCCTGCTGCGGGTGATGTTCGATCCGCGCAGCACGCTGGCGCAGCAGGTGTCCGACCAGCTCAAGCAGCATTTCGGCGACAAGGTTTACGACACCGTGATTCCGCGCAACGTGCGGCTGGCCGAAGCGCCCAGCCACGGTTTGCCGGTGCTGGTGTACGACCGGCAATGCAAGGGCGCGAAAGCCTACATGGAGCTGGCCGAAGAAACGCTCAGGCGCGCCCAGAAGGGCGCAAGCACCCTAAAGGGCACAGGCGCCGGTCTCACAGCAAGGGAGAAATCAGATGGCCAAACTTAAGGGTCTGGGACGCGGGCTCGATGCACTACTCGGCGGCGAGAACAACTCGGCGCCGCCGCAGGGCGAGCTGCGTATGATGAACGTGTCACAATTGTCGCCCGGCAAATACCAGCCGCGCACCCAGATGGACAGCGAGTCGCTGCAGGAACTGGCCGACTCGATCCGCGCCCAGGGCCTGATGCAGCCGATCCTGGCGCGTGAAATCGCCGAGGGTTTCGAGATCATCGCGGGCGAGCGGCGCTGGCGCGCGGCGCGGCTGGCCGGCCTCAACGAGGTGCCGGTGCTGCTGCGCGAAGTGCCCGACGACGCGGTGGCGGCAATGGGCCTGATCGAAAACATCCAGCGCGAAGACCTCAACGCGATCGACGAAGCGCATGGCCTGCAGCGCCTGATCCACGAATTCGGCATGACCCACGATTCGGTGGCGCAGGCGGTGGGCAAGTCGCGCGCGGCGGTGTCCAACCTGCTGCGCCTGCTGAACCTGTCGCGCCCGGTGCAGGACATGCTCACCGCCGGCCTGATCGAGATGGGCCACGCCCGTGCGCTGCTGCCTTTGAGCGCGGGCGTGCAGCGCGAATTGGCGCACGAGGTCGAAACCCGCGGCCTGTCGGTGCGCGAGGTCGAGCGACGCGTGGCGCGGCTGAAAGAGCCGGCCGCGACACCCGCACCGGCCGCCGCCTCGCGCGACCTGCTGCGGCTCGAAGAAAGCCTGTCCGACGCGCTCGGCATGACGGCTCGCCTGCACACCAACAAGCAGGGCAAAGGCCGCCTCACCCTGAGTTTTTCCAGCCATGCCGAATTGCAGGGATTGCTGGAAAAACTGGGTATCGCGCTTTAACTGATCGTCGAAGGGTTGAAGGAGGGCAGCGTGGAAGCGAACTTGGCGCAGGTCACCGTGATGCCTTCCGGGCATTGTTTCAGCATTGCAAGCACGGACACGATTCTGCAGGCCGCATTGCGTGCCGGCATTCCACTCAATTACGGCTGCAGCAGCGGCAACTGCGGAGACTGTCTGGCGCGCCTGGTGTCGGGCGAGGTCAGCAAGCTGCAGCCGCATGATTTTCGGGTCAAGGACGCGGACAAGGCCAATGGGGCCTTGCTGATGTGCGCGTATACCGCGGTCGGCGATATCGTGATCGAGGCCAGTGTCGCCGGCGCCGACGATATTCCGCAGCAGACCATCGCCACCCGGGTCAAGGCCGTCGAGCCCATCGACGAACATATTCTGGCCTTGCACCTGATGACGCCGCGCAGCCAGCGGCTGCGTTTTCTGGCCGGTCAATCGGTGTGGCTGGCCTCGGACGGGGCGGCGGGCGAGTACTACATCGCCAGCTGCCCCTGCGAAGACCGCCATATCGAGCTGCATGTGCGGCATGACCAGCAGGCGTTTGCCGAGCAGGCATTCACGGCGCTGGCCAAGGAAGATGTCGTGACGTTGACCGGGCCGCAGGGCGATTTCGTGATCAAGCTGGATTCACGCCGCCCGATTATTTTCGTGGCGTGGGACGACGGCTTTGCGCCGATCAAAAGCCTGATCCAGCATGCCATGTCGCTGGAGGTGGCGGAAAGCATGCACCTCTACTGGCTGTCCGATGCCCTGGGCCACTACCAGGAAAACTATGTGCGATCGCTGGCCGACGCGCTGGACGATTTCGACTACAAGTTGATGTCCGCGGATGCCGATCCGGCTGACCTGGCCGGACGGGTGCTGGCGGCGCATCCGGATCTCACCCGTTTTGACATCTATGCTGCGGGCCCGGCCGTCTTTCTGGACAGCCTGCGCGCAGGCGCGCTCGCCCGGAACCTGTCGATCCTCGGCTGGCACCAGGAAGTGCTGTGAAACTCCGGCGGCGCGTACCCGTCCCGCAAGCATGAAATCCCTGTTTGCGTGGTTGCATCGCGCCCTGTGGCGTGACGCGCTCGATACGCTGCCGGCCTGGCGCACGCTGCCGCTGATCCTGCTGCGGGCATTGATCCTGTCGACCCGCGACATGGCGGGTGAGCGCATGAATCTGCGCGCGATGAGTCTCGTCTACACCACCCTGCTATCGCTGGTGCCGCTGCTGGCCGTGAGCTTCTCCGTCCTCAAGGCGTTCGGCGTGCACAATGCCGCGCGGCCGACTCTGCTCAGCCTGCTGGCGCCGCTGGGTGCAGACAGCGTGCAAATGGTCGACCAGATCACCGGATTCGTCGACAACATCAAGGTCGGCGTGCTCGGCGTGGTGGGGGTGGTCTTGCTGCTATACACCGCCGTGTCGCTGGTGCAGAAAGTCGAACAGGGCTTCAACGAAGTGTGGCGGGTGCGCCGCGAACGCACGTTTGCCCAGCGTTTCAGCAATTACCTGTCGGTAATTTTCACTGCGCCGGTGCTGCTGTTTGCCGTCGCGACCATCAGCGCGTCGGTTTTCAACGACGCCATACTCGACTGGCTCGGCGTCAGCGGTACAGTGGCTGATGGCTTGCGCGTGCTGCAAGGCATGCTGCCGCTGCTGATTCTGGTCGCCGTGTTCAGCTTCATCTATTCGCTGGTGCCCAATACACGGGTGCGCGCCGTGCCGGCGCTATGCGGCGCGCTGGTGGCCGCCTTGCTGTGGGAAACTTCCGGCGTGCTGTTCGCGCGTTTTGTCGCAGGCTCGGTCAATTACGTGGCGGTGTATTCCGGCTTCGCCATCGTCATCGTGTTCATGGTGTGGATTTACGTCACCTGGCTCATTCTGCTGTTCGGCGCCTGGGTGGCTTTCTACATGCAGAATCCCGGCTACAGTCCCGGCCACGACACCGGCGCCGCATTCAGCCCGCGCCAGCGCGAACGCATCGCGCTGGCGGCACTGGGCCAGCTGGCACGCGCGCATGCCCAGGGCGTGCCCGGCATGTCGCCGCAGGTGCTCGCGCACTATCTGCGCTTGCCCGAGCCGTTGCTCGAAGACGTGTTCGAAGCGTTTCTTGAGCAGCACCTGGTGGCACGCACCGACGAACAGCCGCCGCGCTGGTTGCCTGCGGTGGACCCGGCCAGCGTCCCGTTGGCACAGCTGCACGCCTTGCTGCGCCGTCAGGGCGAACAGCAGCAGTTGCATCCGCATGACCTGGCTGCCGAGCCGGCGCTGATCGCGCTCGAAGACCGACTGGAAGCCAGCCAGCAATCTGCGCTCGCCGACCTGACTTGGCAGGATCTGGGCAGCGGGCTGCAAACAGAACCGACCGCAAGGCCGCAGGCCTGTTTGTAAAATCGGGTGGGCGACCGTGCAAACAGGGGATTTGCTCATCAGATCACTTGATGATTGCATAGACCGCTCTAATTCAAGTATCATCACCGGCTAATGTTCTTCGGTACACAATCGGCCATCCAGCGAGTGGCCCGGGCGCAAGCGGTTCTCGCGCCCGTCGCGGCTGTTTTGGGCGGCGTGTTCGTCGGGCTCGATGCGGCGCTGGCGGCGCTGTTCGGCGGCCTGGTTGCGCTGGCAGTGAGCGGGGTGCTGGTGTGGCGCGAACAGCAATCGATGCGGCATCCGGAATGGGACCAGCATCGTTTGTTCAGACTTTTCATTCGCGCCGGGGTCGAGCGCATGCTCGTGCTGGTGGGTTTGCTGGGACTGGGGCTGGCCGTGTTGAAACTGTCGCCCTTGCCCATGCTGTTGGGTTTGTTGCTGGCGCAATTTGGCTGGCTGGCTGCCGCACAGGGCCGCAAAAATTAAATACGTTGCGCAGGTCGGTTTTGAATGGGTCGCTCCGCAGTGTCCATTCAAAACCCACTTAACTGAATTTGATCATCATGGCTACGGAATACGCTTCCTCCGGTGAGTACATCAAGCATCACCTGCAAAACCTCACGCTCGGCAAACTGCCCGAGGGTTATGAGCGTCATGACCATCATGGCAACGTCGAGGTGCTGTCGGAGTCCACGCTGACCTTCGCGCACAACGCCCAGGAAGCCAAAGACATGGGCTTCTGGGCGGTCAACGTCGACAGCATGGCGTTTTCGATCGGTCTCGGCATCCTGTTCCTGTTCCTGTTCCGCATGGCGGCCAGAAAAGCCAGCACAGGCGTGCCTGCGGGCTTGCAGAACTTCGTCGAGTGGGTGATTGAATTCATCGACACCTCGGTGCGCGGTTCCTTCTCCCATAAAAACCCGCTGGTCGCACCGCTGGCGCTGACCGTGTTCATGTGGGTTTTCCTGATGAACCTGATGGACCTGGTGCCGGTCGACTGGTTGCCGCTGGCGGGTTCAATGGTGGGCCTGCCGTTCCTGAAAGTCGTGCCCTCGACCGACCCCAATGTCACCTTCGGTTTGTCCCTGTCGATCTTTGTCCTGGTGCTGTTCTACAGCATCAAGATGAAGGGCGCGGGTGGTTTCTTCTCTGAATTGGCGTTCCAGCCTTTCCCCAAATTCATGTTCCCGATCAACCTGCTGCTCGAAGGCGTGGGTCTGATTGCCAAGCCGCTTTCGCTGTCTCTGCGGCTGTTCGGCAACATGTACGCCGGTGAAATGATCTTCATCCTGATTGCGCTGATGTTCGGCGGCAGCTGGATCCTGGGCCTGTTCGGCGGTGTGCTGCAGTGGGCGTGGGCAGTGTTCCACATCCTGATCATCACCCTGCAGGCGTTCATCTTCATGACGCTGACCATTGTGTATCTGGACATGGCGCACTCCGAGCATCATTGATTCAAGTTTTAGTGATTGATTTTGGTTTCTTGTTTTCAACTTTATTTTTAACTTTTAGGAGCAACAAATGGAAATGACTCAAGCAGTGCTGTACATCGCGGGTGCGTTGATGATGGGTATGGGCGCGCTCGGCGCATCCATCGGTATCGGCGTTCTGGGCGGCCGTTTTCTGGAGGGTGCTGCACGCCAGCCCGAACTGATCCCGATGCTGCGCACGCAGTTCTTCATCGTCATGGGTCTGGTTGACGCAGTGCCGATGATCGCCGTCGGTCTGGCCATGTACGTTCTGTTCGCTGTTGCCGGTTAAGTCGCAGGTTCAACAGCGCTTGTTGCCAACCCCTGTATTTAACCCACGTCATTAAAAAGGTGCGGAAATGAATTTCAACGCAACTTTGATCGGCCAGTCCATCACGTTCATCTTCTTTGTGTGGTTCTGCATGAAGTACGTGTGGCCGCCCATCATGAGCGCGCTCGAAACGCGCAAGAAGTTGATTGCGGATGGCTTGGCCGCTGCCGACCGTGGCAAGCACGAGCTGGAGCTGGCGGCTAAAAAAGCCGGCGACAACATGCGTGAAGCCAAGGCAACTGCAGCCGAAGTCATCGTCCAGGCTGAAAAGCGTGCGGCGCAAATGGTCGAAGAGGCCAAAACGGCTGCCAAGGAAGAGGGCGAGCGTCAGCTTGCCGCTGCCCAGGCCAATATCGCTCAGGAAACCAACCGTGCACGTGAAAGCCTGCGTGAACAGGTTGCTGCGCTGGCTGTTGCCGGTGCGGAGAAAATCCTGCGTCGTGAAGTCAACGCGCAAACCCACGCTGACCTGCTGGGCCAGCTGAAAGCCGAGCTGTAAGCCATGAGCGAACTGTCTACCCTGGCACGACCCTACGCCGAAGCGGCTTTCCGCATCGCGCAGGCTGAAAGCGATCTGGCGGGCTGGTCTTCGCGTATCGCCACGCTGGCAGCGATTGTTTCCGATGCGCAGGTGGCGCGTCTGAACGCTGACCCCGCCGTCGACGCTGATCGCGTGGCCGCACTGGTCATCGACGTGGCCGGTGCCGAACTCGGCGAGCGCGGTGCAAGTTTCGTCAAGGTGGTCGCTGAAAACGGTCGCCTGGCGCTGCTGCCTGTCATCAGCGAACAGTTCGACACCCTGAAAGCCAGCGCCGAAGGCACCCTCGAAGCGACCATCACCAGCGCCCAGGAAATGGCGCAGGCGCAGGTCGACGAACTGGTGGCCGGCTTGCGTGCCAAGTTCAACCGTGCGGTTAACGTGCAGGTTGCGGTCGATCCCGAACTGATCGGCGGCGCGGTGATCACGATTGGCGACCAGGTGATAGACGGCTCGGTCAAAGGGCGGCTGCAGCGCATGAGCTTCGCGCTTCAAGGCTAATCCAGACTCTTATTTATCGGACACCGCCCCAATTCAAAACCCGGCGGTTCGGAGAACACACATGCAATTGAATCCAAGCGAAATCAGCGAACTGATTAAAGCCAAGATCGAAAACTTCGGTGCGTCAAGCGAGTTGCGCACCCAGGGAACGATCGTGTCCGTCACCGACGGTATTGTCCGCATTCATGGTTTGTCCGACGTCATGTCGGGCGAAATGATCGAAATGCCGGGCAACACCTTCGGCGTGGCACTCAACCTCGAGCGTGACTCGGTCGGCGCCGTGATTCTGGGCGACTACGAACACATCAAGGAAGGCGACGTTGCCAAGTGCACCGGCCGCATTCTGGAAGTGCCGGTGGGCCGTGGCCTGCTCGGCC
>NZ_JADMKC010000046.1 GCF_018780105.1 Thiobacillus sp.
TGCTGTCGCCCGCCAACGGCGAGCCGATCATCGTGCCGTCGCAGGACATCGTGCTGGGTCTGTACTACATGACCCGCGAAAAGGTCAACGCCAAGGGCGAAGGCATGATGTTTTCCGACGTCGTCGAAGCACGCCGCGCCTACGACAACCGCGAAGTCGAGTTGCATGCCCGCGTAACCGTCCGCATCAAGGAGGTGACGCTGGACGAGAACAAGAACCGCGTTGAAACCGTCAAGCGCGTGGAGACCACGGTAGGCCGTGCGCTGCTGTCGGAAATCCTGCCGCCCGATTTGCCGTTCAGCTACGTCGATCGCGCCCTGAAGAAGAAGGAAATTTCGCGTCTGATCAACGCCAGCTTCCGTCGTTGCGGCTTGCGTGAAACCGTGGAGCTGGCGGACAAGCTGATGTATACCGGCTTCACCTACGCTACCCGTTCGGGCATGTCGATCGCAATTAAGGACATGCTGATTCCGGATGAAAAGAACCAGATTCTGGGTTCGTCCGAAGCGGAAGTGAAAGAGATCGAATCGCAGTACACCTCGGGTCTGGTGACCCAGGGCGAGCGCTACAACAAGGTGGTGGACATCTGGGGTCGCGCAGGCGACGCCGTGGCCAAGGCCATGATGACGCAGCTGGGGGTGGAAAAAGTCACCAACCGCGAGGGCAAGGAAGTCAATCAGGAATCGTTCAACTCGATTTACATGATGGCGGACTCCGGTGCGCGCGGTTCGGCGGCCCAGATTCGCCAGCTGGCGGGTATGCGCGGCCTGATGGCGAAGCCGGACGGCTCCATTATCGAAACGCCGATTACCGCGAACTTCCGTGAAGGCCTGAACATGCTTCAGTACTTCATTTCGACCCACGGCGCCCGTAAGGGTTTGGCCGACACCGCGCTGAAGACCGCGAACTCCGGTTACCTGACGCGTCGTCTGGTCGACGTGACGCAGGATCTGGTGGTGGTGGAGGACGATTGCGGCACCAAGGAGGGCCTGGTGGTGAAGGCGCTGGTCGAAGGCGGTGAAGTCGTCGAGGCGCTGCGCGAGCGGATCCTGGGCCGCGTGGCGGCCAGCGACATCATCAACCCGGAAACCCAGGCGACCGTGTACGAAGCGGGCACGCTGCTGGTGGAAGACGTGGTGGACGCGATCGAGGCGCTGGGCATCGATGAAGTCAAAGTGCGTACCCCGCTTACCTGCGAAACCCGCTTTGGCCTGTGCGCCAAGTGCTATGGTCGCGACCTTGGTCGCGGCTACCTGGTCAATGCCGGCGAATCGGTCGGCGTCATTGCCGCCCAGTCGATCGGTGAACCGGGCACCCAGCTCACCATGCGGACCTTCCACATTGGTGGTGCGGCGTCGCGTGCCGCGGCAACCAGTCAGCTCGAAGCCAAATCCAACGGCACCATCCATTACACCGCCTCGATGCGTTATGTGACGAATGCCCGCAAGGATCTGATCGCCATTTCGCGCAACGGTGAAATCATCATCGCCGACGACAGCGGTCGTGAGCGTGAGCGTCAAAAAGTGCCGTATGGCGCGACGTTGATGGTCAACGATGGCGCCAAGATCAAGGCGGGCGCGATTCTCGCTGCATGGGATCCGCACACCCGCCCGATCATTACCGAATACGCGGGACGCGTACGCTTCGAGAACATCGAAGAGGGCGTGACCGTCGCCAAGCAGCTGGACGACATCACGGGTCTGTCGACTCTGGTGGTGATCGATCCCAAGCGCAAGGCGAGCAGCGCGGGCAAGGGTTTGCGTCCGCAGGTCAAACTGCTGGACGACGCCGGCAACGAGATCAAGATCGCCGGCATGGATACGCTGGTGAACATCACCTTCCAGATCGGCTCCATCATCACGGTGAAGGACGGTCAGGATGTGCTGGTCGGCGATGTGCTGGCGCGTATTCCGCAGGAATCCTCGAAAACGCGCGACATTACCGGTGGTCTGCCGCGTGTGGCCGAGCTGTTCGAAGCACGGATTCCGAAGGATGCGGGCATCCTGGCTGAGGTTACCGGTACGGTTTCCTTCGGCAAGGACACCAAGGGCAAGCAGCGTCTGGTCATTACCGAAGTGGATGGTGTCGCGCACGAGTACCTGATCACCAAGGAAAAACACGTGACTGCGCACGACGGCCAGGTCGTCCAGAAGGGCGAAATGATCGTCGAAGGGGCATTCGATCCGCACGACATCCTGCGCCTCAAGGGCGTCGAAACGCTGGCGCGCTACATCACCGACGAAGTGCAGGACGTGTACCGTCTGCAGGGCGTGAAGATCAACGACAAGCACATCGAAGTCATCGTGCGTCAGATGTTGCGTCGCGTCGTCGTGGTCGATCCGGGCAGCACCGGCCTCATCCCCGGCGAGCAGGTCGAGCGCTCCGAAGTGTTGCAGATCAACGATGAAATGCTGGCGGCCGGCAAAGAGCCTGCGGTGTATGAGCCTGTGTTGCTGGGTATCACCAAGGCTTCGCTGTCGACCGACTCCTTCATTTCTGCGGCATCCTTCCAGGAAACCACGCGTGTTCTCACCGAAGCGGCGATCATGGGCAAACGCGACGAGTTGCGCGGCCTGAAGGAAAACGTGATTGTGGGCCGCTTGATTCCGGCGGGTACTGGCCTTGCCTATCATACGACCCGACGCCGCCAGGCGGCCGGCGAGGACTTGGGGGCATCCCATCTGATCATCGGTGGCGAAGAGAGCCCGGCAGAGAATCAGGAAGTGGCTTGACAGGCGCCGGGGACTCCCCTAGAATCACGCGTCTTTTTCCGGCCATATGCCAAGGGCGGAAAGTGCAGTAATTTATAAGTCAGGGACGGCACTGCTTCAAAAGCAGTCGGTGCCGTCCCGCTTGTTTTAGTAATTGAATGCTCACCTTAATTTTTCGGAATTTTTGACATGCCAACCATTAACCAGCTGATCCGCAAGCCGCGTCAAGCGCCGGTGGAAAAAAGCAAGGTCCCGGCCCTGAAAGCTTGCCCGCAACGTCGTGGCGTGTGCACTCGCGTGTACACCACAACGCCCAAGAAGCCGAACTCCGCCTTGCGTAAAGTATGTAAGGTCAAGCTCACCAGCGGCTTCGAGGTCATCAGCTATATCGGTGGTGAAGGCCATAACCTGCAGGAGCACTCGGTGGTGCTGGTGCGCGGCGGCCGGGTCAAGGACTTGCCGGGTGTGCGTTACCACACGGTGCGCGGCAGCCTGGATACGGCTGGCGTGAAAGATCGCAAGCAGTCGCGTTCGAAGTACGGCGCCAAGCGCCCGAAAAAAGCCTGATTTGTGTCGGCTCGAAACAAGCCTAATTAGATAGAGAGACTGGAATATGCCCCGTCGTCGCGAAGTACCCAAACGTGAAATCCTGCCTGATCCGAAGTTCGGCAATCAGGAAGTTTCGAAATTCATGAACGTCGTCATGTCCAGCGGCAAGAAGTCTGTCGCTGAGCGGATTGTCTATGGCGCCTTTGAGCAGATCACCAAGAAATCCGGCAAGGATCCGCTGGAGGTGTTTGGTGAGGCGTTGAACAAGTCGCGCCCCCTGGTTGAGGTCAAAAGCCGCCGTGTGGGTGGTGCGAACTATCAGGTCCCGGTTGAGGTGCGCTCGAGCCGCCGTACTGCGCTGGCAATGCGCTGGCTCAAGGATGCTGCGCGCAAGCGTGGTGAGAAGTCGATGGACCAGCGCCTCGCTGGCGAGCTGCTCGATGCGGCCGAGGGTCGTGGCGGTGCGGTGAAGAAGCGTGAAGAAGTTCACCGCATGGCCGAGGCAAACAAGGCCTTCTCGCATTTCCGTTTCTAAGATTTAACGCGTTTAAATCAACGCAATTATTGGCAGGTATATACCGTGGCTCGCGCGACTCCTATCGAACGCTATCGCAATATTGGCATTTCAGCCCACATTGACGCAGGCAAAACCACCACCACCGAACGCGTCCTGTTTTACACCGGCGTGTCGCACAAGATTGGCGAAGTTCATGATGGCGCAGCCACGATGGACTGGATGGAGCAGGAGCAAGAGCGCGGCATCACCATTACTTCGGCTGCAACCACTTGTTTCTGGAAGGGGATGGACGGCAAGTTCCCCGAGCATCGCATCAACATCATCGACACCCCGGGTCACGTCGACTTCACCATCGAGGTGGAGCGCTCAATGCGTGTGCTGGACGGCGCGTGCATGGTGTATTGCGCGGTGGGTGGTGTGCAGCCGCAGTCGGAAACCGTGTGGCGCCAGGCCAATAAATATGGCGTGCCGCGCTTGGCTTTCGTCAACAAGATGGACCGTTCCGGCGCTGACTTCTTCAAGGTCTATGACCAGATGCGTCTGCGCCTGAAGGCCAACCCGATTCCGATTCAGGTGCCGATTGGCGCTGAAGAGGGTTTCGAGGGCGTGGTCGACCTGGTCAAAATGAAGGCCATCTACTGGGACGATGCTAGTCAGGGCATGAAGTTCGACCTGCGGGAGATCCCGGACAATCTGCTTGAAACCTGCAAGAAATGGCGCGAGGCCATGGTTGAAGCGGCGGCGGAGTCGTCCGAAGAGATGATGAACAAATATCTCGAAGAGGGCGATCTCTCCGAGGCTGAAATCATTGCGGGTCTGCGTGCGCGCACCATTGCCAGCGAAATCGTGCCGATGATGTGCGGCTCCGCCTTCAAGAACAAGGGCGTGCAGGCAATGCTCGACAAAGTGGTCGAATTGATGCCTGCGCCGACAGACATTCCGCCGGTCAAGGGTGAGCTGGAAAATGGCGAGCAGGGTGAGCGCAGCGCGTCGGACGACGAGAAATTCTCGGCGCTGGCGTTCAAGGTTGCGACCGACCCCTATGTTGGCCAGCTGATTTTCTTCCGTGTGTATTCCGGTGTGGTCAAGTCGGGCGACACCATTTACAACTCGGTCAAGGGCAAAAAAGAGCGCCTCGGTCGCATCCTGCAAATGCACGCCAACCAGCGCGAAGAGATCAAGGAAGTCCGCGCGGGGGATATTGCAGCGGCTGTGGGCCTGAAAGATTGCACCACGGGCGATACGCTGTGTGATCTCGATTCGACCATCATCCTTGAGCGCATGATTTTCCCGGAGCCGGTGATCCACGTCGCCGTCGAGCCGAAGACCAAGGCCGACCAGGAGAAAATGGGTATCGCGCTGGGTCGTCTGGCGCAGGAAGACCCGTCTTTCCGTGTGCGGACCGATGAGGAATCCGGTCAGACCATCATGTCAGGCATGGGCGAGTTGCATCTCGAGATTCTGGTGGACCGCATGCGCCGTGAATTTGGCGTGGAAGCCAACGTCGGTGCGCCGCAAGTGGCCTATCGCGAAGCGATCAAAAAGGAAGTCGAGCAGGAAGGCAAGCACGCCAAGCAGTCGGGCGGTAAGGGTCAGTACGGCCACGTGTGGATCAAGATGGGGCCGAACGAAACCGGCAAGGGCTTCGAGTTTATCGATGCCATCAAGGGGGGTACCGTTCCGCGCGAATTTATTCCTGCGGTCGAAAAGGGCTTGAAAGAGGCGCTCACCAATGGTGTGCTGGCAGGCTTCCCGGTGGTCGATGTGAAGGTCACCCTGTTTGACGGTTCTTACCATGATGTCGACTCATCCGAGCTGGCGTTCAAGCTGGCAGCCATTCTGGCATTCAAGGATGGCATGCGCAAAGCCAGCCCGGTGCTGCTTGAGCCCATGATGGCGGTCGAGGTCGAAACGCCTGAAGATTACATGGGCGATGTGATGGGTGACCTGAATCGCCGCCGCGGCATCATCCAGGGTATGGACGACGCCAATGGTGTCAAGTTGGTCAAGGCGGAAGTTCCGCTGGCTGAAATGTTCGGGTATTCAACCGATCTGCGCTCGATGTCGCAAGGTCGTGCCACTTACTCGATGGAGTTCAAGCACTACACCGAGGCGCCGAAGAACGTCGCTGAAGCGATTATTTCCAAGAAGTGAGCACCCGGCACAAGCCCGCGCGTTCTTCAACAACAGATTATTGATTGATAAGGTACTGAGACATGGCTAAGGAAAAATTCGAGCGGACCAAGCCGCACGTAAACGTAGGCACC
>NZ_JADMKC010000044.1 GCF_018780105.1 Thiobacillus sp.
ATTTCCGGGGTTTCGGGGATGAGCGGGGTCGCCTTTTCTTTGGTTACTTTCTTTTGGCGAAACCAAAAGAAAGTGACTAGCCGCCGGGCTACCCCCGGCCAACGGTCAGCAGCCAACCAACAGCAACCTCACCCCCCGCTCCAGCCTCATGGATAATCCCAGCTAAACACAGCCAGGCCACTCCACCCCACACCCCCGCCTCATGCCAAGCCCCCTAAATATCGCCGAAGCCCTCTCCCCCGCCCGCTCGGCGGTGGTCGAAGCCTGCGCCGGCAGCGGCAAGACCTGGCTGCTGGTCTCGCGCATGATCCGCCTGCTGCTGGCGGGCGCGCCGCCGTCTGAGCTGCTGGCGATCACGTTTACGCGCAAGGCGGCGCAGGAAATGACCGACCGCCTGCATGAATGGCTGCGCTTGCTGGCGCTGGCGGACGACGCGACGGTGCGCGATTTTTTGCGTCAGCGCGCCGTGCCGGACGACGAGATCGAGGTGCTGTTGCCGCGCGCGCGCGGGCTGCTGGAAACGGTATTGACGGCACAGCCAGGGCCGACGGTGACGACTTTTCACGGCTGGTTTCTCGATCTGCTGAAGCGTGCGCCGATGGAGTTTGGCGTGCCGTGGGGAGCGCCGCTGCTGGAACGTCCCAGCCAGCTCGAAAGCGAGGTGCGCGACCGGCTGCTGACGCAGTGCGCGGCGGCGCCCGAATCGCCCAATGGCGTGGCTTTGCTGGCACTGCTGGACGCCATCGGCGAACACAATCTGCAGGCTTTGCTGCGGCATTTTTTGCAGGCGCGGGCGGAATGGTGGGCGTATACCGCGGGCCAGCCCGACCCGGTGGCGTATGCGCTGGATCAGCTGCGCCCGGGCTTGCATGCCGATCTGGAAAGCGATCCGGTGGCGGCATTCTGGGCCGATGAGGCGATGGCGGCGCGGGTCAAACGGGTGGGCTTTGCGCTGGAAAAAGGCGGCAAGAGCGAGCGCGATCGCGCGCCGGAAATCCAGCGCAGTCTGGCACTCGACCCCGACACCGCGCACGCCGCGCTGATGAAGTATTTGATGACCGATGGCAAGCGGCGCAAGAAGCAGGCGACGAAGGAACTGGAAAAGGCGCTCGGCGCTGAACTCGACACCTATCTGCGCGATCTCGACACACTGGAAACCGCGCTCGAAACCATCGCCGCGATCCAGACCGATATCCGCATCTGGAACCTCAACCGCCACGGCCTGCTGCTCGGCCACGCGCTGCTCGCGGCGTATCAGGACGCCAAGTTGCAACAGGGCGTGATCGATTTTGCCGATGCCGAATGGCAGGCCTGCCGCTTGCTGCAAAGCGAGGAACACGCGCCGGGGCTGGCGCTGAAGCTCGATGCGCGCTATCGGCATTTATTGCTCGACGAATTTCAGGACACCAATCCGCTGCAGTGGCAGGCACTGTCGACCTGGCTCACGGCGGCGCGCGAGGCCGACAGCGACATGACGGTGTTCATGGTGGGCGACCCCAAGCAGGCGATCTACCGTTTCCGCCGCGGCGAGGCGCGCGTGTTCACCGCCGCGGCGGAGTTTCTGCACAGCCATTTTGGCGCGCCGCTGTTCAGCACCACCATGACGCGACGGCTGTCGCCGGCGGTGGTGCAGGCGCTCAATCCGGTGTTCGCTGATGTCGGTGGCTTTGCGCCGCACAGCCACGCACCCGAAAACGAATCCCGCCCCGGCGCGCTGCGCTGCCTGCCGATCCGCGTAGAAAAGACCGAAGCCCCGACGACACATACCTTGCGCAACCCGCTCACCACGCCGCTCGAAGAAGCCGCCGACCGCGCGGTGCATGTCGAGGCCGCCCGCTTTGCCGCCGTGCTGCGCGACGACATCCTCGGGCGCTGGGGCGTGACGGACAAACAGGGCACGCGCCCCGCCCGCCCCGGCGACGTGATGGCGCTGGTAAAAAAGCGTACCCATCTGGCGCTGTACGAACGCGAACTGAACAAGGCTGGCATTCCCTTCATCACCTCGCGGCGCGGCGGCCTGCTGCACGCGCTGGAAGCACAGGATCTGATCGCGCTGCTGGAAACCCTGCTGCTGCCGCACGCCGAGCTGAAACTGGCGCATGCGCTGAAGAGCCCGCTGTTTGGCTGCAGCGACGACGACCTGCTGCGCATATTTTCTGTCCAACCCGGCGCTGTGCAGGCCAGCGCTGTGCCGGCCGGTCACGAATCGCGTGGCTGGGCACGCCTGGCGGCGCTGTCCGCACAGGCCGATTGCCCGCCCGCCCTCGCGCGCGCGGCGCAACTGCTCGACGGCTGGCGCGCACAACTAGGCGCGCTGCCGGTACACGACCTGCTCGACCGCATCTACTACGAGGGCGACCTGGAAGCGCGCTACGCCGCCGCGGCCCCCGCGGCGATGCGCCCGCAGATTGCCGCCAACCTGCGCGCCTTCATGCAGCTGGCGCTGACGCAAGGCGCCGGGCGCTACCCGACGCTGGCCGGTTTCATCCGCGAACTGGCCTCACTGATCGATGACAGCGACGCCGCGCCTGGCGAGGGGCTGGCGGCGGACGGCGCCAACGCGGTGCGGCTGCTCACCATTCACGGCTCCAAGGGGCTGGAAGCGCCGATCGTCTGGCTGCTCGGCGGCAGCGACCATGCGCGCGGCGACAGCTACGCGGTGCTGGCGCCGTGGCCGCCCACGGCGGCGCAGCCCGAACACTTTTCCCTGTTCGGCAAACTGGACGAGCGCGGCGCTTGGCGCGAACGCTGGTTTAGCGACGAAGCCGAACTGGCGCAGCGCGAATCCGACAACCTGCTGTATGTGGCGCTCACCCGCGCCGAGCAGGGCCTGATCGTCAGCGGCGATGCAGCGAAAAACGCCTGGCTGCAGCGCGTCGAGGCGGCGTGGCAAGACATGGCGCTGCCGCCCGACCTGCCGCCTGCAGCCGCGTCAGCGCCGCCGCCGCAGCCCGCTTCGCTGCCGCGCATGCACGCCCCCGCCGTCGGTCAGCGGCTGGCGCCGGCCGCCGCCAACCCTGTCGCCGCCAGCGGCGAACTGTTTCACGCCTGCCTCGAAGTGCTTGCGCCGCCCGGCGTGTCGTTGGGGCCAGCGCCGCCCGGCGTCACCGGCCTCAACGGCACGCCGCGCGATCTGCCCGCGCTGGCGCAACGTCTCAAGCTTGCGACAGCGCTTGCCGAGATCGAAAGCGCAGCCCGCGCGCTGCTCGCAAAGCCCCATCTGGCGCGGTTTTTCGACCCGGCGCAGTATCGCCGCGCGCACAACGAGTTGACGCTGCTGGATGCCGGCGGACGCACGCAAAGGCTTGATCGCGTGGTGGAATTCGACGATGCGGTGTGGCTGATCGACTACAAGACCGGCGCGGACGACTGTAGCGCCAGTGAAACACTGCTGATCGAGCGGCATCGCCCGCAACTGGCGGCCTATCAAATGCTGCTTACCGCGCTTTATCCCGAGCGTCCCATTCACGCCGCGCTACTGCTGGCCGATGGCCGGCTGGTGCCCCTGCCTCCGGAGCCCTCCCTGTGATCGACAAGCCCTATTCCGAATCCTGCGAACAGAATCGCGAACCCATCCTGGCGGTGCTGCGCGTCGCCTTTGCCGACCGTCATCGGGTCCTTGAAATCGGCAGCGGCACCGGCCAGCACGCTGTTTATTTCGCGGCCGAACTGCCGCATCTGGTCTGGCAAACCGCCGATGTGCGGGCGCATCACCCCGGCATTCACGCCTGGCTGAATGAGGCCGCGCTGCCCAACGTGCTGCCGCCGCTGGAACTCGACGTCAACCAGCGCCCGTGGCCCAGCGGCAGCTACGACGCGGTGTTTTCGGCCAACACCCTGCACATCATGGGCTGGCCCGAAGTGGAACGGTTTTTCGCGGGCGTGGGCGCGCTGCTGGAGCCGGGCGGCGTGCAGGTGGTGTACGGGCCGTTCAACTATAACGGCCAGTTCACCTCGGAGAGCAACGCGCGCTTCGACGTCTGGCTGAAAGCGCGCGATCCCGCGTCCGGGGTGCGCGACTTCGAGGCGGTGGATGCCCTGGCGCGTGCGCAGGGTCTGGTCCTGCAGCACGACATCGCCATGCCGGCGAACAACCGCAGTCTGGTGTGGCAGCGCCCGCTTTAGCGGCCTGTCAACGTCATTTCGTACCTGCGACCCAATTTCATCTTTTTCTTATGAAGGGCTTTGCTATAACGAAACCATTCTGAAGCCGGGGGCAATCATGCGTATCGCAGAACTGATTCAACGCTGGAAAGCAGACGAGCCCTCGCATACGTCAGTGTGCACTTACTCTATCAATCTACCGCTGCGCGACGCGGCCCGTATCGAAGCCCTGCATCTGATGTACCCCGATCGCAGCGAGTCGCAACTGATGGCCGACCTGATCCGCGCCGCGCTCGACGAACTGGAAGTCGCCATGCCCTACGTGCCCGGCAAACGCATCATCGCCGAGGACGACTACGGCGACCCGATCTACGAGGACCTCGGCCCGACGCCACAGTTTTATTCGCTGTCGCACGAAATCCTGCGCAAGCTCACCCACTCGCAATCGGTCAAATAGCTGTCGGATTTATTTACATCCGCAGCTTTTTTCGGCGTGCGGACTAAATGCAAGCTCCTGTATTCAATCAACAAATCCAAGCTGGTACGCTTGTTGCTGAATAGTCCTTAACAAAAAACCACTATAAGCGGACGAACATGTACCTTGGACCTGCCATTCTCTTTGCCCTGTTTGCCAGCCTGTTTTACGTGCCTGGCTTCCTCGATATGCCGCTCGGCGTGCTGACTGCACGCCAGTTCATTTCGCAACTGCTGTTTTCGCTGTTCGGCTTGATTGCGCTGGCCTCGCTCGCGCGCTCCATCGAACTCGATCCGGTATGGCCGTGGCGTCCCGAATTCCGCAAGGCGATGAATGCCCTGCTGGGACGTACCTGACCGGTCAGCGGTTTGCCGGGGCGGGCTGCAACGCTGATTTGACGTAGCGCGACATAAAATAGCGGCTTTCTTTCCCGCCCAGCCGCCATGCCTGTCAATCTCTCCGCCCCCGATCCCGCTTCCCTGCTGCCCGTTGCCGGGGTGCGCCTCGGCATTGCGTCTGCCGGCATCAAGAAGCCCGGTCGCCGCGACATCACCCTGATCGAGCTTGCAGCGGGCGCGCGCGTCGCCGGCGTGTTCACCCAGAACCGCTTTTGCGCCGCGCCGGTCACGCTGTGCCGCCAGCATCTGGCCCAGACCGCGCAGGGTATCCGCGCCCTCGTCATCAACACCGGCAACGCCAACGCCGGCACCGGCGAAGAAGGCCTGCGCCGCGCACAACAAACCTGCGAAGCGGTCGCCGCGATCATGCAATGCGCGCCCGAGCAGGTGCTGCCGTTTTCCACCGGGGTGATCCTCGAACCGCTGCCGATCGACAAGATCCTGCCCGCATTGCCCGCCGCGCAGGCCGACCTTGCCGCCGGGCAATGGAGCGAAGCCGCGCACGCCATCATGACCACCGACATCGTCGCCAAGGGCGCATCGCGGCAGGCGCAGGTCGGCGGCAAAACCATTACCGTCACCGGCATCGCCAAAGGCTCCGGCATGATCCACCCCAACATGGCGACCATGCTCGGCTATGTGGCGACCGATGCCGCGATCGCCCCCGGCCTGATGCAGCAACTGGTGAAGGAAGTGGCCGACGTGTCGTTCAACTGCGTGACGGTGGACGGCGATACCTCGACCAACGACAGCTTCATCCTGATTGCCACCGGCCAGGCCGGCAACGCTGAAATCGCCGACGCCGCCGGCGCCGATTACGCCGCGCTGAAAGCCGCCCTCAACGCCGTTTCGATCGAGCTCGCGCAGGCGATGGCGCGCGACGGCGAAGGCGCCACCAAGTTCATGACCATCACGGTAGAAGGCGGACGCGACCACGCCGAATGCAAGCAGATCGCCTACGCCATCGCGCGCTCGCCGCTGGTGAAAACCGCCTTCTTCGCCAGCGACCCCAACCTCGGCCGCATCCTCGCCGCCATCGGCTATGCCGGCGTCGGCGACCTCGACGTCAACACCCTGCAGCTCTATCTGGGCGACGTGCTGGTGGCGGAGAAAGGCGGCCGCGCAGCCAGCTACACCGAAGATCAGGGTGCGGCCGTAATGAAGGCAGCGGAAATCACGGTACGCGTGGTGCTCAAACGCGGCACCGTGAACGCCACGGTGTGGACCTGCGATTTCTCCTACGATTACGTGAAGATCAACGCGGAATACCGTTCCTAGTTGCATGGCAGAGGGGTCACCGGCCCTCCGCCATCCAGATACTGAATCCATCATGACGCTGCAACTCACCCCCGACCAGGTTGCTTTCCTGCAAGGCCCGATGTCGATGAATATCGGCGCGATGGGGCGTGATGGCTGGCCTTGCGTGTGCCGCGCGCACGGTTGCGTGGTGGCGCGCGACCGGCGTTCGCTGACGGTGTGGCTGTCGGCGCAGCGTGGGAAAAACATACTGGACGCGCTGGATGCGGGCAGTGCCGTCACGCTGGTGGTCAGCCGGCCGGCCACCCACGCCACGCTGCAGTTGAAGGCCGGGTCGGCGACGCGGGTGGCGGTGAGCGCGGCGCACAAGCTGGCGAGCGCCCGCTGCGTGGCGGCGTTCGGCGCAGAACTGGACGCATTGAACTACGGCACGCAAATGTCGGCCCTGGTGAATGCGGCCTTGCCGGCCGACCATCTGGTGGGGCTGCGTCTGACGCCCGAGGTGGTATTCGACCAGACGCCGGGGCCGCAGTCCGGCAAGGTGCTGGCCGGAACCCTGCGGACACGCACATGAACATCCCGCTCGAATCGCTGCGCCCCTGCCTCGATGGCGCCATGCCGGCGGTGGTGGCTACATCTGCGCCGGACGGCACACCGAACGTCGCCTACGTGTCACAGGTACACTTTGTCGACGCCCGGCACGTCGCGCTGTCGTTCCAGTTTTTCAGCAAGACGCGCGAGAACGTGCTGGCGCACCCCTATGCCGAGGTGCAGGTGATCGAGCCGGGCAGCTTCCGCCACTTCCGGCTGCGCGTGCAGTACCTGCGCACCGAAACGGCGGGGCCGCTGTTCGAATACATGCGCGCACAGCTCGCCGGCATCGCGGCGAAGACGGGCATGGACAAGGTGTTCGTGTTGCGTGGTGCGGATGTCTACCGCGTGCTCGATATCGAAAACGTCGACCCGCAGTTGCCGCCCGCGCCGCCGCTGCCGGATGCCTTGCTGGCGCTGCGCCGCGCGTTCGACCATCTGGGCGCGTGCGACGATCTGGCGCTGCTGGCCGACCGTGCGCTGGCCGCGCTCACGCATGGTTTTGGCATCCGCCATGCCTTGCTGGCGATGCTCGACGCCAAGCTCGATGCCACGCCCGGCGCGCCCGGCAGCGCGCTTTACACCCTGGCCAGCCAGGGCTACCCGGTGTCGGGCGTGGGCGCGGAAGTGGCGCTCGGCGAAGGCCTGATCGGTGTGGCCGCGCAGGAAAAAATCCCGGTGCGCATCAACCACCGCACGCCCGACTACACCTATCACGCCGCGCTGCGGGTTGCCGATCCGGTGTTGCCGCGCATTCCGCTGCCGGTGCTGGCCAACCCGCACAGCCAGATTGCCGTGCCGCTGGTTCATGGCGACCGCCTGCTGGGCGTGCTCTATGCCGAAAGCGAGCAAGACGCCTTTTTCAGCCACACCGACGAGGACGCACTGGTCGTCTACGGCCGCCATCTGGCCGCGCTGATCGACCGCATCGCCGCACTGCCCGATGACGAGGCCGCGCCAGGCGCGCTCCCCGCCGCAACGCAATCCGGTGCGCCGCTGGCGGTGCGCTATTTCGCGCACGACCACAGCGTGTTCATCGACAACGACTACCTGATCAAGGGCGTGGCGGGCAGCATTCTGTGGGCGCTGCTGAACGAGCACGCCGCGCATGGCCGCCACGAATTTTCCAACCGCGAGCTGCGGCGCGACCCGCGCCTGCCGCTGCCGGATTTTGCCGACAACCTGGAAACGCGGCTGATCCTGCTGCAGCGGCGGCTGGCCGAGCGCTGTCCGGACATTGCGCTCGAAAAGACCGGGCGCGGGCGGTTCCGGCTCAATCTCGCCCGGCCGCTGGCGCTGGGCGCGGCCTGATCCGGCACGCGGCGAAAACCCCTGCCATCGACCGGCTGAGCGATGCGCTCAGGACAGATGTCCCATTTTCCCGCTCTGATAATCGGTCATCGCCTGGCGGATTTCTGCGGCAGTGTTCATCACGAACGGGCCGCTGCCGACGATGGGTTCATGGATCGGCTCGCCGCATAACAGCAAAACCGTGGCCTCGTCGGCGCGCTCGATGCGCAGCCGCGTTCCGGCACGTTCGAACAAGCCGACCTCGGCCGCCCTGAGCGGGGTGTCTGAACCGCTCACCTGCAGTTCGCCCTTGAGCACCAGCAGCGCAACGGTGTGGCCCTCGGGCAACGCGAACTCGATCGGCTGCGCACTGGCCAGCCGCAGGTCCCACAGCTGGATCGGCGTGAACGTATGCGCGGGGCCTTTGACCCCGGCATACTCGCCAGCGATGACGCGTACGCTGCCCTGCCCGTTTGGCATGGCCACCCGCGGAATCTCGCTGCTCAATATGCCCTGGTAGCGCGGCGGCGACATTTTGTCTTTGGCCGGCAGGTTGACCCACAACTGGATCATCTCGAAGCGGCCGCCCTTCTGTGCGAAATCGCGGCCGTGGAATTCCTCGTGCACCACGCCGGAAGCAGCCGTCATCCACTGCACGTCGCCCGGGCCGATGCGACCCCCGCCGCCCGACGAATCGCGATGCTCGACCTCGCCGTCGTACACGATGGTGACGGTCTCGAAGCCGCGGTGCGGATGCTCGCCAACGCCGAGGCGTTCGTGGGTCGGCGGAAACTCGGCCGGCCCGGCGTAATCGAGCAGCAGGAACGGGCTGAGCGCCGCGCCCATGTCCGGATAGGCGAACAGGGTCTGCACCGGGAAGCCGTCGCCGACCCAGTGGCCGCCGTTGCTGCGCAGGATGCGGCTGAGCGGTTTGCCGGAAGAAAGATTACGGGATGTCGTCATGAGAACTCCTGGGCGGGGATCAAGCCTGCGGGTGATGTTGTGCCCGCTCGATGCGGCGGTCGGGGATCAGCCACATCAACGCGACCGCAACGTAAAGCGCCTGGGCGAGCCACGGCCAGATCAGCGACACGCCGATTCCGGCCAGGTACGCCAGCAGGGACATCTTGCCTTTCCAATCGTTCCCCACCGCCTGTTTCAGCGCGGTCTGATCGCCCTCGGCCGCGATGATGCAACGCTGCAAAATCAGGTAGGCCATTGCGGCCATCAGCAGCACCGCGCCATACAGCATGGTGGGCAGGGGGGCGAAATGGTTTTCGCCCATCCAGCCCGTGGCAAACGGAAACAGCGACAGCCAGAACAGCAGATGCAGGTTCGCCCACAGGATCGCGCCGGACACGCGGTGCACGGTGTGCAGCATGTGGTGGTGGTTGTTCCAGTAAATGCCCACGTAGACGAAGCTCAGGATGTAACTGAGGAAAACCGGCGAGAGCGCGCGCAGTGCGTCCAGCGTCGGATCGTGCGGCACCTTCATCTCCAGCACCATGATGGTGATGATGATGGCCAGCACGCCATCGCTGAAGGCCTCGAGTCGGGTTTTCGGCATGTCGGGCTGCACGTGTTGATTCGGCCGGATGAAGTTTGAAGTGGAATTGAATACGGTCTTGCCCGAACCGGTTGAAACAGTGCGGGAGGCCGGATCAATCACCCTTAAAACGGCATGTTATTGAGATGGCTTAACGTACCAACCCACGCGGAATAACGCAATAAATGCGGTGCACGCTCAAACTTCATCAGGCCATCTCAATGCTGCGCCGCCACCGACGGCAAATTCTTCGGCGTCAGATCCAGATACGGCGTCATCACCAGACCGCCCGGCGGCACGTAGGCCGGCGCCGGGTCGCCCTTGGGGCCAAGGTTTTTGACGTAGCGGAAAATCGCGCGCAGGTCGGCATCGGTCATCGCCTGCAGGCTGGGCGACGGCATCGGCGGGCGCATCGGCTGGCGCGCGCGGATGAGCCACTGCTGCTCGGTCATGCTGCCGACCAGCAGCCGCAGGTTGCTCGGATAGGTGGTGCCCCACGGCCCCTGCCAGCCCATGGCGTCGCCGGTCAGCCATTCGGATTCCGCCACCTTGCCGTCTTTCTGCATGAAGCCCGGCGTGTGGCAGTCATTGCAACCGGAAGTGGCGATCAGGTAACGGCCATGGCGGATCTCGGCGTCGCCCTTGGGGGCGGCGACGGCGCTGGCAACGACGAGGCTGGCGAGCAGTGCTGCGGCGCTCGGAATAAAGGCTTGCATGTTTTCTCCTGGCAAAAATGAACGCGCTGCGTTCGGGTGACTGCATCGTAGCCAGCCCCGACAGGGCGAGTTGATAAGTCTTTGCTAGGAAAATCCTAATATTTTCTTAAGGCGGACGAAGCGGGCGTCTGGCGTTTTGCCATGCCCGATTCAACAGCGCTTGTCCGCGTGTCGCGCCTGCCCATCCGCCGTGCATCCAAAACCACGCAACTTGCGCCCGAGCTGCCATGCCAGCCAGCCACGCTGCAGCCATTTGCCAGTGCGTCGCGTGCGAAACACGGCAAGCAGAAGCGCGCCGCCCAGCATCAAGGCGGGATGGCGTCTGACACATTGAAATGCAGCCACGCCGCGGTCCGCCAGCGCCAGGCGTGCCCGCCATGGCTCGATGTCCTGCGCCAGGCTGGCGCGCTGGGCCGCAGCGAGCGCCACCAGTTGCTGGCGGCGTTCGGCTAGCCGGGCCCGTTTTCCATTCATGATTTGGGGCCGAGTGCCTGCCGGTCTTTGGACAGCTCCGCCAGACTCGCAGCAAACAAGCGCGGCTTGGTTCTGATCCGATGCATGGCATACCCCCCCAGCCCGATGCCGGCCGCCAGAAAGAATCCCGTCAAGCCAGCCAACGCCAGAAGCCGGTGCGTCTCCCAGAAGAAGATCGCAATCAAAACCGCCAGCAGCACGATGCCAAGTCCAAAGCACCCCAGCGCAACCAGCACCAGAATCAGGAAGGTGGTCAGCTGCTCCCGCTCTTCAGAGATGTCCGTGGACAGCAACTCAAGACGGGTATGGACAATGCCGACCAGACTCACTGACAGTTTTCTCAGGGATTCGAGCAAGCCCCCGGATGCAGCATGCGGTTCCTCGGACATGTCGTGACTCAGCGCCGCGCGATCAACAGACCTACCAGCAGGCCAACGGCTGTGCCGACGCCAATCGCCTGCCACGGATGCACGTGGACATATTCGTCCGTCGCCTTGGCTGCGGCACGGGTCTTGTCCAACAACGCTGTTTGCGCTGCGCTCAGTTTCTCTTTTGCAACGCCAAGCGAGGCTTCAGCCTTGGCGCGCACGGCGGCCAGCGCATCGCCACCATGACCCGCCGTCGCCTTCAACAAGGCTTCCGCATCGGCGACCACCACATTCAAATCGGCGATCAGTTGTTCTTTGGTGACTTCTTCAGATACGTGTGCCATGGTTTTCTCCATTGATTAATGCCTCTTTCATAGTAGGTATTTCCGACCTGTTCGCAACAACTCTGCCTAGAAAACGGGGAGAACCCGGTATCTCAGCAGGTGTATGAAATGCGTACAGGCTTGCTAGCCGCGCCGGCCTTGTATGACCTGCACCAGGATCATCACGACCGCGATGACCAGGAGAATGTGAATGAATCCACCCATGGTGTAGGCAGAGACGAAGCCAAGCAGCCAAAGGATGATCAGGACAATTGCAATAGTTCCGAGCATGTTCAACCCCCCCAAGTAAGTGCCGGGTCAAACCGGGGCCCGGTCATATCCACGATCTCAACCCCGGCCGCAGCCGGGACGACGATTCAATCAGCGCTCCCGGAAAAGCAGGCCGATTGATTATTGACCCTTGACCCGCATGTCGTTTTTCACGGATGTCACGCCGCTGACACCGCGCGCCAACTCGACCGCTTTATTGATATCGGCCTGGGAGCTGACGAAGCCACTCAGTTGAACCACGCCCTTGAAGGTTTCGACATTGATCTCGGCCGATTTCAGCGTGGACTCGTTGAAGATCGCTGTCTTCACCTTGGTGGTGATGACGCTGTCATCGATGTACTCGCCGGTGCCTTCCTTTTGCGGCGTGGATGAACAGCCGACGGCGGACACCAAGGTAACAGCCAGCAAGGCTGCAGAAAGATATTTGTTCACTTGATTCATGATCGACTCCCGAAATGTATTTGAAAGGGTTTCCTGATTCCCATACCTGTCGATAGCCCGATTGGAAGGTTTATCAAGCCCTGATTGCAATTTAGACGCGCGCTCCATTTCGGTCTGTACGATGACGCACATAGCGCAATGGAGAATTCATTGCCCGTTCAGTTGCTGCGGAGACGGGCTGCGCACAGCCCAGGAGGGCTGCAGAAATACGAGGGTGGTCAGTCCTTGTTGCGTTCTTCAAAGTCCTTGATTTGCTGCTCGACTTCATCCTTCGTGAGGCCATAGGCCTCCTGGATTTTTCCCGCCAGCTCTTCACGCTTGCCCGCAATCACATCGAGGTGATCGTCAGTGAGCTTGCCCCACTGGGTTTTGACCTGGCCGCTGTACTGCTTCCAATTGCCTGCAACGATATCCCAATTCATATCAAACTCCTTTGTACGTAACCCGACCGACAGGATTGCCGATCGCGCATTCCCCGCCCCGGCCAGGCCTTCTCCCCGCGTTGCTTTCAGACAGCGAAGAATGGGCTCATGCAAGGGAAACCAGAATGCATGTGCGAGGCTGCGCGTAAAAGAAGCCAAGGTCTGTACGGTGTCGCACATGGGAGGCTGTGGCGCCCATGATGGGTCATCGGCTTGCACTGGATTCGGCTGGCGCCACGGACGATTCCGGAATACCCGCTCAGTGCCATTCGCGCTCACGCATTCCCCTTATGTTCGATAGCGCACTGAATGGCGCATGGCATGCGCCTATTCTTCAATACGTACCGGACGCTGGCATCCAGCGCAGCGCCGGATAGTGCGGGCAGACAAACTGACCCCTCACTCACATTTCCAAGGAGAGCACCATGTTGGGAACCATCCTGTTGATCGTTCTAATTCTGATGTTGGTCGGCGCCATTCCGACCTGGCCGCACAGTAAAGGCTGGGGCTACGGGCCCAGCGGCGGTTTGGGTTTGATCGTGATCATTATCATCGTGCTGCTGTTGCTGGGACACTTGTGACGGGCCGCCCTGTTCCGAAGCCCTGCTGACAGGTTTATGCGTGCGCTTCGTGCTGGAAAGTGGATGTTTCCATCGGCTCTGAAATCGACCTATCGTATGCCGCATCGGTGGCAGGGGTGGGCCATGTGTCTGTTCGCGCTCGGCCTGTCCGCTTGCAGCAGCCTGCCGACCATCGTCCCCGATCTGGCCCCAAGCCCCAGCCCTGCGGTGCAATTGGAGGGCGGACGCGGCACGCTATCCGCCGCACAAAGCCAGGCGGTCCTTGATCGCCTCGCACGCCGCGGTCCGGATACCGACATCTTCACCCACCATCTGGCACGGGAAGAGGCCATCGTCGGCAGCCCGCTGACCACCGGCAACCAGGTGGTGTTGCTGCAGGATGGCCCGGCCACCTACCAGGCCATGTATGCGGCCATTCTGGCGGCGCAGGACCACATCAACATGGAGACCTACATCCTGGACGACGACGAGGTTGGCCAGCGTTTTGCACAGGCATTGATCGCCAAACAACAGCAAGGCGTACAGGTCCATCTGATCCGTGACAGCGTGGGCACCCTCGACACCCCGGCGGCTTTCTTCAAACAACTGACCGACAGCGGCATCCAGGTGCTTGAGTTCAATCCCATCAATCCGCTGCTGTCACGCAAGGAATGGTCGCTGAATCAGCGCGATCACCGCAAGCTGTTGATTGTCGACGGCCGCACCGCGTTTCTCGGCGGCATCAACATCAGCAGCGTCTACTCCGGCGGCTCGTTCAGGGCGGGTTCACGGGCCAGGCCCGGCAGTGGTTCCGACCACGGTCCGGCCTGGCGCGACACCGACCTGCAACTGCAGGGGCCCGTCGTGGCCGAATTGCAGAAACTGTTCCTCTCCACCTGGGAAACGCAGAAGGGCGCGCCCCTGCCCGAGAAGAACTACTTTCCACCGCCCGAGCGTGCCGGTCGGGAAGTGGTGCGCGCGATCGGCAGTTCGCCCGACGAGCCCTACAGCCTGATTTACGCTACCCTGCTCTCGGCCATCGCCAGCGCCGAGACCAGTGTGCATCTGACCAACGCCTATTTCGTTCCCGATCCGCAATTGCTCGACGCACTCGAAGCCGCCGCCCGACGCGGCGTCGACGTGACGCTGATTCTGCCCAGCCAGACCGACTCCTGGCTGGTATTCCACGCCGGGCGCAACTACTACGACCGGCTGCTGCAAGCGGGCGTCAAAATCCACGAGCGACGCGGCGTGATCCTGCATTCCAAAACGGCATTGATCGACGGCGTCTGGGCCACGGTCGGTTCGACCAACCTCGATTGGCGCAGCTTTCTGCACAACTACGAATTGAACGCGGTGGTACTGGGAACTGAATTCGGCAAACAGGTGCAGACGATGTTCGCCCGGGACCTGGCGGCGTCCGATGCAATTACGCTCGAGCAGTGGCGGCAGCGCCCGCTCAATCTGCGCCTGAAAGAATGGTTCGCGCGTGTCTGGGAGTATTGGCTGTGAACTTCGACCTTTACCGCAAGGAATTCGTGATTGTCGTCACGGTGCTTTTCGGCCTCGCCCTTTACTGGATGCTGGCGCCCTTCTGGGGCGCGCTGGCCTGGGGTATCTGCCTTGCCTTCCTGTTGGCGCCGATGCAGCGCTGGCTGACATGCCAGCTGAATGGACGTGCCGGTGTGGCGGCAGGAATCATCACCGTACTGGTGCCTGTCGTGCTTGCGGGGCCGCTGGTGAGCCTGGGCATGGCATTCGCGGACCAGTTCACGAATCTGGTTACACGCCTGCAACAGCAGCAGCTGCGCTCCGACGGCAGCCTGCTGATGCAACTGGAACGGCACCCCTTGATCGGCAAGCTGGCCGAGTGGTTGCGGCTGAATCTCGTCGCCACAACCGAACAGCTTCATGGCTGGCTGGAGAGTGGATCGCAGATGCTGCTGAAGTCGCTTGCGGCCAGCGGGGGCGACTTCGTTCTCAGCGCTCTGGGCACGGTGATCAACTTCTTCATCATGCTGTTCCTGCTGTTCTTTCTGCTGCGCGATGGGCGCGACCTGCTCGGCCGCGTGGTACGCCTGGTGCCGATGGAACCCGCTCGCCGGACCGAATTGCTCAAGCTGATAGGCGACACGACACGCGCTGTGGTCTACGGCGAGGGCTTGACCGCGCTCGCCCAAGGCACGCTGGTGGGCATCGGATTTGCCATCGCGGGCCTGCCCTCCGCTGTCGTGTTCGGGGTGCTGGCGGCGTTTCTGGCGCTGCTGCCCGTGGGCGGCGCAGCGCTGGTATGGGCGCCGGCGGTCGTTTTTTTGGTCGCCACGTCGCAATGGGGCTGGGCGCTCTTCATGCTGATCTGGGGCATGGCGGTATCGGTCTCCGATAACCTGATGCGACCGTTTCTGATTTCGCGACAGGCGCCGGTGTCGGTGCTCGCTGTTTTCATCGGCGTCATCGGCGGCATCTCGGCTTTTGGCGTGATAGGCGTCATCATCGGGCCGGTACTGCTGACCGTCCTCGCCACGCTGCTGCGCTTCCTTGACGAGACGCTGTCGCGCGAGCGCTGACACCAACAGGAAAAGCCGTGATCAGATTGGCTTCCGTACCCAGCGGTGATTCTGGCAGCGGCCTTCAGATCATGGCGAAACGTTCAGGCTGCAGGAAACTTATGCTGTGACGACACGGGAAATTGCAATGGCTGCTTCAACCACGCGCCACCCAGCACGCCCGCTGATGGTGGGTGGCATCGTCTTTCTGGTCGCGGCCGCTCTGTCGGGATTACTCGTCTTGAAATTGGAGCAGCATTCCCTTCAAGACGAGCGGGTGCGTGTTGCCCGTCTGGCTGCCGACCATGCCGATCTGATCGAATACACCATCGCGCACGCGCTTTCAGCGACCCAATCCCTCGCGACCCTGGTGCGTCAGGGCAATGGCAGCATTGCCAACTTTGACGTTATCGCCCACACGATGTTGCCGTATTACCCGGGTGCATCGGAGCTGGCGCTGGCGCCCGGTGGCGTGATCCGGAACGTCGCACCGATGCCTGGAAACAAAATGGCCATCGGCCTCAACCTGTTGACTGTCTCGACACAGCGCAAGGAGTCTTTGCTTGCGCGGGACAGTGGCAAGCTCACCCTGGCTGGACCGCTTGAGTTGGCGCAAGGCGGAACAGGTGTGATCGGGCGCTTGCCGGTGTTTCTCAAAGACCGTGGAGGGCATCCTTTTTTCTGGGGCTTCACCCTTGTCGTGATGCGCTTGCCCGGCGGGCTGGATATGGCGCATCTGTCGCATCTGGACGAACAGGGATTGGCTTATGCGCTCTGGCGCATCCAGCCGGACACCGGACAAAAACAGCTGATCGCCCGTTCCTCGCCAGCTACCCTGATTGAACCCGTGGAACGGACGCTGCGCGTGCCCAACGCAACCTGGACACTGAGCGTCGCGCCGGTCAAGGGCTGGGGCCATCCGTTCGGGCCATCACTCAAAGTGGCACTGGGGCTTCTTTTTAGCTTGATGCTGGGCTATCTGGCAAAGCTCTTTGTCACATTGAAGATGCACAAGCAGCTACTCGAAACGCGCGTCGCCCATCGCACCGCCGAGATACTGGTGGCCCAACGCAAACTGCAAGCCACGCTCGACGCGATTCCCGATCTGGTCTGGCTGAAGGATGCGGACGGCGCCTATCTGAGCTGCAATCCAATGTTCGAACGTTTTTTCGGCGCCCGCGAGGCCGAAATCGTCGGCAAAACAGATTACGACTTTGTCGAAAGGGCGCAGGCGGACTTATTCCGCGCGCACGACCGCATGGCCATGGCGGCCGGCAAACCCAGCATCAACGAGGAATGGATCACCTTCGCTGACGATGGCAGCCGGAAACGGGTTGAAACGATCAAGACACCCATGGTCGATGAAGAAGGCAAACCCATCGGCGTACTGGGCATCGCCCGTGACATCACCGCGCGCGTGCAGGCGGAACACGCGCTTCAGGTATCCCGGCAACGGGCGCAGCAATACCTGAACATCGTCGGTGTGATGCTGATTGCAGTGGATGCAGCAGGCCGGATACAACTCATCAACCGCAAGGGCTGTGAGATATTGGGCGCGTCCGAGGCGGACATTCTCGGCAAGAACTGGTTTGAGCACTTTCTGCCGGAACGCATACGAGATGAGGTCAGGGAAATGTTCAGCCAGCCACTGAATGGCAGCGTCGCGCCCATCGAGTACATGGAAAATTCGATATTGACCCTCAGCGGCGATGAGCGTGTCATGGCATGGCACAACACGCTCTTGCTGGATGACGCCGGCGGGGTTACCGGCATGCTCGCGTCGGGAGAGGACATCACCGAACGCAAGCACTATATCGCCGAGCTGGAGCATAAGGCGCTGTACGACAGCCTGACCGATCTCCCTAACCGCAACCTGTTTACGGACCGATTGACGTTGGCGCTCGCCGTCGCCAGACGTGAAACCAGGCCGCTGGCCATCATCCTGCTGGACATCGCCCGCCTCAAAGAAGTCAATGACATCCTCGGGCATCACAATGGCGATATCGTGATAAAGGAAGTCGCCCGGCGCATCACGATGGCGCTACGCGAAACGGACACGGTGGCCCGCTTGAGCGGAGATGAGTTCGCCATCCTGCTGCCCGGTGACGACAAGACGGCCGCCACCTTTGCCATTGAGAAAATTCAAAAAGCGATGGAATCACCGGCCTTGATTGATGGCAGCCCGCTCGATATCGAAGTCAATATGGGCGTCACCGTGTATCCGCAACACGGTGAAGATCCGGGTGTGCTGATATCACGTGCGGACATTGCCATGCGGATGGCGAAAACCGAAGTGAGCGGTTTTTGCATTTACGAATCAGGCAGTGACCCCTATACCCGACGGCGTCTGAGTTTGCTGGGTGAACTGCGTCAGGCCATTTCCCGGAATGAACTTGTGCTCTATTACCAACCCCAAATTGACATTGCATCCGGCAAAGTCATGGGGGTGGAGGCGCTGGTGCGCTGGCCCCGCACTGTGGACGACATGGTCTCGCCCATGGAATTTATTCCGATAGCCGAACAGTCCGGCCTGATTCGGCCGCTCACCTTGTGGGTGCTGGAACAGGCAGTGCGACAGTGTGGGCGCTGGCGTGCAGCCGGCTTCGACCTCAAGGTCTCCGCCAACCTTTCCGCACGCAACCTGCTGGATCCCACCTTGCCGGATGTGCTGGCGACAATGCTCGCGAACCTTCAGGTAACAGCGGATTGCCTCATGCTCGAAGTCACCGAATCGGCCGTGATGCTGCAACCCGAGCGCGCCCTTCATATCCTGACGCAGCTGCACGAAATGGGAACAAGCCTCTCAGTCGACGACTTCGGCACCGGCTACTCCTCGCTTGCCTATCTCAAAAAGCTGCCTGTGCGCGAACTCAAGATTGACCAGAGCTTTGTTTCCGGCATGGTGAGAAACGAGAATGATGCAATCATCGTGCGCTCAACCATCGACCTCGCCCACAACCTGGGACTCAAGGTTGTAGCCGAAGGCGTGGAAGACCAGGAAACCCTGCAATTGCTTGCAAGCCTGGGATGCGATACGGGCCAGGGATTCCTTTTTGCCCGCCCCATGCCGCCCGAGGATTTCTCACGATGGTTAAGCGAATCGCCTTGGGGATTTCCCATCGGGGTTCAAGAAGAACCCTGAAGATGAAACCACGCAGCTTTGCCGCCACTGAGTCCAGGCAAGCCTGAGAAGTGTTCATCCAGGCTTGAGAGACCCGGCCAGAAACCGTGTTTAGCGGCCACCCCGGCGAATGACCGAGTGCACCAGAGCCGGACTGACGAAACTTTAAACTTCAGACAGCCAGGTCAATGAGAATTTGAGCCATGGCCTTGTTTGTTTCCGTGCTTGCCGCTGTTCCCGTTATTGTTGTGCTTGTTGTCGCCGCGGTCTTCATTGTTGCGCTTGTTGTAGTCTCGGTCATCGCGATCATCCCCGCGCCGGTCATGGCTGGCACGATGATGTTCCTGGTAACGCGGCACGTATTCGTTTTGATACCAGTTGTGGTTAACAAAATAGACCCGCTCGCCGCAAGCGTTGTATTCGCGGCAATGTTTGCTCCAGTTTCTGGCATGGCCCGGGGGAACGCGCAGGTAGATCGGCGGCCGATGCATGGCCACCCGCTCGACGTACTTCGGCTCACGATACAGGACGCGTGGCGGCGGATAGCCCCCACCATTGATCTCGATGTGGCCGTAGAAGCCGGGTTGGCCGATGCTGACGGACACACCGACATCAGCTGCCTGGACCGGAAGGATGGCGACGGTCAGGGTTGCTGCGAGAAATAAGCGTTTCATGCTGGATATCCTGTTGTTAGGGCCTGCCCACGACTTGTGGGCGATCGCTCGGAGTGGATCGGTTTCACACGGGAAAAATCAGCGACGGCAGATCAGGCCATCGTCAGTGCGGAATTGAATGGGTGCGCGCCCGTTCGATGCAGCGAACACGCCGAAAACAAGTGCGAGAATAGCCGCATGCCCGGACACAGTCTGTTCGTTGGCAGACATAACGATGACTGGGGTCGGGGCCATACAGGAATCGCCTTCGCGGGCGCCGCCGTGCGCAAGCGCCGCGGAAATCAGGGGAGTCAACGAACGATGCGACGTTTTAAAATCCTTCATCGCACCTATTACAACTTTCCGGACACGGTGCAGCTCGGTCCCCACACCTTGCGACTGCGGCCCAAGGAAGGCCACGAACTGCGAATCGAATCCTCATCGCTGGACATCACGCCGGCAGCCACGCTGCGCTGGCACAGCGACGTGGAAGACAACTCAGTGGCGATCGCAACGTTCGACACGCCCACCCGACAGCTGGTGATCGCAAGCGAAATCATCATTCAGCAATTCAACGAAGCGCCGCTCGATTTTCTGGTGGACGCCTACGCGGCAAACTACCCGTTTGCCTATGAGGCCGAAGACCGCATCGTGCTGGCGCCCTATCTGCTGACGGTCACGCGGCAGGCCTCCGACCCGCTGGCCAAATGGGTGGCCAGTTTGTGGCGGGCCGGCGAGCCCATCCAGACCTACGCCCTGTTGCAACGCCTGTGCGTCCACATCAACCAGTCGTTTACCTATCTGGCGCGTGAGCAGCCTGGCGTTCAAATGCCCGCCGATACCCTGGCGCGCGGCACTGGATCCTGCCGCGATTTCGCGAATCTGTTCATCGAAGCCGCGCGTCACCTGGGTCTCGCCGCACGTTTTGTCAGCGGCTACCTTTATGCGGAGCCGTCGGCCGCCAATTACGGCTCAACCCATGCCTGGGCCGACGTGTTTCTGCCCGGCGCGGGCTGGAAGGGCTTCGACCCCACCGTCGGCAAAATCGTCGGAACCGATCACACCGCCGTCGCCGTGGCACGCCTGCCCGAGTCCGTGCCGCCCGTGGCCGGCTCGTTCGTCGGCCCGCCCGGCGCAAGCCTCGACGTCGGCGTCTGGGTCACCGAGCTGAAATAGGGATTGATCTGGCGGATCGGCGTCCTTGTAGCCGGCCAAATCGGGCAGGACCAGACCTGGACGCGATGGCCCGTCAGCGTGCGGGTTCTGCCACGAAAATCTCGACGCGGCGGTTTTTCGCACGGCCTTCTGCCGAATTGTTGTCAGCGATCGGTTCGCGCGAACCGCGACCATCGATGGCGATACGGCTTGCCGCCACCCCGCGGGCAACGAGGTAATCGCGCGTCGAGGCTGCGCGATTGACCGAAAGCGGATTATTGATCGCATCCGTGCCGGTGCTGTCGGTGTGGCCGATGATGGTCACCGTCGTCACCGGATTTTGATTCAGGGTGGTGGCGAAGCGATCGAGAATCGGACGCAGGTTCGATTTGATCTCGTAGCGATTGGTGTCAAAGGAGACATCGCTCGGGATATCCAGCTTGAGCTGGTTATCGGCGGTCTGGCTTACGCTCACGCCGGTTCCCTGGGTGGCTTGCTCCATCGCCACCTTCTGTTCCTCCATGTGCTTCGACCACAGATAGCCGCCGCCCGCACCCACTGCCGCGCCAATCGCCGCGCCGGTCGCAGCACTTTTTCCCTTGTTGCCACCAGCTGTCGCGACACCAATGATCGCGCCGGCAGCGGCGCCGATCGCCGCGCCTGTGCCGGTGGTTTTCTGAGTCTCAGTCATGTTGGCGCAGCCGGAAAGACCGCTGAGTCCAACTGCAATGGCGCTAAGTAAAACAATCGCTTTATTCATGAAATCACTCCGGATTGATTAAAAATATTTTGAATACAGGCAGCTGTGCGGGTTTGTCCCGCCAATGACCTGACGCTCATTTCCACATCACGTTGGACTCTGCCTTGGCTGCTGCAGCAAGCAAATTCATGAGTGGCAGCGCCCGATGCGCCATGCTGACCACCGGCTCATCCGCATCGGTGTCTTCGACTGGCGGAGCAGCTTTTTCCGCATCGATAGCGGCAGTCAACCGGCTCAGCGCCGCAGGGACATCTGCTGCCAGAATTGCGCCGGGCACGCTTGGGGTGTGCCCCATCATTTTCAGCATGGCAAGCGCGACTTTCCCGAACAGGGTGATGTCCGCATAGGCATCCGTTGTAAAAGTAACCAACATACGACTCTCCTCTTAACAGTCATGCTCATTTCATTAATAGACGTTCTTGCGACCTTTGTCTGAATCCTAAATGCAAGATTCAGAGAGAAGTAAGCTACGGATAGTTCGTTGATCAACACCACATAATGAATCATGTAATGACATCGTTTGTTGAGCCTGAATGGCTCGTCAGACTCATGCACTTGTCTCCTGTTCACACTGGTTGGCGTGTGTTTGTCGGGCTGGTTTTTGCAAGCTGCACCAGCGCAGCCAGGAGTGTTTGAATGTTTTTCCGGATCGGCTCATCGGTCAGTCTGCCCTCCGGATCAAAGCGCTGTGAGGCATTGCCGATCATCACTTCCGGTTGATTGACCGTGGGCATGTCCAGCGAGACGAGGATTTGCCGCAGATGGCATTGCGCGCGGGCCGTGCCCAGGCTACCGGTCGATGCTCCCATCAGCGCCGCCGGCTTGCCGGTCCAGGCGCTCTCGCCGTAGGGTCTCGACGCCCAGTCGATGACGTTCTTGAGCACGCCGGCAACCGAATAATTGTATTCCGGCGTGGCGAACAGGATAGCATCGGCGGCCAGAATCTGCCGCTTGAATTCCAGCACGGCAGCAGGCATCGCCATTTCGGTGTCCTGATTGAATACCGGGATGCCATGCAGTTCGATCAGCTTCAGCACTGCGCCGTCCGGCACCAGTTCCTGCGCCGCCTTGAGTGCGAAATGGTTGTAGGAGTCTTTGCGCAGACTGCCGACGATGCCCAGGATTTTGATCTCGTCCATGTTCAGGTTCCTTGTTCGATGGGCTGTTTACAGCGTGCCCGGATCTGGTGGCCAGTGCTGTGCGACAGCGCACATAGCCATTGGCCTGTTGTGTGCGTTACCGAACGGAATGGAGATCGCTCCAGGTGCATTGTGCGTGCTGGCTCGTCGCACTTTTGCGCTTTGCCGGTGCTTTCCAAAGCCGCTGTCCTCTGCGCTATTCCCATGATCTTTCAAGGAGTCGACCATGACCCAACCATCAATTTCCCCCGGCGCCCCGCCCCACCTGTGGGTGCCATTTGCCTTGCTGCTTCTGGCCTCTGTCAATCTGTATGCGCAGCAGCCGATTTCGATCTCCCTGAGCGGCGACGCCGAGGTGCCGCCGGTGACCACTTCAGCGAAAGGTACCGGGCAAATCACCGTGAAGTCCGACCGCACGGTAAGCGGCAGCATCAAGGTTTCCGGCCTGGTCCCGACGATGGCGCACATTCATGAGGGTGCCGTCGGGAAAAACGGCCCGCCGATCATTACCCTGACCCAAATCGGCAACGACAGCTTCACCATCCCCGCCAGGGCCAGGCTGACCGATGCGCAGTACACGGGTTTTACGAGCGGCGAGTTGTACGTCAATGTGCACAGCGCCCAGTACCCGAATGGTGAAATCCGTGCGCAGTTGCTGCGTACGGAAGCCGGGGCGACGCCGACGCGCGCGAGTAACTGACCGGCATCGCCGCCGGCCGGGCCATTCTTCTGCTGGCTGTTGCCCCCGTGCACGGGGCAAACCGTGCAAAGCCGGAGATGACAAATGCATCGGATATCGGGCAAATCGGAAGAGAGCGAAATGACGACTCCTGCGCTTGAACGACACTATGAGCCAAAGGATTTTCGCGACCGGATTGCGTATGCTTTCGTCGTGTTTCTGCGTTTCTTCGCCGACGCTTTTTTCGCGCGTCGGTATGGCCATCGCGCGGTAGTGCTGGAGACAGTCGCCGCTGTGCCGGGCATGGTGGGCGGTGTGCTGCAACATTTGCATTCCCTGCGCCTGATCGAAGCCGATTACGGCAGGATTCGCTTGCTCCTGGACGAAGCGGAGAATGAACGCATGCACTTGATGACCTTCATTCAAATTACCGAGCCCTCCGGGCTCGAGCGCCTGCTGATCCGGCTTGCCCAAGGGGTTTTCTTCAACCTTTATTTCTTGCTTTACATGATTTCGCCCAAGACTGCGCACCGTGTCGTGGGGTACCTGGAAGAAGAAGCGGTCCACAGCTATACCGAGTATCTGGCCGGCGCGGACAACGGCACCCATGCCAACGTCGCGGCGCCCAGGATCGCGATCGATTACTGGAAGCTCGCACCAGACGCACGTCTACGCGAGGTCATCATCGCAGTCCGAGCAGATGAGATCCGTCACCGCGAAGTCAATCACGAACTTGCCGACGTGCTGGGTTGATCGGGGCCTGTCTGCAACGAGGATGCGACACCACCCGCCAGCGTCGGCAGGTGAATCGCATTCACGCCATGTTGGTGTCCTTGCTCTCGCCGATCGAGGCCTGGATAACTTCCCTTGCGATAGCCGTTTCCTGTTGCGTCCGGGTCTCGACCACCAGCACGACCTGACCGCTGGCGATCGCATCGCCGATCAGGTCTGACAACCAGCCATCCTTGTTTCCAGCCCCCGGTACAGTTTCAGCCTGCTTGCGGTTTATTTGGCTCGCGGACGCGACAGATTCGGCTGCACCGCCTGGAGCCGGCCGGCACGCAACTCGACCACGGCCTTCGCGACAGCACGCGCCACATTGCGCGCCTCTTCCTGCACGGGTTCATCCCGGTCCAGGCTGTCGTGGCTAGTCGCATAGGGTTCGTAGTAGCCGATGTAGCGGTCGAGTCGCGCCTGTACACCGGCGTCGATGAAACCCATCCAGTCGAGCCAGTCCGACAGCGCGCGACGCGAGCCTTCGACCCCGGCCACGTCACCGTGGACGATCAGCCCGTAGGCGCGCCCGGCCAGGTGCTGCGGGTAGTCCCAGCCGGCCATCTCGAGTGCTTTTGCCTTGGCGGGATTCTTACCCGAAGTCGAAGTGGGATCGGGGTTGCCGCCGTCGGCGCACACCAGGCGGTCGATCATCAGCTTCAACGGGCTGGGGCTCTGATACCAATACACGGGCGAGACGATGATCACCGCATGGGCAGCGGTCCAGCGCTCGTAGATCTCGGCCATCCAGTCATTGGTCTGGTCGAGCGCGTGGTTGGGGTAGCAGCTGCACGGCCAGTTGCACAGGGGCATCGCGGTGGACGCACAGCCCTTGCAGGGATGGATCTTGCGGCCGTATTCGGAGGCGAGCAGGCTGAGGTCGAGCACGTCGGCCTGGATAGCGGCCTGCTCCACGATTTCGCGCGCGATTTCCAGCATCCGGAAGGTCTTGGACATTTCGCCCGGGCAGCTGCCATCGTTGCGCGCCGACCCGCAGACCAGCAACACCCGGGACGGGCTCGCCGGATCGGCCCAGCGCAGTTGCGCGGCTTCGATGCGCTGTTTCGTCGCAATCCACTCGGACGACAAGTCGTAGTCCGGATCGGCATAGCCCGGCCCTGCCTTCTGCGTGAAAGGGGACTTGCGGTACTCGCTGTGGGCCTGCCAGGCGATCTCTTCTAGACGCGCAATGGACGCGTCTTCGGCACGGAACGCCGGATCGATGAAGGAGGCCCGAAACCGGGCGCTGAACTCGGCACGTGTAAGGGGGGCCGCTGCCTGGCCCTTGCGGATTTCAATCATGATGGCCTCCGATGGCCTGTAGACGAAGTGACATTAATGAACTGGCGTCAGGTCGTCTGTGCGGTGTCGCACGAAATTGACACGGCTCCCGCATCGTCGTGCATGGCTTACTTTGGCAATGGCTTGCGATAACCCCAAAAGCGGCTCATCAGCGGCTTGACGCTGGTGCCGTGGACAAGAATGGAAAGCGAGACCGCAATGAGCGTCAACTGGATCAGCTCCATGGCAAGGTCTTCGGGGAGCCCGTGCTGGATGGCATACATCAGGTAGTACAGCGAACCGATGCCGCGTACCCCGAACCAGCCGACCATGCCGCGCATCGGCCACGAGGTGCGGGTAAGCAGCAGGCTGGCCATGACGCTGACCGGCCGCGCCACCATGAACAAGAAAAACGCCAGCCCCACTGCCCGCCAGCTCCAGGAATCGAGAAACAGCGTGCCGCCAATCAACAGGACGAGCATCAATTCCGAGAGCCGCTCCAGATGTTCCTTGAAAACCAGCGAGCCGCCGCTGACGGTCGGCGGCGGCTCGTTATCCGGGCATGCGTTTTCAGCTTCCAGTTCGAGGCGGCCGGCTTGCGGCCGATCCTGGGAATTCTGCCCAGCCGCGGCAAGTTTGAGCTCGGTCTGGCGCAGGGCGACGGCAGCGAAAAATACCGCCAGAAATCCCCACGCACCCACCAGCACACTCAGGCCATACACCACACCAATCAGGCCGAGTCCAAGGAAATCATCCATTAGGGTGTGCTCGTTGGGCACGCTGCGCAGCTTCCATCCAAGATGGCCCAGTGCAGCGCCGGAGACGACCCCGATGGCAATTCCCGCCAGCGTGGCCCACAGCACATCGACCAGTACCCAGTGCAGGCTGAATTCACCGAGCTCATGCAGTCCGAGCAATCCCAGTCCCAGCATCACGAACGGAAAAGCGCTGCCGTCATTCATGCCCGCTTCGCAGGTCAGGGTGAAGCGGAGCTGGTCGCGGTCACCGGGATGACGAATCTGCACATCGGTCGCCAGCACCGGATCGGTGGGGGCCAGGATCGCGCCCAGCAAGATGCCCGCGCCCAGGGGCAGACCGAGTACATACCAGGCAAAAGCCGCGACCAGTCCGACGCTGACCGCCATCGATACCGTTGCCAGCAGAATCGGGGGGCGCCAGCGGGCGAGGCTGACCGGCACGGGCATTTTGATCCCGGCGGAAAACAGCGAAATCAGCAACGCCACTTCGGTCAGCACTTCGAGCAGTGCCGATTCCTTGAGCGGATTGAAATGAAATACGTTGAGCACCGTCGGCCCGACCAGCAGGCCCACCGCCAGATAGATGATGGCAGGGGTGACCGGCAGGCGCTTGAGTATCGAAGCAGTCAAGCCCCTGGCGAGCAACAGTCCGCCCACAAGCAGAAACCAGAGTGCGCTAGTCATGATTCATTCACCCGTTCAGGGGCATTCCGGTTTCAGGATTTCGCCATGACCACGATCCGCGTGCAGCATGACAGCCCGCGCGATCAGTGCCATCCACCGTCCGCTTGTATAAGCCGCTCCCGGCTACCCTTCAATTACCTCGAATGGCCGGGAAGTTACGGTTACTGCCAGCGGCCCATGTGGCTCATTTGCACCGTGTCGAAGGTCGCTTGTTGTTCGGTGGTAAGCGTGGCATAGAAGGTTTTGACCGCACCTGCCATCTTGTCCATGTTCTGCGCCCGGTCCTTCATCCAGTCCGCCATCTTCGCCATCCGTTCCGGCGCGGTCTTCTTCGGCATGGACTGGGCGTTGCCCCTCATCTGATCCCGCATGGCCGCCATGTTTTTGGCTTGATCGTTTACGTGTCCGGAGAATGTCTGCCAGGCTGGCTGCTGATCTGCCGTGAGATTGAGCTTGGCCTTCAGCTCGCCAAGATGCTTTTCTGCGCGGGCGACGGGATCCATTTTCATGTCGCCCGACATCATGCCCATGCCATCACAGCCCATTCCAGAATGATACGGACCCATTTTCGTGCCGGCCGTTGCGAGACTCACTGCAAACAGTGAGGAAATCAGTCCCAGCGTAAGTTTGGTATGCAGTTTCATGATCAGTCTCCTTAAAAGTACTTTGGATCGTATGGATTACAGCAAAGCGACAGCATGCGCCTTTGCCCTGTTTGCTCCCGGCAGCCGGTTATCGGCATTCACTTGCGATACATCCGGACCTTCCGTTTAGCCATCGAGATTCTGCGACTGCAGCCGGCTTGCGTCTGTACGTCAGCGCACACACGTCATTACCGGCACGCACCCCCATGAAGCTCGAAACTGAACCCGCAGAAACCGCACTGAGTGTGTGCTGTCGTACAGACGCCTGTATTCCCCTGAGTAGTATTGCGGGAAAGGATTAGGGCCATGACAGCAAACGGCCATTCCCGGAAAGAGCCCTCAGTCCCGGCTTGAGGTGGGCGGTATATCACTGCTTGCCCGAGTATGAGGAAATCCACTGAACAACAGGAGCAGGATCATGAACAATGCGACACAGGAATACATCCGCCCAGGCTACGAAGTCGAACCCGTACCAGGCTTTCCCCATGCACCGTCCGACTGGACCCGCGAAGACGCCGAAAAAATCGCCCAAACAGAAGGCCTGACGCTGACTGAAGAACATTGGCAGGTGGTACGTGCGTTACAGGATATCTGTATGCACAGCGAGGAACCCTCGTTGAACCTTCGCGACTTGCACGATGCGCTCGACGAGCACTTCCATTCCGCAGGCGGCATCAAGTATCTCTACGAACTGTTTCCCAAGGGCCCGCTGGCTCAGGGCTGTCTGCTCGCAGGCCTGCAACCGCCAGCAGACGCGCAGGAACCAGGCATGGGCAGCGCGGCCTGAACGATCGGGAACCGGAAAACGATGATCGAAGCCGGCTTGTGGCGCGTGTCGTTGGAGAACGGAAAAGGGGCTGTGCATTCCCGATGCAGGGCCTATGCTCCGAAAATGCGGGCAATTCCGGTTGCCACTTCATCTGACCCACACAACGGTGCACCATGAAATTCAAGGATTACTACGCGGTTTTCGGCGTGCCGCGCGATGCGACACAGGACGACATCAAACGCGCTTACCGCAAGCTGGCCCGTCAATACCACCCGGATGTCAGCAAGGACCCCGATGCCGATGTACGTTTCAAGGAACTGGGTGAGGCCTACGCCGTCCTGAAGGATCCCGAGAAACGCGCGGCCTACGATCAGGTTGGCAGCCAGTGGAAGGCCGGACAGGATTTCCAGCCACCGCCTGACTGGGATGCCGGATTCGAGTTCAGCGGACGCGACTTCGGAGCGGGCGCCGACCCGGGTCACAGCGACTTCTTCGAAGCGCTGTTTGGCCGCCGGGCCCGGGGCGGACAACGGCCCGGCATGCATGCGCGCGGCCAGGACCACCATGCCAAAGTGTTGATCGATCTGGAAGACGCTTACCGTGGTGTCCAGCGCAGCATCTCACTGCGTATGCCTGTGCCGGATGAGCACGGACGCGTCGTGCTGCGGGAGCGCAAGCTTGATGTCCGCATCCCCAAAGGCATTCGGGCGGGCCAGCATTTGCGCCTGGCTGGACAAGGTGAGCCCGGGGTAGGCGAAGGGCCGCCCGGCGATTTGTTTCTGGAAATTGAATTCAAGCCGCACGCACAGTTCCGCGTCATCGGCCCGGATGTCTATCTGGACCTGCCGCTGGCGCCGTGGGAGGCTGCGCTCGGCTGTTCGCTGACCGTACCGACGCCGGAAGGATCGGTGCAACTCACCGTTCCGGCGGGATCGGCGGCGGGTCGGCAGTTGCGGCTGAAGGGCAAAGGCATTCCAGGCAAAACCCCCGGCGATCTATACGCTGTGCTGGCCATCGTCCTGCCCCCCGCCGTCAACGAAGACGAGAAGGCGGCCTACCGCGCAATGGCCGAAGCCTTCGATTTCAACGCGCGCGCGCCGATGAAAGGCTGATCCGTCATGAGCACAACAGAAATTCAATCCATCCAGGGCCTGATCGTCGAAGAGGACATTCCGCTGACACTGGAGGACTTGTGTCAGGCATGTTTCGCTCCCCGGGAGCATGTGATCGCCTGGGTCGTGGAAGGGGTGCTGGAGCCGCTCGGTGAAACGCCGCAAGACTGGCGCTTCACCGGCGCGTCCCTGCATCGCGCACGGCTGGCGTTGTGGCTCACCCGCGATCTGGAAATCAATCTGCCCGGCGTGGCGCTGGCGCTGGATTTGTTTGATGAAATCGCAGCGCTGCAAGCACATCAGCAACGCGTTGGACCGCGCTGAGCGGCAAGTCGCTCAGGTATTGCTCAACGGCCCCGCGCCCGTTCGGCCGATCATCGCCAGAAACTCGCGCCGGGTTGAACTATCCGAGCGAAAGGCACCCAGCATGCGGCTGGTCACCATGGCCGCACCCACTTTGTGTACGCCGCGCGTGCTCATGCATTGATGGGCTGCCTCGATCACCACCGCAACGCCTTTCGGTTGCAACACGTCGTTCAGCGTATCGGCGATCTGCACCGTCATCCTTTCCTGGATCTGCAGGCGCTTGGCATAGATGTCGACCAGGCGGGCCAGCTTGGAAATGCCCACGACCCGGCGATCCGGCAGATAGGCCACATGCGCCTTGCCGATGATCGGCACCATGTGGTGCTCGCAATGGCTTTCAAAACGGATATCGGTCATCACGATCATTTCGTCGTAGCCATCGACTTCGGAGAACGTACGCGACAGGGTCTGCACCGGATCCTCCAGATAACCGGCGAAGAATTCCTCGTAGGAGCGCACGACGCGCGCCGGGGTATCGAGCAGGCCCTCGCGATCAGGGTCATCACCGGCCCAGCGGATCAGCGTACGTACCGCGTCTTCGGCGGCCGCACGATCAGGCCGGGCCGAGGGTTCGGATGTTCTGGAGGGGGTGTCAGGCGGTATGGAAGCCATGCGGACGGTCCTTTCCTGCTCGGGAAACTGGGGACTGCTACAGGATAGGCGGAACTGAAAGTCCGGGCGTCCTGCCATTGCTCGCGGCGCGCGGCGTGGGTTCGCTTGCACTTTGCCCGCGCGTGCGGCTGAACCACATTGCCCGCGAAGGCAGCGCGAGGATTATTCCTTGTCGCCCTTTGCCGCGTCCTGAATGCTTTCGCCGGCTTTTTCAACCTGTTCCCCGACCTTCTCAGTCGTCTGGTCGAGTTTCTTGCCGGCCTGTTCCGCCGGGCCTTCCTGTTGCTGGCAGCCGGACAGCGTCACAAACAACACTCCCATGGCCAGAGCGGTAAGCGCCATCTTGTCGAATTTCATCATGTGGTTCTCCTGGTAATTTGTTTGTCCGGCAGCGAGCTTGAGCATGTCGCTCATGCCCGCTGCGGACGCATGGCAATGCGTGAGCGTGACGCAGCGACCGGGCAGACTGGCGCTAAGTACGTTGATCATTTATCACCGACCTCGTGTCCGATAACACCACCGACGGCCGCACCACCAACGGTTCCGACCGCGCTGCCGTTTGTGAGTACCGCACCGCCAACTGCACCGATTCCAGCACCGATGGCGGTGCTTTTATCCTGTGTCGACATATTGGAACACCCGCCCAAGCTGAACAGCATGGCGGCGACAACGGTGGTACTGAACGTGAATCTCTGTATCGTTTTCATGGGACATCTCCTTTTCTGAACTCACGCACCCGGTGTTGCGCACCGGGACGAACTGCACTCAAGCAGTACGCATACATGGCTCCGATATTTGAAGTCTATGCGGAAGGCGTCACCCGGTCTGTCTGCTGACGCACATAAGCGGCAATCAAACCGGGCACATGCTGGGTAGCGTGCAGCCCGGCATCAATTGATAAAAAGTGGGAAAAACGGGCGGACGGAAAAGGCGTTCATTGATCTGTTTCTGCGCCGGCATGGCGATACTGCACATCGGGCAACAGGCGGTCGAGTTCCTTCTTGACCACGGCGTAGCACTCGCACGCGTGGGCCTCCAGCCCATGCCGGTCGAGCACGGCAATGTGGCCACGACGGTAGCTGATCAGGCCGGCGCGTTGCAATTTCCCGGCTGCTTCGGTGATGCCTTCGCGGCGCACACCCAGCATGCTGGCGACCAGTTCCTGCGTCATGATCAATTCATTCGCCGGCATGCGGTCGAGCGTCAACAACAGCCAGCGGCACAACTGCTGCTCCAGTGAGTGATGCCGGTTGCATACTGCCGTCTGCGCGGTCTGCGTCAGCAGTGCCTGGGTGTAACGCAACAACAGAGGCTGCATCAAACCGGCGCGGTCGAACGCTTCCTTCAGCAGTTTCCCTTCCAACCGGTACGCATGACCGGCCGTCTGCACGACGGCCGTGCTCGACGTGGTTTCACCGCCCAGGAAAAGGGAAATTCCGACGACCCCTTCATTGCCCACCCCTGCGGTTTCAGCCGTTGCGCCAGACTCCATCACATAGTGCAGCGACACAATGGCGGTGGTGGGGAAATAGGCGTGCTTCAGCTTTTCGCCGGGCCCGTAAAGGATTTTTCCGAGCGGCATCGCAACCCACTCCAGGTGCGTGGCCAGCGCGTCAAATTCCGCTGTGGGCAGCGCGGCGAGAAGATGGTTCTGGCTTGGATTCGGGTTCAATGACATGACTGCGTGCGGTGATCCTGTGCGTTCTGTTTTTCAGGTGGTTCCACTTTTCAGGTCAGCTCCACGCCGATTCCCCGGTATCCGACAAACCGGCTGGACTGGTTGAACATCGGCTCACCGCTTACCCTGAACTGTTGGCGCGATCCATCGGTATTGATGCGGTGGAATACAAAATCCAGGAAGGGCTGCCGGGCGACAATCTTTGCCTGAAGTTCTTTCCGCTCGGCTTCATTCCAGCCTGCTGCCTGAACGTCGCCGGGTTTTCCTTGCGCGGCATCAGCCCCGAGTCCGAGCATTTCCTGTACCGGACCGGAAGTTTTGGTAAACGTCCCGTTTTCATCCTGCTCCCAATACCAGTCGGAGGCCAACTCGGTCAGGCTGCGATAGCGGGCCTCGCTATCGCTCAATTCGGCGGTCCGTTCCCGCACGGTTTGTTCTAGCACATTGTTGTAATTCTTGAGCTTTTTGTACATCAGCCGCACTTCCAGCAAGTTGTGGATACGGGTCTTGACTTCGACCAGATCGAACGGCTTGCTGATGAAATCCTTGGCGCCTGCCTGCAATGCCCGCAGCTTGTGGCCAGGTTGAGCCGTGATCGCGAGGACGGGAAGATAACTCTCCCCCTCGATGGCCTTGAGGCCTTCCATCACCTGAAATCCATCCATGCCAGGCATCTGAAGGTCAAGCAGGATCAGGTCGTAGTCGTGTTCCCGATGCAGCGCACACACCGCCTGCGGATTCACAGTCGAGGTCACGCAACTGTAGCCGGCCTCACGCAGCACTTGCTCGAGCAGCTGCACATTGGCTTCCTGATCGTCCACGACCAGAATGCCTGCATTAAAAATATCGATGCTGTTTTCCATTTCGTTTTCTTTCGCTCATTCGCTCAAATGTCTTGCTTCATGCAGGGACTTACGTCGGATCGCGCAGTCGCTAACCGGACGGCGCGCGTTGTGCTGCAAAGCGGTAGTGATTCTTTCCGGCGCGCTTGGTTTCATACAGGGCCAGATCTGCATTTTTCATCAGCGCCTCCACGGTCCCGCCATGTTCGGGATACATGCTGACGCCGACACTGGCCGTCACATGCATCTCGTGGTCTTGAATGCGATAGGGCTGTGATATGGCCTGCACCACCTTTTCTGCCAGCCTGGCCACTGCATCGACATGAGTTGATTCCCACAACCCGATCACGAATTCGTCGCCGCCCAGACGCGCCACCGTGTCTTCTTCACGTACGGTCGCCACGAGGCGATCGGCGACCATCCGAAGCAACGCGTCACCGGCATCGTGGCCCAGGGTGTCGTTAACCTGCTTGAATCCGTCCAGATCCAGGCACATCACCGCCATCGAGCTTTTGTTCCTGCGTGCATGGGCGATGCCCAAGGCAAGCCGGTCAAACAAGAGCCGTCGATTCGGCAGCCCGGTCAGTGCGTCATGCAGCGCAAAGGATTCCAGTGCAAGGCTGTACTGCTCGAGTTGCTTGTACAGCAGGCGCACTTCCAGCATGTTGTGAATACGTGCTCTGGCCTCCATCAGGTCGAAGGGTTTGCTGATGACGTCTTTTGCGCCGGCGGCCAACGCCCGCAGCTTGTGGCCCGGCTGGGCGGTAAAGACGAGTACGGGCAGGTAGCTGTCGATCTCGAGTTCCTTCAGGCTTTCCATGACCTGAAATCCATTCATGCCGGGCATCTGCAGATCGAGCAGAATCAGGTCGTAGCGATTGTCGCGATGCAGCGCGTAAACGGCATGCGGATCCAGCGTCGACGCAATGCAACGGTAGCCTGCTGCGCGCAGCATGTCTTCCAGCAGCTGCACATTGGCCGGCTGATCGTCCACGATCAGGATGCTGGCATCCAGAATGTCGGCGGCCCGGATCATCACAAAGGCTCCGCCAGCACGGCGCCGTCTATCCCGGTTTCCGAGAACGCCAGCGCCCGGTCCAGCGCATCCATGAACGCGGCTACCTTGATCGGCTTGGTGAGGTAGCGGAAGAAGCCAGCCGCCAGGCCCTTCTCGATATCACGGAGCATGGCATTGGCGCTGAGGGCAATGACGGGGATATGCGCCGTTGCCGGATCGTCGCGCAGGATTTTCAGCGCCTGGTTGCCGCTGATTCCTGGCAGATTGATGTCCATCAGGATCACATCCGGGAGGTGGGTGCGCGCCAGCGCAATGCCATGATTACCATCGCGCGCGCCCAGCATGCGCACATGAGGAAGTCCCTCGATGATTTGCTCGACCAGCATCAGGTTGGCCGGATTGTCTTCCACATAGAGCAAGGTACGCAGCACAGCATTTTCCTGCATTTGCAGCGCACGTTTTGCGGGCAGGGTACCGCCCGCGGCCAGTTGCGGCATGACGCCCTGCATCAGTTCGATCCAGAACTCACTCCCTACGCCGACCGTGCTTTCCACACCGATGGTGCCGCCCATCAGGATGGCCAGCTGCTGGGTGACCACCAGGCCAATGCCCGTCCCTTCCTCGATTCCATTCTCTTGCCCGAGTCGATTGAACGGTTGAAACAGCTGTGCCAATTTTTCCGGCGGCAATCCCGCTCCGCTGTCCTTGATGCTGATGCGCAGGTATCCGGGTCGACTCGCTGTGCACTTCACCTCAACGGTTCCTTGCTCGCGGTTGTATTTGATCGCGTTGGACAGCAGGTTGATCAAAACCTGCTTGACGCGTGTTTGATCGGCCTGCGCAACCCAGGTGTTGTCGAACGGGACAAAATCGATATGGATGCCGCGTTGCTGCGCCTGCGGTTCGATCATCGCCTGACATTCGCGCACGACATCGATCAGCAATACGGGTTCGAGCGACAGCGATAGTTTGCCGGACTCGATCACCGCCAGATCGAGGATCTGGTTGATCAGTTCCAGCAGATACCATCCCGCCTTGATGATCTGGTGCAGCCTGACAGTCTGGGCGACCGTAGGCGGCGGCGAACCGGACTCCAGCAACTGGGCAAAACCGAGGATGGCATTGAGCGGCGTGCGCAGCTCATGGCTCATGCTGGACAGGAAATCGGATTTGGCGAGGTTGGCCTTGTCCGCCACGAAACGGGCGCTTTCCAGCTCGGTGTTCTTGTCCTGCAGCACCTGATCCAGGCGCTTGCGTTCGGTGACATCGCGCGCAGCGGCGAACACGCCCTGCAGCTTGCCGTCGGCGTTGTAGAAAGTGGCCGCGTTATAGGACACCACCGTTTCCTTGCCGTCCTTGGCGCATGCGGTCAACTCGTAGTCGCGGACCTTCTTTTCGCTCAATACTCGCTTGATGCCCGCCTCGGCCCGTTCCGGATCGGTAAAGTGGTTCTTGAACGGCGCACCGATCAACTCGTCGCGCATGCAACCGGTGAGCGCCTCCATCTGCTGGTTGACGTCGGTAATCATGCCGGCCGGATCGGTCGTCATGATCGCGTCGATGTTGGATTCGATGAGCGAGCGCGTGTAGAACTGCTGGTCGCGCAAGGCCTGCTGCGCCGCATATTCCCCGGTCACATCGCGGAACACCAGCACGGCGCCGATCACCCGGGCATCGCGGTCGCGAATCGGTGCGCAACTGTCGGCGATGGCACACTCGCTGCCATCGCGCGCGATCAGTATGGTGTGGTTGGCCATGCCCTGCGTCGTGCCATGCGCCAGGGTTTCCATGACCGGGATCGTTGAAGGTTTGCGGGTTTCCTGGTTGATGATGTGAAAAACCGCTTCCACCGGAAGGCCGGCGGCTTGCGCATGCGTCCAGCCGGTGAGCTTTTGAGCCAGGGGGTTCAGCAGCGTGACACGTCCTTCAGCATCGGTCGCGATCACCGCATCGCCGATGGAATGGAGCGTCACGGCGAGCTTTTCCTCGCTGACCTGCAAGGTGTGGTTGGTCTGCTGCAGTTGTTTGTTGGTCGCTTCCTGAACTTCGAGCAAATGCTGCCGCTCGGCCTCGACCTGCTTGCGCGCGGTGTTGTCGGTGCCAATCAGCAGATAGCCGATGATGGCGCCCTGATCGTCGCGCAGCGCAGTGACCGACACGATCGCGGGAAAACGGCTGCCATCCTTGCGGATGTAGGTCAGCTCGTAGATGTCCTCGATGCCGCGTGAGGCTTTGAACACCAGGGCCTCGAAACCCGGCTCGATCTGGGTGCCGAGTTCGACGCTCAACGCCTGCGCGCGCGCGATCACTTCCTGCGGATCGGAAATGTCGGCTGGCGTGATCTTGTTCAGAACATCGGCAGCCGCGTAGCCCAGCATGCGCTCGGCGCCGACATTGAAAATCTGGATGACGCCCTTCTCATCGGTCGCGATACTCGAAAAATTGGCGCTATTGAGAATCGCATTCTGCAAGGCCCCGGTTTTAAGCAGGGTCTGCTGACGCCGCACTTCGGTCATGACATCACGCTTGCCGTCATGGTCTGGGATGGAACCGGATACTGTTTCGGGCATGGTTGATTTCCGTGAAAAGCGCGTTCGGGCCTGCAGACGGGCTGATTTCGCCGGACCGGAAACCGTTGGATCCGGCCATTACAGCCAAAATACGCAAAGTTGTCCGGGCAAGTGTGAAGCATCGCCGCCTTTCCGGGGCCTGTCTGTATGCCAGGACACATAGGCCGAAATACCTGACCACTCACTGTCACCCGCCAGCCGCACGCGATCGTCCGCTAAAATTCGGGCATGAACCCTGATTACACCGCCCTGTTGCCTCGTATCGAACGCTTGCTGGACCGTCTCGACAACGCCTCGCGCCCGGCCGCGCTGGACTGGAAGGCCGTACGCGCGGCGCGCTGGTCGGCGCAAAGCGGCGGCCTCAAGCCCATCCTGCATCCGCAGCGGGTGGCGCTGAAAGACCTGCTCGACGTCGACGAACAGAAACAACGGGTCGACGCCAACACGCGCCAGTTCGTCGCCGGCAAACCGGCCAACAACGTGCTGTTGACGGGCGCGCGCGGCGGCGGCAAGTCCTCGCTGGTGAAAGCGGTACATGCCAAATACGCAGCCAAAGGTTTGCGCCTGATCGAGGTGGACAAGGCCGGGCTGCCCAACCTGCCGGATCTGTTCGATCTGCTGGCGGAGGCGGATTACCGCTTCATCGTGTTCATCGACGACCTGAGCTTCGCGGAAAACGAGCCCGGTTACGCCAGCCTCAAGGCCGCGCTCGACGGTTCGCTGGCAGGACCGTCGGACAACGTACTGATTTACGCCACCAGCAACCGCCGTCATCTGATGCCGGAGTTCATGGCCGAGAACCTCGCTACCCGGCACGTCGGCGAGGAAATCCACCCGGGTGAAGCGACCGAGGAAAAGGTCTCGCTGTCGGATCGCTTCGGCTTGTGGGTGCCATTCCATGCGATGGAACAGGATGCCTATCTCGCCATCGCCCGCCACTGGGCGACACAACTCGGCGCGCCTGCCGACGAGCACTTCGAACGCGCAGCCCTGCAATGGTCGCTCGGGCGCGGCGCGCGCAACGGCCGTGTCGCGTGGCAGTTCGCGCGCGACTGGGCGGGGCGGCAATGACCACCCCGCTCACCGAAGTCGTCGCCGCAGTGCTGACGCGCGCCAACGGCGACGTCATGCTGGCCAGCCGGCCGCCGGGCAAGGTCTACGCGGGCTACTGGGAATTTCCCGGCGGCAAGGTGGAAGCCAGCGAAACGCTGCAGGCCGCGCTGGCGCGCGAACTGAAAGAAGAGCTCGGCATCGCGGTAGTGCGCGCCGACCGCTGGATCACCCGCGTGTTCGCCTACGAACATGCCACGGTGCGGCTGAATTTTTTCCGCGTCGTCGAATGGCAAGGCGAGCCCCATCCGCACGAAGGCCAGACCTTGTCCTGGCAAGCACCCGCACAGGTCACGGTGTCGCCGCTGCTGCCAGCCAATTTCCCCATCGTGAAGGCGCTGACGCTGCCGCCGCTGCTGGGCATTACGCATGCCGAGTCGCTGGGCGTAGAGCCCTTTTTGGCGCGGCTGGACGTGGCGCTCGAGCAGGGACTCAAGCTGATCCAGCTGCGCGACAAATCGCTCGACGCTGCGGCCCGGCTGGCGCTCGCGCAGGAAACGGTGCGCCGCGCGCATCGGCACGGCGCACGCGTGCTGGTCAACGGCAGCCTGGAACTCGCTCGCGCGGCGGGTGCCGACGGCATACACCTGGATTCCGCTGCCGCAGCCAAGCTCAACGTGCGGCCCGACTCCGAGTGGGTGGGCGTGTCGTGCCACGACGCGGCCGAACTCGCGCATGCCGCCGCCCTCTCGGCCGATTTCGCCCTGCTCTCGCCGGTGTTGCCGACGCTCACCCATCCCGGCGCAGCGACCCTGGGCTGGGAATGCTTTGAAGCCCTTGCCGCCGCCAGCCCGATCCCGGTCTACGGCCTGGGCGGGCTGGAACGCAGCGACGTGGCGCTCGCGCAGTCGCATGGTGCGCACGGCGTGGCCCTGTTGCGCGGCGCGTGGACATGAAGCGCGTTCTGCGCCAAGACCGCCCGCAGGGCGAGCGTCTGGCGGCGTACCCCACGCGGGTGCTGGCGCCGCTGCTGCTGGTGGTCGCGCTGGTGGCCGTGGCGGTAGCCGGTTACTGGCTCAAGCGCCCGGCCGAAGCCATCGCGCTGCAGTGCGCCGATCCGCTCGCCGGTTGCAGCTTCCTGCATCGCGGCGCGCCCGCCAGCCTGCGTTTTCTGTCGCAGCCTGTTGCCCTGGAAGCCTTCGGCCTCCACGTCAGCGCGCCGAACGTGCATAAAATGAGCGCAGAATTTCAGATGGTCAGTATGGACATGGGATTCAACCGCTACGATCTGCGCTCCACCAGGCCCGGCGAATTTGCTGCGGAGATTACATTGCCGATTTGTGTCAGCGGGCGGCGTGACTGGATGCTATATCTCGACGTAGACGGCACGCGCTACGCGCTGCCCTTCAGCACCCGGTAAAATGGGCCGTTCATATGCTCGTCATATTGCAAAACATATAATCCGAGACGGATTCTGGAGAAATGAACATGATGCTGTCTGAGCACACCTACAAGCAGTTTGATACCGAGCTGGAAGCGGTGCGCGCCAGCGTGCTGAAAATGGGCGGTCTGGTCGAAGAACAAATCACCAATGCGACCGAAGCGCTGCTCACCGGCAACATGGAACTGGCTGACCAGGTCGACGCCAACGACCACAACGTCAATGCGCTGGAAGTCTCGATCGACGAGGACTGCACCCACATTATCGCGCGTCGCCAGCCTACCGCCTCGGACCTGCGCATGGTGATGATGATCGTCAAGACCATCACCGATCTCGAGCGCATCGGCGACGAAGCCGCCAAAATCGCGCGCATGGCCAAGGTCATTCACCAGTCCGAACGCATCAGCCTGCCGCGCTTCCGCGAAGTGAAGTACATGTCCGATCTGGTGCTCGACATGCTGCGCAAGGCGCTCGACAGCTTTGCCCGCCTCGACGCCACCAAAGCAGTTGAAATCGCGCGCCAGGATCAGGCAGTGGACGAGGAGTTCCGCCTCAACCTGCGCCATCTCATCACGTTCATGATGGAAGACCCGCGCACCATCTCGGTATTCATCGACATCCTGTTCATCACCAAGGCGATCGAGCGCATGGGCGACCACGCCAAGAACATGTCGGAATACGTGGTCTACATGGTCAAGGGCAAGGACGTGCGCCACACCTCGCTGGAAGAGATCGAAAAAGAAGTGCTGTAA
>NZ_JADMKC010000054.1 GCF_018780105.1 Thiobacillus sp.
TTTCGGCGCCCTTCTCGAACGCGTTTGCCGAGATGATGGCCAGTGCCGCATCGGTCAGCCCCCCTGCGCAAATCTGCCGCAGGGTTTCCCAGCCGTCCATGCCCGGCATGGCAAGGTCCATGAAAATGACATCGGGGCGGAAACGCGGAATATCCTGCAGGCATTGCTGCCCGCTGGCGGCCTGCCTCACCATGAAGCCCAGCGGCTCCAGAAGGTTGACCAGCAGTTCCCGGTCCACCGGCTCGTTGTCCACCACCAAAATGCGCCGGCGCACGCCAACGTAGCCGATACGCTGCGCCAGCGGCAATTCGGCCACCAGTTGCTCGGCATGGATGCGCGGCAAAAACAACCGCACCTCAAAGCGGCTACCCTTGCCGGGATTCCCCGCTACGCTCAGTTCCCCTCCCATCACGTCGGTCAGCATGCGGGCAATGGTGAGGCCGAGACCCGTGCCGCCGGTGGCGCCGACGTGGGCGGCGCTGCCGCGCGAGAAGGGTTCGAAGATGTGGCTGATTTCTTCGGGCGCGATACCGGGGCCGGTGTCTTTGATGGTGAAGAATGCCATTTCGCGCTGGTAGCGCAGGTGCAAGGTGACGCTGCCGCTGACGGTGAACTTGACCGCATTGCCCAGGATATTCAGCAGGATCTGGCGCAGCCGCCGTTCGTCCGCGCGCACCATGGCGGGCAACGCGCCGTCCGGCCGATAGTGAAAATCCAGCCCCTTGTGGCGCGCCTGCTGCTCGAACATGCCGACCAGCTGCTGAACGAAATCCGGAAAATCGAGCGGGCGCACGTTGAGCGTGAGCTTGCCGCTTTCGATGCGGGCGATGTCCAGCGTGCCTTCGATCAGCGACAGCAAATGATCACCGCTGCGGCGGATGACGGTGATCGCCTGCCGCCGCTGCGGCGGGATGGACGTGTCCTGATCCAGTATCTGCGCATAGCCAAGGATGCTGTTGAGCGGCGTGCGCAGCTCGTGGCTGATCGAGGTGATGTAGCGGCTCTTGGCCTGGTTGGCCTGGTCGGCCACGAGCTTGGCCTGCTGCAGCAGCGCATCGGTGCGCTGGTGGGAATCGATCTCCTGCATCAGCAGTTCGGTCTGGCGGTTGGATTCCTCCTGCGCCACCTGGCGACTTTTGTGGGTGAGCACCAGCCACCAGGCGACGACGCCCGACACCAGCAGCAAGGCCGCGAATGCGCGCTGGTACGACTGCTGCAAGGCCGGCAGCAGCGCTGCGGTTTCGTCGGTCAGCGCCAGCACTTCCTGGTAGTAGAGCAGCCCCATCAACAGCACCAGCAGCGGCACCACGCCGGCCATCAGCAGCAGGTAATGGCCGAGGCCGGCGTCGAGAAACGGCCGCGCCTGCGCCGGCAGAAAACGCTCCAGCAGCAGCGCCCACTGCTCGCCCAGCCGCGCGTGCGGCTTGCACAGGTCGTGACAGCGCGCGTCGAGCGAACAGCACAGGGAGCAGATGTTGTCCTGATAGGCCGGGCACCGCGCCAGATCGTCCGCCTCGTAATCCTTGCCGCAGATGCAGCAGCTGTGCATGGCCGTCGCGCCATCCACCGGCTCGAGCGGACGCGCAATGTAATAGCGGCCGCCGGTGAGCCAGGCCAGCAGCGGCGAACAGACCAGTGCCGCGCCCAGCGCGATGAAAATGGCGAAGGGTTGCAGCGTGTCGCCGAACAGCCCGACGTAGGTGGCCACCGACAGCCCCGAGGCGATGCCCATTGCACCGACCCCGACCGGATTGATGTCATATAAATAGGCGCGGCGGAACTCGATGCCGGGCGGCGACAGCCCGAGCGGCTTGTTGATCACCAGATCGGCCACCACCACCATCATCCACGCCACCGCCACGTTGGAATACAGGCCCAGCACGCGGCCCAGCGCCTGGAACAGGTCCAGCTCCATCAGCATCAGCGCGATCAGGATGTTGAACACCACCCACACCACCCGCCCCGGATGGCTGTGGGTGAGGCGAGCGAAAAAATTCGACCAGGCCAGCGAGCCGGCGTAGGCGTTGGTGACATTGATCTTGAGCTGCGAAATCACCACGAACAGTACCGTCGCCGCGACCGCCCATTCATATTGGGGGAACACGTATTCGTAGGCGACCAGATACATCTGGTTGGGGTCGACCGCGCGTTCCAGCGGCACCATGTGGCTGATCGCCAGCCAGGCCAGCAGCACCCCGCCCATCATCTTGAGTCCTCCCGCCACCGCCCAGCCGGGACCGCCCACCACCACGCCGGTCCACCAGCGGCGATGGTTGGCCGGCGTGTGCTCGGGCATAAAGCGCAGGTAATCCACCTGTTCGCCTATCTGGGTGATCAGCGCCAGCCCCACCGCCATGGCTGCACCGAACAGATGGATGTCGAAATCCGTGCTGCCCTTGCCGGCATAGCCGGTGATCCCGGCAAAGGCATCCGGCTCCTGCACCAGCAGAAACGCAAACGGCAGCACCAGCATCACCAGCCAGACCGGCTGGCTGATCGTTTGCAAGGTGCTGATGACGGTGACGCCGTGGGTGACGAGCGGAATCACCACCAGCGCGCAGATCAGGTACCCCCATGCCGGCGGGATGCCGAACGCCAGCTCGAGGGCGTAGGCCATGATGGCCGCCTCCAGCGCGAAAAAGATGAAGGTGAACGAAGCGTAGATCAGCGAAGTGATGGTGGAGCCGAGGTAGCCGAAGCCCGCGCCGCGGGTGAGCAGGTCCATGTCGACGCCGTAGCGCGCCGCGTAGATGCTGATCGGCAGGCCCACCAGAAAGATGATCAGCCCGGTCGCCAGAATCGCCAGCGCGGCGTTGACGAAACCGTAATTGACCAGCAGCGTGGCGCCCACCGCTTCCAGCACCAGGAAGGCCGCCGCGCCGAACGCGGTGTTGGCGACCCGCGACTCGGTCCATTTGCGGTAGCTGCGCGGGGTGAAGCGCAGCGCGTAATCCTCCATGGTCTCGTTGGCGACCCAGGTGTTGTAGTCGCGGCGAACCTTGATTACACGCTGGATGGCTTTGGGGAGAGTGGCGCTGCTGGCTGGCTGTTCCATCGAAATGCGGCTTTATCTTGGCGGGGGACGGAAACGGAAATATATCAGTGCGACGCAGGCGCGGGCCGGAAGCACACGCTAGCGATGCAGTCGACCCGTAGCTGGCTGCAGATCGGCGCTCACCGCCTCGCGTTCGTCGAACACGAAACAGTCGCCGTGGTAATGCGCGCCGCCCACTTCCTCGAAATATTTGAGGATGCCGCCTTCGAGCTGGTGGACATGCTCGATGCCGATGGCCTTCATGTGGATGGCGGCCTTTTCGCAGCGGATGCCGCCGGTACAGAACGAGACGACGGTCTTGCCTGCGAAGTCGTCGCGGTGCGCAGCGAGCTGCGGCGGGAATTCGCTGAAGATGCCGATGGCGTAATCGACGGCGTTGTCGAAGGTGCCGGCTTCCACTTCATAGTCGTTGCGCGTGTCGAGCATCACGACCGCACGCCCGGCGTCGTCGCAGCCACGATCCAGCCACTGCTTCAACGTGGCGGCCGTGACCGACGGCGCGCGACCCGCCTCGGGCTGGATCAGCGGCATTTTCATGGTGATGATTTCCTGCTTCAGCCGTACCCGCAAACGCTTGAACGGCGGCTCGGCGGAAAGGCTTTCCTTGGGTGCCAGGTCGGCGAAGCGCGGGTCGGCGCGCAGATGGGAGACGATGGCATCAATCGCCTCGCGTGAACCGGCCAGAAAAACATTGATGCCCTCGGGCGCGAGCAGGATCGTGCCTTTGAGCCCGAGCGCCAGACAGCGCGCCGTGAGGTCGGCCTTCAAGGCCTCGCGGTCGGTCAGGGTGACGAATTTGTAACAGGAAATATTGACGACGGACACGACAAAACCCTTTCAGCAAGGCGGCATTATCCCGGAAACCGGGCACACAGGATCAATCCAACGCGGGCTTTGATACTCTTCGCGCATCCACTTTAACTGCAGCCCCACATGGACAAAGCGACCCCCTCCCCACAGCACGTACGCCTGCCTGATCCGACGCGTCAGGAAGCAGCATGAAAAACACCCGCCAGCCCATCCCCAAACCCGCCTTCAGCGACCCGCTGGCCGATGTGCTGCGTCCCGGCCAGTCGGTCGAACTGCTGAAGGAACTGCATATCCTGACGCGCGACGGCAAGCTCAACCAGGACAGCCGCCGCAAGCTGAAGCAGGTGACGCACCTGTGCAATTTCATCGAGCCGCTGCTGAACGAGGTGCTCGGCCGTCAGGACACGCTGACCCTGGCCGACCACGGCGCCGGCAAGTCCTACCTCGGCTTCATCCTCTACGATTTGTATCTGAAGGAGCGTCCCGGCAGCCACATCTACGGCATCGAGACGCGCGACGAACTGGTGGAAAAATCGCGCGCGCTGGCGGCGAAGCTGGGTTTTTCGCGCATGAGCTTCATCAACACCACGGTGGCGGAGTCCACGCAATCGGCGCAGCTGCCCGCCCACATCGACATCGTCACCGCGCTGCATGCCTGCAACACCGCGACCGACGACGCCATCCAGTTTGCGCTGGCCAAACAGGCGCGCCACATCGTGCTGGTGCCGTGCTGCCAGGCCGAGGTTGCCACGGTGCTACGCAAACACAAGAACGCATCCTTCGGCAAAACGCCGCTGTCGGAAATCTGGCGCCACCCGATCCACACCCGCGAGTTCGGCAGCCATCTCACCAACGTACTGCGCTGCCTGCAACTGGAAGCGCACGGCTACCAGCTCACCGTCACCGAACTGGTGGGCTGGGAACACTCGATGAAGAACGAACTCATCATCGCCACCCGGACCGGCACACCGCGCGGCAATGCGCGCGAACGCCTGCAGCAGATTTTGCAGGAACTGAACCTGCAGGAACTGGAAGCACGCTTTCTCGCGTCGCCCCCGGATTTGGCTTAACGCGGCACCTGCAGGCGCGTCAGCGTCACCGGCACGCTTTCGGTCTCGCTGTTGAGCCAGATTTCGCCGTCCTGCACCATGCATTGCAGACGCATGCTGCGTGCAGCCAGTGCGGCCAGCGCCTGGCTGGTGGCGGCAGGCAATTGCAGCACGGTCAGATTGGTGAAGCGCGTGAGCTTGCTGGCAATCTGTTTCCACCACACTTCGCAGCCACTGCCGTAACACAGCACGATTACCTGATCGGCGCGGCTGCAGGCGCGACGGATGCGCGCGTCGTCGGGCTGCCCAAGATCGATCCACAGCGTGATCTCGCCGACCAGATTCCTGACCCAGACTTCCGGCTCGTCGACATCGAACAGCCCCTTGGTGAACGCGATGCCCTCTTCCGCATACAGTGCGTAAGCCAGCACGCGCGCCATCATGCGCTCGTCGGTTTCGGAAGGATGCCGCGCGATGGTCAGCGCGTGGTCGCCGTAGACATGGCGATCCATGTCGGCAATCTGCAGGTCGGCTTTGTAGATGGTGGCTTTGAGCGCCATGTCGGTTCACTCACGAAAAAGGCGGTGGGAAGCTGAAACCAGGCATGTGCAGGACGCTGCATACCCGGGGACATCAATAAAAAAACCCCGGCGAACCGGGGTTTTTTCACATCAGGTCGGAAGGATTACGACACAACCTGGATGTTCGATGCTTGTTTGCCCTTGGGGCCAGTCGTCACTTCGAAGCTGACTTTCTGGTTTTCCTGCAGGGACTTGAAGCCGCTGGAGTTGATTGCAGAGAAGTGTGCAAAGAGGTCTTCGCCGCCGTTGTCCGGGGTGATGAAACCAAAACCTTTTGCATCGTTGAACCACTTAACAGTACCCGTTTCCATCTTGTTTCCTATCTATCAAAAAAAAATTGGGCGACATGCCCTATCGATCGAATTTCAAGGAAAACGCTTACCAGAGGTACCGCAATTTAAAGCTTGAATCCAA
>NZ_JADMKC010000058.1 GCF_018780105.1 Thiobacillus sp.
AGAGCGACAACCTCGAAGCGCTGATCGACGCCGGCATCCGCAGCTTCAAGATCGAAGGCCGCTACAAGGACATGGGCTATGTGAAGAACATCACTGCCCATTACCGCACGCTGCTCGACCAGATCATCGCGCGTCGTCCGGAATTTGCCCGCGCCTCCTCTGGCAGCACCACCTTCGCTTTCACCCCTGACCCCGACCAGAACTTCAACCGCGAATTCACCGACTATTTTGTGGGCGGGCGCAAGGACGACATCGGCGCATTCGACTCGCCGAAAAACGCTGGCTTGCCGATCGGGTATGTGAGCAAGGTGGGCGACAAGTGGGTCGAGCTGTTTGCCGATTCGGCCGATACCGTGCTCAACAATGGCGATGGCCTGTGCTACTACACCCTGCACAAGGATCTCGCCGGTCTCGCGATCAACCGCGCCGAAAAAGTGGGTGACGGCAAGTGGCGCGTTTTTCCGAAAGACCCAATCGCGAGCTTCAAGGATTTGCGTGCAGGCACGCTGCTCAACCGCAATCGCGACATGAACTGGGTGCGCATGCTGGACAAGGCCTCCAGCGAGCGCCGCATCGGCGTGTGGCTGCGGCTGGAAGAAACGGACGCGGGTTTTGCGCTGACGCTGGCCGACGAAGACGGCAACAGCGTCAGCGTCGCCGCGGCGCACGCGAAAGAACCCTCCAACGATGCCGCCAAGGCGGAGGCCACGCTGAACGAACATCTCGGCAAATTGGGCGCTACGGCCTATGCGGTCAGGGGCATCGCGCTGGAGCTGTCACAACCGTGGTTCGTGCCGGCCTCGTTCGTCAACGCCCTGCGCCGCGATGCCGTTGCCGCGCTGGACGCCGAACGCGCCGCCGCTTACGTACGGCCGCCGCGTGCGCTGGCGGTCGAGCCGCCCGCGCCCTATCCGGAAGATACCCTGAGCTATCTCGCCAACGTCTACAACCACAAGGCGCGCGATTTTTACGCGAAGCACGGCGTGCAGATCATCGCCGCCGCGTATGAAAGCCACGAGGAAAGCGGTGAGGTCTCGCTGATGATCACCAAGCACTGCGTGCGCTATTCGCTCTCGCTGTGCCCCAAGCAGGCCAAGGGCGTCACCGGGGTGCAGGGCACGGTGCGCGCCGAGCCGCTCACGCTCATCAACGGCAGCGAAAAGCTCACCCTGCGCTTCGACTGCAAACCCTGCGAAATGCACGTGGTGGGCAAACTCAAGCCGGCGGTCGCCAAAACCGCCGCACCGCTGACGTTCTACCGGGCGCGACCCGCCGGCTGAATCGCGCGGACGGGGAACCCGAGCCGGCCTGAACGGGTCATCAGTACGAGGAATGTGTAAGGCATTCCGTTGAATGGCGACTGATGTCTATGCGTGCAGCAGCGCCATGATCGGCGCGCCGGCATACACCCCCTTCAGTATGGTTTGCCAGAGGATTTCCGGATGTACATCAATCGTTCCATTTATGCCTTGTTCGCGGCGCTCAGCATGAGCCTCATGGTGAGTGCCTGCGCGCAGGAAAAACCGCCCGCCAGCCCGGTCAAGGCCAGCAAGGCCGCGGTCAAACCCGGTGCGCTGCTGGATTCCATCGTGCTCGGCATGGGTTGCTTCTGGGGCGCGGAAAAGCGCATGTCCGAAGTGCCCGGCGTGGTCGAAGTCGAAAGCGGCTACGCCAATGGCGAAGTCGAGGGCAGCTACGAGGCGGTGCTCAAGCAGGAGAACAGCTTGCGTCGCGGGCAGTCCGCCAAGCGCAATCACGCCGAAGTGGTGAAGGTCAGTTTCGACCCCACGCAGACCAGTCTGGAAAAAATCCTGATCAAGTTCTGGGAAAGCCACGATCCCACCCAGGGTGACCGTCAGGGCAACGATGTCGGCAGCAATTACCGCAGCGCCATCTACACCCACAGCGACGCGCAGGCAGGCGTCGCGCGGCAAACCCAGGCGACCTACCAGCAGGCGCTGACGCAAGCCGGGCGTGGCAAGATCACTACCGAAATCGCCCCGCTGAAAACTTACTACTCGGCCGAGGACTACCACCAGGATTATCTGGTGAAAAATCCGGACGGTTATTGCGGGCTGGGCGGCACCGGCGTGAAGTACCCGGGATCGGGTTCGACCGCATCGGCGCCCGCGCCCCGGCTCGACGGCAAGGCGCTGGCCTTCGACCGGCAGCTGGTGGTGTTCGAGGCCGAGCATTGCGATTTCTGCAAGCTGTTCAAGGCGGACGTGCTCGACCACTGGAAGTCCGAAGTGCCCATCGTCAGCACCTTGAACACGAATGCGCCCAGCGGCTGGACGCTGGAGAAAACCCTGTTCGCTACGCCCACCATCGTGCTGTTCGAGAAGGGCAAGGAGGTGTCGCGATACACCGGCTACAACGGCGAGAAGCCGCGCTTCTGGCAGTGGCTGGGGTTCCAGTTGCTGACGCCGGCGCAGCAGAAAATCGCGTTCGAGCAGGGCACCGAAATGGCCTTCAGCGGCTCCAACCTCGACGAGAAACGTCCCGGCACGTTTGTCGACCCGATTACCGGTGCCGCGCTGTTTCGCAGCGACACCAAGTTCGAGAGCGGCACCGGCTGGCCCAGCTTCTTCAATCCGCAGCCCGGTTCGATCACCCTGCACGAGGACATCAGCCACGGCATGAAACGCGTCGAAGTGCGCAGCTCCAGCTCGGGCATCCACCTCGGGCATGTGTTCGACGATGGCCCGCCGCCTACCTACAAGCGCTATTGCATCAACGGCAACGTGCTGAAGTTTGTGCCCGACGCGAAGCCCTGATCAGTCGAGTGTCAGGTCGTCGGCGAGCTGTGCGAGATACTGGGTGTGTTGCGCCTCGGCGCGCTGGAATGCGGTGATCAGGCGTTCGGCATCTTCGGTCAGGTGGCTGCCGGCCGGGCCGCTGGCGACCAGCGGCGTCGACCACGCGTTGTTCATCGCGTCCACCGCATCCCACGCGGCCTTGTAGCTCATCTTCATCGCGCGGGCGGCTTTGGAAATGGAACCGGTTTCGCGGATGCGCTGCAGCAACTCGATGCGGCCGCGTCCGAGAAAGTTCCTGCCGTTGAGCGTGAGCCAGAAACGGCCATCGGCTTTGAGTTTTGAATCCATGGCCGAGTGTAGCAAACGAGGCTTGCGCGCCTGCATTCATATGGCCGAAAATCAAACTTCCTGAAACCGAGAATTGTCATGAAAAAATTGTTTGCCGCGTGCGTCCTGTTTTGCCTGTCCCTGCCTGCGCTGGCGGCTGACGCGCATTCCGTCCAGTTCAAGACCCAGGGCGATTTCCAGTACATACGCGATTCGCTGGAGTCCGCGATCGAAGGCAAGGGCCTGAAGATCAACCATACCAATCTGATCGCCGGCATGCTGGAACGCACCGGCAAGGACCTGGGCGCGACCAAGCAGGTTTTCACCCACGGCGAACAGTTCGAGTTCTGCAGCGCGGCGCTGTCGCGCACGATGATGGAAGCCGATCCACACGCCATCTCCATGTGTCCCTACATCATCTCGGTGTACGCGATGCCCGGCGATCCCGCGATCTATCTTTCCTACCGCAAGCCCGGCCCGACTGAAAATCCGGCGCTGCAGAAGGCGTTCGACGATATCGAAAAGCTGCTGACCGAGATCATTCAGGACGCGCTGTAAGTGCGGCATCCGCGCAGCCCTGGCTTCTGAAGGCCTGGATGACATGGCGTTTGACGCCATGCGCGGACAGAGCCCCGGCGAGGCCCACGACGTCGGCATCGCTCAGCAGGGCCGGATGCACAGTGGTACGGATTTCATGGGCGACACCTGAGGCCAGCACCTGCTCAAGGCTGGCAAGCGCGCTGACACCACTGCCGGGCACGCCCGTGATGCGCGCGTAATCGGCAAACGCGGCCTTCGCGTCCAGCCCCACCCAGTCGACAAGCGGCAGCACCTCGGCGAGCCGGCGCGGGTAGGCGCCGCCGGTATGCAGGCCGACCTTGAATCCGAGCGCGCGTACCGCGCGCATCGCATCGGCCAGTTCGGGCTGCAGCGTCGGTTCGCCGCCGGAAAACACCACGCCATCAAGCAGCCCCTGGCGCCGGCGCAGGAAGCTCAGCACGTCGTCCCAGGGGATTTCGTTCTCGCCGCGCGCGGGAATCAGGCCAGGGTTGTGGCAATAACCGCAGCGCCAGGGGCAACCCTGGCAGAACACCACCGCAGCCAGCATGCCCGGCCAGTCGGTGGTGGAAAGCGGCGTCAGGCCGCCTACGCGTAGCGTCATCTCAGGGTTGGCGCAGTGTCATTTTGGGTGGGCCTGGCTTCAGCTCATTGAGCAACGGCCTTCGACGAAGAACTGCCGCTCGCGATGCTCGCTTTTCTTCCCCTTGTTGAAACTGGTTACCGGGCGGTGATAGCCCATCACACGGGTCCACACTTCGCAGCGGGTGCGTTCTTCGTCCTTCAAGTCGGCAGCGCTCAGAACTGGGCTCGGAACAGTCATGTCGTTCATATCGGTCTCCTGGGTTTATGCGGCAACAGCACGTTTGCGGGACAGGGCTTCCGCGTCGCACGTGGGACAGAATTCGTGCTCGCCGGCGAGGTAGCCGTGTTTGGGGCAAATGGAAAAAGTCGGCGTGATCGTGATGTAGGGCAGCGTGAATCGCGTCAGCGCGCGGCGCACCAGCTTCTTGCACGCCTCCGCGGACGAAATGTGCTCCGACATATAGAGGTGCAGCACAGTGCCGCCGGTGTACTTCCTTTGTAAATCATCCTGCCGTTCCAGCGCCTCGAACGCATCGTCGGTGAAGCCAACCGGCAACTGCGACGAGTTGGTGTAATAAGGCGCGTCCACCGTGCCGGCCTGCAGGATGGCCGGATAGCGTTTGGCATCCTCCTTGGCAAAGCGGTAGGTCGTGCCCTCGGCCGGCGTGGCTTCCAGGTTGTACATGTGGCCGGTTTCTTCCTGGAAGGCGGCGATGCGGGTGCGGATGTGGTCGAGCAGGCGCACCGCGAAGTCGTGTCCCCATTCGCTGGTGATGTCGTGTTCGTCGTTGCTGAAGTTGCGGATCATCTCGTTGACGCCGTTCACGCCGATGGTCGAGAAGTGATTGCGCAGCGTGCCGAGATAGCGCTTGGTGTAGGGGAAGAGGCCGTTGTCCATCAGGCGCTGGATTTCCTTGCGCTTGATCTCGAGGCCGTTGCGCGCCATGTCGAGCAGCGCGTCGAGCCGGCGCAGCAGCGCAGCTTCGTCACCCTTGTATTCGTAGCCGAGGCGCGCGCAGTTGACCGTCACCACGCCAACCGAGCCGGTCTGCTCGGCCGAGCCGAACAGGCCGTTGCCGCGCTTCAACAACTCGCGCAGGTCGAGCTGCAGGCGGCAGCACATCGAGCGGATGTGGTTCGGCTTCATCTCCGAATTGATGAAGTTCTGGAAGTAGGGCAGGCCGTAGCGCGCGGTCATCGCGAACAGGCGCTCGGCGTTTTCCGACTCCCACGGGAAATCCGGCGTCATGTTGTAGGTGGGGATCGGGAAGGTGAACACGCGGCCTTTGGCGTCGCCGGTGGTCATCACCTCGATGTAGGCGCGGTTGATCATGTCCATCTCGACCTGCAGTTCGCCGTAGGTGAACGGCATTTCTTCGCCTGCGATCACCGGCACCTGCTCACGCAGATCCTCCGGGCAGGTCCAGTCGAAGGTGAGGTTGGTGAACGGCGTCTGCGTGCCCCAGCGCG
>NZ_JADMKC010000029.1 GCF_018780105.1 Thiobacillus sp.
GTTGCCGCCGGATGCAGACGCAATGGTGGCGCTGATGCTGCCGGCGTCGAGGTAGACATCGTCGGACGGCGCAGCAACACTCACGCTACCGCTGGAAGCACCGGCCGCAATCGTGACCACTGCCCCGTTGGAAAGCGTCACGCTGACCGGCGTCTGCGCCACATTGTTGAGGCTGGCGGTGTAAGTGATGTTGCCGCCTTCGGCCACGCTGCCGCTGGCTGAGAGACTCACCGTCGTGGTGTCGCTGGTGTCGGTGATCGTGGTGATCGCGGCAGCCGGGTCGATCGACAGGCTCTCGAAATTGCCGCCGGCAGCCGAGGCAATCGTGGCCGAGACAGAACCCGCATCGACGTATGCATCGTCGGCTGGCGCAGCAACAGAGACGCTGCCGGAAGACGCGCCGGCAGCGATGCTGATGACCGCACCATTGCTCAGCGTGACGCTGACCGGCGTTTCAGCTGCGTTGTTGAGGCTGGCGGTATAGAGAATGCTGCCGCCTTCGGCGACGTTCGGCGTAGCGGTGAGTGAAACGGTGGTGGCATCCAGCGTGTCGCTGATGCTGGTTGCCGCAGCAGCCGGGTTGATGGCCAGGCTTTCGAAGTTGCCGCCGGTGGCGGCACTGATCGTGGCGCTGACGCTGCCCGCATCGAGATACACATCGTCGGTCGGTGCGGCGACGCTGACCGCGCCGCTGGAAGCGCCGGCGGCGATGGTGATGCTGGCACCGTTGGACAGGGTGACGCTGACGGGCGTCTGAGCCACATTGTCGAGGCTCGCGGTGTAGGTGATGTTGCCGCCTTCGGCGACGTTCGGGGTCGCCGTGAGGGAAACCGTGGTCGTATCCAGCGTGTCGGTGATCGTGGTGATGGCCGGGGCAGGGTTGAGGCTGAGGCTCTCGAAATTTCCACCACTGGCCGAGGCGAGGGTGGCCGAGACTGAGCCCGCGTCGAGATATGCATCGTCGGACGGCGCGGCAACGCTGACGCTGCCGGAAGCCGTGCCGGCAGCGATGGTGATCGTTGCGCCGTTGCTCAGGGTCACGCTGACCGGAGTCAGCGCCACATTGTTGAGACTGGCGGTGTAGGTGATGTTGCCGCCTTCGGCCACCGAAGCGCTCGCGCTCAGGCTGAGCGTCGTGCTGTCGAGGGTGTCGGTGATCGAGCTTGTCGCTACGGAAGGGTCGATCGCCAGGCTTTCGAAGTTCCCGCCGGTGGCGGCAGTGATCGTCGCGCTGACGCTGCCCGCATCGAGATACACATCATCGGCCGGTGCGGCAACGCTGACCGTGCCGCTGGAAGCGCCGGCGGCGATGGTGATCGTCGCGCCGTTCGACAGCGTGACCGTGACCGGCGTTTGCGCGACGTTGTCGAGGCTTGCCAAGTAAGTGATGTTGCCGCCTTCGGCGACGCTCGGGGTCGCCGTGAGGGAAACCGTGGTCGCATCCAGCGTGTCGCTGATTGCGGTCGTTGCGGCAGCCGGGTTGATCGCCAGATTCTCGAAGTTGCCGCCCGTTGCAGACGCAATGGTGGCGCTGATGCTGCCAGCGTCGAGGTAGGCATCGTCAGACGGAGCGAGAATGCTCACGCTGCCGGTGGAAGCGCCGGCGGCGATGGTGATGCTGGCGCCATTGCTCAAGCTCACGCTGACGGGCGTCTGGGCCACGTTGTCGAGGCTTGCCGTGTAGGTGATGTTGCCGCCTTCAGCTACGCTGCCACTGGCCGAGAGGCTCACCGTCGTGGTGTCGCTGGTGTCAGTGATCGTGGTGATCGCTGCGGCTGGGTTGACAACGAGATTCTCGAAATTGCCGCCGGAAGTCGAGGCAATGGTTGCGCTGATGCTGCCTGAATCAAGGTACACATCGTCGGCCGGTGCGGCGACGCTGACCGCGCCGCTGGACGAGCCCGCGGCAATCGTGATCGTCGCGCCATTCGACAGCGTCACCGTAACCGCCGTCTGCGCGGTGTTGTTCAGGTTCGCTGTATAGAGGATGTTGCCGCCCTCGGCGACGCTTGCATTGGCCGTCAGCGTGACGCTGGTGACATCGATCGTGTCGGTGATGCTGGTTGCCGCAGCCGCCGGGTCAATGGCTAGGCTTTCGAAGTTGCCGCCGGTGGCGGAACTGATGGTTTCGGACACGCTGCCGGCATCCAGATAGGCGTCATCGGCCGGCGCGGCCACGGATACGCTGCCGCTGCTTGCGCCGGCAGCGATGATGAGGGTGGCGCCGCTGGCGAGGGTGATGCTGACGGGCGTTTGCGCCACGTTGTTGAGGCTGGCGGTATAGGTGATGTTGCCGCCTTCGGCGACGCTCGGGGTGGCGGTCAGGCTCACGGTCGTGACATCGACGGTGTCGCTGATGGCGGTCACCGCAGCCGCCGGGTTGATGGCCAGACTCTCGAAGTTGCCACCGCTGGCGCTGCTGATCGTGGCGCTGACGCTGCCCGCATCGAGATACACATCTTCGGTCGGTGCGGCGACGCTGACCGAGCCGCTGGAAGCGCCGGCAGCGATGGTAATCGTCGCGCCGTTCGACAAGGTGACCGTGACCGGCGTTTGTGCCACGTTGTTGAGGCTTGCCGTGTAGGTGATATTGCCGCCCTCGGCCACGCTCGGAGCCGCGGTCAGGCTCAGCGTACTGGTATCGAGCGTGTCGTTGATCGCAGTGACCGCCGGCGTGGGATCGATCGCAACCACAACGCCGCCGCCCGTCGCCGTGCTGATGCTGGCGCTGAGGCTGCCGGAATCGAGGTAGACGTCGTCGCTCGGCGCCACGGCCACACTGGTGCTGCCCGTCGTCTGGCCGGCGAGGATGGTGATGCTGGCGCCGTTGCTCAGGCCCAGTGTGAGATCGCTGATCGGCGCCTGGGTGACCGTTGCCGTATAGATGATCGTGCCGCCGACTTCGGTCAGGGCCGGCGTGGCGCTGAGACTGACCGAGGTGACATCGTTGTCGACGAGGGCGGTGCTGACGCTGTTGGCGCTGCCGCTGACGGCGAGGCTTTCGAAGTTGCCGCCGCTGGCGCCGGCAATGCTGACGGTGAAGGTCTCGGCGCCTTCAGCGAGTGCATCGTCGAGCGTGGCGATGCTGAAGCTGGCGGAAGCAGCGCCGGCCGGAATGGTCACGCTGAGCACACCGGTGAAATCGGCGCCGTTGGCCGCCGTACCGCTGTAGCTCAGATTGACCGTGACAGCGGACTGCGCCGGACTGGTGAGCGACACCGTGTAGCTGGCGCTTGCGCCTTCGGCCACACTGCCGTCGCCGCTGATCGAGACCGTGGTCGTGTCCAGCGTATCGGTAACGCTGGTGGTCGCTGCCGCCGGATTGATCGCCAGGTTTTCGAAGTTGCCGCCCGAAGCCGAGGCAATCGTGGCCGAGACCGAAGCCGCATCGACATAGACATCATCGGACGGTGCCGCAACGCTCACGCTGCCGGTCGAGGCGCCCGCGGCGATGCTGATGACGGCACCGTTGCTCAGGGTGATGCTGACCGGCGACTGCGCCACGTTGTTGAGGCTGGCCGTGTAGACGATGTTGCCGCCTTCAGCCACCGAAGCGCTTGCGCTCAGGCTGACGGTCGTACTGTCGAGCGTGTCGGTAATGCTGGTAGTGGCGGCAGCCGGGTTGACGACGAGGTTCTCGAAATTGCCGCCGGTGGCGCTGCTGATGCTGGCCGAAACGCTTCCGGCATCGAGGTAGACATCGTCGGCCGGCGCGGGGACGCTCACGCTGCCGCTGGAAGCGCCGGTAGCGATGGAAATCGTTGCGCCATTGCTCAGGGTGATGCTGACCGGCGACTGCGCCACATTGTTGAGGTTGGCCGTATAGCTGATGTTGCCGCCCTCAGCCGCGCTGGCGGAAGCGGTCAACGAGACCGTGGTCACATCGATCGTGTCGGTAATGCTGGTGGCCGCAGCTGGGCTGACGACGAGGTTTTCGAAATTGCCGCCGGCAGCCGAGGCAATGGTCGCGCTGACGCTGCCCGCATCAAGGTACACATCGTCGGCCGGTGCGGCGACGCTGATCGTACCGCTGGAAGCGCCGGCAGCGATGCCGATGACCGCACCGTTGGACAGCGTCACGCTGACCGGCGTCTGGGCCACATTGTTGAGGCTCGCGGTGTAAGTGATGTTGCCACCTTCGGCCACCGAGGCGTCCGCGCTCAGGCTGACGGTCGTGGTGTCGAGTGTGTCGGTTATGCTGGTGGTGGCTGCTGCGGGATTGATCGCCAGGTTTTCGAAGTTGCCGCCTGTGGCAGACACCATCGTGGCCGAGACTGAACCTGCGTCGATATAGACATCGTCAGCCGGCGCCGCGATGGAGACGCTGCCGGAAGCTGTACCGGCAGCGATACTGATGACGGCGCCGTTGCTGAGGGTGATGCTGACCGGTGACTGCGCCACATTGTTGAGGCTGGCGGTGTAGACGATGTTGCCGCCCTCAGCCACCGAAGCGCTCGCGCTCAGGCTAACGGTCGTGGTGTCGAGCGTGTCGGTGATGCTGGTGGTGGCTGCAGCCGGGTTGACGACGAGGCTCTCGAAATTACCGCCGGCAGCCGAGGCAATCGTGGCTGAAACCGAACCGGCATCCAGATACACATCATCGGTCGGCGCAGTGACGCTGACTGTTCCGCTGGACGCGCCGGCAGCGATGCTGATCGCCGCGCCGTTGGAAAGGGTCACGCTGACGGGCGTCTGGGCCACATTGTTGAGAGTGGCGGTGTAAGTGATGTTGCCGCCTTCGGCCACGCTGGCGGAAGCGCCCAGGTTGACTGTGGTCGTATCGAGGGTGTCGGTGATGCTGGTCGTTGCCGCAGCCGGATTGATTGCCAGATTCTCGAAGTTTCCGCCCGATGCAGACGCAATGGTGGCGCTGACGCTGCTGGCGTCGAGGTAGGCATCGTCGGACGGCGCAGCAACGCTTACGCTGCCGCTGGAAGCGCCGGCAGCGATGGAAATCGTCGCACCGTTGCTCAGCGTCACGCTGACCGGCGTTTGCGCCACATTGTTGAGGCTGGCGGTGTAAGTGATGTTGCCGCCTTCAGTCACCGAAACGCTTGCGCTCAGGCTGATCGTTGTGGTGTCGAGCGTATCGGTGATGCCCGTAGTGGCGGCAGCCGGGTTGATCGCCAGGCTTTCAAAGTTGCCACCCGATGCTGATGCGATCGTTGCACTGATGCTGCCTGCATCCAGATAGACATCATCGGACGGCGCAGCGACGCTGACTGTTCCGCTGGACGCACCTGCAGCGATGCTGATCACCGCACCGTTGGAAAGGGTCATGCTGACCGGCGTCTGTGCCACATTGTTGAGGCTTGCGGTGTAAGTGATGTTGCCACCTTCGGCCACACTGGCCGAAGCAGTGAGGCTGACCGTGGTCGTACCGAGGGTGTCGGTGATGGTCGTCACAGCGGCCGCCGGATCGATTGCCAGCGACTCGAAATTACCGCCCGTGGCGGATGCAAGGGTGACGCTGACGCTGCCCGCATCGAGGTACACGTCGTCGGCCGGTGCGGCGACGCTGACCGTGCCGCTCGATGCGCCGGCTGCGATGCTGATCGTCGCGCCGTTCGACAGCGTGACCGTGACGGGCGA